>CAVBGJ010000041.1:0-2798 GCA_963595065.1 Christensenellaceae bacterium Phil1 | reverse complement strand
ACGCTCATCGCCGACACGGGCGTTACCGACGGCGCTACCCTCACCAATGCGGTGTTCGCCACCATCCCGCACATCGGTACACCGGTTCTGATGTTGGGCATCATCTGTTTCGCTTATTCCACCATCCTGGGTTGGAGCTATTACGGCGAGCGCGTAACGCTGTACCTGTTCGGTCGCCGCTGGGTGCCGCTGTACCTTGGCCTGTACATCTGCATGGGCTTCTTGGGCGGCATTGGCGTGGGCGATATCGCATGGACTGCAACCGATATCGCGAATGCGCTTATGGCTATCCCCAATATCATCATGGTTTTGGTAATGACTGGCGTGGTGGCCAAGGAAACGCAGCATTACGTTTATGATGGGAACATCGAAGAGGAATGCTCAGACACCGTACCCACGCTGGAAGAGAAGAGCGTCTTCTTACGTAAAACCGCCTGACCGTTTGCGGTTCAGCGCACGTGAAGGGAGTTGCAGCCATGTCTCGAATGCCCATCGTCTACTCCGATAGGCCACGTATCGAAGAGCTGGCCTGCAACCTCTTCCGTGTTGATTTGCCCATGCCTCAGGTGCTTGGGCCTACTAATTCCTACGTGTTCAAAGCCGATGGCGTGCATGACGATGGGCGCTCGCTCATCGTTGACTGCGGCTGCGACGAACCGGAAACGCTTCAGGCCTACGACTATGCGCTTGGCCAGCTGGGTATCTCTTGGGATTGCGTCGATGTGTTCATCACGCACTTCCATTGGGATCACTGTGCCGGGCTTTCGCGTATCTGGCGCCCGGGGATGCGCGTGTTCGGCGGGTTGTCTGACTTTTCGCTGAGGGGTACTCCGGTGATGTCGGCTGCGGAAATCGGTGTCATGGAGCGTGCGGTAAGCGCTGCCCATGGCTTAGGCGATGCATACGATGCCGCTTATTGGGAGCCCATGACGCGTTCGGGCTCGTACACGGGGGAAATCACCGTGCTGCACGAGGGCGACCTGCTACGGGTGGGCGGCTACAACCTGCAGGTGCTGGAAACCCCAGGTCATGACCTTCATCATCTGTGCTTGTACGACGAGGCTGCCGGGCTGTTCGTTGGGGGAGATCAGGTTCTGTTCAACGGCTACCCTCCCGTAATGGTGGAATCCGAAGAAGACCAGCTGGCAATACTGCTGGGTACGAATAGCCGTATAGGGAAGCTCAAGGCTTCGCTGGTGCTGTGCGGGCATGGTGCGGAAGGAAGCAACCTTTCTGCTCGATGCGCGAAGATCGCCGATCACTACCATCGTCAGGTGAAGAGCTTTCGCAAGGTCTGCGACTCGGGTGAGCTGAACCCGGGGGAGTTGGCATACCTTTCAACCCAGGATGCTCATCGTACCCCCTGGGAGGTGCGACCTATCTTCGGGCGCCGTTCGCTTATAACGCAGACCATGGCGTACCTGAAGTACCTTGTGAGCAAAGGCGAGCTTTCTGATTCGTACACATTGGTTCCACTGCGTTAAGACATCGGAATCGCTGCTTCAGTTGGGAATGCCGATCGATAGATGCCGTCCCGGCGCTACAATAACGATCGTTGTGCAATCTATAAGAGAGGTCTGCCATGTCGGATGTTAGCCTTGCCAGTCTTATCACGGATATTCCGGATTACCCGCAGCCCGGTGTTGTGTTCAAGGACATAACCACCTTGCTGAAAGATCCGCAGGGTTTGGCTCGCACCATCGATGCATTGGTCGACCATTTTGCCGGCAGGGGCATCACTAAAGTCGTGGGTGCTGAAGCACGCGGATTCATCGTCGGTGCGCCGGTGGCGTATCGTTTGGGCGCTGGCTTTGTGCCCGCCCGAAAGCCCGGCAAGCTTCCGCGCGAGGTGCGCTCGGCAACGTACGAGCTGGAATACGGCACCGATGAACTGCAGATTCACCTGGATGCCATCGATAAGGATGACGTGGTGCTTCTGGTCGACGACCTGGTTGCCACCGGCGGTACCGCTGTTGCCCAGGTCGAGCTTATTGAACAGGCGGGGGCTAGGGTTGAAGGCTTCGGCTTCATCCTGGAACTCGCGTTCCTGGAGCCCCGCAAGGCCATCGCTCAGGCAACGGATGCAGAAGTGTTTTCCCTTGTGAAGGTAGATTAGGTTCCTGCATGTGCTGCGATGCTAACACTCGAGCCTGGCTTGATTCCGCTCCTGAAGAGGTAAGGGTATCCACCAGTTCACTTCTTAGTTACGTGAACGATATGCGCAGCTCGCAGGTGGTGTACCCGCCGCAAGACTTGATTTTGAACGCTTTGTCCCTTGTTGCACCCGCTGATGTGAAGGTGGTTGTCCTGGGCCAGGATCCGTACCACGGCCCAAACCAGGCCATGGGCCTTTCGTTCTCGGTTCCCACGGGGCAGAAGCTTCCGCCCAGCCTTCGTAACATATACAAGGAAATGGCTGCCGACTTGGGCTGCGCTGTTCCCGAAAGCGGGGATCTGACGCCCTGGGCCAAGCAGGGGGTATTGCTGCTGAATGCAACCCTTACGGTCCAGGAGCATGCCGCCAATTCTCATAGCAAGCTTGGCTGGCAGGTGCTTACCAATTATCTGGTGGAACGCTGCTTCGAGCTTGATTGCCCCGTTGTGTTCATGGGGTGGGGCAAGAACGCCATCCAGGTTATCGAGGCTGCTCAGCGCGGGGCGGCCGAATCCCCGCTTGCGCAAAAGCTGGTGCTGAAGTCCACTCATCCTTCGCCGCTATCTGCGAATCGTAGCAGCGGCCAACTCACCGCTTTCATGGGCTCGCACCCCTTTTCCAAGGCGAACGAGTTTCTTGAGCA
>CAVBGJ010000040.1:0-2997 GCA_963595065.1 Christensenellaceae bacterium Phil1 | reverse complement strand
GGACGGGATGCAGGTCGTCCAAGAGCTTCTGCAGGTCGAAGGCGCCGGGCACCAGTTCCATCTTGCCGCTCTCGATCTTGCTCATGTCCAAGATGTCGTTCAGCAGCGAAAGCAGGTAGTGCGAAGAGCTGCGCACCTTGTTCAGGCAGTCGATGCGGCGCTCTTCGGTCTGCCCCGGCTCAAGGGCGATCTCGGTCATGCCGATGATGCCGTTCATGGGCGTGCGGATCTCGTGGCTCATGCGCGCCAGGAAGTCTGACTTGGCGCGGGCGCTCTGATCCAGCTGTTCCTGGTTGATGCGGTCTTGGATGATGGTGCCCACTTCCCACAGCGCGTTCGCGGTTCCCTCGTCGTCGAGCTGGGCGATATCGACGCCGGTAAGGTAGATGCTTCCGCTGTACTTGCCGTTTTCCGCCATGGTGAAGGAAACGCCCTCGGCAAGGGGCGCCACCCCCTTGGGCGCGGGAACCATCGCGCCCATCTCGCTGATAGGCACGATGGCGTTGCGCTCGGCAAGGCGCACGAGCCTGCGGTAATCCGCCGGATCAAGATGCGTCACTGCATCGATGGACTCGGCGCCTGCAACGGGGTGCCAAAGGTAGCGCATCGCAACGGAAAGGTAGTCGTCATTGCAGGTGGTGATGGCCACGTTTTCCACGCCCAGGCGCTTCGCCAGGCAGCACGAGAGCAGGTCGAGCCCGGCCACGAGCGAGCGGCGGCGATCCAGCAGGTTCATGGCCAGCGAGGAAAGGCTGGCCTGGTGCAGGTGTCCGAAGGAAACCACCTCGCTGAAGGGCTTCGGCGAAACCACGGAATCCTGCGCCGCTTCCCACGTTACCAGGCTTCGGCCGATGCACTTCGCTTCGGCCGTTGCCACGCGCACGCGCTGCACCAGGACGTCCAGCGAATCGGACGGGCGCGACTGCGCCACGCCGGAATGCAACATCAGGTCAAGCGAGCTTCGGTGCACGAGTTGGCCGAAGGCCTCTTCCAGACGCACGAGATGGACACGGCATTCTTCTTCGGTAGCGCCGGGTAGCCACACCAAAAACTCGTCGGAACCGGCACGGGTGAACAGCGGGGCAAGCGGGTCCTCGGCTCCCTTGGCCCCGCCCGGCTCCTGGGGCAAAAACTCCCGGCGCATCATGTCGGAAAGCTCTTCCACCAGGACATCGCCAAAAGTAAGGCCGAAGCCCTCGGCGATCTTGTCGTAGTGATGGATGTCCACCAGAGCAAGCATGCCGCACGGCTGCGCGCGACGCACCTTGGCCATGGCCCGCATGCCGTGCTTCAGTCGATAGAAGCCCGTAACCTCGTCGCGCACCTGTCGAAGCTCCTGCTCGATCTTCATGCGCTTGGATTCGTCTATGTTGCGGAAGTAGCCAATGGCACGGCGTTTGCCCAGATCACATCCCGGAATGTCCTTCGCGAACATCCTGTACCACACGCCGGCCTCGGCACCATGGATATGAAGCAGCACCTCCGCGTCCACGCTGGAGGTCTCTCCGCGCAGAAAAGCCAGCGCCGTTTGTTGATCGGCAGGCTCAAGCAGGTTACGCAGGGTGGTTTTCGCGAACTCGTCCACACGGTACGTGCCATCGTAGCCATCGGTGTTGGATATTTCGAGCGCATCGCCCTGCTGACGGTACAGGAACAACGCGTCAGTGGAGCTTTCCACGGCAAGGCGATAGCGTTCCTTTTCCTCGGAAAGGCGCTGCTCGGTGGCCAGCTCGTTTTCGGTGAGGTCCTGGATCACATCGTGCAGCCCATCCACCTCGCGGATGCCGCTTCGACGGAATGCGCGCAGGCCCGTGATGCCACCCCGCACGCTTCCCACCAGGCCGTCCAGCGGGCGCACGGTGGCGCGCGCCACGACCACCACCAACGCAGCGCCTGTTGCCGCGCACATAAGGGAGATAGCAACCAACGTGTCCAGCAGGTTGCCGCCCGTACCGTAGATGGAGCTTTCCGTGGCGAACCCAGCCAACACCACCTTGGTGTTGTCGTACGGCGCGTTGTTGGCATACAGATGCAGCGACGCGATGGTGGCGTAGATGGATTCCTTGCCCTGGCTGTACCCCTCCACCTGGAACAGGTCCTTTTCTTCGGCGGGCGTCAGACTCAGCGCGCCAGAGGAAACGGCGTTGTACATGGACCCGGTGCCGAACAGGCAGCGATACGTGCCGTCTCCCTGCTGAACCATGAGCGCATAGCTCTCAAGCGAGCCCGAGCCCGAGGAGGGAATGAAGGTGTTCACCAGGTATTCCAGCGAAACCTCGGAGCCCACCACGCCGTACACCACGCCGTCGCACATCAGAGGCACGGAATAGGTGATCATCTTGTGGCCGTCCATGGAATGGTCTTCCAAGATGAAGGGGGCGGCCCAGTAGCCCAGGTTCTCCATGCTGGTAGAGGTGTTGGCGCAGGCCGCCAGATAGGGTTTGTAGAAGAAGTCGTCGGCGGAGCGGTTGCCCTGTCCCGCGAAACTGAAGGTGGGCGACCAGGAGTTGTCCAGCGTAATGCCGGCCGTGCGCGAGATCTCGATGTTGCCGCGCTCGAAGAGCATGTCGGAGTGGCTGGCCGTGTTGGCAAGGGGGTCGGAATCGCGCAGGAACATGCCCTCGTACTGCGCCGCCTGGGAGGTATCGGCGTTGTTCGCCAGCACCAGGAAGGCGCCGCTGGTGCTGTCGTTCTCCACGCTGGAAACAAGGCTCTGCGAAACGCGGAGCAAGTATTCGCGCTGAGCTTCGGTGTTGCCCAGAAAATCCTGCATGGTAAGGTTCCGCTCGGCCAAGAGCTGGCTGAGCGCTTCGTCGTAGTAGTCGGAATCGTTGCGGATCGCGGACCACTGGTTCACCAGGGCGTTCTGCAGAACCGTTGCCTGGTTCACCGTCATGCGCTCGTCGAGCGTGGCAGCGTTTTGCGCCATCGTCTTAATGGCACCGCTGCCCACAACGGTTGCCAGGGGCAGCACGCCCTGCAAGACGATCACCAGCA
>CAVBGJ010000039.1:0-3646 GCA_963595065.1 Christensenellaceae bacterium Phil1 | reverse complement strand
ACTTGGTCCACCACTTTTCGCGCCGCATCGCGGACGGTAAGGCCGTTGATGTCGATGGTGACGTCGGCGTACTTCTCGTACAGGGGCAGGCGCTCTTCGTACAGGTCGGAAAGGCTCATGCCCATGCCGTTCTTCATAACAACGCCGCGCTCGTGCAGGCCGCCCAGGCGGCTTTCCAGCTCTTCGTAGGAAACTTTCAGGTACACCACGGTGCCGATTTCGGACAAATGCTTCATAGCCTCATCGGAGTACACGGCAGAACCGCCGGTTGCAATGATGGCATGGCTTGCGGAAAGCGTGCACAGAACCTCGTTTTCCACCTCGATGAAGCCATCGGGGCCACATGCATCGATGATCTTCTGCAGGGTTTTGTCCAGCTTGCTCTGAATAAGCAAGTCGGCATCGATGAACTGATAACCAAGGATCTTCGCCAGAACAACGCCCAGGGTAGACTTGCCGGCGCCCGGCATGCCGATAAGGATGATGTTCTCCATGGTGTTAGTCATGAGGCTGCTCCTCTTTCCATTTGTCGCGTCCTGCAGAGACTATAGCACGTTTGGCCTCGAACCTCGGAGCCACCACCTCGTTCACCAGAATGGCCGCAAAGATAAGCGCGAAGCCCAGCAGAAGCTGCGCGGTAAGCACTTCGCCGTATATCAAAACCGAGAACAGCACGCCGAACACCGATTCCAAGCTCAGGAACAACGAAGCCTGCGCAGGCGGGATGTAGGCAAGCGCCACGTTCTGGATGCCGAAGGCGATAACCGAGGCGAACACGATAAGGAACGCCATCTGCCCCACCACGGTAAGGCTCACCGCCGATAGGGGCGGCAGCGTCTCGAAGCCGCACCCGATAATGAGGCCGAATGCCCCCTCGAACAGGAACTGGAACACCGTGAGCACCAGCACGTCGCTGTTCCCCGAAAGACGCGACACCAGCGTGATATGGATGGCGAACAGCAGCGCGCACAACAGCGTCATGGCCTCGCCAAAGCCCATGCTAAGGCCCGCACTCGCACCGTTCGACGAAACCAAGCCGATACCGCACACGGCGATGAGCGCTGCCAGCACGTTGAACGCAAGCGGGCGCTTCTTCGCAATCGCCCACCAGGTGAACGGCACGATGACGCAATACGTTGCGGTAAGGAACGCGTTGATACCCGGCGTGGTGTGCTGCAGCCCGATGGTCTGCGTCAAAAACGCCGTGTAGTCGAAGAAGGCCAGCAGCGCCCCCAGTGCAACGATCTTCAAGGAGAAATGCGTACGCACGCGCCGCCAAAGAACAGCCAGCAGGATAAGCCCCGCCGTGGAAAAGCGGATACCCAGCAGCCACGAGGGCGGCAGGCATTCCACCACGTCTTTCATGATGACGAAGCTCAGGCCCCAGATGGCCGTGGCGAATACTATGAGCAGCTTGTAAACCCAGGTGGGAATTGCAGAAAGCGAGGGCATTAGCGGGCACCACCACCGCCGCCGAAGCCGCCACCGCCGCCGCCAGAGAAACCGCCGCCAAAGCCGCCTCCACTCGAGGAGCTGCCCGAAAGCGCCGACTCAACCGCCTGCAACGACTCGGTCAGCGAGGCATCCAGCATCGAGCCAAAGTCGGGCATTTCGGCGAACGTCCCATACTCGTAGGGGTTGTACCACACCCACCATGGCACGTATGCGCTGCTACCGGCAAGATCCGAATCTACCTCGAACATCTCAGGCACCGCACGGCGCATCTCGTTTATGGCCTCCTTAGCTACGCCGAACAGGTAGGCATACACCATGAACTCGCCCCAAACCTTCACATCGGTGGTGGGGCGCTCGTTCAAGGCCGAGAACTCGGTGAGCCACTTCTTAAGCGCCATGCAGCGGGCATACGTATCGGCGCCCTTCTGCGTACGGCGTTCCATGAAGTGCGCCACGATCGCAAGGGCCACGCCCGTCACGATGCAGGGAACAAGCACCAGATAGTTCTTAGAGACGTATGCGATGCAGAGGCCAGCGACGATAAGCACCGCAGCAACGAGCGACATGTTGCTACTCTTACTCTTCGAATAGCTCTCGAAGTAGTCGGCCGCAATGACGTGCGAGGTTACCAGCCCCTGCCAGCCCTTCATGGCATTCTGGAAAGCCTTCGCGTTCTTCTTGGCGAACGGCTTGATGCTGGTAAGCCACAGTGAGGGCGCGCCCCCTGCAACAGTGTCGAACAGGAAGCTCATCGCCTTGCGGTCGATCTCGCTGTTCAAGGTCAATTCGACCTCGGGAACGCGAGTAAGGTAGTAGTCCTCTACTTGCTTCTTGCTTCCAAGCAGGCCGTCCTTCTCGTACGACCCCTTGTTGATGAGCAAGGCGCCCGTATTCGCCAAGTGCATGATGGTGGCACTGAAATCATGCGAGCTTTCCTTGTCGAAGCTGCACAAGCGCCCGATCACCGCAGGGTGCTGCCCCTGTTCAGGCACATCGCGCCAATACTCGTCTTTGAAGTTGGGCTCAAGCTCCTTGCCGTAGCGCAGGAACGAGCGAACGCCCCACACCAGCAAAACAATGCATGCCAAGAAGGCGAACACCAGCACGCCGATCTGCTGGGCGCGTTCCGCATTGGCCTGATCGGCCCAGGTCTGCTCTTCGGAAAGAACATTATCCAAGCGGGCGGTGGATTCATGGGCATTGTCGGCCGTGGGGCTTACTGCAGAAAGCCACTGCGTGGGGAACACCACGCGAGCCTCGGCATAGGTGCCCGCGCTCACCGACGGGGCAGAATAGCTTACCGTGCCGTCGTCGTTGATGGCAACCGTGGCGTTCAGAGGTCCGTGACCCCACGCGCGCACATTGTCGCCAGCCGCAACGCTCTGCCCCACAGGCACGGGCAGCGTTAGCGTCATGGAAACGTTGTCGGAATCTTCCGCCCACCCACTGGGGACGAACTGCCAGTAGATCTCGCCCACATCGGAATAGGCTTGTGCCGCCTTTTCCACCGTGTAATCCAACTGCACCACAATGCGGGAATCGGTTTCGCGGAAGAACACGTATACCGCGTCCTGAGCTTCGTCCAAAGAGTACGATATGGTGCCCGGACCGCCCTCATCGCGCCACTTCACCTGGAAGGGGGTGCTGGAAAGCGCCGTCAGGCTCGATGCCGAATAATTGCCGCTGGAATCGGTGTGCGTCATGCTCACGCTGTTCACTTTGAACTTGGCGCCGCTGGGGAGGTTGTTGAACTCCCACCACACCGCGGTGTAAGTGCCATCGAAATCGAACTGGCGCTGCTCCACCACGTGCAGGTCGCCGTTTTGCTGAACCTCTGCGCTGATGGTGGTTTCGGGCATGCTGAACGATTTCGCGAATGCCTGCTGCGGGCAGAAGGCGAACAGCACAGCGAATACGGCCATTGCAAGGGCTACGGCGAGGGCAGAAAAGCGCAATGCGGCCCCGGCTTTCCCTGGTGCATAGCAGCTAGAGCAGGCCGCATCGGCTGCAGTAGATTTTTCGAAGACGGAGTGGTTTTGCACTGCTCTTCTCCTTGCAAGTTGGGGGTGGGCAGGGTATCATATCAATTCGCATATACGGAGAGCTGACCGAGAGGCCGAAGGTGCTCGCCTGCTAAGCGAGTATACGCCAAAAGCGTATCTGGGGTTCGAATCCCCAGCTCTCCGCCACC
>CAVBGJ010000038.1:0-4648 GCA_963595065.1 Christensenellaceae bacterium Phil1 | reverse complement strand
GGCTTATAGGCTCGCTCGCATTTCAATGCCGCCCCTCCGGGCGGCATTCTTGTTTCGACAGCGACCGCTTGACACTCCAAAGCATCTACAACAGCCAAGCAGCGACGTGGGTCGGGGCATTGCCGCTCGGGTTCCCTGAACGCCATTCCAGTTCGATTCGCGAAGTGAATCCCACCCCAATGCATGAAGCAGTGCAGCGCATGCAAACTGGCCGCGAAGCGGGCAGCCGAACAGCGGAACGGGAATCCCCGAGAGGCAGTGCCCCAACCCGCGGCGCGGATGTATTCAGCGAAACGTGAACCCCGGCCGACGCGGGTGTTCATTCCGCATTCGCAGCGTGGTCTTCCCCGATGTGGCGGATAAGGCTTGCTACCGCATCGCCGATGCCGCTTTGCAGCAGCGCCAGGTAATCATCCAGCGCTTCGGCTTCGTCGCTGGCCGCCACGCTGGTTATGCCGCCCCAGATGAAGCCCACTCGCGCCCTGTCGGCCGGGGAAAGCTCTTCTTCCGAAACCCCGATCCGCTCCAGCCAGTACTCGGTAATGCGATTGCGCCCCCTGGTTGCAAGCCCGAACAAGCCGCTGCGCATCACCATGCGCGCTCTGCGATAGCGCTCCTCGATACCCGGTTCGCTCTTCACAACGTCCAAGTCGAGCGAGCCGCCCAGGGAAACCTCCACCACCACGTCGATCAGGCGCGTGGGGATGTTCTCTTCCAGAAGGCGCACCGCCATATCGTCGATGTTCTCGAAGTGGTAGTAGAACGTGTTGGGATTCACGCCGGCGCGCTGGGTCAGCTGCTTCACGGTTATCGATTGATAAGGGCGTTCTTCCAGCAGCCCCCAAAACGCCTCCCTGATGCGCCCGACCGCCGAAGGGCCTGCCTGGTCTTTTCTGGGACGCCCCATATTGCCCACCTTCCGGTAATTAGATACTTCGTCTAATTTCGCTATTTTATTAGACACAGTGCCTAATTACCATAACAGCGTCGAAGAAAACCACTCGAGCAAAGGAGCAACATGTTCGAGAAACTAGGAAAGAAGGCGTTGGCCATCCCGCTGGTTATGGCGCTTGGACTGTGCTGCATACTCAGCATTGCCGTGGGTCCCATGCTGCGGGCAGAACCCCATAACGTTCCCTTCGCCATCGTGAACTTGGACAAAGGGGCGGTGACCCTAACCGGCAACACCAATGTAGGGCAGACGCTGGCCGACAAGTTGGTAAGCGGCGAGTCCTCGCTAGGGAACATGGGCGGCAGCTCCGGCAATTCCGATGGAGCCGATTCGAGCGAGGGGTCTTCGAGCGCCTCCAGCATGACCGATGCCATAAGTTGGACGCAGCTGGAAAGCGAGCAGGATCTGTCCGATGCCCTGGGCAACAACGAGCTGTACGGCGGCATCGTCATCCCCGCCAACTTTACCAGTCAGCAGGTAAGCAGCGCCGTAGGGACCGGCAGCGCGCCCAAGATTGCCGTGTACCTGAACAAGGGCAAGAACCCCCAGATGGCAAGCAGCATGCAGACCACCATCGAAAACGCCATGCTGCAAGCCGGCATCGCCTGCAACGTAGAGGTGGTAAACGATGCCGACGTGGGCGGCGGAAGCATGAGCTCGACCATGGCCGTCCAGATGATGGTTATGCCGCTGTTCATCATGACCATGATCGGGTCCATCCTGCTCTCGCTGCTGTTCTGGAAAAACGACGTTACCGGCCTGAAGAAGCGAAACCCCATCCTGGCCGCTGTGGTGCTTGCCATGCTTGTGGCCGCGTTCTCGGCCGTGGTGGCGGGGTTGGCGCAATTCGTGGATACCGTGGCCGGCGGCATGACGCTGCCTGCGTTGGATTTGTTCCTGTTCCTGTGGCTGGCCTGCGCCTGTTGCATGATGTGCTTCGTCTCGCTGTGCTGCCTGAGCTTTCCCCTTGGCGCGCTCGTGGCTGTGTGCACGTTCGCCTTCGGGATGAGCTGCGCAATGCTCTCGCCCGAGATGCTGCCGCAGCTGTGGGCCGACTGGGTATACCCGTGGGCGCCGCAAGCGCACATCGGCAATGGCGTGCGCTCCATCGTGTATCTGGGACGCATGCCCGGCAGCGCCGATACGTACCCGCTGCTCGCATTCGGCGCAGTAGGCGTTGCGGCGTTGGTTGCGGCTACGGCAGTTGCACGGTTCCGCGTGCGGAAAGAAGCGGCCGAAGGAAACAACGTCCCGGCCAACACCGATCCGAAAAGCTAGCGAAGCCAAACCCCACTCACAGGCGGCCACCCCGCGGCATCCGAGGCCGACCGACCCCGTTGCCGATAGGGAACATGTGCCGCAGAGCTGCCCACAGGCCGCATACGCTCTGCAAATAACCCCGTACAGCAGCCTGCCCGCAGATCGTCGTCTATCAATTGGCCACCGCCTGAAGAAGTAACCGCCCCACAGCCCCAATCCCCCTGCCAATAACAAGAGTTTCACATGGATAACTTTTCTCGATACAATCAGGGAAACGAATTCACGTGCCGCGAAGAAAGGCCCGTTATGAACACCGAACACCTTATCCCCCGCGCCGCCGGAGCTTGCGCTTTGGCAGCCTGCTGCGCATTTTCCGCTGCTACTCTTTCCGGCTGCAACTCCGATGCAGAACAAAACGCGGCTCAGCCCGTCGAACAGACGCAGGCAACCGAAGAACCCCAGCAGGATTCCATCACCGCACACGGATCCACCTACGAAAAGGCTGAAACCGTAACGGCAACCACCACGCTTTCCGGCGAGATGAAGGCCATCGCGGTGGACGAATGGCTGAAGAACCCTTCCGGTCTTGATGTGATAGACGATGTTTCCACCCTGCAGCAGATCGCCGCAGACGACAAGGCCATCACCTTCACTCAGGATGGCGATAAGCTTACCTGGAAGACCAACGGCCAAGATGTGCATTACTCCGGCATCACCAACCAGGAACTGCCCTTCAGCATCGGCTACACCTACGAGCTCGATGGAGTCGAGGTTGACCCAGCCATGCTACACAACGTTACCGGTCATTTGAAGGTTTCCCTTTCCTACCAGAACAACACCTCGGGCACCGTGAGCGCTGGCGGCACCACACATTCGGTGAAGCAGCCCTACGCCATGGCTTCGCTGGTCTCATTTGATGCAGAGCACGCCAAAAACGTGAAGGTGAGCAACGGCCAGGTGATGGACCAGGATGGATCGTTCATCGCGGCGGGGCTTGCAATGCCCGGCTTGGCCGATTCACTCGGGCTTGAAGACCTGGTGAACCTGCCCGAAAACGTGACGATAGAGGCAGACGTAACCGGCTTCGACATGCCAAGCATCACCACCATGGCATCCAACCAGGTTCTGGAAATGCTGGACGAAAACGACACTAACGACCTGGATTCCAGCGTGGACGATCTGTTCAGCCAAGTGGATTCCATCAAACAGGCCACCGAGCAGCTAAGCCAGGGGACTTCCGCCATCGACCAGGCGCTTTCCACCATCAACGAAGGCCAGGGCAAGCTGAACGCCGCCTTCCCCAACGCAACCGATGGGCTAGGCAAACTCAGCACAGCAGCAACCGGCGTAACCCAGCTGGTCGACGGCGCCAACCAGGCCGTTGCCGCCGATGCGTCGGCTCAAGAGCAGATGAGCGAGCAGCTTGTTTCCCTGAACGAGCAGATCAAGCAACTGAAGGCCATCAGCACCGATGGCATGGACGATAGCCAAAAGGAAGCCCTTTCAACGAGCATCGCGAACTTGGAAGAAACGGCTTCACAGCTTAAGCAGTCGCTTGCCGCAAGCCAAAAGGCAACCACCACAGCAAGCGGGATGTTAGCGAAAGCGAGCGAGGCATCTTCTCAAGTTAGCAGCGGGCTTGCTTCGGTAGCGGAAGGCCTGAAGCAGATCCAGAGCGGCTACGAGCAGCTTGCCCAGGCAACCGGCAAGGTAAGCCAAGCAGCCAGCCAGCTGAGCCAGGGAACCCAGCAGATGAGCCAGGGCGTTCAGCAAGCCATCGAGCAAGCACGCGGCAGCATCGATGAGAAGCTCGACCTGATATCCGCCCTATCCGACTTCGCCGAAGATCAAGGTGCCTTCTGCGGCAACGCCACCAACATGCCCGCCAGCACCACCTTCGTAGTAACCGCAAAGGCTGAAGTATAAACCCATCAAGCAAAAGGGCCGCCACACCCGCAAGGGCGTGGCGAGCTCGGATACCTGCGTGTCAGTAGGGACAGACCCCTTTAGCACACGATAGTGCCCACGCCCGCCCAGCTCTGCCCGGCGCTGCATCTGCAACGGCTGGGCGGCGACGTGGGCTGAGGCAGGAAAGGCCATGCGAAGCACGAATATAAGAAAGAAACCCCCTGTCATTGGACGAAACAGCGAGCGAGCACCTGATGAGTGCAGATGAGGTGAGAGCGAGCGCCAGGCGTACTCTGTACGTCCAGCTCGCTCGGAACCTCAACTGTGCCATCAGGGGCTCGCGCAGCGTCATTGCGTTTCGTATGAAAAAAGGCTTGCTGTAAGCAAGCCCATAATAATGTGCCGCCCGAGGGCGGCCTTAAAAGAAAGGCTCGATTTCATCGAGCCTTTCTTTTTAATCTACATCATCAAAAGAGAACGAATCATCCGCATCGCCGTAGCCGCTGAAGTCCTTACTTGCAACGGAAG
>CAVBGJ010000037.1:0-5708 GCA_963595065.1 Christensenellaceae bacterium Phil1 | reverse complement strand
AAACAAGAATGCCGCCCGGAGGGGCGGCATTGAAATGCGAGCGAGCCTATAAGCCGGGTTCTGTAATCGGCAACCATTTATCTCGACTTTGCGTCGCCGCAAAGCTCTAGCACGCAACCCGAATGCACGGAAGGGCGGCCGTATGGCATTCCTATTTGCGCTTGCTCCAGATGGGGTTTACCAAGCTACGTTGTTGCCAACGCACTGGTGCGCTCTTACCGCACCGTTTCAGCTTTTCCTCTGCAAGCAGGGGAGTCTTCTTTTCTGTGGCACTGTCCGTCGGGTTGCCCCGCCCAGCCGTTAGCTGGCATCTTGCCCTTGGGAGCCCGGACTTTCCTCATGCAAAAGCACGCGATTGCCCGGCTCACTCGCGTGCGTATTATACCTTGTTCTCTGGCCGATGCATCGAATTCGCGAAGTGGGCTGTCGCCGCGCCGCGCTGACCCGGTAAGCGCAACGGCTTTGCGTTAAGTTTGGCAACTAACGTCGCGCCTCTGCGGGTTGATTCGCAGGTTCATCCGAACACTCAGCTTTTGTTCTCGAATTCATCCGGCTGTGTGCGGATCCCGTACGTCCCCGCGTGCAGTCTGCGTACGTCCCGTGCGCGTTCCGTGTGCCCCCCTCGCCGGTGCCCGGCCTTCGACGGCATCGGCGTTGGTCAGCCCTGTCGAATACCCTGCTCGCTGTACCCTATTCCGATTTCGTGTATCTCAAGTACACGAAATCCCGCAAAAACGTGTATTCCGAATACACGAAATTGTGAAAAAACGTGTATTCTAGATACACGAAATTGCAATTTGCGAGTTATAAGCGAATGGAGCTATGGAATGCGCAGGTCAATAGAAGCCGTTATTGAAAAGTGGGCCGTGGAGCGCGATCCAAGGCCTCTTCTTATCCGAGGAGCGCGTCGAGTCGGAAAGACCTATGCCGTGGAGCATGTGTGCGGGCGGCTGGCGGGCGAGGGCTTTGTCAAGCTGGACTTTCAGACGGACCTGAAGCTCATTGCGCCGTTGTTCGATGGCCCTACTGACGATGTTGACGCAATAGTTTCGCGCATAGCCGACTATAAACGCGTTGCGCTGAACAAAGAAAGCGCCCTTATTTTCTTCGATGAAGTGCAGCTTTGCGAGCCAGCCTTAAATTCGCTTCGGTTTTTCTCGGGGTCGGGCTGGCGCATTTGCGCGACCGGCAGCCAGCTGGGCGTTGCCACTCGCAAGCGCAGCCTTCCATTCCCAAGCGGCGTGCGCCAAGAGACCATGCATCCTATGACGTTTGAAGAATTTCTTTGGGCGTGCGATGAGCAGCAGATGGCCGAGGCTATTCGGGAACATGCCCAGAGCCTGGAGCCGTATCCCTCTCACCGTGAAGCGTTGCGCTATCACTGCTTGTATCAGGTTGTTGGCGGAATGCCCGCAGCGGTTAGTGCGTATGCGGAAAGCGGCTCTATCGACGATGCAAGGGTGGAGCAGCGCGAAATAGATCAAACGTATACGGCCGACATGACCGACCCCGAAAACGGCATAAGCGGCGTTGCGGCCCGCAAGTTGTGGCGCTCTATTCCTTCCCAGCTTCTTCGTTCGTCAACGAAGAAGTTCAAATATTCGGAAGTTGAGCGGGGCGGCCGTCGCGCAAAGCTGCTTGAGCCGCTTGATTGGCTTGAAGGGGCCGGGATCGTATCGATAAACAACCTGACCAATAGCTTGGAAGCCCCCCTTGTGCCGTATGACGACATAGAGGGCAGTTTCTTCAAGGTGTACCTCGCCGATACAGGGTTGATGTTCTATAAGCTTGCCGTTAATCCGCGGTTATGGCTTGAAGCGCAGGAGCAGGGCGAGGTTTTCGGGTCTTCCGATTTTCGGGGGGCGCTTGCCGAGAATTCGGTTATGCAGGCTCTTACGTCGAACGGGCTGCAAACGTACTATTGGGTGCCGCCTTCCTCGTGGAAGGCAACCGGCGAGCTCGATTTCCTGCTCCAGACCGACCGTATGGAGATTGTCCCTGTTGAAGTGAAGTCTGCACGCAACGTTAAGGCCAAGACGTTTGCGACGTTTGCGGAAAAGGCACGGGTGCCCTACGGCTATGTCTTGTCTACCAGGGATTTTTCGAAGTCTCAAACGGACTCTGGCGTGGAGGTTCGCTGCCTTCCTTTGTATGCTGCACATTGCATTGGGGAAGGGTGCGTGCGCACGGCTTTCTAACTTGCGGTGCAAGTGCGGCCTTGGCCGGGACGGGAATGGTTGTCCGGAGCAAGGAAGCCCGCATCTTCCAGTGCCTCTCGGCGTCTACTTATTGAATGTTTTGCTTTATGGGCGGGCGCGCTTTCGCGTTTGCCCGCTTGGAAAGGATCCGCTTATGAAACGCTGCTTGTTGGTGGGGGCTGCGCCCTCGGAACATAAGGGGCTGGACTATGTGCTGGAAACGCAGCGCTTCGACGCGGTGTACGCTGTGGACGGCGGCTATGCTGCGCTGCGCGAGCGGGGCATCGTTCCCACGAAGGTGTTCGGCGACTTCGATTCGCTGGGCTACGCGCCCGACCACCCCTGTGTTTCCCAGTACGACACCCACAAGGACTTCACCGATATGGACCTGGCCATCCAGGATGCCGAGCTTTCGGGTTGCGAAGAGTTGGTGCTGTGCGATGCGTTCGAAGGCCGGCTGGACCATACCCTGGGCAACCTTCAGCTGTTGGTGCAGGTTGCCGCCCGCGGAACCTGCGTATGGGGCGTGGGGGAAGAGTTCGCCGTTGCTCCGTTAGTGGCGCCCGGGCCTTTCGCCGCGCTCTCTTTTGCCGAAGGTACACAGGGCACGTGCTCGGTGATCAACCACAGCGATGTTGCCGTGGGTGTTACCGAAGAGGGCATGGAGTACGGCATCCAGGATGGCACCACGTTGAACCGCGCCCTTTGGGGTGTCTCGAACGAGCTGGTGGGAGCGCCGGCGCACATTAGCCTGCGCGAAGGGTCGCTCTGGGTGCTGTTCCCGCTGGCCGCGCTTTCGCTGGCTTCCTACTGCTAGTTTGTGCGATGGGTGTTGGGGCGGCGCGATGCCTGCTAGGTCTCGCAGTCGCGTCCTGCCAAGTGCTGCGGCCGCGCCCGGCCTGTTGCAATATAGGCCTCCCCATTGATTCTGCCGTGCCGTTCCTTCCGCTGGGCTCCGCCTCGTTTTTGTGCGGTTCCGCGCATTCCCGCTTCGGCTGCTTTTCGGCTCGCCCGCCAAGCCGCTGCTTCACCTGGCAGCACCGGGGGTACAATGGGCACGACATACGGGGAGCTTTGCCGCCGTACTGCGCGGCTGCACGGCTGAGAGGGGGCCTGGCCCCGACCCATGGAACCTGATATGGATAATGCCAACGAAGGGAGACTGCGATGACGCAGGATCGTCTTGTTACCCAGATAGACTACGCCCGTGCGGGCCAGATCACGCCCCAAATGGAGGCAGTTGCTGCCAAGGAATACCGCACGCCCGAGGAAATCCGCGCCGGCGTTGCCAAGGGCTGCATCGCCATCCCGGCCAACATCCACCACACGGCTTTGAGCCCCGAAGGCGTGGGCGAAGGCCTGCGCACCAAGGTGAACGTGAACCTGGGTATTTCGGGCGACCTCATGAACGAGGAAATGGAGCTGGAGAAGGTTCGCACTGCCATCGAGCTGGGCGCCGAGGGCATCATGGACCTTTCCAACCACGGCAAAACCCAGGCCTTCCGCACCAAGCTGGTGGGCATGAGCCCCGCCATGATCGGCACCGTTCCGATGTACGACGCCATCGGTTATTTGGAAAAGCCCCTGATAGGTATCAAGGCGAAGGACTTTCTGGACGTGGTGCGCCGCCATGCCGAAGATGGCGTGGACTTCGTCACCATCCATGCCGGCATCAACCGCCGTACCATCGAAAGCTTCAAGGAAACGGGCCGTCTGATGAACATCGTCAGCCGTGGTGGGTCGCTGCTGTTCGCTTGGATGGAGGCAACGGGCAACGAGAACCCCTTCTACGAGTTCTACGACGAGCTGCTGGAAATCCTGCACGAGCATGACGTGACCATCAGCTTGGGCGATGCCATGCGTCCCGGCTGTAACTACGACGCCACCGATGCCGGCCAGATCAGCGAGCTTATCGAGATGGGCAAGCTCACCAAGCGCGCGTGGGATGCCGGCGTGCAGGTGATGGTGGAAGGCCCCGGTCATATGGCGGTGGACGAGATCGCCGCAAACATGAAGTTCCAGAAGCGCCTGTGCCATAACGCGCCGTTCTACGTGTTGGGGCCGCTGGTTACCGACATTGCCCCTGGTTACGACCACATCACGGCAGCTATCGGCGGCACCATCGCCGCCACGGCCGGCGCCGACTTTCTGTGCTACGTAACGCCCGCCGAGCATCTGCGCCTGCCCGATGCCGCCGACGTGCGCGAAGGCCTGGTGGCCACCAAGATCGCCGCGCACGCTGCCGACATCGCCAAGGGCGTTCCGCATGCGCGCGATGTGGACAACCGCATGAGCGATGCACGCCGCCGCATGGATTGGGAAGAGATGTTCAGCCTGGCCATCGACCCGGTGAAGCCCCGCGAGTACTTCGAGAGCGCGCCGCCTTCCACTGAAGGCACCTGCACCATGTGCGGCAAGATGTGCGCGGTCCGCACCGTGAACAACATCATGGACGGCCTGACCATCGACCTGGGCGAGGAAATGGCCGAAAAGTAACGCTGCTGCCCAAAACTGCACTGCGAAAGGGGGCGCCCATGAAGTGCGCGCTTACCATTGCCGGCTCCGATTCAGGCGGCGGGGCGGGCATCCAGGCCGACATCAAAACCATGAGCGCGCTGGGCGTGTATGCCGAAAGCGTGATAACGGCGCTCACCGCGCAGAACACGCTGGGCGTTGATGGCGTGGTGGCAATCGACCCCGCGTTCATCCGCCAGCAGATGGATTCCGTGTTCGGCGACATCCGCCCCGATGCGGTGAAGATCGGTATGCTGCCCACGGCCGGCGCGGTGCATTCGGTGGCGGAAGGCCTGCGCGCATGGGACGCGCCCTTTGTGGTGCTGGACCCAGTGATGGTGGCCACCAGCGGCGCGGCCTTGTCCGAAGGCGGCGCAGTTGCGGCGCTCGACGAGCTACTGCCCTTGGCGTACGTGGCAACCCCGAACATCCCCGAGGCCGAAGTGCTTTCCGGTATGCACGTCGAATCGCGCCAGGATATGCTGCAGGCAGCGCGGGCCATCCTTGAGTCGAAGGGGTGCGGGGCCGTGTTGGTGAAGGGCGGGCACCTGGTGGGCACCGCCAGCGATGTGCTCGTTGAGCGCAGCGGCACGGAAACCTGGTATGAGGGCGAACGCATCGAAACCAAGAACACCCACGGCACCGGCTGCACGCTTTCCTCCGCCATAGCCTCGTACCTGGCGAAGGGCAAGAACCTGCAAGATGCCGTGCGCCTGGCGAAGGATTACCTCACTCGTGCCATCAAAGCGAACCCCGGCTTAGGACAAGGCCACGGCCCCGTGAACCACCTGGTAGGAGAATAGCCGCCTATTCCGTTCGTCCGCGCCGGCCGGCGCCTACGCACCTCGGCGCCCCCTTCGCTTGTCTCGGCTTCCGAGCACTCGCGAAGGGGCGGCGCGGGAAAATGGCTTGACGCATGTTCGCCTCGTCCCGGAATCCAAGATCAAGTACCGGGGGCGCCGCCTTGGAGGCGAGCGCTCGGAAGCCGCGCTCCGG
>CAVBGJ010000036.1:0-5969 GCA_963595065.1 Christensenellaceae bacterium Phil1 | reverse complement strand
CGGCGGTTCCCTGGTCCATCGCATCGCTCGTTGTGCTGCAGGTTTCCGCGAACGCTCCCACAGAAAGCATCGCCTTTGCGTTCTTCCTTTTCCTGGTGCCGCTCTGCCATCTGACGAAAGAGGTGTTCGCTGCGCAAATGGCGAAACGGGCGAAAGCGAAGCAGCAGAAGAAAGCCGCGGCTTCCACTATCGCGTGATAAAGGGGTCTGTCCCTACCGACACGCTGACACGCGCAGGCGCAGCCACCGGGGCTACTCCCCGGCTACGGCCCGTTCGCGTTCTTCTGGGATCTACTCGATCCCTTTGCGCCCAAGCTCGTCCGCACCGGTCGGCACCCAAGCACCTCGGCGTCCCTTCCCGGGATTGATTCGACCCGCCCGCGCTGCGGGTTGGAGTGTTGCCCCTCGGGGATTCCCGTTCCGCTATTCAGCGAGAGAGGCCGCTCTTGGCGGACTCTCTCGTTTCATGCGCTGCACTGCTTCATGCATTTGAAGAGGGTTCGCTTCGCGAACCGTTCAGGAATGGCGTTCAGAGAACCCCTCACGGCAACGCCCCAACCCACGTCGCTACTCGGCCGTTCTCAGGTCCGCGGCCCCCAGCGTGTCAGTGCCAGTAGGGACAGACCCCTTTGGCACACAGGAACCGCAGGCAGGTGGAGCCCGCTGCTCAAAGCGCCTATTCCGCAGTTCCCCAATCGATGGGATCTAGGTGCACGTTCTTGATGCCGCTAAATCGGAAAGAAAAACAGCCGAAAATGCCGCTAAATCTGCCGCTAAATCGGAAAGCCTGGTAGATTGCCTGCTGCTGTGGGTTTGCTGGCAGTCCTACTGGCGTTTCCCCACCTTCATCTTCCGTGCGGGGTGCTTTGGTGCCCCTTGTCACCACGGAGCTGTTGAGCCTGCCATGTCTTTCTTGCGAGTAGCCCAGCACCCCTCGTCGCCACGGAGCCGTTGGTTGCCTCTCCGCGTCTTCCCCGCAGGCGTTTTCATCGCCCTTCGTGGCCGTTCCTCTAAATAAGTTGTGGTCTTCGCGCGATAGAAGTTCACCATGGCTTACAATTGCTTCCGGATTGCCAAAGGCTTTGCCTGGGCTCGGGCGAAGAGCTGATCGCCGCCCAGGCAAAGCCGGGTACCTTAAGGTGCCCTAAGGAAAGGAACGAATTTGGAAAACGGGCAAGAGCCAACGGGCATCGCGCGCTTCGATGCGGCGATGGAAAGCGGGTTCGCGCACGGCGTGCGTTCCCAGGCCTTTGTTTCCCGTAGGGGGTTCTTCTCGTTGGCTTTGGGGGCGGCAGCTGCCTGCGCCCTGCCGGCGTTTCTTTCCGGCTGCTCCAACTCCAGCGGCGACTCCGAGCTGGGCCCGGTGTATTCCGACGACCAGATACAGTCGGTAACTCTGTTCCTGTTCGACACCGTTATCTCCATAAGCGCCGCCTGCTCGAAAGACCTGATGAACCAGGTAAGCAGCCGCCTGTCGTACTTCGAGGGCAAGTTCTCCCGCACGGTAGAGGGCAGCGACGTGTGGAACATCAACAACGCCAAGGGCGCTCCTGTGCAGGTTGCGGCGGAAACCGCCGACTGCATTTCGAAGGCGCTCGAATTCGGCAAGGAATCGAACGGGCTGTTCGACATCACCATCGGCGCGGTTTCCTCCCTGTGGGACTTCGTGGGGGGTGTGAAGCCGGAAGACGCCGCCATCGCCGAAGCGGTTACGCATGTGGACTACCGCGGTGTGAAGGTGGAAGGGAACACAGTTGCCCTTTCCGACCCTGCGGCCATGATCGACCTGGGCGGCATAGCCAAGGGCTACATCGCCGACGATATCGTGGCCATGTTCCGCGAAGGCGGCTGCGACAGCGCCTCCATCAGCCTGGGTGGCAACGTGTACGTTATCGGCAAGAGCTTCGACGGCGACGAGTGGAACGTAGGCGTGCAAGACCCCAACGGCGCCGTCGATGCCACCATTGCTTCCGTGAAAGCCCAGGATATTTCCGTGGTAACCAGCGGGCTGTACGAGCGCGGCTTCGAAAAGGACGGCGTGTTCTACTACCACATCCTTGGCCCGAAAACGGGCTACCCGGCAAAAACCGATCTGGAAAGCTCGTCCATTACCTGCGAAAGCTCCACCATGGCCGATGCCTATTCCACCATCTTGTTCCTGATGGGGCACGACGCTGCCATGAGCTTCGTCGAGGGCGACAGCCGTTTCGAGTGTGTGCTGGTGGACGAAAACGGCAATGCCACTAAATCTCAGGGCTCGGCATTCGTGCTGGGCAGCGAATAGAAAGGCTTACCTATGACCAAGATACCTGCGGCACAGGTTGCCCCCCGAAAGAAGCTGAATGCGGTGTTCGCCGCCGTGATCATCGCCTTCGTGATAGGCGGGGTGCTGGCCACCAACGCCTTCGGCCAGTCCGTTGCGGCTAAAAGCGCCGTGGTTAAGGACTCCGACAACAACGAGTACGTGCTGGACCTTTCGAAGGACAGCACCACGGTGGTTTCCACCGAGCTGGGAACGAACCTGGTGGTGGTGGAAAACGGAACGGTGCGCGTGAGCGAGGCCGATTGCCCCAACCATGATTGCGTTGATCAGGGAGCTATCTCGAAGGCGGGTCAGCAGATCGTATGCTTGCCGCATAAGCTCACCATCGACATATCCGACCGTGACGCTGGTCCTACTTACGACGTGGTGGGCAAGTAGCCCGGCGGCTGAAGGAGCCTTCCAGCGGAAACGATGGGCAGTCGTTCGAAAGAGGAGCAGCCGCAGCAGGCTAGGGTGCAGCGTTTGGCGCGCGCCTCGCTGCTTGCCGCCGTCGCCCTCATCCTCAGTTACATAGAGACCATGATCCCCTTGCCGGTAGCCTTGCCGGGGGTGAAGCTGGGCTTGGCGAACATCGCCGTGGTGGTTGCGCTCTTCGCGCTGGATGCCCCCACGGCCTGCGTCGTTGCCGCGGTGAAGGTGCTGGCTTCGGGCTTTTTGTTCGGCTCGCCCATGATGCTGGCCTACAGCCTGGGCGGCATGGCGCTGGCCTTGGCATCGATGCTGTTGCTCCGGCTTGTCCCCGGCATAAGCGTGGTGGTGGTGAGCATGGCTTCGGCAATCTGCCACAACGTGGGTCAAATCGCCGTTGCATGCCTGATGCTCTCCACTCCGGCGGTGTTCCTGAGCTTGCCGCCCTTGGCGGTTGCTGCGTGCATCACCGGCGCCCTTACCGGTGCGGTGGCCAGGGGCGTGCTGGCGAGCGTGCAACGGGGCGGGGCTGTGCCGGGGCGGGCAACGTCATCCTTGCTTTCGCGCCTGGCTGCATGGGAGAAGAAGCGCGCTGCGTCCCGCCAGCGCAAGGCTGCCGAAGAGGCTGTGGGCGCAGTGGCCGGCGACGCGAAGACCGGCAGCAGCGTTTCCTTGGGCGCTAGCGCCTGCAATGCCGAAGCAGAGGCTGGCAGTGGGCCTTCCTTGGAAGCTGGCCGCGATCAGCGCAACGCGAAGCGCTCGGCAACGCGCAGTACGGCCACGCCTGCGCGGGCTTCCCGAACAGGCCGAAAGCCCTCGGCTGCTGCAGGCTCGTCCTTCGGCGTGTACTGTGCGGGGGTATCTTTGGCACATCGGCTTGATCCTCGAACGAAACTCCTGTTCACAGTTCTTTTCTTTGTTGTGGCATTTGCGGCACAGGGGCCGATGCTTGGAGTGGTGGTGGCTCTTGCTGTGGCATCGCTTGCCGTATCCGGCATGGGGCTCGTCAACGCTATTTCCATGCTGCGCCCGTTCAAGTGGCTGATTCTGTTCGTGGCGGTGTGGGACGTGCTGTTCTCCACGGGTGGGGAAGTGCTGTTCCAGGCAGGGGCGCTTTGCCTTACCACTGGCGGGCTCTTGTTCGCCGGCGAATCGGTGCTGCGCTTCTGCTGCATGCTGTTGGGAACTTCGGCGCTCATGCGCACCACAAGCCCCACCCAGCTTACCGATGGGTTCGCCGGTCTGCTGGCTCCGTTTTCAAGGTTGGGCAACTGGGTGGACGACGCCGCGTTGGCGCTAGGCCTCACCTTCCGCTTCATTCCCACGCTGGCAGAAGAGCATGCGCGCATCCGCCGCGCCCAGGAATCGCGCGCTGCTTGCTTCGAAGGGGGAGTTGCCAGCCGTCTTCAGGCCTATGTTTCCGTGTTCACGCCGTTGTTCGCTGGGGCTCTGAGGCAGGCCGATTCGGTTGCGGTGGCCATATCCAGCCGCTGCTACGGTTGCGGCCGCCCGCGCAGCAGCATTCGCGAGTACCGTATGACGGCCGCCGATTGGGCGGTGCTGGCCGTCGCTGTTGCGGCGCTTTGCGGCACTTTGTTGGGATGATCGCAAATTTAGGCAAATTACCCCTTGCGCAGTGGGCAATGGTGGGGTACATTAATTCTCGCACTGTTTGCTGCACATGCGGGTGTGGCGGAATTGGCAGACGCGTACGGTTCAGGTCCGTATGAGCTCCGGCTCATGAAGGTTCAAGTCCTTTCACCCGCACCATTTACAAGATAAAGCACCCTTCGGGGTGCTTTTTTATTATGATAGACAGCATGCAAAAGCCCTCATAGCCGATAGGAGTTCTCATCATGAGGCTTATCCATTGTCTGAACAACATCTCTTCTCACGGTACCGACCTGCTCGACCCCGAAAGCTATGCGCTCACCGACTCAATCGACGAGTGCGAGGGCATCCTGGTCCGCAGCGCCGCCATGCACGAGATGCAGTTCCCCGAGGGCTTGCGTGCCATCGCCCGCGCCGGCGCCGGCGTGAACAACATCCCGCTGGACCGCTGCGCCGAAGAGGGCATCGTGGTGTTCAACACCCCGGGTGCCAACGCCAACGCGGTTAAGGAAATCGTTCTGTGCGCGCTGCTCCTGGGCAGCCGCGACATCCTGGGCGGCATCGACTGGTGTCGCGCCAATGCCGACGACGAGAACATCGCCAAGGCGGCCGAAAAGGCGAAGAAGCAGTTCGCCGGCCAGGAGATCAAGGGCAAGAAGCTGGGTGTCATCGGCCTGGGCGCCGTCGGCGCCGAGGTTGCCAACGTCGCCGTTGAACTGGGTATGGACGTGTACGGCTACGACCCGTTCGTTTCCGTAAGCGCCGCCTGGAAGATCTCCAGCCCTGTGCACTACATCACCGACCTGAAGGACATCTTCCGCACCTGCGATTACATCACCATCCACGTTCCCGCTGTGAAGGGCACCATCGGCATGGTTGATGCCCACGCCTGCTCGCTCATGAAGGAAGGCGTGGTGCTGCTGAACTTCTCGCGCGATACGCTGGTCGATCCTGCCGCCCTTTCCGTGGTGCTGGATTCCGGCCGCGTGAAGCGCTATATCACCGATTTCGCCACGCCCGAAACCATGAAGATGAAGAACACCGTGGTCCTGCCGCACCTGGGTGCTTCCACCGCAGAGGCGGAAGACAACTGCGCCATCATGGCGGTGCGCGAGATTGTGGATTACTTCGAGAACGGCAACATCACCAATTCGGTGAACTATCCTGCCTGCGATATGGGCGTTTGCCCCGAAGGCCTTACGCGTATCGCCCTGCTGCACCAGAACGTTCCCAACATGATTGCCCAGATTTCCACCATCTTGGGCGACGACAACGTGAACATCGCCAACTTCATGAACAAGGCCCGTGGCGAGCATGCCTACACGCTGATCGACATGGACAGCGCCCCCAGCGAAGCCGCCATCGCCAAGCTCCGCGAAATCGAGGGTGTAAGGCGCGTCCGCCTTATCTAGTTCGCTCTGCTCGAACAGGCCATATATTTTCACAGAGAGAAGGCGCCCGCCCGGGCGCCTTCTCTTGTCTCTGGATTTATGGCGGATCCGCGACGGGCGGCGCCCCAGCCCGCGGCGCGGACGGGCGGGTTAGCCGTTGAAGCCTTCGTCTTCGATTTTGCTGGGGCCATCAGCGGCTGAGGTGGCGAGGGCATCGCAGCGCTCGTTCTCGGGGTG
>CAVBGJ010000035.1:0-8290 GCA_963595065.1 Christensenellaceae bacterium Phil1 | reverse complement strand
TGTCTGACCTGCTGTTTTAGCTGGTCGGGTTGACAGGATTCGAACCTGCGACCCCTTGACCCCCAGTCAAGTGCGCTACCAAACTGCGCCACAACCCGAATATGCGTTGTTGCTTCCTTGCGAAGCAGCTTGCTTATAATAACCCAAACGCAAGCGATTGCAAAGGGGTAATTTCCTAAACTTTCAAGAAGCTGAAGGATTCAACTTCGTCCGGCCCGCAGCCCTCCGGCAACACCAAGCCACGGCCTTCAGCGCAGTACTTCCCAAGCACTTCCCTGCCGAACTCGGTAAGCCCGATACGGCGATCGGAAAGCTTGTTCAGCACGCCCTGCAAGTCGGCGGGAACGGGCGCCAGAAACTCCAAAGTTTCGCCCGTACGGGGGTGCTCGAACTCCACGAAGTACGAATGCAGGAACTGCCGCGTAAGGCCAAGGTTGTCCGCCTTGCCCGGCGTGCCGTACATGGGGTCGCCCACGCACCAATGGCGTATGTACTCCATATGCACGCGGATCTGGTGCGTGCGCCCCGAGTACAGCTTGCACTCGATAAGGCTGAAGCCGTTGTCTTTGTTAGACGACTCGAAGCGCTCCAGCACCTTGAACGTGGTAACCGAAGAACGCGCCTGAGGCTTATCGGACACCTGCATGCGCGTGCGCACCTTGTCCGAGCGGAAGATGGGCGCATCGATGAGCCCCGTGTCGCTGGCGATGTTGCCATGCACCAAGCACAGGTAGCGGCGGTTCACGTTGCGCGAGCGGATCTCGTCCTGCAGCTGATAACCCACCTCGTCGTTTTTCGCCACAAGCATAAGGCCGCTGGTATCGCCATCAAGGCGATGGACGATGCCGGGCCTGTCGTCGCCCTGGATGTGCGCCAGGTTATCCCGCCCGTAGCGGTAGATGAGCGCATTGGAAAGCGTGCCATCGGGGTGCCCGGGCGAAGGGTGGCAGATAAGCCCCGCCTGCTTGTTGATGACGGCAAGGTCGTCGTCTTCGTAGTACACATCCAGCGGAATGTCCTGAGGCTCCAAGAACACACGGTCGTTCGATTCGAATTCCTCGTAGACGATGAAGTCGCCCGTGTACACGATGGTCTTCTTCGTAGGAGCAGCGCCGCCCACGAACACCTTGCCGGCCTCGATCTGCTTAACGGCCTTGCTGCGGCTTTCGTACAGACCCGATTCATACAGGAAGGAATCGAGGCGCATATCGTTGTAGTTTTCGGTAACCGTAGTGGAAAGGCTTCGAGCCATTAGTCACTCCTCTTCGCCAGAACGGCCAGCTTTGGCCTCTTTTACCATCTGCGCTATCAGGGCAATGAACAGAAGGGCTATGCCGCAAGTAACGCCGATATCGGCCACGTTGAAGGTTGGGAAATCGATGAACAGCGGCGTGATGAAATCGACCACATAGCCATTGGCGATGCGATCGAAAAGGTTGCCGATGCCGCCGGCGAACAGCAAGCCCAGAGAAACCGCCTCGAGCTTGCCGTAATGCTTCGCGCTGTACACGGCAAACACGGCAATCGCCAAGCACATAACAGCGGTAACGATGGATATCACCGGAATGGCGCCAGAGAACGCACCCCAGGCAACGCCGCGGTTGTGCACCAGGTTGAACTGGAGCAGGCCGCAGATATCGGGAACAACAATATCGCCAACAGCATAGCTGCCGTTGATTACCACCTTGGTAACCCGATCAAGCACGAACCACAAAAAGGCGCAACCGCCCCAGAGGGCAAGGTTGCGCTTGAAAGAGGTGCTGCCCAGGTGGGCAGCACCCTGTTGCTCTTCGGAAGAAATAGGCTTCAAAGAGTTACCTACTCCCCTTCCACGAAGCCGATAGCATCGAGGGCATCGCCGCAACGCTGGCATACGCAAGGATGGTTGGCATTGCCGCCAAGCTCGCGGAAGTTCCAGCAACGAGGACACTTCTCGCCCTGAGCAGGAAGCACCTCGCAGGAAAGCTCAGAGCCTTCCACGAAGTCGACCGCGGCTACGATGAACAGCTCTTCGAAGACCTCGGGATCATAGGAGCCCAGAACGGAAAGCGCAGCAGAGGGAACCGTTACCTTCACGGCAGCTTCCTGGCTCTTTTTGATAACCTTCTGGCCACGAGCATCCTCGAGCGCCTTGGTTACCACGTCGCGCACCTCCATGATGGTTGCCCACTGCGACTCAAGCACAGAGGTATCGGCAGGAAGCGCAGGCACGAAGCCCTCCCGCGTAGGCCAAGAGGCCAGCTGCACGGACTCCTCGCGTCCTTCACGTTCGCGGATAGCCGCAGGGTAGTTCTGCCACACTTCTTCCGTGGTGAACGTAAGCACGGGGGCAAGCACGCGCACCAGAACGTTGAGGATGTTCGCGAGCACCGTCTGGACGGCACGGCGGCGCGGGCTGTTGGGCGCCTCGGAGTACAGGCGGTCCTTCGCAACGTCCATATACACGTTGGAAAGGTCGTTCACGAAGTCGTAAGAGGCACGGTACACACCATGGAAGCGGTACTCGTCGTAGGCCTTCGTTACCTCTTCCAGCATGGTTGCGGTCTTTGCCATCATGTACTGATCGATGGGCTCAAGGGCATCCCACGAAACCGCATCGGTCGTATCGTTGAAGTCATCGATGTTGCCAAGCAGGAAACGGAAGGTGTTGCGGAACTTGCGGTAGGTGTCGGACGTGCGCTGCAGGATCTCGTCACCGATGGAAACGTCCTGGCTGTAATCGACCGAGCTGGTCCACATGCGCAGAACCTCGGCGCCGAGCTTCTTGTTCACCTCGTTCGGGTCGATGGTGTTGCCCAGCGACTTGGACATCTTCTTGCCATCCTTGTCCATGGTGAAGCCACAGCTGATGACGTTCTTGTACGGCGGGATGCCGTAGGCGGCGACGCTAGTGAGCAAGGATGACTGGAACCAACCGCGATGCTGGTCGGAGCCTTCCAGGTACACGTCGGCCGGGCGGCGCAGGTAATCGCGCGCCTCGCACACGGAGGTGTGGCTTACGCCGGATTCCCACCAAACGTCCAGCACGTCCTTGTCGGACTGCAGGTGGTCAACGCCCGCGCCGCACTTCGGACAGCAGGTGTCGGCCGGCAGGAAATCGGCCGGGGTCTTCTTGTACCAGGCATCGGCGCCCTCGGTCTTGAACAGGTTGATTACCGCGTCGAAGGTTTCAGCGGTTGCCACGGTTTCGCCGCAGGAATCGCAGGTGAACACCGGGATCGGCACACCCCAGAAACGCTGACGGGAAATGCACCAGTCGGGACGGTCGGCCACCATGGCGCCAATACGATTGGAAGCCCAGGCGGGGAACCAGTTCACCTGATCCTTGATGGCCTTTGAAGCCTTTTCACGGATGCCGGTCTTGTCCATGGAAACGAACCACTGGGTGGTTGCACGGAAGATGACGGGCTCGTGGCAGCGCCAGCAGTGAGGATAGCTGTGGTCGATGTCCTCGTGCAGGATGAGCATGCCGCGCTCGTCGAGCCACTTGATGATCTGGGGGTTGGCCTCGTTCACATCCATGCCGCCCCAGGGGCCGCCGTAGCCGAACGTGTCGCCCACATAGAACTTACCGTCGTCATCGACCGGCATGATAACCGGGATGTCGAACTTCATGCCGGCGTTGTAGTCGTCGACACCATGGCCGGGAGCACCATGGACGATACCGGTGCCGTCTTCCAGGGTTACGTAGTCGGCGTAGATGAACTTGCCCAGCTCGCCCTGGTCGCCGAAGATGGGCTGCTTGTACTCGTTGCCGGCAAGATCGGTACCGGACATTGCCCACTCAGAGCCGTCGGCGCCCAGTGCCAGCTCGTTGGTCCAGCCGAAGCGCTCGCAGCACTTCTCCACCAAATCACGTGCCACGATGGTTGCGCGGCCTTCAACCACAACGGCCACGTATTCCGCGGCGGGGTGCAGGATAACGCAGGCGTCGGCGGGAAGCGTCCAGGGCGTGGTGGTCCAGATGGCCACGTCCAGCTTACCCTCGTAAGCCTCGAGCCCAGCGGGTACGGTAGTCATTTCAAAGCGCACGAAGATAGCAGGGCTTACCTCGTTGCTGTACTCGATCTCGGCTTCGGCCAAAGCAGTATGGCAGTGGCTGCACCAGTGAATGGGCTTGCGTCCGCGGTACACGCTGCCGTCGAGGTAGAGCTTCTTGAAGATCTCGATGTTGCCGGCCTCGTATTCGGGCAGATAGGTGAGGTACGGGTTGTCCCACTCGCCGCGCACGCCCAGGCGCTTGAAGCCCTCGCGCTGGCCATCGAGCTGCTTGGTTGCGTATTCGCGGCAGATCTTGCGGAAGGTGGCGGTGTCGATCTTCGCCATCTTCTCTTCGCCGAGCTGCTCTTCCACCTTGTTCTCGATGGGAAGGCCGTGGCAGTCCCAACCGGGAACGTACGGAGCGTAGTAGCCGCGCATGGACTTGTACTTCACGATGAAGTCTTTGAGGATCTTGTTGAAGGCATGGCCGATATGGATGGGGCCGTTAGCGTAGGGCGGGCCGTCATGCAGGATGAAGGGCTCGTTGTCCTTGTTCTTTTCCAGAACCTTCGCGTAGATGTCGATATCATTCCAATACTGAAGGCGCTTAGGTTCGTTCTCGGGCAAATTCGCGCGCATCGCGAAGTCGGTGCGCGGCAGATTCATGGTTTGCTTGTAGCTGTTGGCCACGGTGCGACCTTTCTTCATCCTTGTTTGCAGTGTAACCAGTTGATTATAGCCGAACAGGCTGAAGAAGCGGCGGGCGGCTTGCAGCTATTGCGGCTCCTCTTGGAACCTGGTGGCGCCGCCTTCCTTGCTCACGGTGGCCTTCACGCGCTGGGTCTGGGAGCCGGTTCCGTTCAGCACGCCGCGCTCGATGGAGCAGTCCTCGAAGTCGCGCCCGCGCGAGAGGATGATGTAGCTTTCATCCACCAACTTGTCGTTCGTGGGGTCCAGGCCGATCCAATTGCTGCCATCGAACACCTCGACCCAAGCATGGGTGGCGCCCTCGCCTTCCATCAAGCCGGCACAGTAGCGGGCCGGAATGCCCTCGATGCGGCACAGCATGATGAGCACCTGCGCATAATCCTGGCATACGCCGGCAGCCAAGCCGAACGCCTCGCGCGCGGTGGTCTTCACCGAGGTGGCGCCGCCGTCGTAGGTGAAGTGGCGGTACACCGCATGCATCAAATCGCACGCCTTCTTCACCACGGGCGCATGGGGAATGCACTGCAGGATGCGCCGCGCGAACACCTTCGCCTCGTGGCTGGGCTGCGTGTAAAGCGAAGGCTGCAGGTACATGGGATGCGCCACTTCGGTGTCGGTAGCCTCCTGGTCCACCATAACCAGCCCATAGCTCACGAACGAGAACGAATCGTGCGCCTCGGGGATGCTGCCCACATGAAGGCGGTTGCCGAACCCGTCGAAAAGCTCGCGTAGGTGGGTGCCAGGCGTGATGATAAGCTGGGAATCCAGGATCTTCTGGAACGGGGTGGAACGAGGGGCGCAGCGCAACACGAAATTGTGCGCTGTTACCGGCTCCGAAAACTCCAGGTGCGTCTCGAACGAGTAACTTAGAATCCTCATCGCAACCGGCCCCTAGAAGATCTTCTCTACCAGTTCGAGCATCTTCGAAAGCTGCTCTGGCGTGGCGTTTTGCGGGAAGTCGTCATCGTAGATGAGCACGATAAGATCCTTGAAGGTGGCGCGGTCGTAGGCAATGCCCATACGGTCGATGCGGCTTGCCAGCTTATGCGCTTCCTTTTCCAGTCGGTTCAGCTTGTAGCCCAGGCGCAGGAACAGATCCATACGCTCGATGCTGAAGCCGCACTTGATGATGTTGCGGGCAACATCATCGACCACGTAATCGTCCGAACAGCCCTTGAAGGCCATGATGTCGTCGATGATCAGCGCGCAATCCAGCATGGGCGCATCGCTTTCGGCCGCATGGGCCAAGCTGTTCACAGCCATCTGCACATACGCAATGGTTTCGGTACCGATAACGTCGCGCAGGACCACCGCATTGTCATACGCCGCCTCAAGCGAACGCTTGATGCTGGAAGGGCAATCCTCGCCGAACAGGCAACGGTTGAACAGGGGAACCGTGTCGCCATCGGAAGGGTCGAACCCCAGCGAGCTCAGCTGATCCTTCCACGAGTCATCGGTGGAGTCGATGGCCTTGTCGTAGGTGGACATGATGAAGGTAAGGGTGGTGTGCGAGCGCTCTATATAGCGCCCAAGCCAAAACAGATGGTCGATCTTATCAAGCGAAAGCGATCCCATGGCGGGTTCCTCCTAGAGAACGTGAGGGAGCAGGTGGCTAAAGCGGTTCTGCGAAAATGACACTGTGGTGTAATTGCGCGGTGACCTAATTATGATGCCGTGTCACAACTGTCGCCTTCGGCCGCTGCAGGCTCTTCGGGCACCTCGCTGGCCGCACGGATGGCCGCAGCCTCCTTGTCGGAACCAGCGATGTCGGCGCCCAATACCCAGGTGTCTTTGAAGCCGCCGCCCTGAGAGGAATTAACCACGGCAGAGCCGGCAATGCGCGAATAGCGGGTAAGGCCGCTGGGCCACACCTTCGTGGCGCCATTGGAGAGCACGAATGCGCGCAGGTCGGCCTTGCGTGGTACCTCTTCCCCATCGATGTACGTTGGCAAGCACAGGAAATCGATGACCTCTTGTGCGATGAATCGGCGCGGCTCCTGCTTGATCTTTTCCAGCAGAGCGGAAAGCTCTTCTTCGGGAAGCTCGCTTCCGAACACCACGCCATAACCGCCCGCTTCGGCAACATCCTTTATAACCAGTTCGCGGGCATGCTCCAGCACGTAGGCCTTATCTTCGGGGTAGTACGGCAGATAAGTAGGAGCGTTGTGCAGGATGGGTTCTTCGTCCAAGTAGTACTCGATCATCTTGGGCACGAAATAGTAGATGCCCTTGTCGTCCGCAGCGCCGTTACCAGGAGCGTTGATTATGGCAACGTTGCCCGCACGGTACGCGCTCATCAGGTTCGGAACGCCGATAAGGCTGTCGGGCACGAAGCAGAGAGGATCCAGGTACTCGTCCGACGTGCGGCGGTACACTGCGCCCACGCGCTTGTTCTCGTTGGCATCGCGGTAGAACAGCTGCAGGTCCTGAACGAACAACTCACCCGGTTCCGCCAGCACCGCACCAGCCTTTTCGGCCAGGTACGAGTGCTCGAAATAGGCGGCGTTGTAACGGCCAGGAGTTAGAACAACATTTATGCCACCGCAGTTTACGTAGTCCATGGTCTCGCGCAGAAGGTCGCCATAGTTGCGGTTGTCCTGAATGGAAAGCGTGCGGAACGTTTCAGCATCGCATCTACGACACAGCTGGCGCGCAATCAACGGATACGAAGCACCGGAAGGAATGCGCAGGTTATCCTCAAGAACGTACCAGATGCCATCGTCGCCTTCTACCAGGTCGATACCCGAGATATGGGAGTAAATACCCTGTGGTGGCGTAATTCCCTCGCATTGCGGAAGGTAACCGGAAGAGGCGAACGCAAACGTTTCCGGCACTACCCCGTCTTTGATGATGCGCTTTTCACCGTACAAGTCACGCAAGTAGGCATTCAGCGCATCTACGCGTTGGATAAGCCCGCGTTCCAGGTAGTCCCACTGGGAAGCAGTGATGATGCGCGGAATGGCATCGAAAGGAAACAGACGCTCTTTGAACTCCCCTTGCTTGTACAGCCCGAACTTAACGCCGTAGCGCGCAAGCTGGGAGTTGATCTTGGGAGTTTGCTCAACCAACTTCGAATACATCCGTAACCTCCTGCATTTAGCTTCATCAACGAGGTTAAAAGCATGAAGTTACATGGGCATGTCATCAATGTTAACGAAGCGCAACAACGGGATGAACCGATGTTAACAATCATGAATTCAGCTCATGGGAAACAGGGCAGAATTCATGATTGCAGCCTGGGCAGCGGGCTACAATGAAACCAAGGTTTGATTGATGGGGATCGATGAACCAAGGGGGAACTTGCCATGGCGAGCGGAAAGACTCAGAGCGCGGCGAAGCTCTACGCACGCGTGAACATCGACGAGTGCCTCTACACCGACAACTTCCACTGCGGCAGCGAATGCGTTGGCTGCGGTCATTGCGCGAGCATCTGCCCCGCGCAGGCCATAGCCATGGAAGACGGACATCCTACTTGGATAAAGAAGGAATGCTTCATGTGCTTCGGCTGCCTGCGCCTGTGCCCCACTTCCGCCATCCGCTATGGAGAGGCCGACGGGAACGAGCAACAGCCGAAGGTTGCCAAAGCGTCGTAGCGATTGCC
>CAVBGJ010000034.1:0-8833 GCA_963595065.1 Christensenellaceae bacterium Phil1 | reverse complement strand
GTCAAACAGCGGAACGGGAATCCCCGAGGGGCGGTGCCCCGGCCCGCGGCGCGGATAGGTTGAGCAGGGCGCCGACCGGCGCGGACGGGTGTAGCGAAGTGCGGACGAGCTGGGAGTCCGGTGCGGATGAAGGGCGGGTGTACAATGCGCGTATGTGAAAATCAGTGTTGCGAAGGACAGAACATGAGCACTAGTTTTGGCGATACGCCCGTAGTCGGCATCATCATGGGTTCCCAGTCTGACATGCCCACCATGGAGGCCTGCATGAAGCAGCTCGAAGAGCTGGGCATTCCCTACGAAGTGAAGGTGGCAAGCGCGCATCGTAAGCCTGCCGAGGTGCACGAATGGGCTTCCTCTGCCGTGGAGCGCGGCATCCGCGTCATCATCGCCGCAGCGGGCAAGGCTGCGCACTTGGGCGGCGTGGTTGCGGCCTACACCCCGCTTCCCGTTATCGCCGTTCCTATGAAGACGTCCGACCTGGGCGGGCTCGATTCCCTGCTTTCCATGGTGCAGATGCCTTCCGGCGTGCCGGTTGCCACGGTTGCCATCAACGGTGCCAAGAACGCCGCCATCTTGGCTGTTCAGATGCTGGGTACCGGCAACGACGAGGCTCGCGCGAAGATCGAGAAGCTCAAAGCCGACATGGCTCAGGCCTAAGGGACCTTCCATGCCAAAAGAATTTTTGAAGGGCAACGAGGCCTTCGCCCATGCTGCCCTCGAAGCGGGCGTCCGTGTGTGCGCGGGCTATCCAGGTACGCCTTCTTCCGAGGTGATAGAGACCATCGCCGCCGAGCATGCGGCGGGGCGCGCCAAGGGCGTGCACGTGGAATGGTCCACGAACGAGAAGGCGGCATTGGAGCTGCTTGCCGGCGCGGCCTATTCCGGTGCGCGAACCCTGTACACCTGCAAGCAGGTGGGCCTGAACGTTGCCAGCGACCCGCTGATGTCGCTGAACTACGTGGGTGTGAAGGGCGGCACCGTGCTCTACGTGGCCGACGACCCGGGCCCCATCTCCTCGCAGACCGAGCAGGACACCCGCCGCTTCGCCTCGTTCGCGAAGGTGCCGGTGTTCGACCCGGCAACGCCAGAGCAGGGCTGCGCCATGATGGCCGCCGCCTACGACCTTTCCGAGAAGTACGGCACCCCCGTTATCATGCGTCCCACCACGCGCATCTGCCATGCCTCTACCTACATCGACATCGCTGCGGAAACCCAGGCGCGCCAGCCCGAGGGCTTCGAGCGCGACCCGAAGTGGGTCATCTTCCCCAAGCGTTCGTACAAGGGTCACGGCGAGATCAACGAGCGTTTGCCCAAGATCGCAGCCGATTTCTCTTCCGCGGAATACGACCAGTTCAACCCGCATGTGCAAGTAGGCGAAGAGCCCTGCTTCGGCATCGTTGCCGGCGGCATTTCGTATGCCTACGCGCGCGAGGCGCTGCGCCTGCTTGAAGCGCAGGTGGCCGAAGGGAAGCTGGTATGGGCCGAAGGCGCGCCCGCTGCGCCGGTTCTGCCGCCGCATTGCGAAGGCGATTTCTGCACCATGGGCGGCCCTGCGTGGGGCAAGCCGGTGGAAGCCTTGCCGGCCTACCGCATCATGCAGGTGGGAACTCCGTACCCGTTCCCGGCCGAACGAGCTGAACGTTTCGCCGAGGGTCTTTCCGATGTGATCTGCTTCGAGGAACTGGACCATGTTCTGGAAGACGAGATGCTGAAGCTTGCCGGCGCAACGCATGCGGGCTACATCCTTCACGGCAAGCTCACCGGCGAGACCACCGACAGGGGCGAGAACACGGTGGATGCCATCGCCGCCCAGCTGCGCACGTTCTTCGGCGTTGAGCTGGCCGAACCCGAGCAGGTACTGTGCGCTCCGGAGGCGAGCGCGGCCGTCGACGCCGTTGCCGCCGACGCGCAGGCTGCCGTCGAAGCTCCTGCGCGCCCGCCCATGCTGTGCCCGGGTTGCCCGCACCGCGGCGCGTTCTACGCAGTGAAAACCGCCCTGCGCAAGCCGAGCGACGGCATCTTCTGCGGCGACATCGGCTGCTACACGCTTGGCAACGCCAAGCCGCTCGACGCGGTGGACACCTGCCTGTGCATGGGCGCCGGCATCACGGTTGCCCAGGGCTTTTCGGTGGTGGAGCCGGGCAAGAAGGCGCTTTCGTTTGTGGGTGACTCCACTTTCTTCGCCAGCGGCATGACGGGCATCGCCAACGCGGTGTACAACCAGCATGACATCACCGTGTGCGTGCTGGACAACGCCACCACCGCCATGACCGGCTCGCAGCCGCACCCCGGCACGGGCGTTACGCTGATGGGGCCGAAGAGCAAGCCCATCAGCATCGAGGCGGTCCTGCGCGCGCTGGGCGTTACCGTTATCACGCATGCCAATCCGCTGCACCTGGATGAAGCGCGCGCCGCTGCCCGCGAGGCCATCGAGTTCGATGGGCCTTCCGCGGTCATCTTCGAAAGCCCCTGCGTGAAGCTCATCAAGCCGGGCGAGCCGGTGCGCTTCGACTCGGAAGCCTGCACGGGCTGTGGCAAGTGCGTGCTGAAGATCGGGTGCCCTGCGCTTTCCTGGAACAAGGAGGAGCGGCATCCGGTGGTAGATGCCTCGCTGTGCAACGGCTGCGGGTTGTGCACGTACCTGTGCGAAAGCCGCGCGCTTTCGTGCGAGGGCAATGAAGGGAGCGCCCGATGATCAACGTCTCCATTGCCGGCATCGGCGGGCAGGGCAGCGTCCTTGCCGCGAAGATCTTGGCCGAAGCCGCCCGATCCAAGGGCTGGCAGGTGCGCTCCACCGAGACCACGGGCATGGCGCAGCGCGGCGGCGATGTGATGAGCCACCTGCGCATGGGCAGCAACGGCGAAGAGGTGTTCAGCCCCTTGCCGGGCAACGCCTCTGCCGATGTGGTGATCGCGCTCGAGCCGGGCGAAGGCCTGCGTGCGCTTCATCTGCTGAACCCGGCGGGCGTTATGGTAACGGCGCGCTCGGGCATAGCCCCCACCGTGGCCAGCTTCCGCGCCCCCAGCTACAACCCGGCCGAAATGGTCGTGGCGCTTAAGCGCTCGGGCGCCCACGTGGTCGACGTCGACGATGTGGCGCTGTGCAGCCAGCTGGGCTCGCGCAAGGCCCTGAACATCATCATGCTGGCCAGTGCGTTGAAAGCGGTGAACGACCCGGCGCTGGGCAGCAGCCTTGCCGGGGTGCTCACGCTCGACGACATGCGCAGCGTTATCCCCGCTTGCGTGAAACCGCGCTTCGTTGACATGAACCTTGCCGCGATCGACCTCGTGGAGAACGCTCCATCGTGCTAAAGTCTGGAAGATAAACCGTCCGCTGGTGCGCAGGGGCAAGCCGGCCCGTTTCGCGGGCAAACGCCTCCGCCGCTTCGGTGGCCTGCGCTACCAACCGCTTCAACCGAAACGAAAGGCAGATCTATGGAACTCACCAAAGATCAGTTCGACCTGATAAAAGAGCAGTTCAAAACCCTGAAGGATCGTTCGCCCTTCTACGCCAAGAAGTTCGAGGGCATCGATCTTTCCGACGTGCAGACCCAGGCCGACTTCCAGAAGCTGCCCTTCTCCGAGAAGGCCGACCTGCGCGAGGTGTACCCGCTGGGCCTGGCCGCCGTGCCCGAGGAAAAGATCGTGCGCGTGCACTCCTCCTCCGGCACCACGGGCATTCCGGTGGTTATCCCCTACACCCAGAAAGATGTGTGCGACTGGGCAACCATGTTCGCGCGCTGCTACGAGACGGCCGGCATCACCAACACCGACCGCATCCATATCACACCTGGTTACGGCCTGTGGACGGCGGGCATCGGCTTCCAGCTGGGCGCCGAGAAGCTGGGCGCCATGGCAGTTCCCATGGGCCCGGGCAACACCGAGAAGCAGCTGCGCATGATGGAGGATCTGCAGTCCACCGTTCTGTGCGCCACTTCCTCCTACGCGCTTCTGCTGGCCGAGGAAATCGCCGCACGCGGCATCCGCGACAAGCTTGCCCTGCGCAAGGGCGTTATCGGCTCCGAGCGCTGGGGCGAGAAGATGCGCCACCGCATCGAAACCGAGCTGGGCATCGAGATCTTCGACATTTACGGCCTTACCGAGATCTACGGCCCTGGCATCGGCATTTCCTGCCACGAGCATGCGGGCATGCATCTGTGGAGCGACTTCGTGTACGCCGAGGTTGTGGACCCGAAGACGGGCGAGCCGGTGCCCGATGGCACGGTGGGCGAATTGGTGCTCACCACGCTGCGCAAGGAAGGCGCGCCGCTTATCCGCTACCGCACGCACGACCTTACGCGCATCATCCCCGGCGATTGCGCCTGCGGCATGCACCATCCGCGCATCGATACGCTGGTGGGCCGCACCGACGACATGTTCAAGGTGAAGGGCGTGAATATGTTCCCCGCCCAGGTGGAGGAAGTTATCGCCGCAACCTCGGGCACCTCTTCCGAGTACCAGGTGATGATCGAGCACATCATGGGCCGCGACGTGCTCACGGTGCTGTTCGAGACTGCACTGGAAGGCGATGCCCTTGCCCGCTGCGAGGAAGAGCTGAGCCTCATCTTCAAGGCGAAGATCGGCTGCACCCCTGAAGCCAAGGGCGTGCCGCTGGGCGAGCTTCCCCGTTCCGAGAAGAAGACCCAGCGCATCTTCGACAGCCGCTACTAGGCTGGACGGACGCCGCGAATCACGGCAAAACCAAACCCAACGTTTCCAACGAAGCGTTGGGTTTTTTCGTGCTGAGTGTGTATTCGGCGTGTTCGCGGGTTCGTCGGTCGAATGTTACCCAAAAGGGCGCGGGCTGCGGTCTAAAATCGCTGTGAACGCAATTGAAAACGGGGCTCGCCCCCTTGCACTGCTCTTAAACGAACCTTAAACACACCAAGGAGTTCTACGTGCTCAGCCGCTTCAGCGTCCGGCGCCCGTACATCATCACGGTTGCCGTTATCATCATCCTCATCTTGGGCGGGGTCTCTCTTTCGAAGATGAAGACCAACCTCCTGCCCGACATGGACCTGCCGTACCTGATGGTGGTTACCACCGACCCCGGCGCCAGTGCCGAAAAGGTGGAATCCGAGGTTACGGACGTGCTGGAGGGCTCTCTTTCCAAGATCAGCGGCGTTTCCTCGGTGCAGTCGCAGAGCGCCGACAACTATTCCATGATCTTCCTGCAGTTCCAAGACGGCACCGACATGGATTCCGCCATGGTGAAGGCCTCCTCGGCGGTGAACGAGGTTTCGGCCCAGTTGCCCGACACCGCAGGCAGCCCCAACTACATGGAAATCAGCATGGACATGATGGCGACGCTCTACGTTGCCGCCTCCTACGACGACCACGACATCTACGAGACCTCGAACCTGGTGGACGACAAGGTGGTGCCCGCCCTCGAGCGTGTCGATGGCGTGGCCGATGTTTCCACGGTGGGTTCCGCCCAGCAGTCGGTGGAGGTGCGCCTTTCCGACAGCAAGATAGAGGACATCAACAACAAGCTCCTGGCCAGCGTGAACTCCCAGCTCTACGACGCGAAGAAGCAGCTCGATGAAGGCGATGCCCAGTTGGCGCAGGCTGAAGAGCAGCTGAGCCAGCAGAAGAGCGCGCTTGAATCCCAGCAGCAGCAAACCACCGACCAGCTCGGCCAGGCTACCAGTGCACTTACCCTGGCCGTTTCGGGCAAGACCGTTGAAACAGCCACCATCCAGGCGCAGATCCAGGCGTTGAAGGCTGCCGACCCATCGGGGGCCAACCCGCAGATCCAGGCGCAGATAGCGCAGCTTGCCCAGCAGGCGCAGGATTCCGCAACCCAGCTTTCCGAGTACCAAAGCCAGCTTGCCCAGGCGCAGTCTGGCTCGCTTACCGCCGCTTCCCAGTTCGGCAGCGCCAGCGCCCAGCTCTCGGCAGCCCAGCAGACCATCGAGTCCAACAAGCAGCAGCTTGCCAGCGCGCGCCAGCAGTACGAGGATTCGCGCGAGAAGGCGCTGTCCAGCGCCAACCTGGACGCCCTGGTAAGCAAGGAAACGCTGGCGAGCCTGATCACCGCTCAGAACTTCAGCATGCCGGCCGGGTACATCGATTCCGGCAGCGACAGCCAGTGGCTCCTGCGCGTGGGCGACAACCTTACCAGCGAGGCGGACCTGCGCTCGCTTCTGCTCACTGAGGTGGACGGGGTAGGGGAGATCCGTCTGGGCGACGTTGCCGAGGTCACCACCATCGACAACGTGGGCGAAGAGTACATGCGCATCAACGCCAAGGACGGCGTGCTGCTTTCCATCTTCAAGAACTCAACCGCTTCCACCAGCGACGTCTCCAACGCCGCGAAGGCCGCCCTGCAGAAGATCGAGGCCGCCAACCCCGGGTTGAACCTTACCGTGGTAAGCGACCAGGGCTCCTACATCGCGCTCTACATCAACTCCATCCTGCAGTCGCTTGTTCTGGGCGCGCTGCTGGCAGTGGTGGTGCTCATCGTCTTCCTGCGCGACTGGCGCCCCACGCTCATCATGGCGTTCAGCATCCCGTTCTCGGTTCTGTGCGCGCTGGTGCTGATGTACTTCTCGGGCATCGACTTGAACGTGATGAGCCTGGGCGGCCTTTCCCTTGCCATCGGCATGCTGGTGGACAATTCCATCATCGTGCTGGAGAACATCTACCGCCTGCGTTCACGCGGCATTCCCGCAGCCCGTGCGGCGGTGCAGGGCGCCAAGCAGATAACGGGCGCGGTAATCGCCTCCACCTTAACCACCATCTGCGTGTTCCTGCCCATCGTGTTCACCACCGGCATGGTGAACCAGCTCATGATGCCCTTCGCGCTCACCATCGCCTACGTGCTCACCGCTTCCATGCTCATCGCGCTTACCATGGTGCCCGCGGCTTCCAGCTTCATGTTCAAGAACTACGTGCCGCGCCGCAACGACTGGTTCGAAACGCTGCAGACCAAGTACGCCCATTCCCTTGCGTTCTTCCTGCGCCATAAGGCGCTGCCGCTGGTGGTTTCGGTGGTGCTGCTCGGCGTTGCCGTGGTGGGCGTTGCGAACATGGGCATAACCATGATCCCCTCCATGATGTCGAAGACGGTGAACGTGACGGTAAACATGCCCGATGGGGTAAGCAAGGAAACCGCCTACGCCACGGCCGACAAGGTGATGGACGCCGCCATGAGCATCGATGGCGTGGAATTCGTGGGCGGCATGGACGGCACCTCTTCGGTTTCCATGATCTCGAACGGCGCTTCGAGTTCCAGCAGCTCTAGCAGCGGGAACAGCGACAGCGACATGTACAAGATGTTCACCTTCTACCTGCAAACCGATAGCAGCGTTACCACGGAAGGCCAGGTGCAGGGCATCTTGGACCAGCTGGCCGCCGACACCTCCGGCCTGGATTGTGAGGTTATCACCGATGCCACATCGTCCGAGGCCATGAGCTCCATGATGGGCAGCGGGCTTTCCCTTACCATCAAGGGCCCCGACCAGGACAAGCTGGTTGCCATCAGCGAAGACGTCATGGGCATCGTGGGCCAGGTGCAGGGCTACACCGAGATAGAGAACGGCATGGAAGATGCCGCCACCGAGCTGCACCTGGTCATCGACCGCGACAAGCTCACCAAGGCGGGCTACACCGTGGCGCAGCTGTACGCCGACCTTCAGAAGAAGGTGTCCGACACTGCCAGCAGCACCTCGCTTACCATCGACGGCACCAAGATGAACGTCTCGGTGGTGGACAAGACCAACCCGGTAACGGCCAGCAATCTGCTGGATACCGAGATCGATATCACGAACCAGCAGTCGGGCGACACCGAAACGCACAAGCTCTCTGAGTTCGCCACGGTGGAGCAGGGAGTGGCCGCCAGCACGGTGACGCACCTGGACTCCAGCCGCACCATCACGGTAACGGCCGATGTGGAGGACGGCTACAACAACGCCCTTCTGGCACGCGACCTGCAGCAGAAGCTGGACAGCTACCAGCTGCCCGATGGCTACAGCATCCAAACCGCCGGCGAGCTGGAGAACATCAACACCATGCTCACCCAGATGATGCTCCTGCTTATCCTGGGGTTCGTGCTTATCTATCTGGTGATGGTGGCGCAGTTCCAGAGCCTGCTTTCCCCGTTCATCATCATCCTTACGGTGCCGCTGGCGTTCACCGGTGGCCTGTTCGGCCTGCTGGCGGCCGGCGAGCAGCTGAGTATGCTCTCGCTGCTGGGCTTCGCGGTGCTCATGGGCACGGTGGTGAACAACGGCATCGTGTTCGTGGACTACGTGAACCAGCTGCGGCGCGGTGGCCTGGGCAAGCGCGATGCGCTGGTTGCTGCGGGCCGCACGCGCATGCGACCCATCATGATGACGGCCCTTACCACCATCTTCGCCATGCTGCCCATGGTGTTCAGCCAGGCGGTGGGCAGCTCCATGGAGCGCGGCATGGCCGTGGTCGTGGTCGGTGGCTTGCTGTACGCAACGTTCATGACGCTCTACGTGGTGCCGGTTATGTACGACATCCTGTACCGTCGTGTGCCTACCGAAGTTGACCTGGGGGACGAGAACATCGACGACGACCCCGGCGATGCGCAGGCGTATCTGGAGGCTCTTCGCGGCGCCCACGCCCTCATCGACACCTCGATCGGCGCTCCCGCAACCGCCGGAGCAGGCGCAGCTGGCGCAACGCAAACCGTGACGCCTGCGGTGCGCACGCATCTGGAAACCAAGAAGCGCCGCCGCTTCCGCCGCCGTTAGCGCTTCGCCGGCCGGCCCGCGCCGGTCGGTGCCCCGTTCAGCTCGTCCGCGCCGAGGGCCGGGGCACCGCCCCTCGGGGATTCCCGTTCCGCTGTTTGACGAGGCCCGCT
>CAVBGJ010000033.1:0-10589 GCA_963595065.1 Christensenellaceae bacterium Phil1 | reverse complement strand
CGCCCCCTTCGCTTGTTTCGGCTTCCGAGTGCTCGCGAAGGGGCGGCGCGGAAAAACGGCTTGACGCATGGTTCGCCTCGTCCCGGAATCATCGATCAAGTACCTGGGGCGCCGCCTTGGAGGCGAGCGCTCGGAAGCCGCGCTCCGGAAGGGCTTCTCGCCGCGCAGCCGCCGCCCGTCGCTACCGGATCGGGTCAACGCAGCGACGTGGGCTGGGGGACCGCCGCTCGGGGTTCTCTGAACACCGTTCCTGTTCGATTCGCGAAGCGAATCTTCTTCAAATGCATGAAGCAGTGCAGCGCATGCAGACGAGGCCCGCTTAGGCGGGCCTCGTCAAACAGCGGAACGGGAATCCCCGAGGGGCGGTGCCCCGGCCCGCGGCGCGGACAAGTGGTCCAACCACTGGAGCGAACTGCGCATGCCTTAAGCTACGGCGTAGACGACGATTTTGGGATCGGCGCTCCAGGTTGGCTTCAGACCGACGGCGACATCGTCGTTGAACATGCTGCTTTGCAGGTACGCATTGGCGTGCTCAACCGAATCGAAGCCGTGCAGCACCTGCACGTCCTGGTCGCGAACGAGAAGTTCCTTGGTAAGCGCGCCTTCGATCTGCTCGAGGAACGGGCCACGGTAATCGGTGTACACCTTCACCGCCGCGGGACGATTCTCTTCGTCGATCACCATCGTGATCTGCAGATATGCCTTTACTTCTGCCATGGTGGGCTCCTTTCGTCTTGCGCTTGAAGCGCTTTTTCCTTTGCTGTGGTTGGATTCTACGGAGGGTTCTACAAGGCTTGAAGTGGTTAACGAGCGATTGAGCAACTAAAGATTTCTTGAGCAACTTCTCTTCGCGGATCCGGGCTACTACCATTTCCCTAGCGAAACCAGCACGGTGAAAGAGGCCTACATGGCGTACAAGCGCAAGCTCGACAAGGACATACGCTGCCCGTTGGAATACGGCATGGATGTGTTCGGCGGCAGGTGGAAGCCTCGCATCCTCTGCGTTTTGGCAGACGGGCAGCTGCGCTACTCGGACCTGAAGCGCCAGCTGGTGGACATCACCGATACCGCCTTGGCTGCCGCGCTGAAGGACCTGCAGGAAACGGATATGGTGGCGCGCAAGCAATACGAGGAGATCCCGCCGCGCGTGGAGTACTCGCTTACGCGCAAGGGCGAAAGCGCCATCCCCCTGCTTCAGGCTATCTGCAAATGGTCGGGTATTTTCTATCGGGAAACGGACGAAAGCGCTCCCCACAAATGCCAGCAGTGCGACTTCAGGGGATAGGGTGGCTATCCCGCCAGTAGAAGCGACACCCAGCAGGGCCATACCAGGGCAGGGGCGAAGGGGAATGTTCTGCTTCCTCTGGCGAAGCACCAGAACAGAGCCATCGCCACACCCGCTAGAGCCACCAGCAGAAGGTAGGCCTCCAATTCGTTGGGCCGAAGGAACAGGCAGCATGCGGCGATAAGCAGCACGTCTCCCCTTCCCACGGCGTTGCTGCCCGAAAGCCTGGAAACCGCGCACCCCAGCAGCGCGATGGGCAGAGCCACGGCAACCCCCATCAGAAGGGATTGCGCCAGCGGAAAGAAGCCCCATCGTTCCAAGGGCAGGGCAAGGGTGAACGCCGCCTGAAGCCCAGAGCCAGCCACCGCCCAAGGCACGCCTTCGCCGGCAGGGCCCAAGCTCATGCCAACGGAGCACAGCGCCACCGCAACGCGCAGGCACGCCAAGAGCAGCAGATGCCGCACGTAGATGGCGCGCTCGCGGACGTCGATAGCCGTAATGGCGCAGAACAGCGCGAACAAGAGCACGAGGACAACAGCCACGAGAACACCCTCCCCCTTCGACCGCGCGCACAACGCAGGCAGTTTTTAAGGCGAACTATATCGGAAGAGGGAGCACGGCCAGCCTGGGGCGAAACGATTTGCGAGCGCTTTCGCATCCGTTTCGCATTGCCTTGCGAAACCGCAGATTGTTCCGCAAATCCGTAAGGTTGGTTAGGAGAAACGGGTCTAAAACCTAAAATAGCCGAGGGGAACACCCTCGGCCATTTCGCCGTTATTGTTCGCAGCTGCTTGCGGCTACTTCTTCTTGCCGTACATCGTCATCTGGGAAACGTTGAACAGCTCGCCATCGGAAAGGCGGAACTGCTCGACTTTCCACTGGGAGATACGCCCGCCGGCGCGGATGGGGGTGGCCACCGTTTCCACGGTATCGCCCGCCTTCACGGGAAGAAGGTGCGTGCTGGAAACCTCCACGCCCAAGAAGAACATCTTGTCGGAGTCGTAATGGTCGGTGCAACACTGACTGGCGGCGTTTTCCGCCAGGGCAGCGCTGATGCCCCCGTGCAGCACACCATGCGGCTGCAGCATGTTCTCGGTTACCAGCATGCGGGTAACGTACTTTTCGGGGGTGCTTTCAACAAGCTCGATTCCCAGAAGATCGGAAAGCGCCATGTTACTTCCTTTCGCCCAACTGCCGCTTGGCAGTTTCCAACTGTTCTTTCACGTCTTTGAGCTGGGCTTCCGCTTCTTCCTTCGCGGCTTCCAACTCGTAGGTTTTTTCCTGCACCGCGGCTTCTATAGCCTTGGCATCGCGCTTCAGCGGCGGCTCGTCGGCATCTTCGGGATGCGGATGGTTGTCGAAGTACCCGGTTTGCCCGCGCACCTGCCAGGCGCACGTTGCGTACACCAATGTTACCGCCAGCGAGAACACCATAGCCGGGTCCATTTCCCCCATGCTCCACGCACTGGCAACCTGCCAAGACGAAAGCAGGGCGGCAAGCAGCGTTGCCCAGAAGAACACCGTTATGCGGCGCGGGTTGTGCGCACCCCATAGGCCGGAAAAGGCCACCAGCAGGTTCAGCACGCCGCTGACAACCGTGGAAGACCCGAACGTCATGATGGGCACCGGCTCGGTGGGATCGAACAACCCGATGGCACGGATGGTAAGAAACCCGGCACCCGTGGCTATTTCCACCAGTGCCCAAACCACGTACACAAGGCAAAGCACCCGGGTACGACGTTGCCATACGGTGTAGGGAGTCCCGTCGGCAGAAAGGCGCACCTTCCTTTCGCGCTTGCCCTTCGCATTTCCCTTGACCAAGCTCAAGCCTTGGCGCTCCTTTCAATCGTTCACCCGATTGTATAAGAAAAGGCGGAGCGCATTGCCCCGCCTTTTCCCGGATTCAAGACGCATGTGCGCCAAGCTGCAACACTAAGAACCTGCGTTGCCCCGACTAGCCGCGAACCTCGGCACCGGTAGCACCGCACACCTTCTTGATAAGGCGCGTATGCTGCTTGTCCACTTCCTCGCTGGTAAGCGTGCGATCGGCGCTGCGGTACGCCAACGCGTAGGCCATGGACTTCTTGCCGGCACCCAGACGCTTCTCGTCGCGGTACACGTCGAAGAGCTGGGCGGATTCAAGAAGCTTGCCACCTGCGGAATTGATGCAGCGAGAAAGCTGCTCGTGCGTGACCTCTTCGTCCACCACGAAAGCGACGTCGATGGTCACGGCCGGGAACACGGGAACGTCCACGTAGTCGCGGGCCGGACGCGCGCACTTGATAAGCGCATCAAGGTCGAGCTCCAGGGCAACGATGGGTGCCTGGGCCTCGAACGCCTCGGCGGCCAGGGGATGGATCTCGCCCAGCCAGCCCAGCAGCGTTCCGCCGGAAAGCACCTGAGCGGCACGACCCGGCTGCAGATGCGGGGCATCCTCGGCCGAAAGAGCCTTGAAGCGCATCTTCGGAATGGCAAGCTCGCGCACCAGGCTCTCGATAACGCCCTTGCCGTCGAAGAAGTCGAACGCGGCGGGCTTGCTGTTCCAAGCCGGGTCGGTCATGGAACCGGCCAACACTGCGGCCAGGCGCTGACGCTCCTTGGGGCTCTTGTGGCCCTCGGCGCCGAAGAACACCACGCCCGTTTCATAGAGCTGCACGTTGTGCACGCCGCGGCTCTGGTTGTAGGCGACGCTGCGCAGCAGGCCCGGGATGATGGACTGACGCATGACGGACTGCTCGGCATTCAGCGGGTTCAGCAGTTCCACGGGAATGCCGAGGCCTTCCTTGGGCATGCGCAGATCGTCGATCTCGTGCGGGTCGGCGAAGGAATAGGTCATGGTCTCGTTCAAGCCGCAGGCGCGCATGGTGTTGTTCACCACGTCCAGAGCGCGCTGAGCCTCGGAGCGAACACCGAAGCGGCCACGGCCACCGGGCAGCGTGGGGGTGATCTTGTCCATGCCGTACAGGCGAAGCACCTCTTCGTACAGGTCGATCTCGCGCGGGAGGTCGGGGCGGAAGGTGGGGCTTACCACGTTCAAGGTGTCGGCATCGGGGCCGTCGGTTACCTCGCAGCCCAGGCGACCAAGAATGTCCACCACGAACTCGCGCGGAACCTGCGCGCCCATCATATCGTTGAAGCGGCTGATGCGGAACTGCAGGTTGGCCTGCTCGGACTTCAGCGGCCACTGGTCGATGATGCCGGCATCGTTCGATTCAGCCCAACTTACCGTGCCGCCGGAAACCTCGGCGATAAGGGCAGCGGCTGCCGCAGAGCGCACATCGATGCCGTGATCGTCCACGCCGCGCTCGTAGCGCATGGAGCTCTCGGAGATAAGCCCCAGGTTGCGGCTGGTGCGGCTGGTGCGGCCTGCTTCGAACGTCGCGGTTTCCAGCAGAACGTCCACCGTTTCCTCGGTTACCTCGGAATCAAGGCCGCCCATCACGCCGGCCAGCGCAACGGCGCCCAACTCGGGAGTGGAGATAACGGTCATGTCGGAAGTGAGCGTGCGCTCCTGTCCGTCGAGCGTGGTGAGCTTCTCGCCCTCTTCAGCGGCGCGGATAACGACGTTCGCCTTGCCGTCTGCGTTCTTCAGCTTGGCCAGGTCGAAGGCGTGAAGCGGCTGGCCGAACAGGAACAGGATGTAGTTGGTAACGTCGACGATGTTGTTGATGGAGCGCTGGCCGATGGCGGCAAGGCGTTCCACCATCCAGTCGGGGCTGGGGCCCACCTTGCAGCCGCGGATAACGCGAGCGGAATAGCGCGGGCAACGGGTCTCGTCGGCGATGGTGATGCTCACCTCGGAATCGAGCGCGGGCGCTTCCTTGCAAAGCTCCAGCTTGCCGGCCATTTCTGCAAGCGGGCTGGTATAGGGCTGCTGGTACATGGCGCCCACTTCGCGCGCGAAGCCCACGATGGAAAGGCAGTCGGGTCGGTTCGGGGTGATCTCCAGGTCGAGCACCGTGTCGGCGAGCTTCAGGTAGTCGGCGATGGGCTGGCCGGTGGGGGCATCTTCGGGGAGCACCCAAATGCCCTCGTGGTCGTTGCCCATGCCCAGCTCGCGCTGGGAGCAGCACATGCCGCAGCTGGCAACGCCGCGCAGCTTCGATTTCTTGATCTTGAAGTCGCCGGGCAGCACCGCGCCGATGGTGGCAACGGGCACCTTGATGCCGGCGGCGATGTTAGGCGCGCCGCACACGATCTGCACGGGCTCTTCAGCGCCCACGTCCACTGTGGTCACATGCATATGATCGGAATCAGGATGGTCGACGCAGGTAAGCACATGGCCAACCACCACACCATCGAAGGTATCGCCCAGGCGGTCCACGCCTTCAACGCCCGTGCCGGTAAGGTCCAGGCGGTCGCAGAACTCCTTGGTGTCTTCGGGCACCTCCGTATACTCAGAAAGCCATTTCAAGGATACTTTCATGTTCGTCTCTTTCTATCCAACAACCAGTTGGCTGAAAAGCCCTGGTCGGAACAAGGTCAACAACGGTTTGCGCACCGGCGGCGTGCCGGCGCAACCGCATTAGAACTGGCGCAGGAAGCGCATATCGCCTTCAAGCAGCATGCGCAGGTCGGGCACGTTGTACTTCAAGCAGGCAACGCGCTCGATGCCCACGCCGAAGGCGAAACCGGAGTACACCTCGGGGTCGATGCCCGACATGCGAAGGACGTTCGGGTCCACCATGCCGCAGCCCAGGATCTCGATCCAGCCGGTACCCTTGCACATGCGGCACTTCTCGCCATCGTGCAAATGGCCGGTGCCGCCGCACACGCCGCAGCTCACATCGGCTTCAGCGGAAGGCTCGGTGAAGGGGAAGTAATGTGCGCGGAAGCGGGTTTCGCGCTCGGGGCCGAACACCTGCTTGCAGAAGTAATCCAGGGTGCCCTTCAGGTCGCCGAAGGTGATGCCCTTGTCTACCACCAGGCCCTCGCACTGGTTGAACTGGGGCAGATGGCTGGGATCGGCCACGTCGCGGCGGTACACCTTGCCGGGGGCGATCATGTAGATGGGAAGCTCGCGGTCTTCCATGGCGTGCACCTGAACGCCCGAGGTCTGCGTACGCAGCAGCACGGCCGATTCACCCTTAACGGCGGTTTCGGCGCCGGTGTTGTCCTTCACATAGAACGTGTCGGCCAAGCCGCGGCTGGGATGGTCTTCAGGGGCATTGAGCGCCGTGAAGTTGTACCAGTCGGTTTCCACTTCCGGGCCGGTGAGCACGGTGTAGCCCAAGCCCAGGAAGATCTCGGAGATCTCGTCGGAGATGGCGTTGATAAGGTGGCGCGTGCCCATCTGCTGGGAGCGGCCGGGCAACGTGATGTCGATGGCGTCGGCTTCCATCTTGGCCTCGAGCTCGGCGTGAGCCAGCTCCTTCTTCTTGGCCTCGAGCGCAGCCTCGATCTCGTTGCGGGCGGCGTTCACCGTCTTGCCCACCTCGGCGCGATGTTCCTTGGCAACCTGGCCCATGGCGCGCAGGTAGCCGGTGAGCGTGCCCGACTTGCCCACAACCTCTACGCGGATCTTCTCCAGCGCATCGGACGTAGGCGTCTTGCCGATAGCCTCGAGCGTATCGGCATGCAGGGACTTGATATCGTCGATAACTGACATTCCTTGCAACCTTTCCTGAAACGTGTTCCGGCGGCGCCAGGGACGCCCCGGTATGAAAAAGAGCCCTTCCCATCCTGGAATATCCAAGGACGAGAAGGGCTCTCGCGGTACCACCCTGGTTGATGCAACGGCGGCTTCGTGCCGGCGCGATGCACCCACTTTATGCTGCTCTGTAACGGGAGCGCCCGCCGAGGCTACTAACGTCCGCGCCGAAACGCCCTGCTTTTACCTCGATGCTGATAAAGGGAATCGCACTGCTGGCCCGCCGGGTTCTTTCAGCCAGGGAACCCTCTCTGTAGGCTTGCGAAGCGCAGTGCGCTGTCTTCGTCTTCGCATGTGGATGGAAGTATAGCGCAACGCCCGCAAGGCCGCAGCGCCGCAGCGCCCAAAAGCACAAAACGGCCCGCGAAGACGGGCGGCAAGTGACCCAGGGCGCAAAACGGCCCGCGACGGGGAATCGTCGTGGGCCGTTGCTTGCTGGAGTTGCCGTCGCTAGGAGCAGCCTAGGAGCCGCTGTTCCCTAGCGCTAGCGATTGCGGCGACGCAGGGCCACGATGGCCACGATCACGGCGGCGACCGCGACCACGGCTATCGCCGCCACGGCGAACACCGGGATGGAGTCGCCGGTCTTGGCGGAGGCGGACTTGGCATCGGTTGCGGCGTTGTCACCGTTCGAAGCCTCGCCGCCATCGTCGGGATCAACAGCAGGAGTGTCGCCGTCTCCCCCGCCCTGCGAAGGAGCGGCGATCTTGATGGTGGTGGAAACGTCCAAGCTAATGCCGCTCGTGTCGATTTCGTCCTCGGAGGCGATATTGCCGACCGTTCCCTTCACGGTTATCTCCTGGGCCGCAGTGGCGTTCGCATCGAAGCCGGCGGGGATGTCCCAAGTTATGTCGCCGTCGACGGTCTCGCCGTTCTCAAGCTGGATGCTAACCGTCTTGGGCAGCGGCCAGCAGAGCTCGTCGGAGTGGGCGGCTTGGTTCGCTTCGCAGCCCACGGCCTCCTCGAAGGAAAGCTCAACATCGGAAGGCTGGGTAATGCTTGTGGCCTTCACTGCGGGGGTTTCAGGGAAGGCCACGCACAGATAGAGGCTGCCGTCGACGACGGTAAAGCCCGCCCCGGTGGCCTCGGTGCCGTCAGAGGCCTTGATGATGGCGTTGGCGCCGATGACCTTGTCGACATCAACCAGATCCTCAGCCCCATCGGCGATCTTCACCATGGCGGTGTAAGCGGTGGAGTAGTCGGCTTTGCCGTTGTCGCCCTCGGGCGACCAGGACACGGGCAAGCCCTTAGAGCCGATAAGATCAACGAAGTTGATCCTACTCCCATCAGAGCAGGTAACCCAGAGCTCGGAAACGCTTTCCGCCAAGTTGTCACCCGCAACCTTGGGAGCGGAGGCGGCGAACTCCGCCTCGGTGACAACCGGAGTGTACACGGCGGCGATACGCAAGCTGCTGTCGAGCGCGGATTCAGGAACCGTTACGGTGCCCTTCTCGTCATCATGCTCCCAAGAGGAGCCTGCAAGATCCCAATAGCAGAAGTTGTAGCCATCAAGCGCGGGAGCCGTGATGGTCACATCGCCGGCGTTCTTGGCGTACGAGACTTCATATTCCTCGATGGTCTTGTCATCACGGAGGAGCTGTCCGTTGCTGCCATCCCCCTCGGTAAAGGCTGTAACAGCAGCAGTCGATGAGCCACCGTCCAAGGCAGCCTCGAGTCCGCCGTTCTGCAGCTCGATGGTGACTTTACCGGACTCGGAGGGATCGGGTGCCTCACCTTGAGTCTTCTCGAACGCCGTCGTCTCGAATGTGAGTGCGCCGGTGGATCCATCGACCGAGGCAGAGGTCGCAGCAATATCCGCTCCCGTATCCGTCTTGACGGTCACCCCATCTGCGGTGAAAGACGAGCTGAAGCACAGCCCGCCCCAGTCAGACGGGGCGCAGGTAACAGATGCGATGTACGAGGTTCCCGCCTTGGCCGCACCCGAGGCCAAGGTCTTGGTGCCATCCTGGGCCACCTCGTACCAAGTTATCGGAGCCGCGAAAATATAGTTGCCGCCGATGCCGTTGGCGCGGCGAAGCTCGGCAGCCACAGGCAGCGCCTTGCCGGCAACGGGCGCGTTGATACCGACAATGACCTTGGTCGCCCGCGTGGCATAGACGGGAACAGCGTTCACATCGTTCTGCGGCATCTTGAACGAGAGGGTGTTGTTGAACTTAGTCTTATCCGAGATATAATCGCCGATCGGCTTCAGGCCGGTAGTCGAATCGGTGTCCCAATACCAGAACACCTGGTCGGACCCCTTGGTGGCGGGCGCAACAAGCGTCACATTTGCGCCCTGCTTGTATCGGTTGGAGCCCTCGCCGTTCACCTTGGCGGCGAATTCCAGGGTACGGTGGCGCTGCCAAGCGTCGCCACCCTCATCGGTGCCGTAGCTGACGTAGTAGCCGTCCAGGTCGATGAAGAAGCAGTCCTTGGTTGCGCTGGTGAAGTTCTTAGCAATGCGGCGGTCGCCAGTGATACCCGTGCGCACGCCCACAGTCGAATCCTTCGAAAGATTGCCCGTGATGTAGGCCTTTGCCGTTGCGCCGACGTTCTCTCGCAGGAACACGTCATCGGCGCTACCGCCTTTGCCGCGAGTGTTGCCCTTAACAACGCACGTGTTGGTCATCTTGATATCGTAGTCGCACCAAACGTAGATGCCGCCGCCCTCGTAGTTCTTGCCCGCAAGGTTGCAGACGTTGTCGGTGATGGTGCAGTTATCGATGATGTTCCTGTCGTTGCAGTCGTAGATGCCGCCGCCCTCGTAGTAGGCGGTATTGCCAGTGATGGTGCAGTTGCGGACAGTAGTCCATTCCTGATCCAGTTCGATGCCGCCGGCATCGTAGGCCGAATAGTTGTCCGAGATGGTGATGCCCTCAATCAGGCCTTCGTTCGACTCGAACTCGCGCTGATCCACGTGTATGCCGCCACCGCTCTGCAGTTCCTTTTTAGTGATCGTACTGGAACTGAGGCAACGATTGGCAGAGACGAACGCATTGCAGTCTTCGGACTTAAGCGAGAAATCCGAGTAGCGGAAGTAGATACCGCCGCCGGCATACCCGGCCGTATTGCCGCTGATCTTCGCGCCATTGGTCATGTTGATATGGATTCGCTTCTCATCACACAGGATGCCACCGGCGTTTCCCAAGGCGTAATTGTCGCTGATGGAGGAATTCTCTATGTTAATGGTGATATCGGTGGAGGCAGCGTAAACCCCGGCGCCTTTGAGCGCCTTGTTGTGCTCGATCGATGCGCCGTTCTTCATATTCAGGGTCGAATAATCAGTCAAAAACACACCGCCTATGCCATTTTCCGTCAGCCTTATGTCCTGCGTCACGCTGCTCCCGCCCACGGTAACTCCATCAAGAGTGACTGTGGAGTAGTCGCTGCCCTGGATGATAGAGCTGTGATTGTCCGTAACCTTCACCAGGCCGCCTGTTGTGGTCTGAACATCCATTTCGCTGCCGTCCTGGCTGCTATAACCTTTGTACGTGAAGGTGCTCTTGACGCTTGAGGTGAGCACGAGCTCGGAATGTTCGTTCAAGAAGAAAGCAAGGTAGTTGCTGTCTATGCGGTGGCCGTTCATGTCGAGGGTGACTTTTTTGCCACTGGGCACGATGAAATGATCTTTCTTCTCGAACTTCCAGTCGGTGT
>CAVBGJ010000032.1:0-10983 GCA_963595065.1 Christensenellaceae bacterium Phil1 | reverse complement strand
GGGGTCGCAGGTTCGAATCCTGTCAACCCGACCAGCTAAAACAGCAGGTCAGACAATTTGAAGTCTGACCTGCTTTTTATTTTGAACTGCGGCGCCGATGTTGGTGGTCTGTCGTCGGTTTTAACCATATAAAGTGGGAACGGCCCCGGAGGGTGTAATACCTTTCGGGGCCGTGGATAACGAGTGGTCTAAATCTTATAGCTTTCGGTTGGGCGCTACAGCTCCAAGGCCCTCGTGAGGATGGTGTGTGCGAGCTGCGTTTTGGGAGCGGGCTCTACGTGCTCAACGCCGTTGCTCGTTACCAGCCAGATCTCATCATCGTCTTTGCCGAACGTCTTGTTCGCGCCCACCTCGTTGGCAACGATCATGTCGGCGTTCTTCTTGGCAAGCTTCTTATTGGCGTTGCTCACTACGTCGTTCGTCTCGGCTGCAAAACCCACAACAACTTGGTGCTGCTTTTTATGGCCAAGCGTTTTCAGGATGTCGGGGTTCTCTACCAGCTGAATTGCGCGGAGCTCTTCATCGTTGATGCCCTTCTTCAGCTTCTTTTCGGCGGGCGCTGCGGGGCGCACATCGGCTACTGCTGCGGCGAAAAGGGCGATATCTGCTTGTTCGAATGCCGCAGATGCAGCTTCGAGCATGTCCTGGGCGCGTTCGACGTACTCCATCGTAACGCCTTCAGGTGCCGGCAGGGCAACGGGTCCGGAGACTAGCGTTACCTGCGCCCCGCGCTGTGCGGCAGCGGCCGCCAGCGCGTAGCCGAACTTGCCGGAGGATCGGTTGGTAAGGTAACGCACGGGGTCTATAGGCTCCACGGTAGGGCCGGCGGTGACCATCACGCGCTTGCCTAGGTAATCCTGCTCAGGGCCCTCCTGAGTGGCTTCAAGGAGCTTGAGGCATGCATCAACGATATGCGCCGGTTCTGCTAGGCGTCCTTTCCCTACGTCGCCGCAGGCAAGGTAGCCGGAATCGGCCTCTACGAAGTGGAAGCCGCGGTTTTTCAGCGTGCCCATGTTCGCCTGCGTAGCCGCGTTCTCGTACATATGCACGTTCATGGCGGGCGCAACCAGCACCGGTGCCGTGGTTGCTAGCACCGTGGTGGTAAGCAGGTCGTCTGCAATGCCGTGGGCAACCTTCGCCATCACGTTAGCGGTGCAGGGGGCAAGCAGCAGCAGGTCCGCTTCCTGTGCGAGCGAGATGTGGTGGATGGGGTCCGACGGGTCGTCGAACAAGCCTACAGCCACCGGCTCGTGGGTGAGCGAGCGGAACGTGAGTGGATCGACGAAGTGGGTGGCGTGCTCGGTCATAACAACCTTCACGCGCACGCCAGCCTTCTGCAGTCCGCGCAATATCTCGCATGTTTTATAGGCTGCAATGCAGCCGCTGACGCCAATAACGACGGTTTTCTGTTCTTCGCTACCCATTGGCTTGCTCTCCTTGGGTCGATGAATCCTTTTGTGGCGATGAATCTTCTGTCGCCTTCGAGCTTTCTGCGCTAGATGCTTCGCCCTTGATAGTGGTGCTGGAAACAACCAGCGGGCCGTTCACGGTGGTGTCCTTGGGCAAGGCGAACGAAAGCACTACGGCGGAAAGGAACGTAAGGGCAACGCTGTTGCCCACGAAGATGTTCTGGACAAGCTCGGGGAAGGCAACGAAGATGTCGCTCACCTGAGTGAAGCCGATGCCCAATGCCAAAGAGATAGCTGCAATGGTGATGTTGCGCTGGCTGAAGCCGGCGCTGGCGATCATCTGGAAGCCGGAAAGCACGATATTGCCGAACATCATGATGGTGCAGCCGCCCAGCACCGCATCGGGAAGCGAGCTGAACACGGCACTGATGGCTGGAACGAAGGCTGCGATAACCAGGATGGCTGCGCCGCAGGCAAGCGCGTTGCGGTTCACCACCTTGGTCATAGCGATAAGGCCGATGTTCTGTGCGAAGGTGGTAAGCGGGCTGCATCCGAAGCAGCCGGCAATGGAACTGGTAAGGCCGTCGGCGGAAACGGCGCCGCTGAACTCGCGTTCGGTGGGAACGCGGCGGAAGCCGATTGCGGCCAACGCGGCGGTGTCGCCCAGCGTCTCTGCGGCGCTAACCAGGTACAGCAGCGCCACGGCGATGATCGCGCCGGGCTGGAATTCCGGGACGAAGGGCATGAACTGCGGCAGGGAAACCGGGGCGATTCCCTGGAAAGCCGAAAAGTCCACCTTGCCCATAACAAGCGCTAATACATAGCCTACGCCAAGGCCGAACAGCACGGAAAGCTGCTTCTTGCTGCCCTTGGCCAGACCTTGGAATACCAGGCAGGCTATCAGGGAAACGAAGCCCAGCACCAGGTTCTCGGGGCTGCCGAAGTCGGCTGCGCCCGAGCCGCCGCCGAAGCTTTCGGCTCCGACTGAAAGCAGCGAGAAGCCGATGGAGGTTACCACTACGGCGGAAACGATGGGCGTGATGAATCGGCGCCAGTACTTCGCGAACAGGCCCAGCACGCCTTCCATCAGGCCGCCGACGATGACGGCGCCGATTGCGGCGTTGTAGCCGTACATGGCGGCAATGCCGCAAAGCACGGTGACGAACGTGAAACTCACGCCCATGACGATGGGCATCTTCGCGCCCACGCGCCATACTGCGAACAGCTGGACGAACGTGCCGATGCCGGCAACCAGCATCGCGTTCTGGATCAGCATGGAAGTGGTGGTCGCATCGAAGCCCGCTGCGGCGGCGATGATGGCGATGGGGGCTAGGTTCGCAACGAACATCGCCAGCACGTGCTGGATGCCGTAGGGAAGGGCGCGGGCGATGGAGATGGAACCGTTGAACTGCTGCAGGTTCTTCTGAACCTCGGCATCGGAGAGGGAGGAGGCTTTTTTCATCGGAACGTGATCTCTCCCGTTTCGGGGTCCATGGCATCTACGATGGCCAGCGACTCAAGATGGTAGCCGCGCTTGCGCAGTTTCGCGCCGCCGTCCTGGAAGCCCTTCTCGATTGCGATGCCGATTCCCTCGATCGTAGCGCCGGCGTCCTCGCACACCTCGATAAGGCCGTTCATGGCGCAGCCGTTGGCCATGAAGTCGTCGATGAGCAGCAGATGATCTTCAGGTCCTACGAACTTCTTGGAGACGATAACGTCGAACACCTTGCCGTGCGTGAACGACTGCACACGCGTGGCGTACACCGTGCCGTCTAGGTTGATGCTCTGCGCTTTCTTCGCGAACACGACCGGCACCCCGAACACGCGGGCCACAATGGCGGCGATGCCGATGCCCGAAGCTTCGATGGTGAGGATCTTGTTGATGGGCTTGCCCTCGAAGCAGCGTTTCCACTCTTCCGCCATCTGCTCGAAAAGGGAGATATCCATCTGATGGTTCAGGAAGGAGTCTACTTTCAGCACATCGGCGCTTTTTACCACGCCATCCTTTTGGATTCGCTCTTCGAGCAGACGCATGGGCGCCATCCTTTCATCGAACCGATTCAATCGGCAATTCTGTACAGATGTGGTTATGTTATCGCAATTGCGCGGAGCTGGGCGTTCGCACAAGGGCTTTTGTTGTCCACCTTCGTTTGAGTGGGGCGGCCATGTGACGTGAGCGTGTTCACCTTGTATAGTTCTTCAGTATGAATGAAGGCAGAAACGAAGATATCCAGCCGGTAGACCAGACCGCCCAGCGAGGTGAATCCTTACCCCGCGTGACGGGCGTGCGCGGATTGGCCTACCGCGTGGTGAACTCGAATTTCATCAACTCGTTCCGTGCCCAGATGGCTCCTGCTTATCTGGACCTGAACCTGGTTCTTCTGTTCTGGATCTTCATCGTTGCCTCTGTGCTCGGTCTTGTTCTAGAGGATCTGTTCCATGTTGTGGTGTACGGCGGTTACGAGAGCCGTGCGGGGTTGGTTTGGGGCCCGTTCAGCCCTATTTACGGCGTTGGCGCGGTTGCCTTAACCTTGTTCCTGAATCGTTTTTACTATACTCATGACCTGATCATCTTCCTGATAGCCATGGTTGTAGGCGCTACCCTTGAATACAGCGCAAGTTGGATGATGGAAACCTTTTGGCATGCGATTGCCTGGGACTATACCGGTACGTATGGCTCCATAAATGGCCGCACTAATTTCTTCTTCGGTGTTATGTGGGGAACGTTGGGGCTGTTCTGGGTTCGTTTCATACTCCCCGTCGTCAAGAGCGTCCAGCGCAGGTTCCGTTTCAAGTTCGAAGGCGGCTTCTTCCGGGTTTTGAGCATAGCGCTTGCCGCATTCATGCTGGTGAACGCCGTTGTTACCGTTCTAGCGCTGCATCGCGAGGGGGAGCGTACCCAGGGCATTCCGCCTCGGACCCAAATCGATGTGCTTTTGGACCAGACCTTCACCGATGAGTGGTTGCAGGAGCGTTTCCATAACATGACGGTATCGGCCGATGTGGGAAGCGATGCTGCCAAACAGGGCTCCGATCCGTCTGAGGGGGCCGACCCGGTAGTCGAGCTGGAAGATATGGCCGAGACGGTCGTTGACGATATGGCCGCAGGCAAATAGGTAGGTTGCAAAGGAAGCATCGTGGCAAAGCAGGCTGACAAGAAGACGAATGCCATGCGCGAACTCGAGCGTGCCAAGCAGCCGTACAGGGCCCACTGGTTTGATTGCCCGCAGGCGGTTTCTGGCGTTGAAGTTGCTCGTACGTTGGGAGAAGATCCCGATCATGTGTTCAAGACTCTGGTAACGGTTGGCAAGAGCGGGGAGCACTTCGTGTTCATGGTCCCCGTTGCCTTGGAGCTTGACCTGAAGAAGGCCGCGAATGCGGTTGGCGAGAAATCCATCCATATGATCAAGTCGAAAGAGCTTTTGGGACTCACCGGCTATGTTCATGGTGGGTGCTCCCCGTTGGGCATGAAGAAGCTGTTCACCACGACAATCGATGAATCGGCCCTTCTGTACGACGAGATCATCTTCTCGGGCGGGCGCATCGGCTGCCAGATAGAGACGAGCTTGGATTCGCTGAAGGCTGCCATTCCTGTTGGTATTGCCGACCTCACTGCGTAGGGGCTGTTATGACGCTGCGCGGGGCTCTGACGGCGCATCTGGCCTTCAATCGATCGGCGCGGCGCGAAGGCCAGCGCCTTCCTATTTCAAGGCCATCTGCGCTCGTCAGGGCCCCGCTCGCTGTTTCGGCCAAGTCTAGGTCATTAGGATTATTCTTCCCCACGGCAATGAAAGTGAATTCGAACCGATGAGCTGAAATCCTGGTATGAAAACGGCCCCTGCAGCTTGATCGCTGCAGGGGCCGTTGGTCGTCAGGCTCGATTTAGCGAAGCGTTACGCCTTCGGGCAGGTCGTTGGGATCGAAGGCGTTCTCGTCTTCTTCGGGCTCTTCAGTGGGAGCTGCGGTTTCAACAGGTGGCTCGGGTGTACCGAATGCCTTGTCGAAGGCATCGAACTGGAAGCGCGGTACCGCGAAAACGATGTGGGGGATAGAGCCGGAGTGCGCGGTAATCCAGTTTTGGAACAGCTCGATCACCTGTTCGGCAGGGAACCCTTGGCGGCCGCACCCGAAGGCTCCTACGATGACATTGTTCACCTCGTTCGAGGCGGCGATTCGCAAGAGAGTTTCTATGCGTGCGGCCAGGCAGGTATCGCATTCGCGTTCAGAGCGGTGGTTTTCCAAGGCGTGCTGACGGTTTGGCTCGGGAACAACGAGCACGTCGGCTTTGCGGATCTGCCCTTCGCGGCTGAACACCACATCGGAAAGGTAGGCAGCGCGATCGGTGAACAGCTGGCCGCGTGCAAAGCCGCGATTCTTGCGATGGTATTCGCCAGAGATGCCTTCCAGGATGGGGTACAGGTTGCTCTCTGCGCAGATAACCTGCTCGGGGCCGAAGGCTCCTTCTTCGTAGTTGCCGCCAGGGCGGGTGAACGACGCCGGGTCGACAAGAACGGTTTTGCCGTGGGTCTGGTAGAGGGCTGAAACCGAGAACGCTGTGGTAACAGCGGTGGTCGTTTCCTGGGCCGATGGCTCAGGAAGGGGCAGCTCGCGTCCCTCGCCGTCTTCGTAGATCTTGACGGTGGCAACCGATTCCTCTGTTTCGCTGGGGAAGAGCCCCCTTACAAAGGAAAGATGCTTGGTTGCCTCTGCTTTACGTTCTTCTTTGGATATGGGCATCGCACACTCGATTCTTTGAATGGTTTTACCCTTGTATTCTAGTCAAATCTGGAATCGCTCGCTGCCTATGTAACCATGCTGCCATATTCATCGACCCAGGCCCGTGCCGCTCTTCCTGGGGTTCCGGTGTGGGTGTCGGGCATTTGTTCTGCTAAAGTGTAGGTACGTCAAAACGAAGCTTAAATCCACAATGAAAGACGTTCACATGCGAGAAGAGCGCGCAAATTTCAGGTTTCTTATCCTTTCGGCTGTCCTGCTTCTTATAGCAGTTGCTATCTCGGTACTCTCGTTTGTGTCTTTGGTTAATGCCGGGAACGAGCCTTCATCGAGCGCTTCTTCGTCCCAAGCTTTTACTTCCGCCGTGAACGACCTGTCGTATACCCAAGACGGGCGTACTTCCAACGACCGCCCCTAAGGCAGCAAGCCCGTCCTTCGAGCTTGGGTGTTAGACGGTTTTGCCGTGCCTATGCCTTAGCGCTCCTCGTCCTCATCTTCGTTCAGCGTGAGGTCGACGTGGAGTGCCACGAAGCTGAATACCTCGCCGTAATAGGTGGCGGGATCGGCGAAACACGACTGGCAATGTCCTGCATGGGAGATAAGCAGGAACTCGCTTCCCGCACTGCTTTTAGCTATGAGCACTTCATCGGCTTCTTCGCCGCATTCTTTTCCCGCGAATCGCTCGATGATGGGCTCGTTCTCGCAGCCAGCCGCCATAGCAAGGAAGGCTCCCATGTATGGGGCGGTAACAAGGTCCTCTTCGCCATGGATAATGAGCAGGGGAATATTGGAACTTCGTACCTTCGAGAGGGGCATTGCGTCGGCCAAGTCGTAGCCGTTCGGCTCCTTGCGCAGGGCATAGCGAATCAAGTCCAACTCGGGGTGGGGGCGTCCGAAGCCTTCTCCCAGCAGTCCTCGGATCTCGTTCCAGGCATCGGTGAAGGCCGTATCGCAGATGCAACCGCGAACCTGGCTGGGTAGATCTTTCTCTTGCGTTGCCATGAGGACGGCTGCAGCTCCATACCCCTGGCCATGAAGCACAATTTGGGTGTTTTGACCGGTTCGGGCCACGATCCAGCTGCACCAGGCAACGACATCGCGCCTGTCCGGCCATCCCAGCCCCGACCAGTTTCCGTCGCTTTCGTTGTGAGCGCGCATGTCCACGAGCATTATGTTGAAGTCGAGTTCGGCATAAGCGCGGGCGTGCCCAAGGCTGTCGCGCCAGCTTCCGCCGAAGCCATGGAAGAACACCACCCAAGGGCGCTGGCGACGGCTTGCAGGGTACATTCTCCCCGAAAGCAAGGTGTTGTCGTCCGAGCGTACTTGGATGCGTCGTGCCACTGTGCAGGTTTCCAGCCAAGCACGAACAGCCATTGCCTCGTTTGCGCGGTTAAGGTTGATGGTTGCCAATTCGCCTTCGGTGAGGTTCGGCGCTAGAGACTCCATCATGCCGTCAGCGAATAGCCATTCGCCTGGGTTTTCTTTCGGTTGAGGCGAATCCTTGCGACCTAGCGCATTTGCCAACAGGAAATGCCCGGCAATGAAGATGATGAGAATCGCCGCCAAGGTGGTTGCAATCACGGCTATTCCGGCAGCCATTGCCCCGGAGCGGAAAAGGGCAACCCCTAATCCTATAAGCACCAGGGCGATAAGCCAGACAATGCGGATGCGCCAGCTGGTCGGCTTCTTCTCGTAGCCGTCGGCAAGACGATCTACCTTTGCCGGAAGCGCTGTCCCTTTTGCTGGTACGGCAACGTTTGTCTGGTTTTCGTGATTCATCCTACCGCCTTTCTGAATTGAAAGGTTAGCCCGATTGCCCTTGGTTGTGCCTTCTCGTTGTGAAAACGTTTCACTAAAGCGCAATTAATACGCAGGAAATGCACGAAGGCGCGCCCGGCGTTTGGCTGGGCGCGCCTTCTACTGCGAGGCATGTTGCTGCGCGTATAGTCTGGCTCTATGCCGGCGGAAGGGGCTACTTCACCACCAGAACGGGGCAGGAAACGTTTTCCGTAACGGCCTTGCTCACGCTGCCCAGCAGCAGCTCTTTCAGGCCGCTGAGTCCGCGCGATCCCATCACTACCAGGTTCGCTTCGCAATCGTGCGTTTCTTTCACGATGGCCTGAGCCGCTTCGCCCGTAAGCACCTTCTGTGTGCATGCTACGCCCAGGTCGCCCAACAGCTTTGCGGCCGATTCGTTGGCGCTCTTGGCGCGGCTTACGCTGGCCTCGGCTGCAGTTTCGGCAACGCTCAAGATCTCTACGGAGTGAACCTTCTTCAGGTCGATGGCATGGGCGGCAAAGCCGATGGCGTCAAGCGATGCGCGGGATCCGTCCGTTGCGATAAGCAGGCTGCCCACCGAAGAGGCAAGCTCCTTTTCAGCGGCGGTGGCGGCGAGCCGTGCCTTGTCCAACTTGCGGTTACGGAAGTACACGCCCCAGTTGATAGCAAGGCAGAACAGATTCAGAAAGTACACCACCAGTACCCAGTTCACGGCATCGGCAGCGAACTTGGCGATGATGCCTGCCACGTAGCCTGCGGTGATGAGCAAGATGAACTGCCAGCTGGTACCCGCCGCGGTTCCTGCCTTGTAGTTCTTGTACGCATTGATAGGCCAAGAAAGCCCGAAGCAGATAAGCATTGCCGCTTCGAGCACCTGCGCGATCATCATGGGGGAAGCTCCTTTTGTCTTTTGCTCTATTTCGGTTGCACACCCTAAACCCTGAACAGATTCAGATCAAATATCAATGCATCATGAAACGATGCAGATCTAGTATCATTCAGGTATGGATACCGACCAGATGAGATACTTCCTCGATGTTGCGGAAACGGAGCATATGACGCGCAGCGCGCGCAGGCTCCACGTTGCCCAGCCGGCGCTCAGCCGCTCCATTGCCCGCCTGGAGCAGGAGTTGGGTGTTCAGCTGTTCTACCGGGAAGGCCGCGGGCTCAGGCTCACTTCGGAAGGAAAGCTATTCCAGCAACGTCTGCGTCCGGTGCTCCTCGAGTTGAACGAGGCATGTTCTGAGGTTTCTCAGGCTGCCAACATGCTGCCATCTCAGGTTCGCGTTCATCTGGGTGCCGCTTCGCACATCGCCGCCAACGCCATTGCGGAGTGGATGGTGCAACAGCCCCAGCATGGGGTAGTGCTCACCCAGTCGGTGCAGGCGGAAGGCGACAAGGTAGATGTGGTGGTGGATTCGCGCCAGCCCGAGGTCTTCGCAGAGCACCAATGCTTTTCGGAGCGCGTGATGATAGCCTGCCCGGCTGCCGATGCCGGCGGCTTTTCTCGGGTTCCCGTGCCGCTGGACGAGCTGCGCAACCGCGACTTCATCTCGCTTTCCTATTCATCGGGATTCAGCCGGTTCACCCACGAACTCTGTGCGGCTACGGGCTTCGAGCCCCACGTTACCTTCGAGAGCGACAACCCCAGCGTTGTGCGCAAGATGATCGGTCTTGGCCTGGGCGTGGGTTTTTGGCCCGAGCGCAGCTGGGGTTCGGTTACGGGAGGGGACGTAACTCTGCTGCCTCTCGACATCGAGCAGCGGCGAATGGTGCACGTGTGGTTGGCGCGTCATTCGCAGGGCAATGCCTTGGCGGAAGGCTTCTATCAGCATCTTTGCAGCTATTTCGGCAACTGTTTCAACTGAAGTGGGGAAGTATTCGTACCTGTTTCAGCCGTTCGCCCCTGGCCTGATGGTGTTTTGTGAATGATTGCTTAACTATTTATTAAGTAAGACTAAAATACCCACTTGGCTCTTATCCTTTATACGAAACAGGTACGAAATGGAATTGACGGAACTTTTGAATACGGTGGACGCTGCAGTTTGGGGCCCACCGATGATCATCTTGCTGTTGGGATGCCATATCTATACCACCATCCGTACCAAGGGCATTCAGCGCAAGCTGCCCTTGGCGTTGAAGCTTTCGGTGACGAAGGACGATGGCGCGGAAGGCGACATCAGCAACTTCGGCGCAATGGCCACCTCGCTGGCCTCTACGCTCGGCACCGGATCCATCGTGGGTGTTGCTACGGCAGTGCTTTCCGGCGGTCCGGGCGCAGTTTTGTGGATGTGGCTTACCGGCATTCTGGGCATGGCAACGAAGTACACGGAAGTGTTCGCGGCTATGAAGTACCGCGTGAAGGACTGGCGCGGCCAGATGATGGGCGGCGCCATGCACGTGTGGGAGCAGCGTTTCAAGCGTGAAGACGGTACCGTGCCGTGGTGGGCGAAGCTGGCCGCCATCTGGTTCTCGGTCATGGCGTGCTTCACCATTTTCGGCATCGGCTGTGCCGTGCAGACCAGCGCCATCACCAGCGTGGTTCAGGCTAACTTCGGGCTTGAGCCGTGGATCGTGGCCGCGTTCGTGTGCGGTAGCGCTTTGCTCATCATCGTGGGCGGTCTGCAGAAGGTTTCCAGCATCTGCGAGAAATTGGTCCCCTTCATGGGCGGCGCCTACATCCTGGGTTGCCTTTATATTTTGGTGTGCAATTCGGCCTACCTTATCGAGGCGTTGCAGCTCATCTTCGAGTGCGCGTTCACGCCCCGCGCGGCGTTCGGTGGCGCGGTTGGTTCCGGCATCATGGTGGCGTTGCAGTTCGGTTGCGCCCGCGGCCTGTTCTCCAATGAGGCTGGTTTGGGTACGGCCCCGCTCGTGTCTTCCGCGGCCGCTTCGAAAAACCCGGCCCGTCAGGCGCTGGTGGCCATGACCGGCCCGTTCTGGTGTACCGTGGTAATCTGCCTGGTCAGCGGCCTGGTTATCGTAAGCACCTTGTGCGCACATCCAACGCTCATCGCCGACACGGGCGTTACCGACGGCGCTACCCTCACCAATGCGGTGT
>CAVBGJ010000031.1:0-12078 GCA_963595065.1 Christensenellaceae bacterium Phil1 | reverse complement strand
CCCCGGACCTTGGGATTAAGAGTCCCCTGCTCTACCAACTAAGCTAACGGTCCATGGTAATGCCGCTTGAAGCGGCTATCTATTATGCATCATCAGTGATGCTTGTTGTCAAGGTTGCGCTGGGGTGGGTAATCGGACTCGAACCGACGACCTCCAGAGCCACAATCTGGCATTCTAGCCAACTGAACTATACCCACCGTAGGCGCGAATAGATACTATACACGAATCAGCGCAAAGTGCAAGGAAATTTCCCGAATAGAAATTACGAGAGAAACAAGAAGGGAGCCACCTGGGCTCCCTTCCCTGTCGAAAACGCACTCGCTGAAAGCAAGTTGCGGAACTACCGTACCTTAAACGATGCCCTGAGCCATCATCGCATCGGCGAGCTTCTTGAATCCGGCGATATTCGCACCGGCAACGTAATCGCCCTCTACGCCGAACTCACGCGCAGCGTCGTCGGCAGCATGGAAGATGTTCACCATGATGCCCTTAAGCTTCGCATCAACCTCTTCGAACGTCCAGGAAAGGCGCTCGGAGTTCTGGGACATCTCCAGGCCGGAAGTGGCTACGCCACCCGCGTTAGCAGCCTTGCCAGGCATGAACACCACACCGTTTTCCTGCAGGTACTGGGTTGCATCCATGGTGGTGGGCATGTTCGCGCCCTCGGCCACGATCTTGCAGCCATGGGCTGCGAGCAGCTTCGCATCCTCGATGAACAGCTCGTTCTGCGTAGCGCACGGAAGAGCGATATCGCACGGAACGCCCCATACGCCACGACCTTCATAGTATTCAACGCCTTCGCAGCGCTTAGCGTATTCGGAGATGCGGCCGCGCTCCACTTCCTTGATCTGCTTCACCACGGCAACATCGATGCCGCGGGGGTCGTAGATCCAACCATTGGAATCGGAAAGGGTAACAACCTTCGCACCAAGCTGCTGGGCCTTCTCGGTTGCGTAAATGGCAACATTGCCCGAGCCGGATACGGTTACCGTCTTGCCGGCGAAGGAGTCGCCCTTGCACTTCAGGTACTCTTCAACGAAGTAGATCAGGCCATAGCCGGTTGCCTCGGTGCGTGCAAGAGAACCACCGTAGGATAGGCCCTTGCCGGTAAGCACGCCCTCCCACACATTGCGGATGCGCTTGTACTGACCGAACAGGTAGCCGATCTCGCGAGCACCCGTGCCGATGTCGCCTGCCGGAACATCGGTGTCGGCACCGATGTGCTTGCAGAGCTCGGTCATGAACGACTGGCAGAAACGCATTACCTCAGCATCGGACTTGCCCTTCGGGTCGAAGTCGCAACCGCCCTTGCCGCCGCCCATGGGCAACGTGGTAAGGCTGTTCTTGAAGATCTGCTCGAAACCGAGGAACTTAATGATGCCCAGGTTCACGGAAGGATGCAGGCGCAGGCCGCCCTTGTAGGGGCCAAGGCAACTGTTGAACTGTACGCGGAAACCGCGGTTCACCTGAACCTTGCCCTCGTCATCGACCCAGGGCACGCGGAACATCACAACACGCTCGGGCTCTACAATGCGCTCGAGCAAACCTGCCTTCTGATACTCGGGATTCGCGTCGATCACAGGCTTCAAAGACGTCAGAACCTCGGTAACGGCCTGAATGAACTCAGGCTCGTTCGCGTTCTTGGCCTTTACTTGCTCGATGACGGAGTCAACGTAGCTCATAGGGACCTCCTTTTGTAGAAACTCAACGCGTTCGATAATACTGTCGAAACATTCCCGAAATCATTGAGCAATGTTCCTGTAACACGTTGGAAACAAAGGAAATCGTAAGCGTATATTCAGTTCGGATAAGCGGGAACTCTACATGCGCTCGGGAGCAGACACGCCAAGAAGATTCAGCGAGAGCGCCAGCACGATGCGGGTTGCGTCCACCAGGGAGAGTCGCGCCTGCTCCAACGCCTTGTCCTCTACCAGCACATGGCAGTTGCCATAGAACGAATGGAACAGACCAGCAAGCTGCTGAGCGTAGTGCGTGAGCCTAAACGGAGCGCGATCGCGGGCCGCACCGGCCACCAGGTCGGTGAAATCGGCCATCTGGCGCATAAGAGCCAGCTCGCTTTCATGCGTAAGCTGCGAAAGATCGGCACCGTCGAGCTTCAGTACCTCTGCGATCTCCTGCGCGGAAACGGATTCGGCGTCCATGCCGCGCTCTGCAGCAGCCTTGCGCAGGATAGAGCAGATGCGCGCATGGGCGTACTGCACGTAATACACCGGGTTGGAGGAATCCTGCTTCTTGGCAACCTCGATATCGAAGTCGATTGCCTGATCGGCAGACTTGGAGAGCATCAGGTAGCGCGTGGCGTCTACGCCAACCTCGTCGATGAGTTCCTGGAAGGTGACCATCTCGCCCGTGCGCTTGGACATGCGAACCGGCTCACCGTCGCGAAGCAGGTTCACCAGCTGGCCCAGCATTACCTCGAGCGCACCCGGATAGCCCCACGCGGTCATCATGGCCATGCAGCGCTGGATGTAGCCATGATGGTCGGCACCCCAGATGTCGATGAGGTGGTCGTAACCGCGCTGCATCTTATCGTAGTGATAGGCGACGTCGCTCATGAAGTAGGTAAGGTCTCCGTTCGCCTTCACCAGAACGCGATCCTTGTCGTCGCCGAAATCGGTGGAACGGAAGAAGGTAGCGCCATCCTCTTCGTAGAGCAGGCCCTTCTCCTTCATCACCTCGAAGGCGCGCTGCTGCTTGGTTTTGCCCTCGGCATCGGCAACGAACAGCGAGCGCTCGCTGAACCAGGTATCGAAGTTGTTGCCGAACTCGGCAAGCGTCGCCTTCACGGTGTCGAGCATCATGGCGTAGCCGCGCTCACGGAACTCCACCAAGCGCTCCTGCTCGTCGGCATTCAGCCACTTGTCGCCGTCCTGGTCGATGATGGCCTGCGCGATGTCCTTCACGTAACCACCGCCGTAGCACGCCTCGGGCATCTCCACGTCAACACCGAGCAGCTGCTGGTAGCGAACCACCACGGAATTACCGAAGACGTTCATCTGATTGCCCTGGTCGTTGATGTAGAACTCCTCATCAACGGCATAGCCTGCATGGCGCAGAACGCGTGCAGTCGCATCGCCGAGGGCTGCCCAACGGCCATGGCCAACGTGCATGGGACCGGTGGGGTTCGCGGAAACATATTCCAGGTTCACCTTGCAGGGCTCGGGCAGCTGGGACTTGCCGAAATCGGCGCCCTTTTCGAGAGCCTCGGCAACAACGGCCTGGAACGAGGAATTGGTGAGGGTAAGGTTGATGAAGCCGGGACCGGCGATCTCGAACGACTCGATAATGTCGTTTTCGGGAAGATGGTCGATGATGGCCTGAGCAATGGCACGCGGATTCATATGCGCGGCCTTCGCCAAACGCATGGCAATAGTGCAGGCCCAGTCGCCATGGCCTTCTTCGCGGGGGCGCTCAAGAGAAGGCTCGGGGATTTCCTGAAGGGGAAGCTCCCCTGCATCAACAGCAGCCTTCAAAGCCTGGAACAAAACCGACTCGAGCGATTCGCGAATGGTCATGGGGCAATCCCTTCGTATTCAAATCCGAGCGCATCAAAGCGCGAACAAACCAAAACAGCACCGCCCGAAGGCAGTGCTGTTCATTGTAGCATCATCAAAACAAGCGGGCTTTGCTAGCCGCCAGCAAGCAAAGCGAATCCGCAAGAGCGCTTTTGGCAACCCTGGCCAAGCTGCGGCTAAGCCAAGCGCTCACGGACGTACTGTTCGAACTCATCGGCCGCGGAATTGCGGATGCGCTCGAACAGCTCGCGCGCCTTGCCCCCTACCGGCTTGCCGTCGATGGAAGAAACCGCCACGCCGGGGGTAGAAGAGGATGAAACGATAACCTCGTCGGCATCCATAAGCTCCTGCTTAGTGAACGCGCGCTCTTCGGCGGGAACCCCAAGACGCTCACACGCCATAAGCAGATGCTTTCGAGCGATGCCGGGCAGGATCAGGTTGTCTGCCGGATGGGTGATGAACGTGCCGTCTTTCAGAATATGCACGTTGCTGTGCGCGCATTCGGTAACGTAGCCGTCACGAACGAACACTGACTCGTAGCAATCGGCCTCTTTGGCGCGCTGGGCAGCGATAACGTTGGGCAGCAGGTTCAACGTCTTGGTGTTGCAATGGAAGAAGCGCGTGTCTTCCACAGTGATGAGCGGAACATCAACAGGGCGCAGATCCTTTTCCTCAGGGACGATCATCACCCACAGGTTCGACTTGCCCGAAGGGAACGCGTGGTTTCGCGGCGCGGTGCCGCGCGTAACCTGCCAGTAGACGAACTGGTAGTTGCCATCGCACTTCGCCACCAGGCCGGTAAGCAACTCGAGCAGGTCTTCCTTGGAAATACCCGGGTCGATTTCCATGTTCTTACAGCTATTGAAGAAGCGATCGATGTGGTCTTCCGAGAACACCACTACCCCATCAAGCGCCATGGTGGCATCGTAGACGCCGTCGCCGTAGAAGCTCACGCGATCGAGGAAGGGAACCTTCAATTCCTCCAGCAGGCCTACTTCGCCGTTGTAGTATCCAACATTCTTCATTCCGCAATCCTCCTAACGCAGAGTGGCCAAGACGACGGCCTTGATGGAGTGCATGCGGTTCTCCGCTTCCTGGAACACACGAGAGCGGCTGCCCTCGAACACCTCGTCGGTAACCTCCATCTCGGTGAGGCCGAACTTCTGCTCGATCTCCTGAGCCACGGTGGTCTTGGTGTCGTGGAACGCGGGAAGGCAGTGCATGAAGATGGCGTTGTCGGCTGCGTTTTCCATGACCTTTGCGTTCACCTGGTAAGGGGAAAGCTCCTTGATGCGCTGCTCCCACAGGCTTGCGGGCTCGCCCATGGAAACCCAGATGTCGGTGTAGATGACGTTGGCGCCCTTCGTGCCTTCCTCAACATCGCTGGTAACGGTGATGGTTGCGCCGTTCTCGGCGGCGATTTCGCGTGCCTTCTGCACCAGCTCGGCATCGGGGGCATCGGCCTCGGGGCAGCAGGCAACGTAGTTCATGCCCATCTTCGCGCAACCAACCATCAGCGAGTTTGCAACGTTGTTCTTCGCATCGCCCATGAACACGACGGTGAGGCCGGCGAGGTTGCCGAAATTCTCGCGGATGGTAAGCGCATCGGCGATGAACTGGGTGGGGTGTGCTTCGGTGGTAAGGCCGTTCCACACGGGCACGCCGGCGTATTCGGCCAGCGTCTCGACGATTTCCTGGCCGTAGCCGCGGTACTCGATGCCGTCGAACATGCTGCCCAGAACGCGTGCAGTGTCTTCGATGGACTCCTTGTTGCCCATCTGCGAGCCGGCAGGATCAAGGTACGTTACGCCCATACCCAGGTCGTGACCTGCGATCTCGAACGAGCAGCGGGTACGCGTGGAAGTTTTCTCGAACAGCAGGACGATGTTCTTGCCCTCCAGCTCTTTGTGCAACACGCCCTGCTTCTTCTTCGCCTTCAGCTCTTCGGCCAAGTCGATCATCTCGGTGATCTCGGCGGATGTGAAATCAAGCAGTTTCAAGAAATGGCGACCAGAAAGAGTACCAGCCATCGAAGCCTCCTATGCTATCCGGCGTACCGGCGTATCGATCTATTCAGCAGCTCTTTAAGCTTGCCCCATTATGGCACAGAAAGCCCCGCCCCTTGCAGGCTGCGCAAGGCAACACACAAAGGGCGGGCGGGTGAAGCAGGGCTTAATGGGGTAAGCCCGGGCTCCAAGGAAAGGCAGTGCGGAGTCGGGTTGGGCGTTCGGAATGGGGTCAGGGCGTAACGCCTACCCCTCAGGCTACTCCCCCATGTTCACGCCCTTGTACACGCCCGTGACCGCGTACTCCACCCACTCGGCGATGTTAACCGCGTGGTCGCCGACGCGCTCCAGGTACTTCGAGATCATGAACAGGTCCAGCGCCAAGGTCTCGTCGGGCTCGTGCTCGATGATGTGGCGCATGATCTCGCGCTTGGACTCCTCGAACAGGGCATCCACCGAATCGTCCTTCTTCTCGCACGCCTGCGCCTTTTCAAGGTCGAGGTTCACGTACGCGGCAACGGCATCGCTTACCTGGGCGCACGCCAGTTCCGCCAGCGCGATGAGCGAGGGAAACGCAGCGAAATCAACCTTGCCGCCAAGGGTCAGGGCGATGTCACAGATCTCCACCGCCTGGTCGCCGATGCGCTCCAGGTCGGTGACCAACTTCAAGGCCGCTGTCACCGCGCGCAGGTCGGTGGCTACCGGCTGCTCACGCAGAAGAAGGCGCAGGCACAAGCGCTCGATGGTGCGCTCCTGATCATCGACGATCGAATCATTCTGCGTGATCAGGTACGCCCTGGTCTCGTTGCCCTCGCGAACGGCCTCCAGCGATCCGCTCAGGGCATCTTCCACCAAGGTGGCCATCTCTATCACGTCTTTGCGGAGCGTATGCAGCTCCTCGTCGAAAATCGGTCGTGCCATATCAGCCGAACCTCCCTGAGATGTAGTCTTCCGTACGCTTGTCTGCCGGATTGGAGAACATGGTCTGCGTGGACCCGCACTCCACCATTTCACCCAGCAGAAAAAATGCCGTGGTGTCCGAGATACGAGCAGCTTGCTGCATGTTGTGAGTGACGATGATGATCGTGTAGCTCTTCTTCAGCTCACCCACCAGCTCCTCGATCTTGGAAGTGGAGATGGGGTCAAGAGCGCTGGTGGGTTCGTCCATCAGCAGCACCTCCGGCCCCACCGCAAGAGCACGGGCGATGCACAGACGCTGTTGCTGGCCGCCGGAAAGCCCCAGGGCGTTCTTCTTCAGGCGGTCTTTAAGCTCGTCGAAGATCGCGGCCTTGCGCAGCGAGTCTTCCACGATCTCATCGAGCTCGGCCTTCTTCTTTATGCCGTGCGTGCGCAGACCGAACGCGATATTGTCGTAGATGGACATGGGAAACGGGTTGGCCTTCTGAAACACCATGCCCACCTTCTTGCGAAGGACGTTCACGTCGTAGCGATCATAGATGTCGTCGCCATCGAGCGTGATGCGGCCGGTGATCTTGCAGCCTTCCACCAGATCGTTCATGCGGTTCAACGACTTAAGCAAAGTTGATTTGCCGCAGCCGGAAGGGCCGATCATAGCCGTGACCTTGTTCTTCATGAACGAGATATTGATGTCGGTGAGAGCCTGGTAGTCGCCATAGAACAAGTCCATATGCGATACCTCCATCTTGGGGAGGTTACTCATCGCTCATACCTCCTTTTGCGATTCGTTTCGCAACAGCCGATGTTGCGAAGTTGATAAGCAGTACGAACACCAGCAGCAACACTGCCGTGGCGTAGGTTGCGTCGATGTGCAAACCCTCACTGGCAAGCAGGTACATGTGAACCGCAAGCGTTCGCGTGGAGCTGAATACCGATTCGGGAACGGCCGCGATGGAGCCTGCGGTGTAGATAAGGGCCGCGGATTCACCCACCGTTCGGCCGATTGCCAGGATGATGCCGCCCAGGATGCCGGGGATTGCCGAGGGCAGCACCACGTGCAGCACGGTGCGGAAGCGCCCGGCGCCCAGGCCGAACGAGCCTTCGCGGTACAGATCGGGCACTGCCAGCAGCGCTTCCTGCGTGGCACGCATGATGATGGGAAACGTCATGATGGCCATAGTGCACACGCCAGCAAGAAGCGAGAGCCCCCACTGCAGGTAGTAGACGAAGAACAGCAGGCCGAACAGGCCGTACACGATTGACGGGATGCCGGCCAGAGTTTCCGTGGCTAGCGCCACGATGCGCACGAACCAGTTCCCCTTATCGGTGTACTCGTTCAGGAAGATGGCGGCCCCGATGCCGAACACCGAAGAGCAGCTCACCGAAAGCACGATGACGATAAGCGTGTTCAACAGCGCCGGCATGAACGAGCAGTTGACCGAGTTGTATTCCAGCGAGAACATCTCGGGCTTGATCTGGGGAATGCCCATCACCAGGATGTAGCCGATGATGAAGGACACCGCGCAGATAGTGAGCACGGTGGAAATGTGGACCAGGCCGCGGAACACCCAGGATGATGCCTTTGCCGGCTTGGTGCGGGAGAGCATTGCGCTATCAGCCATTCTTCCCCCTCCTCTTCAGCGCGGAGAACGCGAAGTTGATGACAAGGATGAACACGAACAACACACAGGCGGTGCCGATGAGCGCGCCGCGATGCAGGTCGGCCGCATAGCCCATTTCCAGCACGATGTTCGCCGTCATGGTTCGCACGCCGTCGGTAATGGCGGAAGGCATTTTCACCTGGTTGCCGGCGATCATGATCACAGCCATGGTTTCGCCGATAGCGCGGCCGATCGCCAGGATGATGGAGGCCAAAATGCCCGATACGGCAGCGGGAAGCACTACCCTCATAACGCTCTGCTCGTGGTCGGCGCCCAGGGCAAGCGCTCCCTCGTAGTAGCTTTGCGGCACGGCGCGCAGTGCGCTTTCCGAAAGGGTGATGATGGTGGGAAGGATCATCACGCCCAGTACCAGCGAAGCGCACAGGATAGACTGGCCCGTTCCACCGATGTTGTCGCGGATGAACGGCACAAGGACCACCAAGCCGAAGAAGCCGTAGACGACCGAGGGGATGCCTGCCAGAAGCTGCACACCGCTCTTCGCGATGCGCGAAACGCGCTCGGATCCGAAGCAGGCCAAGAACACCGCGCACAGGATGCCCAGCGGAACACCCACTACCAGCGCGCCGGCCATCACGTAGAGGCTTCCGACGATCATCACGCCGATGCCGAACACCTCACTAGAGGGCTTCCAAGAGGTTCCTAAAAGGAATTCCGGAAGCCCGATTTCGGCTATGGCAGGGATACCGTTGCCGAAGATGAAGACGCAGATTACCAAAACTGCAGCCACCGAGATGGCTGCAGCCAGGCCAAAGAGCATCTTCGCGATAAGCTCTTTCATTTGGGTCATAGGGGTTAGCCGATCTCGCTCCACTTGGTGATCTGGCCGGTGAAGATCTGCTTCACCTGATCACTGGTGAGGGAATCGACGTTGTTGCCTTTGTTCAGGATTACGGCGATACCATCGGTGGCGATAACCGTGTTCTGGGCACCCTGGGCCTTCTCGGAATCCTTCAGCTCGCGGGAAGCCATGCCCAAATCGCATGCGCCCTCGATTGCAGACGTAACGCCGGTGGTGGAGTCGGACTGGTTCACCTCAACGGTGACGTTGGGGTTCAGGGCCTTGTAAGCTTCGGAGAGCTTTTCCATAACCGGGGTCACGGAAGAAGAGCCGGCAACGGTGACCTTGCCGGAAAGGCCAGATGCGCTGTAAGAGGTGGTAGTCTCCATGGGGATATAGCCCTCTTCCTCAACGACCTTCTGGCCTTCGGCGGAAAGGATGTAGTTCATGAAATCCTTGGCCGCATCGCTGAGCTCCTTGGAGGAATTGATGACCACGTTGAAGGGACGGGAAACCTTGTAGGTACCGCTCTTCACATTGGCAGCGGTTGCCTCGGCGCCGTCGATCTTAGCGGCCTTCACGGTATCGTCGAGCGAGCCCAGGGAAATGTAGCCGATTGCGTCGGAGTCGTTGGCAACCGTGGTCTTCATAACAGCCGTGGAGTTGGTGATCGCTGCAGATTCGGTGGTCTTGTCAACCTTTTTGCCGCTGTCGTCCTTCTCCTCAATACCGAACAACTCGATGAAGGCACCGCGGGTGCCGGAACCGTCTTCGCGGGAGGTAACGTTGATGGATGCGTCCTGAGAGGAAGAACCCTTCGAATCGTTGCCGCTGCAACCCGTCAGCAAGCCGCAACCTGCGATGATGCATGCGCCCATGGCGATGGCGAGAACCTTGTTCCTTACGCTTGTCACTTTCACTTTCCTTCTTTCTGTTCCTTGGGCATGTTGCCGAATCCGAATCTCGGGCCTGCCCGTTACTGCAGCTCTATCTTGGAAGCCTGAAAGCACGGAATGGTTACACAAGACTGAAAGTTGGTTATCGGTGCGTAAAGCGGCAAAGCATTTCTTAAATAGTTCTTAAACGCACCAGGAAAACGTGCGCTTGGCGCATAATTCAGGTAACAAATGAAAGGAATCGCCGTGACCACCATCCTGCTCATCGAAGACGACCCCACCATCCGCTTGGCAACCGAGTTCTCGCTCACCAAGCACGGTTATGCGGTGAGCTCTTGCGAAGATGGCACTTCGGGTTACGAAACGGCGCTCTCCATCGAACCTGACCTGGTGTTACTTGATGTTATGCTGCCGGGCATGGACGGCTTCGAGGTAGCCAAGCGGCTGCGTAACGAAAGCTTCAACTCCCCCATCCTGATGCTCACGGCGCTTGATTCAGATGAAGACAAGATAAAGGGCCTGGATGCCGGCGCCGACGATTATGTGACGAAGCCGTTCAGCACCGATGTGCTGTTGGCTCGTATCCGAGCCAACCTGCGCCGCTCGGAGATGGATGGAGTGAGCACCACGGCTCCGCAAACGTACGGCGACCTTACCTTGGATACCCAGAATTGCACGGCCAGCGTGAAGGGCAAAACGCTGAAGCTGCGCAGCAAGGAGCTTCAGCTGCTGTTCGCCTTGGCAGAGCGCGAGGGTATGCTGTGCCGCCGCACCTGGCTCACACAGAAGGTGTGGAAGGAAGACTACCTTAGCACCTCGCGCACTATCGATGTTCATATCCGCAGGTTGCGCTCCGTCCTAGACGAGGCAAGCGATTACACCTTCATCCACACCGTGCACGGCATGGGCTACCGCTTCGAGCCCATCCCACGCAACAAGGAAGACGAGTAAGGGATGAGGGCGCTTTCGTTCAAGGCGAACCCTACCAATGAGAGCACCAGCACCGCACGGAAATGGGAACGGCGCTTCCTTCTGGGCTACCTGGTTATCGCCGTGTTCTTCGTGGGGTGCTTCCTTGCCTTCGTGTACAACCCCATCAACGAGCAGGTGGAATCACGCCAGATCACGAACCTCACCACTACTGCTCAAGCGCAGGCCAATGCTCTGACGACCTGCTCCGATGCGCAGGGTTTTGTTGACGCCGCTGTTCAAGGAACCGACTTGCGTGAGACCCTGATCAAGCAAGACGGCACGGTGGTGGCCGATTCGGAAATGAACCCATCCGATTTGGCCAACCATCTTGGGCGTGAAGAGGTTGATGCTGCCCTTTCAGGCCAGATCGGCCACGCACAGCGCACCAGCGAAAGCGATGAAACGAACCGTATATATGTAGCGGTTCCCGTGCAGTACAACGGAGAGACCATGGCGCTGCGTTTGAGCGAGCCTTCCACGGTGGTCGAATCGGTGACGCAAACCACCCAAACCACCGCCGCCATCATCGTGGCAATGGGCATCGTGATCATCATCATGGTGGCTGCGTTTTCCTACCGTGAATCGAAAGTACCACTGAAAAAGCTCGACCAGGTTCGCTCCGATTTCGTGGCTAATGCCAGCCACGAATTGAAAACGCCGGTGGCGGGCATCCGCCTGCTTTCCGAGGCCATCAACGATGCGGCCGAGATAGACGACAAGAAGAGCCTACGGCTGTTCCTGGACAGGCTGGACAACGAGGCCGAGCGCCTGCAGCGTTTGGTGATAGATCTGCTGGACCTTTCGCGCTTGGAGGAAAACCCCAACACCCGCCAAGACGTGCGGACCGACCTGCACAGCACGCTGACCACCAGCTTCATCCAGCACAAAGCCGAAGCCGAGGACAAGGGCATAGAACTCGCCTTCGACGACCGATCCAACCCGGGCGACCGCTGTTACGCGAATATCGAGCCTTCGGACGCGTCACTGATCTTCGACAACCTGATAGAGAACGCCATCATGTACACCGACGAGGGCAGCATCTTAGTTACGTTCTCGCCCTACCCCCACAGCATCACGGTTTCCGTGAAGGACACCGGCATCGGCATCCCGCAGGCCGACCAAGCAAGGATCTTCGAGCGCTTCTACCGCGTGAACAAGGCACGAAGCCGCGAAGTAGGCGGCACCGGCCTAGGCCTGTCCCTCGTGCGCCACGCCGTAGAACGAGGCCACGGCAAAATAACCGTGAACAGCACCCTAAACGAAGGCAGCGAATTCACCGTAGACATCCCC
>CAVBGJ010000030.1:0-14893 GCA_963595065.1 Christensenellaceae bacterium Phil1 | reverse complement strand
CTGAACATGGCCGACGGCGCCCTGCTTATCGTCGACGCCTACGAGGGCCCCAAGCCCCAAACCCGTTTCGTTCTTTCCCATGCGCTTGAGCGTGGGCTTCGAATCGTGGTCGTGGTGAACAAGATCGACCGTCCGAACGCCAACCCCGACGCTGCCGTAGACAAGGTGTTCGACCTCATGGTCGAGCTGGGCGCCTCCGACGAGCAGCTCGATTTCCCCGTGGTGTACGCATCTGCAGTGAACGGCTATGCCCGCTATGCCGCCGATGACGACAACATGGATATGATTCCCCTTCTGGACACCATCCTGAAGGAGATCCCCTGCCCCGAGGTGGACGTCGATGGCCCGGTTGCCCTGCAGGTTTGCACCGTTGACCACAGCAGCTACGAGGGACGCATCGGCATCGGCCGCCTGCAGAGCGGCACCATCCACGAGAAGGAGCAGGTGCTGGTTATCCAGCCCGACGGCAACCGCTACAACGCCCAGCTTCGCAAGGTGTACACCTTCGAGAACCTGGGCAAGGCAGAGGTCCCCGAAGCCACTGCTGGCGATATCGTTGCCGTTATCGGTGTTGAGCAGGCCGACATCGGCGATGTGATCACCGACCCGGAGAACCCGGTTGAAATGGAGCCCCTCGCCGTAGAGGAGCCCACCATGGCAGTAGTGTTCGAGGCTTCCACCAGCCCCTTGGTGGGCCGTGAGGGCGATATCGTGGGCGCTCGCCAGCTCAAGGAACGCCTTATGCGCGAAAAGGAGAGCAACATCTCCATGCGCATCGAGGAGACCGAGGACAAGTCGGGCATCCGCGTTGCGGGCCGTGGCGTTCTGCATCTTTCCGTGCTCATGGAAACCATGCGCCGCGAGGGATTCGAATTCCAGGTTGGTCGCCCTCAGGTTGTGTACAAGACCGACGAGAACGGCAACAAGCTCGAGCCTATCGAGGAAGCAACCGTAGACGTTCCCAACGATTACTCCGGCAAGGCGATCGAGGTTATGGGCACCGCTGGCGGCATCATGGAGGACATGGCCTCCGACGAGACCATGACCCATCTCACCTTCACCATCCCCTCCCGTGGCACCATGGGTTTGAAGACGCGAATCCTGAACGCCACCCACGGTGAAGCGGTGCTGTTCCATCACTTCCGTGAGTACGGCCCGTACTCCGGCGAGATGCTGGGCCGTAAGAACGGCTGCATGATCGCCATGGCTACCGAGAAGTCGGTAGCGTACGCGCTCGATACCCTGCAGGAGCGTGGCCAGCTGTTCGTCGGCCCGGGCGAGGATTGCTACGAGGGCATGATCGTCGGCGAGTCTTCCCGCGAGGGAGACATGGTGGTCAACGTTGCGAAGGCCAAGTCCTTGGGCAACCAGCGTTCCTCCGGCGCCGACAAGGCTATCAGCCTCACCCCGCCCATCACCTTCACGCTCGAGGAAGCTCTTGAGTACATCGAGGACGACGAGCTGGTAGAGGTTACCCCGAAGTCGATCCGCCTGCGCAAGCGCACCCTTTCGGCAACCCAGCGCCGCAAAGAGGCGAAGAACAAGTAGGCATCGGCCAATCCGATTGTCTTCAAGAAGCCAGCGGGCGAAGAATGCCCCGCTGGCTTCTTTTTTATGAAGGGCTTGTGGTTAACCTGCGGTAATACGTGAGTAAATTGTGCGAACACAGGACCGAAAAACGCGTTGTGCAAAAATACGCATCGTTGCCGCGATTCAACCGCGGCGGATAGGTTCTTAGAAAGACAAGGTACTTACATGATGAACGGATCTCTTCTTCGCAAGATCTCGGTCGTAGGGCTTTCAGCTGCTTGCTGCTTGGCGCTCACTGGCTGCGGCGGCACGAACTACGGTTACACTGGCGGCGTGGCTGCCACGGTTAACGGGTCGGAGATCCAGGAAGACACTATCACCAAGTACATCCAGGACTTCCGCACCAGCTCCGATCTCACCAGCGATGATGACTGGGGCAATTGGATGAGCGAGAACTCCTTCGACCCCTCCACCGTTCGCGACCAGGTAGTCGACTACTACGTGGAGATCGAGCTTAAGAAGCAGGCCTGCGAAGAAAAGGGGATCACGGTAGACGATTCCCAGGTCGATGAGCAGATCAACAAGATCAAGGCGAACTACGACAGCGACGATGCATGGAAAGAAGCTCTTTCCTCTGCGGGCCTTACCGAAGACCAGTACCGTGATTCCGTTGCCACCGGCCTTCGCGATCAGGCGCTCGAAGAAGCGGTTGCCGGTGACTCCGCAACCGCCGACGATGCAAGCGTCCTCAACATGCTGAACACCTACTACACCATGTTCAACGGGGCCAAGAAGAGCTCCCATATCCTGTTCGCCTCCAGCGACACCGAGAAGGCTCAGGAAGTGCTCGACCAGATCAACGCCGGCACGCTTGATTTCGCCGAGGCTGCCAAGCAGTACTCCACCGACACCTCTTCCGCTGAAGACGGCGGCAATGTGGGTTGGGATTGCGTGAACAACTTCGTAACCGAGTACACCAATGCCCTCGATGGCCTTTCCAAGGATCAGGTTTCCGGTTTGGTTACCAGCGATTACGGCATCCATATCATCAAGTGCACCGATGAGTTCAACACCGACGGCACGGCAACCGATCTTTCGGCCTATCCCTCCGAGTTCGTTGACTACATCTCCAAGATCATCAAGAGCCAGAACCAGTCGTCCGCCTACAGCACATGGTTCAACGACTACAAGTCCCAGGCCGACATCCAGAACAACTCGATGCCCGACAACGTTCCCTACAACCTGGACATGACCAAGTACGAGAGCAGCTCGTCCAGCTCCGATTCCACGTCTTCCGACAGCACCGGCACGAGCGATACCACCGCAACTACCGAGTCCAGCGCCTCTTCGAGCGAGTCGAGCGAATCTTCCGAGTCGACCGAGACGTCCGGCAACTAGGACAAAGGGTCCCACAACTCAGATTCTTCCCAAGGTCACCTCACACCGAGGTGACCTTGGTGTTTTACCGGAAAGGGTTTACATGAATACGAATGCCACGCCCCTTATCGAGCTCCATGATGCCGTGGTTCGCCGCGAGGGCAAGGAGATCTTGCATATCGAGGATTTCACCCTGAACCAGGGCGAGAACATCGCGCTTATCGGCCCGAACGGTGCCGGGAAATCCACCTTCATCCATCTGGTTACCCGCGAGGTGTTTCCCCTCTACCGCGATATCCCGCCGGTCCTCTTCAAGGGCAAGGCGCTGGTTACCTTGGAAGAGGTGAAGAAGTGCCTGGGCATCGTTTCCTCCACCATGCAGGACCAGATCACGGTTCATCTTCCCGTTATCGAGGTGGTGTACGGCGGGTTGTACGGATCGCTGGGGGTTCCGCAACGCCACAATATGTCCGAGAAGGGCATGCTGAAGGCTCAGCGAGCATTGGACTTCCTCGGCATCGGCGATCTGGCCAAGCGCGACGTCATGACGCTTTCCTCCGGCCAGGCGCGTCGCGTGCTGATTGCCCGCGCGATAATCCACGATCCGGAAGTGCTGGTGTTCGACGAACCCACCACCGCGCTCGACCCCGAGGGGATGTACTTCGTTCGAAAGGCCATGCGCGATTTGGTGGCTGCCGGGAAGTCCATCATCTTGGTGACGCACTACCCCGAGGACATCATCCCCGAGATCCATCGAGTGGTGATGATCAAGGAAGGCCAGATCTACCAGGACCTTCCCAAGGAAAAAGCCCTTACCACCGACTGCGTTTCCGACTTGTTTGAAGTTCCTTTGAAGATCTTGTCGGAAGATGGCTATTATTCTCTTGCCAGCAGGTACTAACTTGGTGTAAAGTACAGCCTTGCACGCGCAGATAGCGCTGCAGCTGGAGAGATGTCCGAGTCTGGCTTAAGGAGCACGATTGGAAATCGTGTATACGCCAAAAGCGTATCTGGGGTTCGAATCCCCATCTCTCCGCCAGTGAATTACCGGAAGCGCTCGAAAGGGCGCTTTCTTTTTAAGGCCCGTTTTGCGGTCTTCACATATTCGGAAGGGTGGCAGAGCGGCTGAATGCGGCGGTCTCGAAAACCGTTTTACCGGCACTCCCGGTAACGAGGGTTCAAATCCCTCCCCTTCCGCCAGTTACGCAGAGCCGGCCCTATGGCCGGCTTTTTCATGCCCGGAAGAGGCAGGTGCAACCTTGCGCGCTTCAGTAGTTTGCTTTCTAGGGCGTGGGAGGAGGCTCCCCGCATTCCCTACGGATACCTGGGGTATCGGTGTTCTTCGCGGAGTTGTGTTTGAGGCGTGCTTTGGGCAACGTTACACTTCGTAGCGATGTGTAAGCAAGAAGAAAGGGGACGGGCATGGTAGACCGTGTTGTGGATCCTGAGAACGATATTCCCGTCGATGATGTTGACGACACCCTGAAAACCGTGATCGTTGCAGTACTCAACGAGGCGGCCGACAAGATGGAGGCAGGGGAAGAGGTTGTTCCCTTCACCGGTCTGGCGGTGAAGGAGAACCTCTTCATCGAAACCCATCCCGGGGACGATACCGAGAAGATATTCCTTGCTGCTCGTAAGGAAGTGCAGGGTGCCCGCGGTGCAACGGCGTACGCTTTCTGCTACGACGGCTTCCTCGACACCGAGGACGGCGAAGTCGATGCGCTCATCGCCGAAGGAGGCCTGCCCGGCGAAGAGCAGGGCTTCGCGTTCGGTTACCTCTACAACGAGGATGGTGTTGACCGTGAAGTGGTTTACATCGGTCCGGCCCCGAATTTCATGGAGGGCTTGAAGCTGGAGCTTGATATGGAAGGATCGCTCGATCCTGCGAAGCAGGCTCAGCCGGAAGAGGAAAGCGCTTCCGAGCAAGCTGAAGAGTAAGCAGGCGCACCCTTCGACGACCCGTATGGGGAGTCGGGTGCTGTCCGATGCAGCGGCTGCAATCTAGGGCTTGAAAATCCCCAGATTGCAGCTTTTCTTTTTGAAGCAGAATAATTTTGCGATCGGCTTAGCATTTGCTTCCCAAATCGTTAAGAACCGCGCGCTACGATCCAGTTGCTGGGATTGATAAGGCCCTATGTGTGCAAAGCGTGGGTTCGTTTGCCCCGTCAATTGCCAAAGGGATAGCCGTTTGGTATCTTACAAAGGCTGATCCTGCTTCGGGTCTACCTTTATCACCCGAAGCCGTAAGTCCAGAGGAGGTGAACTGATGAAGGCTTATGAACTCTTGTATTTTGTAGCTCCGTCTATCGACGAAGAATCTCGCATCGCTGTTATGAAGCGTATCGAGACCGCCCTCGCAGAAGGTAACGGTGTCGTCGACAATGTTGACAACTGGGGTAAGCGCAAGCTCGCTTACGAAGTCAACGGCTTGACTGACGGTGATTACACCCTTATCGATTTCCATGCAGAGCCCAGCAACATCGCTGAGCTCGACCGCGTTCTGCGCATCTCCGATGCTGTTGAGCGTCACATGATCGTTGCTCGCACCGATCGCGACTAATTATTTGGAAATCAAAGGCGAACGCGGATGTTCGCACTATGGAAGAGGTTTGTTATGAGCATCAATCGAGTCGTTATCAGCGGAAACCTTACCCGCGACCCTGACCTGCGTTCCACGGCAAGTGGCATGCCGGTGCTTGGCTTCGGCGTGGCGGTAAACGATCGCCGCAAGAACCAGCAGACGGGCGAATGGGAGGATTACCCGAATTTCATCGACTGCACCATGTTTGGTGCTCGTGCCCAAAGCGTTTCCCGCTTCCTTTCCAAGGGAAGCAAGGTTGCCATCGAAGGCAAGCTCCGTTGGAGCCAGTGGGAGCGCGATGGTCAGAAGCGCAGCAAGATCGAAGTCATTGTCGACGAGATCGAGTTTATGACCAGTCGCAACGATGCTGCTCCTCGTGCTGCTGCGCCGATGCAGGCCGCCCCTGCGGCACCTGCTCCGATGGCCGCTCCGGTTGTCGATGCCTCTGTCTACGACGAAGACATCCCGTTCTAATCATTCGAAAGAGGTTTACATGTCTGACTACGCAAAGCAGCCTCGTCGAAAGTATTGCCAGTTCTGCAAGGACCACGCAGAATATGTCGATTACAAAGACACCCAGATGCTGCGTAAGTACGTTACCGATCGTGGGAAGATCAAGCCCCGCCGTGTTACGGGCGCTTGCACCCAGCACCAGCGCGATATCGCCAATGCCGTGAAGCGCGCACGCGAGATGGCTCTTATGCCCTACGCTGTGCCTGCCGTCAGCGGCCGTGGCGACCGCCGCAACCGCTAAGAGGAGGATGAGATGAAAGTTATCCTTCTTACCGAGGTTAAGAACAAGGGCGGCGAAGGCGACGTCGTAGACGTAGCCCCCGGCTTTGCTAACAACTACCTGCTTCCCCAGGGTATGGCCATCCTGGCCACCAAGGGCAACCTGAAGCAGCTCGAGCAGCGCAAGCATCATATCGCTGCCCGCGAAGAGAACCGCGTTGCCGATGCCAACAAGGTCAAGGAAACCCTTGAGCCCCTCACCATCAAGGTTGAGGCCCGCGTTGGCGAAGAGGGCGTCCTCTTCGGCTCCGTTACCGCACAGATGGTTGCCGATGCCGTTAAGGCCCAGGCTGATATCGAGCTTGACCGTCGTCGCATCGACATCAAGAACGCTATCAAGACCGCTGGCGAGCACACGGTTTCCGTTTCCCTGTACCGCGACATCAAGGCAAACATCTCCCTTCTGGTAGGCGACGAGGCAACCTTCGCCGCTCCTGCTGAAGAAGAGGTTGAAGAGCCTGCCGCCGAGGAAGAGGCCGTGGAAGAGACCGAGGCTGCTGCAGAGTAGCGCTCGTTCCTTAGAGCTTTTTGTGAAGGGTCACCGCAAGGTGGCCCTTTCCTTTTTATGGGCCCGCCGCCCTTTTGAAGAGTGGCTTTGATCTCTTTCCTGAAACTTGTCGGCTGTTATGATTGAACCCTGAGTTAACTAGTCGGTGTACGCGAGGTAAGGAGTTGCTGGATGCCGGAGGCCAACCAAGGCTCTGAGGTGCGCAAGACGCTTCCCCAGAACATAGAGGCAGAGCAGACGGTGCTTGCAGCATGCCTTCTTTCCACTGGCGTGTTCGAAGAGGTTTCCCTGAAGCTCAAGCCCGAGAGCTTCTTCCGCCCTGCGCACCGGATGATTTTCGAGACCATGCGCGAGATGAACTCGCGCTCGATCCCCATCGACGTTATATCGGTGTCCGACAACCTTGCGGCAGCCGGTCAGCTTGATGCCATCGGCGGAAAGCAGTACCTGCTCGAGCTTGCCGATAACACCTTTGCCTTCACCAGCTGGCAGCACCACGCCGAGATCGTGAGCCGTGATGCCATCCGCCGCGAGTTGCTGGTTTCGGCTGCTCAGATAACCTCGCTTGCCTACGATTCACCTGCCGACCCGAAGGAGCTCATCTCCCAATCGGAGGCTGCCCTTTTCGGCGTTACCGAGCAAACCGTGAACTCCTCGTTCAAGAACATCCGAGAGCTTCTGATGGAAGCCAACGATGAAATCGCCGAGATGGGCAACCGCGAAGGCACGCTGCAGGGCGTCCCCACCGGTTTCTTGGACGTTGACAAGCTGTTCTGCGGCTTGCGTCCGGGCAACCTCATCATCCTGGCCGCACGCCCCGCCGTCGGCAAAACGTCGTTCGCCATGAACCTGGCCGCCAACGCCGCGAAGGCCAATGCGCCGGTTGCGTTCTTCAGCTTGGAGATGAGCTCGAACGAGATCACCCAGCGCCTGCTCGCCGCCGAAGCCGGGTTGGCCCTTTCGCGTATGCGTAACGGCATGCTTTCCGAGAGCGATTGGGGTCAGCTTATCCAGGCTTCCAGCGAGCTTTCCAATTGCGAGCTGTACGTCGACGATTCCGCCGGTCTTTCCATCGTGGAGTTGCGCACGAAGGCGCGCAGGATGATGCGCAACAAGAAGAACGGCCTGATCATCGTTGACTATCTGCAGCTTATGCAGCCGGTGATCCCCCATCCAAACAACCGCGCCGTGGAAGTGGCCGAGATCTCTCGTGGCCTGAAGGTTCTGGCAAAGGAACTGGAAGTGCCCATCATCGCCCTTTCTCAGCTTTCCCGTGGTGTTGAATCGCGCACCGACAAGCGCCCGATGCTTTCCGACCTGCGCGAATCGGGCTCTATCGAGCAAGACGCCGACATCGTCATGTTCATCGACCGAAGCACCAGCGAAGCGGAAGCCGAATCGGACAGCCGCCCGGACTGGGGCGTTGCCGAGCTTATCGTGGCGAAGAACCGTTCCGGCCCAACGCGCGACATCAAGCTCACTTTCATTCCGGAGTTCACTAAGTTCACCAACCACTTCGACGATTCCAGTTACTGATCCTAGTGCGCTACAGGGGGTGCCATGCGCAGTGTAACCTTCATACATGCAGCCGACCTGCATCTTGGTGCTCCCTTCAAGGGGCTGCGGGCGGTTTCTGCGCAATGGGCGGATACCATGCTTGCGGCTATCCCGGCTGCCTTCAATCGCATCATCGCCATCGCCATCGAGCGCCAGGTCGATTTCGTGCTGATAGCGGGCGACGTGTTCGACGACACGCGCCCCTCCTACTCGGATTTCTCGCTGTTCGTTTCGGGTATGGAGCGCTTGAACGAAGCGGGCATTCCCGTCTACTTCATCAACGGCAACCACGACCCCTACACGTCTTGGAACAACGATTTTGCCGTGCTGCCTGCCAACACCCATCTTCTGGGCGTGGACGGCCCCGAGTTCGCCTGCTTCGAGCGCGACGGGCAACCGCTTGCCCTTATCGGCGGAAGGAGCTACTTCAATCAGGCGTGGCCTGTCGGCGTGGATGTGTCCGAGGGGATTTCACGTGAAACAGCCATGTCCCACCTGGGGAAACAGGCTCCTTTCATGATCGGGCTGCTGCATACCGGCCTTGATATCGACCCGACCAGGTCGCCTGCGCGTCCCGCCGATTTGCTGGCGCGCGATGTCGACTACTGGGCTTGCGGCCATATCCATCAAGGGCGCATGCTCCCTTCGGAAGCCAACCCGAAGATCGCCTTTGCCGGTAGCCCGCAAGGCCGCGGCACGTGGGAGATCGGTCGCCACGGCATATTGGAAGTCACCCTTACGGAAGGCGAGCCGAACAAAGCGCGGTTCATCTCTACCGCGCAGGTGGAATGGCAGCGCCTGTGGTTGGATGTTTCCTCGTGTAATGCGGTGGCCGACGTTCAGCGCCAGATAACCGCTGCCCAGTTCGCCGCCAACGCGGATTCCGGCTGCCAGCGCATGGTGTTCCGCATCATCCTTGAGGGGCGCAGCGCCTTGCACTCAGCCTTGACGCCTCAGGTTCTTGGCGACCTGCGAACCGCGATAAACGATTCGTACCCGTTCTTCTTCATAGATGCCATCACGAACGAAACCGCGGCACTGATCGACAAGGACGCGCTTCGCAGGGAAGGGCTGTTCCCTGCGGTGTTCCTTGATGCGGTGTCTTCGTTCGCCCAGGATAAGCGCCGCTGCGTTTTGGCAGTGGAATCGGAGTACACCACCCGAAGCTTGCCTCTCCCCAAGGGGTTGGAATCTGGGATGGACGCGGCATGCAAAGAGGCCGAGACACTGGTGCTCGATCTGCTGAGCAAGGAGGCATCCCGTTGAGCAAGAAGAAGCCCCAGGCTAAAGTGCGCTCCTTGGATTTGCCTCAGATCGATCCGCAGCGTACCTATCTTGAACATGTGAAGATGACCAGTTTCGGGAAGTTCGCCAATACGGTGCTCGGTCCATTCGGTCCGGGGATGAACGTCGTCTACGGTGAAAACGAGGCTGGCAAAACCACGGTAAGCGAGTTCATCAAGGGCGTGCTGTTCGGATGGCCCACAGCCCGTGGCCAGAACAACCCCTATCGCCCCGAGGGGGCCGAGCGCGCAGGAAGCCTGTTCTTCCGCAAGGGAGATGATGTGCTCGAGGTGAAGCGTTCCCGGGAAACCGAGCTGCCCGAAGGCTTCCTCGGCGATATCGATAAAGAGACCTATCAAACGCTGTTCTCCCTTACCAGCGACGAGTTGCTGGGCCTCGATGGGCACAGCAACCTAACCGCGCGTCTGCTCACGGCCGGAGCGGGCACCCCTTCTTCCCCGGCTCATGCCTTGATGGAGGTTGAGCGGCAGATAAAGGAAACGCTTTCCCGCTCTTCCCAATTCCCCGATTCTATCCCCAACCTTTCGGCAAGGATGGATGCCTTGCGAGTGGAAGTCGAGAAGGGCCGCACGGAAGCGGATTCCCTGCGTTCCCAGGAACGCGAGCTCTCGGCGCTTGCTGAACGGGGAGCCGCGCTTACCCGAGCGAGTTCGACGTTGAACAAGGATATCGAGCAACTGAAGAGCTCTCGTGAGCAGGTGCTGTCCCTTGAGCAGTCGCTTGCCCGCGCCCGGGAATCGCTGCAGGCCATAGATCTGGAGCCGACCCCACTCGAAGGCGGGAATGCTTCGCTCCCCGATGGCATGAGTGCCCTTGCGTCTTTGTCCCGCGAAGAAGAGGAGCGCCTTCGCGACGAGCTCGATGCCTTCGATGAGGACGAGGCGAAACTCGAGCGCGCCCTGGACGCTGCCCGCGCCGCAGCCAGCAGATCCCAGGCCGATTACGAGGTTGCCTCGGAGATGGATCTGAAGGAAGGGGCTGCCGGCAAGCGCAGGCGGCAGCGCCATGTGATCATCGGCGTGTGCGCCGCGCTGAGCATCTGCATGCTCGTTGCGGGGGTGCGCATCGCCACTCAGGCCCTCGGTCTCTCGTATACCGCCATCGGCTTCATGATCATCGCCTTTTCGCTGGTTATCGCCGCTGCCGGATTCGCCCTAGCGCTTCATCCGCCGCAAGACGAGCGGGTTATGGGCGACGATCTGGGCAAGCGGCGCTGGGTTATGGAACAGGACCGAAAGATACTTGCCGCATGCCAACGCGACTTGGACGAGCATGGGTCCCGGGTGGGTGCCTTCCTCTCCGAAAACGGCTTGGCGTTCGCGGGTGAATCGACCCGCCGGGCTCGCCGGGCGCTCGACCAGCTCGATACGATGCGCTCCATGCAGGCGGTCTCTCAGCAGAAACAGAAAGCGGCAAGCCTTCAGCAGGCAGAGCTGCGCCGCTCCATCGCAGAACTCCGCAGCAGGCGCATCGAGCAGTGCCGTGCGGCGGGGTTGCCGGACAACGCCTCGCTCGACGATTTCGACGATGCCCTGGCCGGTAAAGAGGCCGAGCGGGAGCAAACGCAGCGCATGGCGGCCCAGACCGAGCGCTGCCGCGGCGAGCTTTCCGAGCGTTTGAGCGCAGCGCGCAGCTCCACGGATTTCGATCGGGCGAAGCTCGAGTATGAAGAGGCATCGGCTCGGATGAAGGCGGCGCAGCGCAACCTGACGGCGCTGTTCATCGCCCAGAAAACGCTTCAGTGCGCCATTGCCGAATGGGATAAGAAAAGCCAGCCCGAGGTGTATCGACAGGCCTCCCGCCTGTTTTCCCTCATGACCGAGGGCGCATGGGTGCAGGTGCGCTTGAGCGCCGATGGCGGCATCGAGGCGGTTGATGCCCTGCGCGGCGCCCTGCCCGCGCATCTTCTTTCCCTGGGCACGCGTCAGCAGCTGTACCTTTCCCTGCGCTTGGCGCTTCTTATCACCGCTTCGGACGTTGGTCGTGGTCTGCCGGTGGTTTGCGACGACATCCTGGTGAACTTCGACGATTCTCGCCGCGCGCAGGCCGCCAAGGCGTTGGTGGAGCTTTCGCGCACGCGGCAGGTGGTGTTGTTCACCTGCCATAAGGACGTTGCAGCCCTTGTGGGGACTGTCGATCCAAGCAGCAAGAGGCTTCAACTGTAGTATGATTCTGCTTGCTGGGGTCGTGCGCCCTGAGGCGCAAAGCCCGGCTTCACGCATACAGAACATCGAAAGGACCTTTCATGCCAAGCACGGTTCTCCTTGGCGCCCAATGGGGCGATGAGGGCAAGGGCAAAGTCACCGACCTGATCTCGAGTGACTTCGATTACGTAGTCCGTTACCAGGGAGGGAACAACGCCGGGCATACCGTTATCCACGGCGACACGAAGCTCGCCCTGCACCTTATCCCGTCAGGCGTGATGTACGACCACATCACCCCCATCATCGGCAACGGCTGCGTGGTAGACCCGAAGGTCCTTACCGAGGAAATGCAGATGCTCGAAGGCGAGGGCTTCTCGTGCGAGCGCCTGCGCATCTCCTGCGACGCGCATATCATCATGCCCTACCATATCGACCTCGACGGCGCTTCCGAGCGTCACTTGGGCAAGCACAAGATCGGCACCACGAAGCGCGGCATCGGCCCTGCTTACGAGGACAAGATCAGCCGCTGCGGCATTCGCGTCCAGGATCTACTGGACGAGAAGATCTTCCGCGAAAAGGTGGAGGCCGCCCTGTTCCTGAAGAACCAGATCCTCACCAAGATCTACGGTTTGGAGCCCTACACGGTCGAGCAGATCTGCGAGATGTACCTCCCCTACGCCGAGGTGCTGCGCCCGCACATGGCGGAAACCACGCAGCTGCTGAACGCAGAGCTGCGTGCCGGCAAGAACGTCCTGTTCGAGGGCGCTCAGGGCACCATGCTCGACGTCGACCACGGCACCTACCCGTTCGTCACCTCCTCTTCCTGCTGCGCTGGCGGCGCTCCCACTGGTTCCGGCATCGGCCCGAAGGCCATCGACAAGGTCTTGGGCATTGCCAAGGCGTACATCACCCGCGTGGGCTCCGGCCCGTTCCCCACGGAACTGCACGATGAAACCGGCGAGCTGCTGTGCAAGGTGGGCGGCGAGTACGGCGTTACCACCGGCCGCAAGCGCCGTTGCGGTTGGTTCGACGCGGTTCAGGCCCGCTATGCGGTAGAGGTGAACTCCATGACCGACATGGCGCTTACCAAGCTCGACGTGCTTTCCTGCGTTCCCCGCATCAAGGTATGCGTAGCTTACGAGGCAGACGGCGTGCGCTACGACTACTTCCCCATGCAGCATTCGGTTATCTACCCGAAGAACGTCACCCCCATCTACGAGGAGCTCCCCGGCTGGGAAGGTGTGGATATCTCGGGCTGCAAAAAGCTGCAGGACCTGCCGGCGAACGCGCAGAGCTACATCAAGTACCTGGAAGAGGTTTCCGGCGTGAAGGCTTCCCTTATCGCCGTCGGCCCCGACAGGGATCAGACCATCTTCAACGGCTGGGAAAGCCGCTAAGAAATGCATTGGCGGGGCGCGATGTGCCCCGCTTTTCCGTTCACCTCCCCAACAATCGCCTGCTGGGGAGGTGTTTTCGAAAGACGAACAAGAAAGGCACCAACCGTGAACATCCTCGTCTTGGGCGGCGGCGGCCGCGAACATGCAATCTCCTGGGCGCTGGCGAAGAGCCATCGCTGCACCGAGCTCTACGTTGCCCCCGGCAACGGCGGCACGGCATCGTTTGCCCATAACGTGAAGAACCTGAACGTGGAAGACGCCAAGGAGGTGCTGGCCTTCTGCCGCTCCAACAACATCGAGCTGGTGGTCATCGGCCCCGAGGCACCATTGGTCGCTGGCGTTGCAGATGTGCTGCGCCAGGCTGGTATCCCCGTTTTCGGTCCCGACTTCCAAGGCGCCCAGCTGGAAGGATCCAAGACGTACTCCAAGGAGTTCATGGAAGCCAACGGCATTCCCACTGCCCGCTACCAGAGCTTCACCGATGCGGCTTCCGCCCGCGCGTACTGTGAAGAGCTTGGCGCTCCCTTGGTGGTGAAGGCAGATGGTCTTGCAGCGGGCAAGGGCGTGGTGGTTGCCGATACCCTCGATGCCGCCCTCGACGCCGTCGATGCCTGCTTCAGCGGAAGCTTCGGCGAGGCAGGCAGCAAGGTCGTGGTGGAAGAGTGCCTTACCGGCCCCGAATGCTCGCTTTTGGCGTTCGTTTCCAACGGCAAGGCCTTCTGCATGGCCCCGGCGCAGGACCACAAGCGCGCCTACGACGGCGACCTCGGCCCCAACACCGGCGGCATGGGCGTGTACTCGCCCGTGCCCATCGTTACCGACGAAGAGATGGCAACCATGGTGTCCATCATGGAAACCTCCGCTGCCGCCACCGCCAAGGCTCCGTTTGAACATGACTACCGTGGCTGCCTGTACGGTGGGTTCATGCTCACCCCCGAAGGGCCGAAGGTCCTGGAGTTCAACGCCCGCTTCGGCGATCCGGAAACCCAGGTTGTGCTGCCGCGCCTGAAGGGTGACTTGGTGAACATCATGCTTGCGGTTGCCGAAGGTCGCCCCGAGGACATCGTCCTGGATTGGTCGGACCAGTGGGCGGTAAGCGTCGTGCTTGCCAGCGAAGGCTACCCCGGATCTTACGAGAAGGGCAAGGTCATCCTTGGCGTAGAGGAAGCCGAAGCGCTCGACGACGTGATCGTGTTCCACGCCGGCACCGCGCTGAACCCCGATGGCGAACTCATCACCGCCGGCGGCCGCGTGCTGAACGTCGTTGCCCTTGGCGATACGTTCGAGCAGGCGCGCAACCGCGCGTACGAGGCTTGCAAGCTCATCACCTTCGAAGGCGTGCAGTACCGTTCCGACATCGGCAAGCGCGCCCTTCAGGGCCGCAGCGCTTGGGAGTAAGACGGCTGCGGCCCCTGCGCCGATGCAGTTGGTTTGCGTTGCGATTGCTCTTTGGACATTGGGGAAGAAATGAAGCTTGCTGTTAGGTTGAGATAAAAAGCTTGACTTAATGCCCGTACTACCGTAATGTACTTTTTCGCGTCAGCGATGATGCTTTTCGGTTGGGTAGCTCAGCTGGTAGAGCAGCGGATTGAAAATCCGCGTGTCGCGGGTTCAAGTCCCGCCCCGACCACCACAATTAGAAGGCCGCCTCGAGCGGCCTTTTCTTTTGCCCTCGAACGTAAAGGTTCGTTAACGGAAG
>CAVBGJ010000029.1:0-16142 GCA_963595065.1 Christensenellaceae bacterium Phil1 | reverse complement strand
GCGCCGCACTGACCAAGTAAGCGCAACGGCGTTGCGTTAAGTTTGGCAACTAACGGAAATATGTTGCTGATAGCGCGATCAGAAATCCAAAATCGAAGAAACTCCTGGTAGATAGCCTATCAAGATTTTTAAACGGTACCTGTTAAAAAGCGCTTGTATTTCTAACAGGTACCGTTTAATCTTAGGCCAGTCAAAAACAACCGGTACCGTTAGAAAATCTAATCGAAACGAAAAAGGCACTGAGCGCTTCCGCTTCGGCAGAAACCGCCCCGAAAGCCCCACCCACCCTATCAGAAGGAGGCCAACAACATGGCAACCGAGGAATCGGTATTCGAAAAATACCTACTGCTGCAAACGCTTCTTATGCAGACCAATGGACATGGCGGCAGGCCGGGGCGCGCATCGAATCCCCTGGCGAACAAGAGCAAGGGGCAAGGGCGCGTGCTGGCGCTGCTGAAACTGAAGGACGGCGTGAGCACCAAAGAGCTGGCGACCATCCTTGGGCTTCGCGTTTCCTCGCTCAACGAAACGCTCGCCAAGATGGAGAAAACAGGCCTGGTGGAGCGCCGCCCCTCCGAGGCCGACAAGCGCGTGATGCTGGCGTTCCTTACCGAAAAGGGCAAAAACCAACAACAAGATGACCAGCCTAACAACCCCGAAGCGTTCGTGTTCAAGGGCTTTTCCGAAGAAGAGCTTGATGCCTTCGAGGTCTTCCTCGACCGCATGATCGCCAACATCGAAGAGGAGCTTGGCCCGGAAACCGTTGCCGCGATGAAAGAGGCAATGAGACAGCGCGAGGAAATGATGCAGAAGTTCATGGAAGAAGGCGGATTCGAGGGCGAGCGCCCTGGCGGGTTCGAGGGTTTCCCCGGCTTCGGAACCGGCGCGCGCTTCGGCGGTTTCCCCGGCTTTGGCGGCCCTAACGGCTTCGGCCCCTTCGGCAACCGCTAAGGCGAAAGCGCAACCCCGCTAGCAGCCAGCCCCGAACCCCGTTTTTTACTTTCTTTTCACTTCCCCGGCGCGCACACGATGCGGGCATCCCTTACAATCGGATGTGCTTTGAGCCCAAGGCTTTCCTTGCTGTGCCCAAAGCCCGCGCCCGCATTGTGTGCGGCGCCTATCTGCACAATTAGGAAAGGACATTACTTGAAGGTTCGAAAATCGAAACCTCACAGTAATTAGCCTTCGACCCCGCAGCGCTTGCGCATCATGTGGCGGTCGAGGGACGACTGCGACATGAACGGATTGCGCCCGCCGGCGCTTGTCTTGCGTCGAGCAGCCCCGCTGCCCGCAAAACAAGGCTGACAGCGCAGTTCACCAAGGGGGAATTGCATGCTCTACCTATCTCAGATGCTCGGCGAACCCGTCGTCGACGCCAACGGCGAGAAGATCGGCTCCGTTTCCGACCTCGCCATCCAAACCGGCGAAGTGTTTCCGCGCATCACCAGCCTGGCCTTTCGCGGCCCCGGCAAAACGCCATTCATGATCTCGTGGCGCAAGTACGTGGACAGCTTCAGCGAGGAAGAGGGCATCCGCCTGAAGGTGGACCGCACCGCCATCCGCTTCAGCTACCTGCAGCCCGCCGAGGTCCTTCTTGCACGCGACCTGTTGGACCGCCAGATCGTGGACACGCAGGGCATGAAGGTCGTGCGCGTTAACGACCTGAAGCTTTCCGAATCGGGCACGCAGCTGCGCCTGCTGGGCGCCGAAGTGGGCATGCGCGGCATCCTGCGCGGGCTGGCTCCTTGGGTGGAAAAGGCCGCATGCGGCATTGCCAAGGCCTTCGGCAAGAGCATCCCCGAGCGCCTTATCGCCTGGAACTACATGGAACTGCTGGACCGAGACCTTTCGAAGGTGCAGCTCTCCGTTTCCCATACCCGTCTGGAAGAACTGCACCCCGCCGACGTGGCCGACATTCTGGAGCAGCTTGACCCGAAGCAGCGCGCCAACGTGTTCCAGCACTTGGACGATGCGCAGGCCGGCGACGCCATCTCCGAGATGGAAGACGAGTTCCAGGCCGACATCATCGAGGGCCTGGACGAGAATCGCGCTTCCCGCCTTCTGCAGGACATGGACCCGGACGATGCGGCCGACATCGTTGGCGACCTGCCCTACGAGAAGGCCGAAACCCTGTTGCGCCTGATGGGTGTGGAAGACGCCGCCGAGATCCGCAAGCTTCTGGGCTACAAGGAAGACACCGCCGGCGGCCTGATGACCACCCAGTACGTGGCCATGCACACCACCGACACCGTGCAGGAAACCACCGAGGTGCTGCGCGGGCTGGACGAAGACCACCCCACCATCAACTACGTGTACGTGCTGGACGAATACGACAAGCTGGTGGGCGTGCTTTCGCTGCGCACCTTGGTGCTGGCCAAGGACGACACCCCGCTTTCCGACATCATGTTCGACGAGCTGATCACCTCGCTGCCCGAAGAATCGGAGGACGAGGTTGCCGCCGACATCTCCAAATACGACCTGATGGCCATGCCCGTGGTGAACGAGCAGGGCCAGATGCTGGGCATCGTCACCGTAGACGACGCCATGGAGGTTATCGAGGACAACGTGGAAGAGAACCGCACGCGCTGGGCCTGGGGGCAGTTCGCCATCATGCTGGCCGTGTTCGTTATCCTGCTCATCCCCTACACGTTCGCAATCCTGCACTTCTTCGGCAATAACTAGGATCGAGGCATCCCTATGACGTTAAAGGACAGCAACCTGCAGGCAAAGGCCGCGGGCACCGCTTCCTCTACCGACCTGGCTGCAAAACCCGACGATCAGGGCGATGACGGGAAGAAGCAGCGCTCCAAGGCGTTCTTGGTGCTGGCGGCCATGGGGCCGGGCATCGTAACCGCCATGGCAGGCAACGACGCCGGCGGCATTTCCACCTATTCCACGGTGGGCGCGAAGTTCGGCTACATGACGCTGTGGATCATCCCCATCATGTGCATCCTGCTTATCGTGGTGCAGACCACCGCAACGCGCATGGGCGCCGTTACCGGCAAGGGCTTTTCGGCGCTTATCCGCGAAAGCTTCGGCATTCGCCTTACCGCACTTGCCATGTTGGCGCTGCTCATCGGCAACGTGGCCACCACGTTCTCGGAATTCGCCGGCGTGGCATCGGGAATGGAGATGTTCGGCGTGCCGCGCTGGATATCGGTCCCCGTGGCGGCGGCGGCCGTGTGGGGGCTCATCATCGGCGGCAGCTACAAGCGCGTGCAGAACATATTCCTGGTGCTTTCCTGCGTGTTCGCCACCTACATCGTGGCTGCCATCTTGGCGCAGCCGAACTGGGACGACACCCTGCTGGCAACAGTAACGCCGGCAGCCAGCACCAACGTGAGCTTCCTTTCGCTCACCGTTGCCATGGTGGGCACCACCATCGCTCCGTGGATGATGTTCTTCGCGCAGAGCAACGTGGTGGAAAAGGGCGTACGCGTGCGCGACATGCCCTACCAGCGCATCGATGCGGTGACGGGCGCCGTGGTGGGCTGTATCGTTGCCTGGTTCATCATCGTAACCACCGGCACCGTGCTGTACCCGCAGGGCATCGAGGTGGAAAGCGCCGAAGCCGCCGCTGCCGCGCTGGAGCCCTTCGCCGGCGAGTACGCGAAGGCCCTGTTCGCCATCGGCCTGGTGGCGGCAAGCTTGCTGGCGGCCTGCGTGCTGCCGCTTACCACCTCGTTCGTTATCTGCGAGGCATTCGGCTGGGAGGCCGGCGTTTCGTTCAGCTGGAAGGAAGCGCCCCTGTTCAAGGGTATCTTCACCTTCGTCATCGTGGTTTCGGCCGTGGTGATCCTTATCCCGGGGCTGAACCTGATGGGCATCATGCTCACCGCGCAGTTCGTTAACGGCGTTATCCTGCCGGTGCTGCTGGTGTTCATGGCCATCATCGCCTGCGACAAGCACGTTATGGGCAAGTACGTTTCGGGCAAGGTGTCGCGCGCGCTGTTGTGCCTCACCATCGTGGTGGTGGGCATCCTTTCGGTGATCTGCCTGGTTATGCAGGTACTGGGAATCGGTTAGCCCGAGGCTGCAGCGGAGCCGATGGAAGCCAACGGCCAGCTCGTTGGCGGTTGGCCCGGCTCACCGCCAAGGCGAACCCTCAGCCGCAACAGGGCCGGCAGGCAGCCCGGCCTGGCAGCTAGCCGACGGCCAGGTGATGCTTCGCCACGGCCTTTTCCAGGCGGGCGCAGGCCTCTTCGATGATGGTCTTAGGGCTTGCCAGGTTCAGGCGGATGAAGCCCGAGCCCTCTTCGCCGAACATGGGGCCCAAATCCAGCCAGAGCTTCGCGTCCTCTTCCACCAGCTTCTTGATGCCGGCATCGTCCAGGCCGAGCCCGCGGCAATCGAGCCAGGGCAGGTACGTGCTCTCCAGCGGAACAAGGCGCACGCCGGGCATCCGCTCCACGGCGGCCTCCAGCACGTGGTAGTTCCCGTCCAGCACCTCTTTCAGTTGGTCGAGCCATTCACCGCCCTGCTCATAGCAGGCTTGAGCGGCAACGACGCCGAACACACTGGGCTCGTCGTAGCCCGTGCGGTCGCAGGCGCGCCTGAAGGCGGCGCGCAGGTCGGGGTTCGGGATGAAGATATTTGAAAGCTGCAGCCCGGCCAAGTTGAAAGTCTTGCTGGGCGCCGTGCAGATAACGGCGCGCTGGGCATACTCTTCCCCGAGCGAGGCATAGGGAACGTGGGTGTGGCCCGCGCGGGCGAAATCGGCGTGGATCTCGTCAGAGACCACCAACACGTTATGGCGCAGGCAGATGTCGCCGATCTTCCGCAGCTCTTCTTCGGTCCAGGCACGGCCAACGGGGTTGTGGGGGTTGCACAGGATGAACATCTTCGCCCCGGTCTTCCGCAGCTGCTGCTCGAAGCCCTCGTAATCCATGGTGTAGCGACCGTCTTCGTAGCGCAGCGGGCTGGTTGCCATCTTGCGGCCGTTGTCCTGGATCATCAGGCGGAAGGGATAGTACACCGGCGGCTGGATGATAACCTGATCTCCCGGTTGGGTGTAGGCGTTCACGGCTGTTGCCAAGGCGAACACCACGCCCGGGGTAAGCACGAACCACGAGCGCTCGGGGCGCCAGCCGTGACGGCCCTCGAACCAGTTCTGTACGGCTTCGTAATAGGGCTCGGTGGCCATCGTGTAGCCGTACACACCCTGCTGTACACGCTGGGTTAGCGCCTCGATGGCGGCCGGCGCGGTTTTGAAGTCCATGTCGGCTACCCATAGGGGCAACTCATCGGCCGCATGGTTGCGTTTGGACCAGGCGTCCCACTTTATGCATCCACTGTTGCGGCGGTCGATGATGGTCTCGAAGTCGTATTTCGTCATCCTTGCACCCTCTTCGGTACGGCTCGTTCGCGCTACTACTATAAGCCCACTAGGCAAGCGCCTGTTCCAGGTCGGCCAGCAGGTCTTCCACATCCTCAATGCCCACCGAAAGGCGAAGCAGGCGATCATCGATGCCCAGTTCGTCCAGCATGGGTTTGGGGATGGATCCGTGCGTTTGCACCAACGGGTAGGTTATCAGACTTTCGGTGCCGCCCAGGCTTTCGGCGAACAGGATAAGCTTCGTGTGCTCAAGCGCCGCAAGGGCGCGCTGGCGCGTATCCACCTTGAACGAGATCATGGCGCCGAAGCCCGTGGACTGGCGCTGCGAAAGCTCGTAGCCGGGGTGGTCCGGGCAGCCCACGTAATGCACCTCGGTAACGTGGGAGTTCGCCTTGAGCGCTTCGGCAATCCGCTTCGCATTCGCTTCCTGCTGGCGCAGGCGCACCCCCAGCGTTTTAAGGCTGCGCAGCATCATCCAGCTGTCGAACGGGCTAAGCTGGTTACCCTCGCTCATAGCGGCGTTGAACAGCGTTTCCAACAGGCTCTGGTCGCGCAGCACCAGGAAGCCGGAAAGCACGTCGTTGTGGCCGCACAGGTACTTCGTGCCGCTGTACACCGTTATGTCGGCGCCCAACTCCAGGGGCTTCTGGAAGTACATGGTTAAAAACGTGTTGTCCACCGCCAACACGGCGCCGTGGCTGTGGGCAAGCTGCGCCAACGCCGCGATGTCGGCAACCTTCATGGTGGGATTGGTGGGCGTTTCCAAAAACACCAGCTTCGTGTTGGGGCGGAATGCGGCTTCGGCCTTCTGCAAACTAGTAAGGTCCACGTAGCTGAACTCGATGCCGTACTGCGTGTATATATTGCTGAACAGGCGGTACGTTCCGCCGTACAGGTCGTTGCTTACCAGCACGTGGTCGCCTGAGCGTACCACCTTCAGCAAGGTGGTGATGGCCGCCATGCCGCTGGAAAACGCCAGGGCTTTCTTGCCGCCTTCCAGAAGCGCGATGGTGTTCTCCAGCTCCAAGCGCGTGGGGTTGCCGCAGCGCGAATAGCAGTAGCCGGTGGATTCGCCCCAGGCGGGGTGCGCGAACGTGGCGGACTGGTACAGCGGGAAGCTGATGGAGCCCGTTTTCTTGTCGATGCCCTCGTACCCGCGCACCGCAATGGAATCGGCGTGCCAACCGGCGTGCTTTCCAGGGTCGATGCCCATCAGGCCTTCGATCTCGTTGGCCATGGCCTCGAAGCTGGAATCGTTCATGCGGGGCACCCTTTCTGCTCGATGGCGGGTGAAGTGCCCGCCTGCCTGCATTCTCCGAGTGGGTAGTGTAGCGCCAGAACCCGTGGCGGCCGTTATACGCGTTGCTTAACGCCTGTTATCAGATGCCGATGACCTGCGGAAATGCCAAGCACAGCACAGGGAAGCCCGCCACGATGCCCAACTTCCTGCACAACCGCCCGCATGGGTGCGGCAGCCAACCCGCCGATTCGCGCCTTCCCCGCCGCCCGGACGCCGCGGCCTACAGCACGCCGCCCACGCGCCGCCAGCGCACTTATCGCACTCGAAACACTTCCCGGCCTGCACCTGGCATATAATCGGCACAGCTCAAAACCGCGCATAACGCACCGCAGGCAATGCGCCCGGGCTGGCAGCACGCCGCCGCCGAACCGACCGCCTTGCCTACGCCGCGCTTGCTGCGCCGAACAGACAAGGAGATGCCATGGAAGGCTTCGAGCTTATTTCCACCGGCGCCTGGTCCATCTTGCCGCCGCTTCTGGCGCTTGGCCTGGCGCTTCTTACCAAGGAGGTGTATTCCTCCCTGCTGGTTGGCGTGTTCAGCGGCCTTGTTATCTACGAGTTCTCGCTGAACGGCGCAGGCATCGACCAGCTCGTTGCCGCATTCTGCGATATCCCGCAGATCATGGCCGAGCAGATTGCCTCGAACGGCGCGCTTATCCTGTTCCTTGCGCTGCTGGGCGCGCTGGTGGTGCTCATCGCCATCGCCGGCGGCTCGCGCGCGTACGCCGAATGGGCGGCCAAGCACATCAAGAACGCCCGCATGGCCGCCTTCATGACCGCCGTCTTGGGCCTGGTCATGTTCATCGACGACTACTTCAACTGCCTTACCGTAGGCGCGGTCATGCGCCCCATAACCGACAAGTTCCGCATGAGCCACGAGAAGCTGGCATGGATCATCGACTCCTCCGCAGCGCCGGTGTGCATCATCGCGCCGGTTTCCTCGTGGGCGGTTGCCGTGGGCGGCTACTTGGGCGATGACGGCTTCAACACCTTCGTAGCATCCATCCCCTACAACCTGTATGCCCTGATAACTATCGTGTTCGTGTTCGCCATGTGCATCTACGGCAAAGACTTCTTCAGCATGGGCAAGGCGCAGCGCGACTGCGAAGAGCATTCGTACAGCGACATTCCCCGCCATCCTTCGGCCCTTGCCAGCGTTTCCGGCGCAGGCGTTCCCACCGACCCCGATGCGGTGGAAACCGTGGTAACCGAGCAGTCCGACCTGGAAGGCGCCACCAAGGCAGAAGAGCAGTTCAAGGGCCTGCCGGTTTCGCAGAACGGCAAGGTATACGACCTTATCGTTCCCATCCTGGTGCTTATCGTGTTCGCTATCTTGGGCATGCTCTACGCCGGCGGCTACTTCGAGGGCGCCGACTTCGCAACGGCGATCGGCGAAGACCCCATCACCGGCCTGTGCATCGGCGCCGTGGTGGCCTTGGTGGTTTCGGCCTGCATGTACCTACCCCGCAAGCTCACCACGCTGATGGGCTACACCGAAGGCGTTTCCGAAGGCGTTCGCTCCATGGTGGGCGCCATCATGATCCTGGTGCTGGCTTGGAGTTTGGGCGGCTGCTGCCGCTACATGCTGGGCACGGGCGAATTCGTTTCCAGCTTCCTTACCAGCACGGGCTTCGCCCTTCAACTGCTGCCGGCCATCATCTTCGTGGTGGCAGGCTTCATCGGCTTCGCCATGGGTACTTCCTGGGGCACCATCGCCCTTATCCTGCCCATCGTGCTGGGCGTGTTCCCCGAAGGCGACCCGCTGTTCCTGATCACCATCGGAGCCACCCTGGCAGGTGCCGTGTACGGCGACCACGTTTCGCCCATCTCCGACACCACCATCCTTTCCTCGGCCGGCGCGGAATGTAACCACCTGCGCCACGTGGCCACGCAGCTTCCCTACGCAACCATGGTTGCCGCGGTGTGCCTGATCGGCTACCTGGTGGCAGGGTTCACCGCAAGCCCCTGGCCTTCACTCGTGGGCGGCATCGCGGTGATCTTGGCCATCGTCGCTGCAACGCGCGTGTTCGCCGGCAAGAAAACCGCTTAGCCGAAAACCACAACATAGCTAACAAAAGAGAGGCTCCCTCGGGAGCCTTTCTTGTTTTGATCTCGAAGGGCTTTCCCCTTCGTTCTGTTCAATAGAAGCGCTTAGCGCTCTTCGATGGGCTTGTAGGTGCGGGGCTGCACCGAAGTCTTGTACGCGGGGCGGATGATGCGCTTGCCGCTTACCAGCTCCTCGAAGCGGTGCGCCGACCAGCCAGCCATACGCGAGCAGGCGAACAGCGGCGTGATGAGGTCTTGCGGGATGCCCATCATGGAGTACACGAAGCCGGAGTACATGTCCACGTTCGCGCACATCTCCTTCTTGGTGCCCTTCTCGCGCTCGATAACCTCGGGGCTCAGGCGCTCGATGAGCTTCAGCAAGTTCAGCTCGGCCTCGTATTCCGTGCCGGCGGCCAAATCGGTGGCGAACTTCTTGCAGATAACCGCACGGGGGTCGGAAAGCGTGTACACCGCATGGCCCATGCCGTAGATCAGGCCGGTGCGGTCGTAGGCCTGCTTGTTCACGATCTTCGCGATGTAGGAGGCCACCTCGTCTTCGTCTTCCCAGTTGGAGACGTTTTCCTTGATTTCCTTCTGCATGGCAAGAACCTGATGGTTCGCACCGCCGTGCTTGCTGCCCTTCAACGAGCCGATGGCCGCAGCATACGCCGCGTACGGGTCGGTGTCGGCAGAGGAAAGCACACGACAGGTGAAGGTGGAGTTGTTGCCGCCGCCGTGCTCTGCGTGCAGGCACATCATGATGTCCAGCATGCGCGCTTCCTCGGGCGTGAACTCGCGGTTCGGGCGCAACATGGAAAGGATGGTTTCCGAAGTGGACTGGCCGGGCACGAAGCGATGCATGATCATGCTCTCGTTATAGAAGGCCGCGCGCTTGGCGTAATAGGCCAGCACCATGATGCGAGGCAGGCGGGAAAGCAGCGAAACCGCGGTGGTGATCTCGTGTTCGAAGGAGCGATCTTCGGCGCGCTCATCGTCGGCGTAGAGCATCAGAACGGAACGCTGCAGCAGGTTCATGATGTTGCGCGAAGGCGTGCTCATGATCTTCGAGGCGGTGAAGCCGTCGGGCAGGCTGCGATAGGAGTCGAGCACTTCCACGAACTTGTCCAGCTGGGCCTGCGTGGGCAGGTCGCCCATAAGCAGCAGGTAGGCAACCTCTTCGAAGCGGCGGCGCTTGTCGGCGTTGCCGTCCAACAGGTCGTAGATGCTGTAGCCACGGAAAGTGAGCTTGCCCTCGTCGGGGATCTTGTCGCCCTCGCTCATCAGGTAGCCATGGACGTTGGAGATGTTGGTAACGCCCGCGATGACACCCGAGCCATCGGAATTGCGCAGGCCGCGCTTCACGGGGTAGCGCTCGTAGAGCTCAGGGTCGATAGAGTTCACCTTGGTAATGTTGTCGTACAGGGAAAGCTCGTGATTTTCCATAATGGATTCCTTTCAACCGCGAATTATCATTCTATACCGAACTAAAGTGGTGGAGTGCCGCCAGCCGAAACCGTAAACGATTCGAAACAACGGGCGGCTTCCCGCGAAGTACTCGACAGCTGGTTTCCGCCGCTGATTGACTTTCGCAATACCAACGCCCCTATCTCGCAAAACGCAATGATAAACTCTACTCATATGCTATTTACACTCTTTAAGGTATGCAGTGAATCACGCGGGGGATCCCCAAGCGCAATAGCACCCCGCCACACATAAGCCCAAAGGAGAAGCCCCATGACCGTGAACATAACCGGAACAACCCGCCTTTGCGCCCTGTTCGGCGACCCCATCCGCCACAGCAAGTCCCCCGCCATGCAGAACCTGGCATTCGAGCGCGCCGGCCTTGATTACGCGTACATGGCGTTCACCGTTTCCGCCGACGACATGCCGAAGGCCATCGACTCCATACGCTTCCTTGACGCGCGCGGATGCAACCTGACCATGCCCCATAAGATCGCCGTGGTGCCCTACCTCGACAAGCTCGATGCCGCCGCCAGCATCATCGGCGCCGTGAACACCGTGGTGAACGACAACGGCGTGCTTACCGGCTACAACACCGACGGCTACGGCTTCATGGCCTCGTTCGCCGATGCCGGCGTGCAGTGCAAGGGCAAGAAGATGGTGCAGATGGGCATGGGAGGCGCCGGTACCGCCATCGCCGCGCAGGCCGCGCTCGATGGCGTAAGCGAGATCGTGGTGTTCAGCCCCGGCAACGGCAAGTCGTGGGAACGCGCCGGCAAGGAAGTGGCCGTTATCTCCGAGAAAACCGGCTGCAAGATGTCGCTCCACGACTCCAACGACGAGGACGACCTGCGCGCACAACTCGCAGACGCCGAGCTGCTGTCGAACGCAACCCCCATCGGCATGGGGAAGCTTGAAGGGCGCTCCCCCATCCCCGATGCAACGTTCCTGCACCCAGGCCTTGCCATCCAAGACTGCATCTACCAGCCTGCCGAAACCAAGCTGATCCAGATGGGCAAAGAGGCCGGCTGCACCGCCATCAACGGGCTTGGCATGCTGTTCCACCAGGGCGCCCGCGCCTTCGAGCTGTGGACCGGCGTGGACTTCCCCCTGGAATACTCCGACATACTGTAAGACCGTCCAAGCCGCGCAGAGAGGGCACGTCGAACGGTCCCTCCGCCGAGCAGGCAATGCGGCCACTTCACCTAGCAACAAGACGCCCTGCCGCTCTTACGAGAGGCAGGGCGTCTTCGATTTCCGGTGCTTGTAAGAGGTTGCCTCCTAGCGGTTCACCTTCATGCGGCTTTCAGGCTGCAGGATCATGAAGGCAGCCACAACGGAGACGACGGCGAAAAGCGCGCCGATAGGACCGGCCCATACGAACCCGGGGCCGGAAGCCACCACACCGCCCACGAACGAGCCGGTGGCGATGCCGATATCGGAAGAGGTGGGCATAACCGCGGAAGCAAGGGTAAGGGCGCGCGGGTAGTCCTTGGTGGAAACCTGCAGCAAGTACGACTGCAGCGGGGCGTTCATGTGGTAGATGAATACGCCCGTGAGCACCACGTTCACCACGGAAAGCGCGATGTTGCCCGAGCCCAAGCTTGCGCCCAGGGCGAACAGCACCAGCGCCTGCAAACCGAACATGATGGGCATCTTCGCCAAGCCAAAGCGCTGGGCGATGGAACCGCTGCCCAGGTTGGAAACGATGGTGGCCGCACCGTAGAAGAACAGCACGATACTCGTTGCCCAAACGGAAAGGCCCAACCCGTTTTCCAGGGTAGGCGTCACATAGACGTAGAACACGTAGGTGGCCGCCATGCCGCAGCTCTTCATAACCAGCACCAGGATGATGCGGCGGTCCTTCAAGATAACCAGCTGATCGCGCACCTTGGCCGAAACATCGGTAGAGCCCGAGCGCGGCACCGATATAAGCAGCAGCACCGTTACCAGCAGGGCCACGCCCTCAACCGCGATAAATGCCGACTTGATACCGAAGCTGTCCGAAAGCAAGGTGCCGATGGGCGTGCCCAAAACGCTGGCAACGGAAAACCCGGCGTAGACGAACGAGATGATGCGCGCCGTCTTTTCCCGGGGAACGATGTCGTTGATGAAGGTCATCACCGTGGAAAGCAGCACACCCGAAACCACCGCGGTAAGGATGCGCGCCGCCAACAGCGTTTCATAGGTGGGCGCCACGATGGCAAGGATGTTGCCCGCGTTGAACACGGCTAAGAAGACGCAGAACAGGGGAAAGCGCCTGAAACGCCCCGTAGAGAGCACGATGATGGGCGTGGATACCGCATAGGAAACCGCGAAGTAGCCCACCAGGTTGCCAGCCGATGCCAGCGAGGTACCGTACGTCTCTGCGATATCGGGCGTGATGCCGATGACGATGAACTCTGCGAACCCAAGTGCGAAGCCCACGATCACCAACGCGACCGTTGCAAGCTTCGTACGTCCCGTGCTGTTTTCCACGAAAGCAAAACCTTCTTATCCCACGCGCCTGACGCGCACCAATGTTGACGTTCTCTAATCTAAGCCAGTTAATTCGAAAACCTCAAAACAGTAACAAGAAGGAATTACGGGGTCAAACCCTGGCCGCGTGGCGCGCGCAGCTGGGGCTGCCCATCAACAACCTGTTGAACCCAACCCCAGGCAGGCACCTTCCAGCGCGAACCAGCAACCCGCTCGGCCACAACCCAACGGTTGCCGGCCACTCATCAAAATTTCCGCATTCCGTCGATTTTCCCGGCTAAAAATTTCCGCATTCCGTAGGATTTCCCAGATGAAAGAGCCGAAACCTTGGGCAGTGCGTTTGCGCACGGCAGAGCACGGCAAACAAAAAAGCCGAGGCGGAACCTCGGCTGATGATGTGGTGGGCGTTACCGGGATTGAACCGATGACCCCTTCCGTGTGAAGGAAGTGCTCTCCCGCTGAGCTAAACGCCCGAAATATGAACACCGGGCTTCAAAAAGCCCGGCGAGGATAAGTGGTGGGAGATACAGGATTTGAACCTGTGACCGTTTGCTTGTAAGGCAACTGCGCTCCCGCTGCGCCAATCTCCCATGTGTCACGAATTGGTATTATTGCAGAACCAACGCGCCAATGCAAGTGAAATCCATCTTTCGTGGGCAAAGACTTGGAGCGCGCCCGCGCCTGCATTAGGCATACGTTCGATGATCCTCGTAATTGGCCAGGTAGGTGGCGAATTCCGCGGAAGTATCCGAATTGCTGGTGCGCCACGTTTTATGGTCGATGATGGTGCTTTCCTTGCCGTAATAAGCATCGATGTAGGCAATCAGGTTATCCACCGCCTGCAGCTGCGCTTCGGGGTAATCGCCCGCACCACCCACATGCACGATCTCGATACCAACCGAATAGGAGTTCATGCCGTAGTCGGTGATGGTCTTCGAAGGAGCACCCGTGGTGCCCACCTTGTCATCGCGGCTTTCATCCGTCACTTCGTAGCTTTCGTTGTGGCCCGTATCCCCGTAGCCGGCATGATGCGCAATCACATCGAGCGGCACGCACTGCACGATGGAGCCGTCCTTGTTCACGATGAAGTGCGCGGCAACCCCGCTCCCGTTGCCGTCCCACGAGCTGACGATAGAGGAAGCGCTGGTGTCCACCTCGGTGTCGTGCAGCACGATGTACTTCTGGTATTCGGCGGTTTTCACGCCGTGCTCAAAGCTTGCACGGTAGTCCTCGGAAATATCCAGCTTCGCACGGAGTTCTTCTGCAGTGGGCTTCGCCACCTGCTCTTCCGATTCCTGCGCGGCATCGGCGGATTCGACCGAGGTATCGCTTACTTGAAGGGAATCGTCCTGCTGATCGGCCGTTTCGGGCTGCGAGCACCCCGCAAGCAGGAAGGCCAGGGCAAGGGCGGCGGCAAGGGCAACTACGCCATGGGGCATGTTCGGTCCTTTCTTGCGGGGCAATTCGGTACGCGTTGGCGCGCCCAACGCCCGAAAGGCAGGGACGCGCACAACCGCTTGCCCATTATGGGGCATAACGGCAAAAGAAAAGCGCGGCAGCAGGTACCAAGCCCGCCACCGCGCCGGAGATTCGGCCGAATGCTATTTCAGGGTTACGCCCAGCTCATCGGCAACCAGGTCGAACGCGGCATCGATGGCCTTGTCCATGTCGTAGTACTTGTAACCGCCCAAACGGCCGGCGAACACCACGTTGCCCTCCTGCTTGGCCAGCTCGACGTACTTCTCGTACAAAGCGCTGTTGCGCTCATCGTTCAGCGGGTAATACGGCTCGTCGCCGCGCTCCCAGTTCGCGGGGTACTCGCGCGTGATGATGGTGGTGGGCTGCGTGCCATACTCGAAGTGCTTGTGCTCGATAATGCGCGTGAAGGGAACCTCGCGCTCGGTGTAGTTCACCACCGCGTTGCCCTGCCAATTCTCGCACTCGATGCGCTCCGACTCGAAGCGCAGGCTGCGGTACTCAAGGGCGCCCAGCTGGTAGTCGAAGTACTGGTCGATGGTGCCACAGTAGATAACGCGATCAGCGATGCCGGCGTTCTCGGCGATGAACTCGCGGTACTCGGTGTTCAGCAGGATCTCGGTGTCGCCGAACATGCGCTGCACCATGGCCGTGTAGCCGCCCATGGGGATGCCCTGCCAACGGTCGTTGAAGTAGTTGTTGTCGTAGATGAAGCGCACGGGCAGGCGCTTGATGATGCTGGGCGGAAGCTCGGTGCAGCTGCGGCCCCACTGCTTTTCCGTGTAGCCCTTGATCAGCTTCTCGAACACGTCCTTGCCGATAAGGGAAAGCGCCTGCTCCTCGAGGTTGGTGGGCTCGCCTTCGCCGATCTGCTCGGCAGCTTCGGCCTTCTGGCGCTCGATGATCTCCTTGGCCTCGGCCGGGGTCTTGATGCCCCACATCTTCGAGAAGGTGTTCATGTTGAAGGGCAGGTTGTACAGCTCGTCCTTGTAGCTGGCAACGGGGCTGTTCACGTAGTTATTGAACTCGGCGAACTGGTTGACGTAGTCCCATACCGGGCGCAGCGAGGTATGGAAGATGTGCGCGCCGTATTTATGGACGTTGATGCCGTCGATTTCCTCGGTGTAGATGTTGCCGGCGATATGGTCGCGGCGGTCGATTACCAGGCAGGTCTTGCCCACCTTCGCGGCCTCATGCGCGAAAACGGCGCTGGTGATGCCGGCGCCGACGATAAGGTAGTCGTAATGGCTGTTCTGCATTTTGGGTGTGAGCCTCTCTCGTGTCTGTTTCGGATGCGCGCAAGGGCGCATACAGGTTCCTATTCTAGCCCAAAGGACAGTTGGTCGTTCGATGCCGGCTGTGCCGGCCGGTCGCAGTCCGACACAGGCCTTTCTCCCCTGAACGCAAAAGGGCGCCGGCACAACGCCGACGCCCCTTGATTGGCTGAGCCAGGGTTTAGTCCTGCTTGACTACCAGGACATCGCAACGCAGGTTGCGAATGAGGTAGGTGGAAACGCTGCCCACGAACACGTAGGTGATGTTGGAAAGGCCGCGCTCGCCGCAGATAACCAGCTCGGGCTCGAACGGCTTGATCATCAGGTTGTGGATGGTTTCCTGGATGCGGCCGACCTTCACTACCACCTCGACAGAGGGGATGTCGGGATCGTTTTCCGCGTTCGTAAGGATATCGCCCAAGGAATCCACCAGGCGGTTGCGAACCGTGTCGGCAAGCTCCTTGTAGTCGGTGCCCGTAAGCGAATCAGGCACGGAATCAACAACGTGGCCCAGCATAAGCTCGGCATGGTTGAGCTTCGCGATCTGGATTGCGCGCTCGGCAACCTCTTCCTGAGTGCTGCCGCCGTCGAGAGCCGCAAAAACACGCTTGTATTGCTTCATCGTTATCCCCCTCTTTCTTCTTCGCCACTAACGAAGACCCCTGAACGGAGCGCCCGTGCGCCCCGAGTTATTACCTTCTTTTATTTTAGCAGCATAACCAGGGGCAAGACCATCAAGTTCCACTATAAGAAACGCCTCCAGGGGAAATGG
>CAVBGJ010000028.1:0-16880 GCA_963595065.1 Christensenellaceae bacterium Phil1 | reverse complement strand
AGCGGGCCTCGTCAAACAGCGGAACGGGAATCCCCGAGGGGCGGTGCCCCGGCCCACGGCGCGGACGGGCTGAACGCAAAATGGCGACCGAGCCTGATGAAGGCTGGTCGCCATTTGTTTCTTGGTACGTGGGTGCCGCTGGTTAGTGGGATTCGCGGAGCTCGGCTCGCAGCATGTGGGCCATGTAGAACGCTACGCCGGAAAGCGCGCCGAATACCGCAACCCAGGCAATGGTGCCCTGCACGAGCGAGAACAGTGCAATCACCAGGGAGAACACGGCTGCGACTAGCATCATTGCGCAGGCAACCTTGCGCCCCGGGATGTACTTGAGCTCTTCTTGCTGCACGCTCTTCTTCGATTTGCCGTTCTTCTTAGCCATGGGGTGCTCCCTTTTCAGTTCGCAGATTGTTCGATGCTGGCCGCAACACGCGGCCTTTTTTATCGAATCTCATGCTAGATGGCGAACGTTTCCAGAATGCTACAAGCACGTATCGCAACGATGACGTGCGAAGCCGCCGAAGCGGTGCGAAACGGCGCCCTTAGTGCCAGGGCTGGTCGAACTTGGGGGTAAGGCTGCCGTCTTCGGGGCGGTTGAACAGCGTTTCCTCGCCGCAATCCTGGCAGGTTCCCACCAGCACCTTTCGCGGCATGAAGGTAAGCACGATGTAGGCGATAGCGAACGCGATGGAGAAGTACGGCATAACGAAGGCGATGCCAATAACGACGGCGGCCACGATCACGTGCACGTACCACTTGCTGGGAACGCGACGGCGGTCGGCCTCGTACTTGAAGTTGGTGCTGCCGCAGTAGGGGCAGGTGATCTTGGCCTCGTTGGACTTCTTCTTGTTGGGATTGGGCTTCTGGTTCTTTTTCTTGGAGCTCATCGCTCTTCCCCTCTGTATATCTTCACGTATTGCGCGGGCACCGCCGTGAGTCTTGCTTCTTCTGCTCGGGCCTTCGAACCCGGGAATCTGCGTCTGCGCGCTTCCCTCTTGCGCCGGCGCGATGCTCATTCAAGGATACCATCAGGCTTGCGGGCGATCCCCCATCCGTTCGCGCCGAACCTATAGCGAAAAGCAACCGAAGCGGGCTTGGCTCGCATTACGAGAAAACCTCGAATCCATATTCCACAGAAATGGATTCATAGTTTTTCAATGTTTGTAGCTTATATCAACCTATATTTAGGCGTCCAAAATCATGGAATTGCTGGCTACATAGCCACACGCTATCGCTTTCCCATTCATATCGAATAGGTCACACAATTCTCGAACACGTTCGGTTTTTTCGAGTGGGGGTAGGATACACACCGCTTTGCACCGCAGCGCAAAGCACAGCTCTTCAAATCCAAAGCGTCATACGCAGACGAGCAACCAGGGAGGCTCCTTGTAGGGGATGCCGTTTTGCCTTTGAAGCCGAACCCTCAAAGATTGGAGAAGAATTGTCCGCTGCAGCAGAGAAGGCCAAGCATTACGGTTTCGCCCTGGCAACCGTGTACATGTGCTATTTCACCTACGGCATCCAGGCCCTTATCCTGAGCCAGAATAAAGTCAACTTCTACACCCAGTGGGGCATCACCGATCCCACCGCAGGTTCCGCCGCGGTTTCCATGGCCATCGCCTGGATGGGATTCGGCAAGCTGGTAAGCGTATGGATCGGCGGCGAATTCTCCGACCGCATCGGCCGCAAGAAGTTCGCGGTTGCCGGTGCCATCGCCTACATCATCTGCTTCACGCTGATGCTGGTGGTAACCGACGCCACCCTGTGCTACGTGGCCGCATTCCTTTCCGGTGCCGCCACCTCGGGCTTCTGGGATGCCGCACTCTACCCTGCCGCGCAGGAGGCCGAGCCGAAATACGCCGCTTCAGGCGTTATCGGCATCAAGGCCGCCGTTTCGGTTATGGGCGTTATCTACCCGCTGTTCGTTGCCTGGTTCAGCGCGCCGGAAATCTGGCACGTCAACATCTACCTGCCCATCGCGCTTTCCGTGGCGTGCCTGATCATGACCATCATCACGCCGTTTCGCTACGACGACGAGCGCGCCACCAAGGCCCAAGGCGAAGGCGGCATGGACGAAGCGCAGGCCGAGATTCAGGCGGCAAAGGATGCCATGCTGAAGAAGCCCGGCGCCCTGGTACAGGTGTTCACCCTGCTTATGGCATTCATCTGCATGTTCATCATGTACGGCGCACAGCAGTACACCAAGGCGTTCGGCATGGCCAACCTGGGGCTGGACGAAATGGGCGGCGCAGCGCTGGCCTCCATCTACACCGTGGGCTCCATCACCGCCGTGTTCTTCTGGGCCGTGGTTATGGGCAAGCTGCGCTGGAACCCGCTGAAGGTGCTGCTTATCGACTTCGCGTTCTCTACCCTGGCGCTGGCATTGGTGCTGGTTGTTCCCAATGTGGCCATCGTCTACGTCGCCATCGCGCTGCTGGGTTTCTTCGCCGCCGGTGGCGCGCTGCAAACCGGTCTGGTGGTTCGCCAGAACTACTGCCCCGGCCCCAAGGGCCGCAACACGGGAATGTACATGACGTTCATGGGCGTGGGCGCAACGTTCTTGCCCTTCATCGTGGGCGCCATGACCACCGCCATGGGCGAAACCGGCGCGCTCTACACCATGATGGGCCTGCTGCTGACCGCTTCCGTGGTGGGCCTGCTGTTCTGCATCTACCTGGCAAACCAGTCCAAGAAGCTCTTCGGCTACACCATCAACCGCAAGATGGACTAGGGACACGCAAACCCCAACCCTCCTAATCAAACCGCCCCTGCCTCTCAGCGCGAGAAGCAGGGGCGGTTTACTTTGAGTGAACCCGCGCGGGCAGTCGTTCGCGAGCGGGTTGCGGAAGGCCGGCCGCGCAGGGCGGCGCACCTATTTATTGTGGGTTCGCCTGGCCTTCAGTCAGCTGCTTTGCGCGCAGCTCGTGGGCAGCCCAGGTGATGCGCAGGGTGTTCAGCGCGTTGCCTAGAGTGCTGGAGCACGCCGCACCGGGAAGGCCACGCAAAACGTTGACGATGTCTTGGATCTGGCCGTTTCCCGGGTAGCTTTCAACGGGCGGGCAGAGCTCTTCCACCGTAAGCTCGGCTTCTTTGCGCACGCCGCCCATCACACCCTCGTGGGCAACGGCTTCGGGATTCGCCAGCGCTTCGATACGGATGGGCGCCGCATTGTCGTAGTACGAGAACTCGGCACTGCCCTTATCACCATATATAAGAAAGCGGTCGATGGCCTTGTACGTCGCGTAGCACCAGATGCCCGAAACCATCACGTGGTTCTGGGTTTCGCCGGAAAGGGCAACCGTGTCTTCGCCCGGATAGCAGCCGGTGCGGTTGTCCACCTTCAGGCTGAAGTCCGCGATGGGAGCACCCGCCAAGAACGCAATAAGGTCCAGCATGTGCGCATCGCCTTCGAAGAAGTGGCTACCGCCGGAAACCTCCGGCCGCACGCGCCAGGGCTTTTCCGCTTCGGGCAGCAGCTCTTCAGCCGTTTGACGCTGGGTGCGAATAACCTGCACGCCGCGAATGGTGCCGATCTTCCCCGAATCGAGCAGGCGCTTCAGCTCGCGGTAGCGCGGCATGCCGCGGCGATAATGCGCCACGAAACAGCGCTTGCCCGCAGCTTCGAACGCGGCCTTGATCTGTTGAGCTTCGTCCCAAGTAAGCGCGATGGGCTTTTCCAGGTAGCAGTCCTTGCCGGCGTTCGCCACGGCGATGGCGTGTTCCTTGTGGCAGTTGGGGGTGGTGGCAACGTAGACGATGTCGATGCTGGGGTCGGCCAGCAGATCATCGAGCGAGTCGAACGCGCGGCCGTGCCCGTGGCGCGCGCACCAATCAACGGCCTTCTGCTTGGTGCGGTTCCAAATGCCCACCAGCTCGGACCCTTCGGCCAAGTAAAGCCCCGGGCCGTTCTTCGTTTCCACCACGTCGCCACAGCCGATAACGCCCCAGCGGATAACGTCTTTTTCCTGCATAGCAGCCCCTTCCCTCGCGGTCGCACGCTGCGCCCCAACGCAATACGCACGCCAAAGTCTCTTTGCCGGGCCGCGCTATCGGCACTCGGCAAAGCCCCTACCGCCATTGTAGCGTCCAGCCGCAACTGGGAACGCCGCCGAACCAGCAGATCTACCCTTCCGCCAGGAAGTCGTAGGCGTACTGCGCCGCCACCAGCGAGCCGCCGATGAGCACGTTTTCATCCACCGTGTAGTAGCAGCTGTGCTGCGGGAAGCTTGCCCCGGCTTCCGGGTTGCGCGTGCCCACGAACGCCAACGCACCCGGCACGAAGGCCAGGTACTCCGAGAAATCTTCCCCGGAAAGGGTGCCCTCGTAATGGGAAAGCGCCTGTTCGCCCAGCACTTTCGCAACCGAGGCCTGCGCACGGGCGGCGCATTCGGCATCGTTCACCAAGCAGGAGTTGCCGAACTCCCACGTGAACTTTGCGCTGGCACCGAACGATGCCGCCGTTTCCTCCACGATGTGGGCCATGCGATCCCGCAGGTACGAGCGCACTTCCGGCGTGAACGAGCGCACCGTGCCCGTAAGGTAGGCGCTTCCCGCCAGAACGTTGCGCGCCGTACCCGCATGGAACTCGCCCACGGTTATAACGGCCGGGTCGAACGGCGAAACATCGCGGCTCACCACCACCTGCAACGCCTCGACGATGGCAGCGCCCACCACCACCGCGTCGATGCCCTTGTGCGGCATGGCCCCATGGGCGCCCGACCCCGCGATATCCACGCGGAACCAGTCGCAGTTCGCCATGCGCGGCCCGGGCTCCACCGAAACCGTGCCGGCGTCCACCTCGCTCCATACATGCGAGGCGAAGATGGTGTCCACGCCCTCCAACGCCCCGGCTTCGATCATCTTGTGCGAACCGATGGAAATCTCCTCTTCCGGCTGGAAGATGATGCGCACTTCCCCGCGCAGCTGTTGGCGGATGGAAAGCAGCAGGCGGATGGTTCCCAGCATCATGGCCATGTGGCAGTCGTGCCCGCAGGCATGCATGACCCCTTCGTTTTGGGAGGCGAAGGGCACGCCCGTCTGCTCGGTTACGGGCAAAGCGTCTATATCGGCCCGCAAGGCTATGCACTTACGCGGCTTGCCCTGCGCATCGTAAGCGTCGAGGGCGCCGCCGCGGATGGTGGCGATGATCCCGGTTTCGGCCACCCAGCGGTACCCAACGCCCAACGCATCGAGCTCGGCGGCAAGGTAGCGCGCCGTTCCAACCTCATGCCCACTCAGTTCGGGGTGGGCATGGAAGTAGCGACGCTTATCTATTACATACGGCTCGACGTTCGCTGCGTTGGCTTTCAGTTCAGCCGTCACTGGCTCAGCCGTTACCGTGCTGCCGCCAACCGCGGCCACGTTAACCTTTGGCTCACGCGCAACCGGTTCAGCCGCCGCTGCACTACTGCCAACCGCGGCCACGCCCGTCGGATTACCTTCATTCCCACCAACCATACAAGCCGCCTTTCGCTTACGCGACCTTTCACATCCCTTTGATTATGCGCGAACAGCCCCACCTGCACATTCATAGGCATGTTCGATCCATGGGAATCGAAGAAGACAAGCACATTCTTTAAAAAAAGATTACAATTCTGAACGTATTGTCGTTTAGCGGTAGAGCAATGTCCCCGAGCGGGCTTTATCCGCACGAGCGAAAGGCGCATCATCCCCATGATGAAGCGAACCAAGATCATCTGCACCCTGGGTCCTGCCGTGGACTCGGAGTCGGCTTTGAACAACCTTGTCGTTGCCGGCATGGACGTGGCTCGTTGCAACTTCTCGCACGGCTCCCACGCCGAGCACAAGGCGCGCATGGACCGCCTGAAGAAGGTCCGCCGCGAGCTGGACGCCCCCGTGGCCATCATGCTGGACACCAAGGGTCCCTCCATCCGCACCGGCAAATTGGAGGGCGGCAAGCCCGTGCTCCTGCGCGCAGGCGACAACTTCTTCCTTACCGAAGAAGAGGTGCTGGGCACTTCCCGCCGCGTGCACCAAACCTGCAAGGGCCTGCATGAACACGTAGAGCCCGGCACCATCATCCTGGTGGACGACGGCCTGATCGAGCTGGCCGTGGACCGCGTGAACGGCACCGAGATCCAATGCACGGTGCAGAACTCCGGCATGCTGGGCGAATGCAAGCAGATAAACCTGCCCGACACCGAAGTGCCCCTGCCCGTTATGACCGAGCAGGACAAGGAAGACCTGCTGTTCGGCATCCAGCAGGAAGTGGACTTCGTTGCCGCTTCGTTCGTGCGCTGTGGCGAAGACGTGAAGACCATCCGCCAGTTCCTCATCGACAACGGCGGCAGCGCCATCCGCATCGTGGCTAAGATCGAGAACGCCGATGCGGTGGAGAACATCGACAACATCATCGAGGCATCCGATGCCGTTATGGTTGCCCGCGGCGACCTGGGCGTAGAGGTTCCCTCGAACCAGGTGCCCCACCTTCAGAAAAAGATCATCAAGGCGTGCAACCGCGCCTACCGCCCGGCCATCTGCGCCACGCAGATGCTGGACTCCATGATCCGCAACCCGCGCCCCACCCGCGCCGAGGTTGCCGACGTGGCCAACGCCATCTACGACGGCGCCGACGCCGTTACCCTTTCGGGCGAAACCGCCATCGGCATGTACGCCGTTCCGGCCGTGCAGACCATGGCGCGCATCGCCGAGGCCAGCGAGCCCTACCTGTACGCGGAAGGCTCCATCCCCAACCGCGCCGACAAGCAGGACAGCATTTCGGCCGTTGTGGGCCTTGCTGCCGCAACCACCGCCGAAAGCGTGGGCGCCTGCTGCGTGGTAACGCCCACCATGACCGGCCGCACCGCGCGCCTGGTTTCGAATTACCGCCCCAACGTGCCCATCTACGCCGTTACCACCACGGAAGCGTATCGCCGTTCCCTGCAGCTGAACTGGGGCGTTACCCCCATCCTTGGCAAAGTGGTGGGCGATGCCTCGTTCATCTTGGAGCAGGCCTGCAGCGTGGTGAAGGAAAAGGGCTTCGTGCACGATGGCGACATCTGCGTGGTAACCCTGGGCGACCGCACCACTTCGCCGCATGCCGCAAGCAATGCGCACATCGTGAACTTCGACCCCGCCGCCCCCAGCCCGCGCCCCACCAACGTGATGCAGGTTGTGCAAATCGGCGCCGATACGGAGGCTGATCGCTAATGGAAATCAAGACCAACTGCTATGCCGCTGTGGACATCGGCGCGTCTTCCGGCCGCGTCGTCGTGGGCGAAGTGACCGAAAACGGCACCATCCAGCTTACCGAGATCCATCGCTTCGACAACATCCAGAAGCGTTCGGACGGGCACGACTGCTGGGACGTGGACATGCTGTTCCGCGAAACGGTTGCCGGCCTGGCCAAATGCAAGGAAGCCGGCTTCGCGCCGAAAACCGTGGGCATCGACACCTGGGCAGTGGACTTCGTCCTGTTGGACGCAAACGACCAGGTGCTGGGCGATGCCGTGGCCTACCGCGACGAGCGCACCAACGGCATGTACGCCGTGGCCGACGCCATCATGGCGCACGACGCGGTGTACCGCCGCACCGGCATCCAGCGCCAGCCGTTCAACACCATCTACCAGCTGCTGGCGCTGAAGCGCGAGCACCCGGAACAGCTGGCCGCCGCCGAAACGTTCCTGATGATCCCCGACTACCTGGCCTTCCTGCTTACCGGCACCAAGGCCAACGAGTACACCAACTCTTCCACCACCTGCTTACTGAACGCGCGCACGCAGGATTGGGACCAGGCCATCTTGGACGAGTTCGACATCCCACGCGGCATGTTCTGCGACATCGTGATGCCCGGCACCGACCTGGGCGCCGTGAAGCCCGCCATCGAGCAGGAAATAGGCTACGCCACACGCGTCATCGCCCCGGCAACGCACGACACCGGCAGCGCCTACTTGGCCGTTCCCGCGCGCGACGCCAACGCGGTGTTCCTTTCCAGCGGCACCTGGAGCCTGTTGGGCGTGGAAAACGAAGGTCCCATCACCTCGGACGCCTCGCGCTTCCAGAACTTCACCAACGAAGGCGGCTTCGAGCTGCGCTTCCGCTTCCTGAAGAACATCATGGGCCTGTGGATGATCCAATCCATCCGCCGCGAGCTGAACGGCGTTTCCTACGTGGAGGGCAAGGCCACCCACCAGCCCGCCGAAGAAGCGGGACTCGCACCGTTCAAGCACGAGGAAAAGCAGTGGGGCTTCCCCGACCTTATCGCCGCCGCAAAGGCGAGCGAGGGCTTCGAAGCGCACGTGAACGTGAACGACGACCGCTTCCTGGCACCCGATTCCATGATCTGCGAGATTCGCATGGCGTGCTTCGAAACCGGCCAGCGTGTGCCCGAGACCGTGGGCGAGCTGATGCGCTGCGTGTACGTGAGCCTTTCCAACTGCTATGCGGAGTCCATCGCGGAAATGGCCTCGCTTACCGGGCGCACCTACACCTCCATCAACATCGTGGGCGGCGGCTGCCAGGACGGCTACCTGAACGAGCTCACCACACGCGCTTGCGGCATTCCCGTGTTCGCCGGCCCGGTGGAGGGCACCAGCCTGGGCAACCTGGCCGTGCAGATGCTGGCCGACGGCGCCTTCGACGACTTGCAGGCCGTGCGCGACGCCATCGCCGTCTCGTTCGATGTTCAGCGTTTCGAGTAGGGGCAAGCAGGGAAAACCAGCCACAACCAACAACGGTTCCTGGCGCAGCAGTATCACTTGCACACCGGGGAGAACAGCCCGCAACGCGGCAAGGGCTACCGCTGCGCCAGGAACCGAATGGATAAAGCAGTTCAAAAGAAGGAAAGGACTTCGATGGATATCATCAACAGCGCACAGAGCGCTTTGAAGAGCGGCGTTTCCGCGGCACGCGGCGCCGTTTCCGGCGTTGCCGTAGAGCAGCTGGCCTTCGTGCGCGGCTTCTGCCGCATGTGCGACGACGGCTGGCAGCAGGGCTGGCACGAGCGCAACGGCGGCAACCTCACCTACCGCATGAAGGAAGAAGAAGTGCAGGCAGCCAAGCCGTTCTTCAACGAGACCCCCGGCGAGTGGGTGAACATGGGCGTTCAAGCTGACAGCCTGCGCGGCGCCTACTTCCTTACCACCGGTTCGGGCCGCTACATGCGCAACGTTCTTACCAACCCCGCGCACAACATCGGCATCGTGGAGATCAACGACGCCGGCGATTCTTGGCGCATCGTGTGGGGCCTTACCGATGGCGGCAAGCCCACCAGCGAGTTCCCCACCCACTTCATGAACCACGCCGTGCGCATGGCAGCGACCAACGACGAATGCCGCGTTATCTACCACGCGCACCCCATCAACGTCATCGCCATGACGTTCGTGTGCCCGCTTGACGCCCGCTACTTCACGCGCGCGCTGTGGAAGGCCATGACCGAGTGCATCGTGGTGTTCCCCTCCGGCGTGGGCGTGGTGCCCTGGATGGTTCCCGGCGGTGCCGACATCGCGCATGCCACTTCCGAGCTGATGAAGAAGTACGAAGCCGCCGTTTGGGCCCAGCACGGCCTGTTCGTTTCCGGCCCCGACTTCGACACCACCTTCGGCCTGATGCACACCATCGAAAAGGCCGCCGACGTGTACCGTCGCGCCCGCCAGATGAACGGCGGCTCCGACGAGTTCCTGAACACCATTTCCGACGAGGGCCTTCGCCAGATCGGCGTGGACTTCGGCCTTACCGTCAACGACGAGTTCCTGGACTAGGGAGCGAACATGACTATCCGCAAAACCGCTGATGGGCGCACCATCTCGGGCTTCAAGATGAAGCTGTATCCCGGCTTCGCCGAAGAGTACGAGAAGCGCCACAACGAGCTGTGGCCCGAAATGGCCGACATGATCCACGAGTACGGTGGACACAACTACTCCATTTTCATCGACGAGGAAACCAACATCCTCTTCGGATATATCGAGCTTGACGATCCCGATCGCTATGCCGAGAGCGCCAAGACCGATATTTGCAAGAAATGGTGGGATTTCATGGCAAGCGTCATGGAAACGAACGCGGACAACTCGCCCGTTTCCGTAGACCTGCCCTGCGCATTCCACCTCGACTAGAAAGGAAAAGCATTGGCGCTTTCCCAAGAACGCAAGGGAACCATGGCGGTTTCCCTTACCAACTTCCTTGACTCTGGCTGCATCGTTGCATCCAGCGTGGCCCTTACCGCATGGGCCGCTGCCTTCGGCTTCGGTTCCACCTGGACCGCAATCCTGGGCGCAATCGGCGCAAACGCCTTCGGCGCTGCCGTTGGCGCGCTTATCGGCGGCTTCCTTACCGACAAGTTCGGCCGTACCGCCATTTACCGCTACAACCTGCTGGTTTACGCGCTGGGCGTGCTCATCGCCATGTGCGCCGTTAACCTGCCCATGGTTGTGGTGGGCGTTGTGCTCTCCGGCCTTTCGGTAGGCGCAGGCGTGCCGGCTTCTTGGAGCTACATCTCCGAGACCTCCACTTCCACCAAGCGCGCTTCGAACATCGGCATCAGCCAGTTCGCTTGGAGCTGCGGCCCTGCCATCATCTTCATCGTTTCCCTGGCGCTTTCCTTCATCCTGCCCGGGTTCGAGTCTGACGGCACCACGCTGCTGCCCGCCGGCACCTACGGCCCGTTCGATGGCCTGCTGGCAACGCGCATCCTGTTCGCCATCCTGTTCATCGTTGCCCTTATCGCCTGGAACCTTCAGCGTCAGCTGCAGGAATCCGCCGACTGGGCCGAAAAGAACGAGGAAGGCGCAGAGAAGGTTGGCTTCGGCAAGATGATGGCCAACGCTCTGAAGAACCCCGTGAACGTTAAGACCATCATCTTCCTGGTTGCCGTGTACCTTACCTGGAACCTGGCTGCCGGCACGAACGGCCAGTTCATGCCCTACCTCTACGCAGCTGCAGGCAACATCGACTCCACCGGCCAAAGCCTGCTGGGCGTTGTGCAGTGGGTACTGGTTGCCGTCTGCTCGCTGGCCATCTTCTCCAAGTTCGGTGACGTTGTTTCCCACCGCGTGCTGTTCGGCGCTTCCGCCCTTCTGGCACTGCTTTCCTGGATCGCCATCGCCGTATTCGGCATCGCCATCCAGAACGGCAACACCGATTCCATGGGTTGGGTCCTTTGGGTCTACGTTATCCTGTGGGGCGTTTCCGCTGGCTTCTCTGCTCAGTGCTTCTACGCACTGTGGGGCACCGAGCTGTTCCCCACGCAGTACCGTGGCGGCGTTCAGGGCATCATGTTCTTCCTGGTTCGCGGCGCGCTGGGCATCTGGTCGCTGGTAGGCGTTGGCGCCATCATGGGCGACATCTCCGCCAACCCGGCCGGCTTCTTCCCCGCTGCCGTGATCATGTGCGTGGTTCTGCTTATCTCCCTGGTTGTGGGCGTTGTTTGGTGCCCCAAGACCCAGGGCAAGACCCTCGACGAGATCACCAAGGAGCGCTACGGCAAGATCGAGACCTGGGAAGACTAGTTCTTCCGTTGCCTCTTCCTCTTCCGCTGCCGCGCTCGCGGGCTCCCCGCAGCTTGCGCTTGCAAGCTTCATGACCGCAGCATGGCAGCACCCGGGAAGCGGACCCCATCTGCGACCCAAAACCGCATAGCAAAAGGAAAGCGTCTTCGGGCGCTTTTCTTTTGCCCGGATTCGGAAAGCCGAAAGGCCAGCTTCCGAACCCCCGACCCAACCTCGATGTGCGTTCGGCCCCGCAACATCAGGCAAGCGCACCGCAACGCCCGCCTCGCTCACGCAACCAACAGGGCGGAAACAACGGGCCAGTTCATCTCGCCCAAGAACAATAGGGCTTGCTATAATTCGCGCAACGAAGAGGAATCACCTAATGAACGGCCGGAAATGGCCGTTCGCAAAGATAGGAGTTCAACATGATGATCAGCGCACGCAACCAGATCAAGGGCACCGTGAAGGAAATCCGCGAAGGCGCCGTGAACGCCGTTGTGGTTATCTGCCGCGGCAACCACAACCCCATCAAGGCCGACATCACCATGGAATCCGTGAAGCAGCTGGAGCTTGCCGAGGGCAAGGAATGCTACGCGGTTATCAAGGCCACCAACGTCATGTTCGCCACTGCGAAGATCCCGAACATCTCTGCCCGCAACCAGATCGAGGGCACCGTCACTTCCGTGAAGGAGGGTGCCGTGAACGGGCATGTGACTATCGAGGACGAAAGCGGTGTGCGCATTTCCGGCTCCATCACCAACGAGGCCATCGAGCAGCTGGGCCTCAAGGAAGGCGGCAAGGCCGTGGCCATCATCAAGTCCACCGATGTCATGGTGGCGGTTGACTAGGAGCTGCACGCTACGCAACCCGCCCACAAACCCACGGCAAACGCACGATGGCCGCTCGGTTGAGCGGCCATCGTTGCCTTTCGACAAAAGGGGACTTAAACGTGCGTTGGAACACGTAGGGAGGGCTTCTTATCGAACGGGCTTGCCTAGGTAGCGCAGCGTCCCATCTTCATCGCGGCTGAATTTGCACATGAAGTCGTCGTAATATGACCAGGCATCCTGGGGCATAACGGCATGGATCTTATCGAGCGCCGCAGTATACCGAAGCATCGGTACACCCTCTTGGTTGCACCATTCCTTGTTCAGGTAACGTCCACATTGGAAATTACCGGCCTCATCAAAGGAATCGAGGCCGCCTCTTCCAATCCAGTACTCGATGTTCTTCTTGACCCTTTCGCTTTCCGAAAGGTCGCATGAGTCAACGTCGTGCTCGCCGATCTCTATCCATACCGCAACATCCAATGAGGTATTGATGTTCGGCAGATCGTAAGAGCCCAACACAACGCCAGAATTGCTCACGCCCGCCGCAAAAATATCGGGCATGCTCATAAGGCAGCGCTGCGTCATCCCGGATCCCATAGAATGCCCCGTCGCGTAGATTCGCGAGCGGTCTACGGGAAGACGGGCAGCAACCTCATCGATCATCGCCCGAATGAAGGCCTCGTCATCCAGGTAGAACTCTTTTTCGCAAGATATGTTCCACGTCGGTATAGGGTTCGCGTTCATCCTAGACTGAGCTATACCGCCAGATGGGAACAGGGCTATGAAATCACGGCTCTCGGCAACGTTGAACCACTCGGCACCATACAAGCCGCTCTCGGCAACCTGAGTGCCGCCATGGAAGAACACGACCACGGGCAGTTTTTCGTTTCTGCTCACGTTCCTGCGCGGCACGTACTCGCACCAATGACGCGTCCACCCGTCAACGACCATCTCGTGCGTCGTGATGCCGAGTTCGTTTAGCGTCTTAAACGAATGCAAGCCTCCCGGCCCAATGCCCGTTGTCCGAATGGTGCGGTGAAGCTCCTCCCACAAAGCCACTGTTGCCTCAGGGGAAACCAGGGAATCGAAGCGGGAAACATCAGCGATCACATCGGCAACAGACTGCCCATTGATGGCGTCGTTTCCGTACTTCAAACAAGCCGGTGAGACCATACGGCCATCGACCTCGCACATATCCCCCGACTTGTTCCGCTTCACGAAATGACCGAACGCCTTCGTGAAGCGATCAGCGGATTCAGCCACCGAAAAATACACTGGCACCGCAATAGATGCAGCAGCCTCATAGGGCAATGGCGAACAACCCTGCGAGGCCAGATCGTCATAATCGATATCGCTACCCCACTTGCCCACACAGGCAAGACCAGCGTAGGCGTCAGGATGCTTCATGGTGTAGCGAAGGGCGACTTCGGCCCCTTCGTCGTACCCCGCAAGATACGCGAAGAAAACCTGGGTAACGTAGTGGTCGCGCACGTCAACCTTAGAGCGCAGTTCCTCGACCACGGCGACAGAGTCGCACACCCCGCCCCATTCACCCTTTTCCGGCTGCGCAAGGAATACGACCAACTTCTCCTTGTCGGCCAGGTCTTTCCAGCCGGACGCGACAAGGAACTCAGGAGCCGAAGCCCCATTCGGCAATAGCAGCGTTGCGCTCCAACAGCTGTTCGTGGTTGCCTCGGGGATATACGCAAACGCAGTAACGTCGCCCCGGGAAAGCGGCAGCTCGAAAAGCCCCGTGTTCAAGTGGTAATACGGGTGAGCCTTATCCACAAGGTCGAACGCCCCCGAGTAATCGCTCTTGAAACTCTTGACGTCCATTTAAGACTCCTTGCCCAGAAGAACAGCAGAGGAAAACAAGGGCGAAAGCAATGGGTAGTCCTTGTCCCAATAGCCATCGCGCAGCTTCCATTCGGCCGCAATGTCCATCACGGAACCGCCGTTCTCGCTATAGGGAGCCCATGCAGACACCGAATCGCAATTGGGGTCGCCCTTCGCGATGAAAGAAGCCCAGGCGTCTTGCATCTTTTTCGATAGATCCGCCGGAGCACACGCGGGAACCTGGTTCCCGAACACAAATGGACAGGGCGCTCCATGATATGCGCGAATTCCCGTAGCCTCATCGGCCCAGCTGAATACATACTGATAAACCTTGCCATGTTTTGCAGTCAAGCGAGCTTGGATCTCGGCAGGTATCGTCATCACCAGCTCAGCCTGAAGGCTCATGCAGGCAGTTTGCGTGCTCAGCTCGGGATGAATCGCACGATACTCATCGACGATGCCCTCATTGCCGGCAAGAAGCTTGCTGTTCGACTTCAGAACGCGAGCCACACACTCCTCATCGGAAAGCCCAACGAAGCCGGAGTCACGCTCGCCGTCGCTGAAGCCGATCATTACTTCCTTTTCAGCCGCAACACCAGAGCCCAAACGCTCAAGCTCACCAGCCTCCACCACAAGGCCATCGATCACCGGCGATCCGTAAATCTCGCCAAACACTTCGTACTGAGCAGCAAGCAGCTTCTCCGAAGAAATGGAAAGCGCCTGCTCAACCGTGCTCACCCCAGCAGCATCGAAAAGCCGTTTGGAAGCATCCTTAGCTTCATCCAGGGTTCGCGGCATGGGTCCCTCAAGAAAAGAGCTCTGGCATATCGCCCTCTCGAACAAGGGCAGCGAATCCTCAGAGACAAGGTGGTGGCATATTGCGTTCGAACCCGCAGAGTGGCCGAAAAGGGTTATGGGGCAGTCCTCGGCCGCAAATTCGTGGGCGTTCTCACGCACCCACTCCAAAGCGGCACGCTGATCGAGCAGATTCAGGTTGTTGCTCAATGCGTATTCTTCGCCACCGCCAAGGACCGAAAGGGCAACAGAGCCGAACACTCCCAGTCGGTAATTTGCCGCCACAACCACAATCTCGGGATGAGCAGCCACGAAGTTCTCTCCGCGCGCTTGGATTCGGGACGCATGCCCGATTGCGTACGAGCCACCGAACACCCAGAAAAGAATTCCCTTCTTCGGCGTTTCCAAATCGGCAGACCAGACATTCAAGTACAGGCAATCTTCGCTAATCGGGATGTGGATGGGCTCGCCCATTTGGTCGGCCAAATGCTTAGGGTAGTTCAGCTGAACCGGAGCCGGTGGATACAGATCGGCATGCCGTTCTGTATCAAAAGTTGTCACCGGTTGAGGGGGAAGCCACCGCAGATCCCCCAGAGGGGGCTGGGCGAAGGGGATCCCCTTGAAGGAGATCACCCCCGAGCCCTCAACCGTGCCAACATATCGGCCCTCTTTGGTATCGATATGGGTTTTCATGGCATTACCAACCCATCTCGTTTTCGGGATGGCGCTTCATAAGGACCTTGATGAAGATCATCCAGATGACGAAACCGATGATAACGATCCCGCCCAGGATCATGTATGCAGGGCGGTACATTCCGCCGACCATTGCGGCAATGCCAGTGAAGACGATAGGACCAAGGGTCTGACCAAGGTCGGAGCCCATCAGGTAGGTATTGCCCGCAACACCCATACGCTCTTCCGGTGCGCCCTTGATAGCCATGGTTCGGCTACCGATAAGGCCGCCACCACCAGCACCGTAAACGATCGCAGCGATGAGAAGACCCCACATGTCGGTGCTTGCTGCCGTAATGAAGTTAGCGGCTGCAACCGAAATGAATCCGGGGATAAGGCCCCAACGAGCGCCCTTCTTGTCGATGATGCGACCGAAGATAGGCCTCGTGAAGTACATGATCACATTGTGCACCGTGACCATGATGCCCACGTTCGCAATCGCCAGATCGGCGCGACCATAAGCCAGAAGGATGGTAGATCCCTGGCCGTAAACTGCGATAGAGAACATTGCAGAGACCAGCATGTAAGGGATAGATGCCCAGTCGATAAAGTCGCCGATGCGAACCTTCTTCTTCGGACCCTTTTCGGTTTTGGGCTCAGGTTTCTTCCACTCATACGGAAGCGTGCAGATCAGCAGCGCATCGAGAAGGGCAAAGGCGGCAGAAACCAAGAACAAGCCAGAGTAGCCGATAGCATCTGCAACAGGGATAGCCAGCGGGGCGACAACGCTCGAACCGACCACAGGGCCAAGCATGAACAAGCCGGTAGCAATGCCGTAATCGGCCTTGCCCACAACGTCAGCAAGGATAACCGCGTTCAAGCCCATGCTCGCACCCCAGCCAAAGCCACGAACAACCTGGAATGCGTACAGGCTTGCAACCTCGTTCGCGAAAGCCATGCCAACCGTGCCGATCGCCAAGATCACATACGAGCCGATGAGCAGCTTCTTTCTATCGAAGCGGTCGATTATCGGCGACGAGATCGGCTTCATGATCAAAGACATGAACGAGAACAGGCTTACAACCGTGCCGACAATCGCAACGTCCATCCCGTAGTCTTCCGTGAAATGAACAACAAGACCTGCATTGATGATGTTAAAGCTGATGCATACCAAAATGTTTCCGATGAACACCGTCAGGAACGCGCGTTGGCTGATCACCTTCCATACCGATTTATGCTCTTGCTCTTGGGGAGGGGTGGCACCCACCGATTCTTTCTCTTCAGACATTTCACTCTCTCCTTAGAT
>CAVBGJ010000027.1:0-19885 GCA_963595065.1 Christensenellaceae bacterium Phil1 | reverse complement strand
GGGCTCATAACCCGGAGGTCGTTGGTTCAAATCCAGCCCCCGCGACCAAGAGTTTTCGCAGGTCAGAGGATGTTTTCTCTGGCCTGTTTTGTTTTCTTCTCCAGTTTGTAGCAGTATTGTAGCTCTGTTCTGGCACCCGGAGCCGAACCATGGCCGAACAACCTTGACCCAAGGAAGAAGGTACCCCCATGAAGAAAAGCAAGGCATCTAGCGTCATTCTCTATGTGATAACGGCGTTCGCCACCGTTGTCGGCATTTTCGCTTTGGCTACCGGCAGCGGCCTGGAGTGGTACTACATCCTGTCTTGGGCGCTGATCGTCATCCTCTGCGTCATCGACGTGGTAACGAGGCTGAAGAACCGGGGCTAGGCTGCATTCAGCCTTCTAGTAAAACCAACCCTAAGAAGCGCCACCCGGCATCCCGGGCGGCGCTTCTTCCTATCTCTCGACCCAACTGATCGGGATTAGTCGAGATCTCATCTTTTGACATTGCACGCTGCATGATTTTAATGCCGTGACATCGGAATGCTGTCGGCAGTATGGCCGTCCTGCGATTACAGCGAAGATTGCTTGCGTAGGTATTTCCTGTTTCGGCTTGTAGGCAATGCGGTTGGCACTGCAAGTCCAGCCTCAACAAGTTTTTTGACGTGGTAGCGAGCGCTGGGAACTGCCATTCCCATTTTCTTTGCGATTTCCTGGATGCTTAAAGCATTATCGGTTTGCAATATGGAGAGCAGAGCGTCTTCCGCCTTTGGTGCAGGGTGTTGCCCAGTATCATCGGCGAGCATTTTATAAGTGTCGACGTTTTCCGCACTAAAGTGTTTCACTAAAAATCTCACTAAAATCTGAGCAAAGTTTTAGTGAAGGCATCAATAGCTTTAGTGAAAGAGCCTCCTATTAGAGTGTGAGCGGAATTTGCTCCATCGCCCTGGAATATCAATCCTGCATGGGATTTGGTCGAAGCCGGCAAAGACCAAGGACTATCATCGAAACCGAAGCGAAGCTGAATCGCTGCCTGTCGGAGTGTTGGCTCGGCGGGGGCGGTTTTCAGTATGAGCCCAGGCAGTTAGAGGGGTATTGGAATGACGTTTGAAGAAGCCGCGAAAAAAGCCTTGGCGTTCCGCGAGGAACGTGATTGGTCGCAATTCCACAACCCGAAGGATCTCGCTATCTCGATCAGCTTAGAGGCGGCTGAACTTCTCGAATCCTTCCAGTGGTCTGGTGCGGATTTAGAGGCTCCCCAGAAGCGCGAAGCCATGACCGAGGAGCTTGCCGATGTGGTTATCTACTGCACGTACTTGGCTGACGCTTTGGGGGTCAACCTTGCCGATGCGGTTTCCACCAAAATCGATGTCAACGCCCAGAAATACCCAGTGAGCAAAGCTCGCGGGAACGCGAAGAAATACACAGAGCTGTAATCATGATTATCTACAACGGAAGCAAATCCGACTTCATGACCGAGGTCGAAGAAGACACCATCGCCTATAGCATTCGCGACAGCATTTTGAAGAAAATGCACCGAAGAACGGGGGATGCGGAATTCCGTTCATGGGTGAATTCCCTTGAGTACATGTACAAGGTGCTCAACGATGAGGGCATTCCACAAGATTCCGGAGTTGCTATTGAATACAACCTTCCCAACACCGCGAAGCGCGTGGACTTCCTCGTGTCCGGCTACGACGCCAAGCGCGCAGCAAATGTGGTGATCATCGAGCTGAAGCAATGGGAAAAGCTGAACAAGGTAGAAGGCGCAGATGGCCTTGTCGAAACCTTCACGGGCGGTGTCAACAGGCGTGTGGTTCACCCTTCTTACCAGGCTTGGAGCTATGCCGAAGTAATCAGGGATTACAACGAATACGCGCAGATCGCCAACGTAGGGTTGTGGCCGTGCGCTTATTTGCACAATTACCTCCGCGAAGAAAGCGACCCTCTGGACGATCCCATATACAAGGAGTACCTGGACGATGCGCCCGCTTTCACCAAAGGCGATGTGCGAAAACTGCGCGAATACATCAAAAACGTCGTGGTCGAAGGGGACGATGGAGGGGAAATTCTCTATGAGATAGATAATGGGCGCATCAGGCCCTCCAAAAGTCTCCAAAACGCCATCGTCGGTATGCTCGAGGGCAATCCCGAGTTCAATCTTATCGATGATCAGAAGGTTATCTTTGAGCGGATAATGGAGCTGTCAAGGCAATGCGAGCGTGATGGCAAAAAGCGCACGCTCATTGCAACCGGCGGTCCTGGGACTGGGAAGACGGTAATCGCCATCAACCTGCTTGCCCGCCTTACGCAGGAGGGCGTCTTCGCCCAGTACTGCTCGAAAAACAGCGCTCCGCGCACGGTCTACGCCCGTAAATTAAAGGGCCATCGAACGAAGAGCTGCATAGACAACATGTTCAAAGGCTCTGGTGCCTATGTCGATGCTCCGGAAAACGCCGTGGGCGCCGTCCTTGCTGATGAAGCGCATCGTTTGAATGAGAAATCAGGGATGTACGGAAACCTGGGTACCAACCAGATCCATGAGATCATCCGCGCGGCCAGGCTCAGCATCTTCTTCATCGATGAGAGCCAACGCGTTACCGTCAAAGACATTGGGAGCGTGGACGAGATCAAGCGTTGGGCATCCGTTAACGGCTCGGAGCTTTATATGGAAGAGCTGAGCTCTCAGTTCCGCTGCAATGGCTCCGATGGCTACCTCGCTTGGCTTGATGATGTCTTGGGCATTCGACAAACCGCAAATTACGATTTGGATGAAATCGATTATGAGTTCATCGTGTGCGACACCCCGCAGCAGATGAGGGACAAAGTGATCGAACGCAACGAAGGCACGAACAGCTCGCGTATCTTGGCCGGCTATTGTTGGAACTGGCCCAAAGCGGGGCGTGCAGACACCAATATCCACGAGATAAAGATCGGTGATTTCGAGATCAGCTGGAACCTTGATGGCGGCGAAGCTTTCGCCATCAGCTCAAGTTCGGTAAACGAGGCCGGCTGCATCCACACAACGCAGGGGCTTGAGTTCGAATACGTTGGCGTGATCATCGGTGACGACTTGCGCTACGAGGGCGATCATCTTGTTACCGATTTCGGCAAGCGCGCAAAAACCGATTCTTCGATCAAGGGCCTGAAGAAGATGAGTAAGGAAGACCCCGAACGGGCACAGCAGCTCGCCGATGAGATAATCAAGAACACGTACCGCACCCTGATGACACGCGGGATGAAAGGCTGTTATGTCTACGCCACCGACCAGGGGCTCCGGGAGTATCTGAAGAAACGCGCAAGGAGCAGCTACCACTATGAAACGGTGAAGTTCTAAGGGAGAGTTGTCCTGCTCGATAGGCCATAGTTTTCGCAGGCTGCTTCGGTGCGGTTCAGCGAGCCTGCCGCTCCCGTGGCGTTTCCTGCATAGCAAGAGTTCTCCTAGCTGCAATCGCTTCGAAATAAACCAACCCCATCATGGAAGCTGAGGTTGAAGCGATGACTACAAATTCATTGACAGGAAACGACTGGGCATTCGTTAACGGTCTTGCTCTGAAGATCCATGAGGACTCCGACATACGCCATATGCGCAGTCGGGTTCTAGATCTCCTCGGGATGCTGGTCCCGTATGATGCGGCGACGTTCTTCGTGAGTCGTCCTGCCGATGGCGGCCACCTGTCCGACCCTGTGTCCCGTGGCATTGGGAGGGATCTCCTCGAGCTGTATATGACGGATTTCGAGAGCGTCGACTATCTGCGTTGGGCGTTTGCTTCTGGTCAAAACAGCACCTTCAGAGCATCGGATCTCTTCCCCGCGGGAGTGCGCGAGTCCACCGAGTTCTATCAGCGCGCATATCCACGTGCCAACATCCACTACAGCGCCATTGCCTCTATCGGCCATGATGGCAGATGCTTGGGAGCGCTGTCCCTCTATCGCTCAAAAGACAACGTTGATTTCTCGGATCGAGAGATAGCCATTGTTGATGTTCTGAAAGACCATCTTGCTGTGCGACTTTTTCGGGAGCCTTGCCCTTCTTTTTCCGAGGAACCGGAGGAGGCCATCGTCGAGCATGACAGGTTGTGCGCCCAGTTCGATCTCTCCAGTCGGGAAATAGAGGTTCTAGATCTTATCTTGGATTATCGCCAGAACCCTGAGATCTGCCATGAGCTATTCATAACGCAGAGCACCCTCAAGAAGCATATTTCAAGCATTTACAAGAAGATGAACGTGAACCACCGGCTCGATGTATTTAGGGTTATGGGCCGCAGCTAGGCGCTGTAGTCACCCGTTTTATCGGGGAAGTGTCATGAAATTGTACCGGGATGTTTCGACGAGCTTGCCGTATACGTCTGGGCGTCTGTCGCGCAGCAGGCTGCTTGTCAGGCCTGAGATCCCGCCTCGTGCTTTGCGTACGTCCTCCTCGATGTCGACCTCCGCAACCGCCATCCCTTCGTGCTCTCCGTCTGTCGTCGCGAGGATCTTCCCCGTGGGATCGATGATCCTGCTTCTCCCGCACATTTCATCGTTGGGCGCCACCTCTCCAACATGGTTGCTGGAGACGAAGAACACTGAGTTCTCCAATGCTCGCGCCGGCTCTGCTATGTCGTTGAAACGAATGTTATCGCCGCAAGAAGGCCAGGCGGTAGGAGACAGGATGATCTGCGCTCCTTTAATGGCGAGTATACGGCTCACCTCGGGGAATAGTTTGTCGTAACAGATCTGCAGACCTATTTTGCCGATCTTAGTATCGAAGACCTCGATGTCGATACCTGGTTGGCAGTACAGCCTCTCCGTGATGGGATTGTGCACTTTCCGGTATTTGCCGATGTACCCTTCTGGTCCTACAAGCACTGCCGTATTGAAGATGATCTCGTTGTGGGAATGACTTTGCTCCGTCATGCCCCAGGCGATGTACATCTCGTATTTGCGCGCAAGGCCGATAAGCTGGCGCGTTGAATCTCCTTCGGGCACCAGTTCGGCCGTTTCGTGAAGGTGCAGGGACTGCTCCACATCGTAGGTGAACATCGAGTCCGGGAATCCCTGGAGGGACATTTCTGGAAATACGACCAGATCCGCTCCTGCGTTTGCTGCCTCTTCGATGTAGTGCTGGTATTTTGCAAGATTCGCTTCCCTGTTTGTGGTTCCGGTTATCGCTACCGTCGCGATCGTGATCATAAGCTGCTCCTAACTAATGGCGCTGTGATTTTGCCTCAGTGTAGGGGGCTTTCTTCGTTTCGATAATCGTCCAGATGTACCGCCTTTCCTTAACAAGTAGAACCCTTGGGCCATGCTCGCTGCAGATCGTGAATCACTGGTGGCTAAAAGGGCTATTGCGACAACTAAATGGCCTTATGGGGCACTTGTTGCCCTCTTCTTCTGGTGGTGTACTGCGTCAAAAGCCTCGGAAGAAAGGAAGAGACGATGAATGCTTCTAAGGTTTCCCTAAGAAAGAAGGCCTATTACGGCTGGGTGATTGTTGCTCTGGGCTTTATCCTCACAACGTGCCAGTACGCTTGCGTTATCTCGGCTTCAGGCGTGTTCCTGCTGCCGGTAACGAACGACTTGGGCTTTTCGATCGGAGAGTTCTCCCAGTACATCATGATTCTCTCCATTTCGGCGATGGTGTCCCTTTTCGCCTGCAGGCGCTTTATGACTGAGAGCTTTATGAAGCGGCTATTGGTTACCGCGTCGGGTGTGGGTGCGTGCACGTTTGCCCTCTTCTCCGCCGCAAGTGAACTATGGCAGTTTTACCTGCTTGCGATTCCCATGGGCTTCACGTTTGGGTGCGGTGGCATAACCCCCATTGCCATATTGGTGAACAATTGGTTCGGTCCGCAGAAGAAGGGATTTGCACTTGCACTTGCCCTGTCGGGCACCACGGTAGGTGGCATGCTGGCTATTCTTTTGCTTAACGGTGTTGTTCAGACGATGTCTTGGCATGCGGGGTATCTGCTGATTTCCGCCGCGATGTTCTGCATCTGCGTTCCCTGCGTGCTTAAGATGACCGTGTGGTCCCCAGAGAACCTTGGGTTGTCCAGGCTGGGCGACTCCGAGATCCAGGCTTCCAAGGAACAGGCAAAGGGCACGACTTTCAAGCAAGAAGCTGGGCGGCTGCCTGTCTGGCTGCTGCTGACATCATGTGCATTGGTGGTTTTCGCCTCGTCGTCTATCCTGCAGCACACTCAGACGTTCCTGATGCTCAACGGTTTTACGGCTGAGCAAGGGTCTTTGGTTGTGTCCCTGCTTACGGGTATGTTGGCGGTTGGCAACATAGCGGTTGGCGCGTTTTGCGATAGGTTCAGCGTGAAGTTCGCTGCGTTGGCAACCTGCCTAATTTTCTCGGGCGTTTTCTTCGCCCAGGTGTTTATCCCACAGGCATCTTGGCTCGTGGTTCTGCTCGTTCTTTGCTATGGGTTCGGGTGCCCCGCGGTCAATGTGGTTGCACCGCTGATGGCCCACAGGATGTTCGGGGACAAGGATTTCGGCACGTTTGTTAACTACATCAACATCGCCATTTCCTTCGGCGGATGCTTCGGCGCAACGGCAGTGGGCTACATCTACGATGGCACGGGCTCTTATATCCCCGCTTGGATCATGATGGGTGCTGTGCTTGTGGTGACTGGCATTATCCGGTTCGCCATCATCCCGAAGGAATCTCCCGCGACTGCTTGCGTGCCTTCCTCGACGAAGCGTTGCGTTCTTTAGGGTATGAAAGGGGCGCAGATACCTTGCCCTAGGCATCTGCGCCCCTTTCTTCGGCAATGGGAAGTTCCCCAGTGGATTACTGCGGAAATGAGCCAAACATGATGCGTCTAAGCCGAAACGGCAAGGACGTACTTGGCGATAGTGTCTCTCTTGATGTAGCCGCCTGTGTCCTGGAGTTCGGTTTCTCTGACATTGAGTGACACAGTCCCGTTCTGGAAAGCGTCTCTCATTTCGTTTGAGGTGGGTATGACCACGTAGATCGATTCGGTACTGAGCGGGCTTATCGTGAACTTGTTTGATTTAACGCTGCCCTTGAGGTTGTACTTGTCGTTGACGGTACCGGTAACCTCTATCCCGTCGATGAAGTACTCGTTGGCGCTCAGGTTCTTGAATGTTCCCTTTATCGCGAGGAACACCTCTCCTCCATTGTCAGCCGCTTTCGTGCACCAGGATGTGTTGCTTGATATCTGCTCCCTAATCTCCTCGGTCCACTCCACGCTTTCGAGAGTGAGTTCATAGTCATCGGTCGTTACGGTCTGTCCGATGGATATGGGGGTTTCTTCGGTTTCCGTCTTGCTCTCGGTGACTTGGGCAGTTTCCTGCGTTTGGTCCTTGTCGCTCGATGACTCAGAGTCTGTACCGCATCCGCACATTGTGGTTCCGAGCGCTATGCAGAGCGTGAGGATAGCAGCGATCTTCTTCATTGGGCCTCCTAACCTGAATGTGCCGACACTATGTCGACATCCTCATCGTAAAAGGTGAGCTCCTGGTCTTTTTGCGCAAAATATCATGTCTTGCCGCTCATACAATTGCGGGCAGAAGCCTATCCGTGATTGGAGCAAGGGAGGAACCATGGCTGGTAAATGCCCTAAATGCGGCGAGACGATCCCTGAGGGCGCAACGAGATGCGAGCATTGTTGGACATCGCTCGTCGACGAGGAACCCAATAATGAAAAATCAGCTCAGCCCGCCGGCGATGATTCGGATAATGCGGCACAGGTAGAATCGAGTGCTTCGCAGGGGACGGCGTCTGGCCTGCTCGCCAAGCAGGATTCGAGGCGAACGATCGTTGCTATAGCTGTTGTGGCGGCTGTCATCCTGTGCATTGTTGGAGGAATGTTCGCTTCTAGCCAATCGGCAAACCGCGAGGAGTACGTAAACAACCTTTCTTCAGCGCAGGTCAAAATGCTCATTGGCGCGGGATATGCAGAGACTGCTTGCAACAAAGTGGTGAAAATCTGGCACTCCGCGATATACAACTCAAAGAAAACCTGGGATAGCGACATCAAAGCCTACAAGAGCTCTGACTTCAACGAGGCAATCAATAAGTACTATTCCGCAGCAGAAGGTAAGAACATCGTTAGCTCCATAAAAGGCAATCAGAGCGATGTGGCGGAGCTTATGAAGAAGTTGAAGAACCCACCATCTGATTTAACGGGTGCCTACGATGCGCTCAACGACCTCTACGACTTGTATTTGAAGTTGACGGGATTGGCTCTAAGTCCAACCGGAAATTACAGCGAGTACAGCAGCAGTATCCATGCCGCGGATAGCAATTTTTCCACAGCGTACGACAAGCTAAAGGCCCAGCTGCCTGATGAGTGAGTTTGGCCAATCATGACGTTTTGACTTTTGAGAGAAAGGGATCGCTCGATGTTTCGATCGAAGCTAGGTATTGTGGTATTAACGGGCGTGGTGGCGCTTGGGGTACTCGGCTTAACGGGATGTGCCGATTCTTCTGCGGATTCCAACGAAGCCGTTTCCGAAAACGCATCAACAGATCTGGCTGTTACCGAAAGTGCAGAGACAACTTTGACCGATGCTGTGATTGAAAAGAATCTGGAGAATCACGTTAGCGTCGATGCTGTATTCAGATGCATAACGGGCACGGAAGGGCCTTCGTATTACGGGCTGACCAAAGATAGCTTTATGGCAAAGTATGATTACTCGAATTCCGACACCGAGTACGTCTATGTGTTCTTCACCGTTCACCCCGATAGCGAGAAAAACCTAACAGGCGTTTACTATCAGAACGCAGGCAGGTCTGGTGCACCGGGCACAACCAGCCCAGAGATGAAGATCGGGGAAAACGGTTATTCTGATAACTACTATTTGAACAAGAAACGTCTCAACGCTTTCTTTAGTGAGACTGGGTACGAATGCGCTACCAATAACGGTTCGTTTCCGCTCTATGCTGGCTCCGACAATTCAATCCATATGATGATGGCTTTTTCGGTAGGGAAGAATGATCTGGACTGCGGAAAAATTGCAACAGTAGATTACGGTGATTACGATTTCAGTTTCTACATGGTGGGTATCGAGGTCTTTGACACCCCTGAGGAGGTTGCCTCGGCAGTGGTTGGACTTTAGTGGCTCTTTTGCCGTTGGGTAACATTGCAGTATCTTCGCCATTTCAACCGATATGGCGAAGATACTCGTAAAGTGGCGAAGATACAAGTTGAACGAAACGAAAAGCGGAGCCTCGTCTGTGACGGGGCTCCGCTTGTTGCAAGAGCGTTTGGCGCTTCGGGCGCCTTAAGCTCGGAAGGGTGCTTGCTACTGAAGCTCGCTTTCTGCTGCTGCCAGTGCTGCGAACTCTTCTTCCGGTGCATTGGCAACCAGGTGATGGCGGCTATATACCAGGAAGTACACGATGAATGCTGCCCAAGCAATTGCTGCGCAGGTTGCTGCGGTGGTGTCCACGAAGAAGGTTGCCACGATGGCCACGCAGCTCAGCACGAAGGCGATGCCGGTGGTAACCACGCCGCCGGGGGTCTTGTAGGCGCGGGGCAGGTCGGGCTCCTTGATGCGCAGCACGATGTGGGAAAGATTCATCAGCGCGTAGGAAACAGCCGCTGCGAACACCGCCGTGTTGATAAGAACGTCGCCGTCCTGAAGGATGGAAGCCAGCGCGAAGCCGATGCAGCCGGGGATGATGAGCGCCCAGGTAGGCGTCTTGCGGCTGCTGGTAACCGAAAGGAAGCGGGGCAGGTAGCCGGCGCGGGAAAGGGCGAACAGCTGGCGGGAGTAGGCGAAGATGATGCTGAAGAAGGAAGCAATCAAGCCTGCCAGGCCTGCGTAGTTCACGAACGTGGCAAGGCCGGTTTCTCCAACGGCGTTCAGCGCGTCGGGGAGCGGTGCGCCGGACTCGGACATGATGGCTGCGCCCGCACCGCCCGTGCACAGGAACAGCACGGTAAGGCCGGTGATAACAAGCACGGTAACTGCTGCGATGATGCCGCGGGGCATGTCGCGCTTGGGGTCGCTGGCCTCTTCAGCAGCCAGCGGCACGCCTTCGACTGCCAGGAAGAACCAGATGCCGAAGGGCAGGGCGGCAAGCACGCCGCTGAAGCCGTAGGGCAGGAAGGCGCTGGATCCGGCCGATCCATCGGCTGCCAGGTTAACCAGGTTGGCTGCATCGAAATGCGGGATCATGCCCACTGCGAAAACTGCCAGGGCAACAAGTGCGATGCCGGTAATGCAGAACATCGCCTTCAGTGCCTCGCCAACGCCGATAAGGTGGATGGCGATGAACAGCGCGAAGCACGCTCCGTAGATAACTATGGGGTCAAGCCCGGGGAACAGCCCAAGCGATTCGATATACGATTCGATGAATACCGAGATGGCTGCAGGGGCGATGCTGTACTCGATCAGGATGGCGATGCCGGTCGCGTATCCGCCCAGCTTGCCCAGCGCACGGCGCGCGAACCCGTATCCTGCGCCCGCCGTCGGCAGTGCGGAAGACATTTCCGCCAAGCCGAATACCATGCAGGTGTACATAAGCCCCATGGCCGCGAACGCGATAAGCAGGCCGCCGAAGCCGCCATGCGCCATGCCCAGGTTCCAGCCCGAGAAGTCACCGGAGATAACGTAGGAAACGCCCAGGCCGGCCAGAAGAAGCCAACCCGCCGATCCCTTCTTCAAGGCTCGTTTCGCGAAGTAGTTGTTCGATTCGGCGGTAATGCCTCCCATGGGGGCTGTCATGCTGCCGGTAGCAGAGGGGGGAGTCATGGCGTGCCTTCCTTTCGTGTTGGGGTTTACGGGTATGGAAACGGGGGAGTCCGTTGTTCCTAAAAAGAGGTGCTGTGGGGCCGCTGCTTAGCGGTTGATCGGCGGCACTATAAGCGGCTAGTCAAGAAGCCAGGTAGAGCTTTCCAGGTAGTTGCGGGCGCACTTCACGGTGCCGGGCACCTGCGCATCGTAGAGGCCGTCGGGCAGTGCATCGGGGTAGTGGTTCGTGGTCCAGCCAACCATCTGCAGGCGGCGGATCATCGAAAGCGCGCTGGCGATCTCTATTTGCTCCTGGGTAAGCGGCGTAACTTCCTGATAGCCGGCCATCCAGGCCTTCGCCATGTCCGGTGCGTAGGGCTCGTGCTCGACGAAGGAAAGCGCTGAAGCGTAGTCGTACAGGAAGTAGCTGAAGCCCGAGTCGTCGAAGTCGATGACGGTCAGCGTTCCGTCTTCTGCCGCGATGATGTTCGAAGGGCGCAGGTCGGCGTGGATAAGCCCCCAGGTTTCGGCGGTTTTGGGAACCTGGGCAATAACGGAAAGGGCTTTCTCTTGGGCCATCTCGAACAGGGCGTGCTCTTCAGGGGTAAGCTCCTTGTCCTCCCAGCGGCCCCAGCGCGGGGCTTCGCCCACCATGTCGGTAACGTCCCAGGTGAAGCGCTCGAAGCCTTCGGGCTTTTCCCACGTGCGGGAGTGCTGGTGGAACAGCGCCGTCCAATGGCCGATGGTGTGGTAGAAGGAAGAGGGGTCGGGCAGGTTCTCCAGCACCACGCCTTCTACGAACGAGGTGCACACGCACGCCCAGGTCGTGCCCGAGCCGTCGCCGATCATGGCAACCGCGCTGCCCGATGCCGTGGGGATGTCGTCCACCACGTTCACCCCGTCAACGTCGTTGTGCAACGCGGAAAGCCAGGCCATCTCCGACTCAACGGCTGCGGGGCCGCCCACATATCCTGGTTGGGAAACGCGCAACACCGCGAAGGGCACGCCATCGCGGATTACCGCATAGGTAGCATTCTCAGAAACGGTGATAAGGCGGATCTCGGTGGCAAAGGCGCTGAAGCCCCATGCGCGGCACACGCCTTCATGCAGCCACCAGGGAGCAAGCGAGCCCTTGCTGTAGGCGGCGAATGCCGCAAGCCCGGAAGCTCCGCCAGAGGAAGTAAGCGTTGGGGGAACCTTGATGCCCGATGCGCTCCTTTGGTCCGCCTGAAGGGCCTCGCCCTCTTTCACCGCTGCAGCAACTTTGGTGGCTGCCTCCGCTTGGGCAACAGCCTGCTCCAACTCTTCTGCGCTTGCGGTAATAGTCTCTTCGACACGCGCGGTTTTCGTTGCCGTAACCGTCATCGCAGTGCCTCCTTCGCTTGGTTTCGACGTCTTCGCGTCGCTGTTCTACGGATTCGATGCCAGAACTCTAGCGAACGGAATGGGCGGAAAACGCGTTCGGGAAAAGCATTAACAAGCAAGTTTTTCGTTGGTAACAATGCCGCCATTTTCGCGAAACGAAGCCTTAACTTGGACACGTTTTTTCAGCCGTAACGCATAGGGCATGCAGGTGAAACGCGAGCGAAACAAGCGCCTGCCATGCTCATGGGCGCAAGCGCCGAGCCGCTTTTACGGCTGGCGCGGCATCCTGCAAACGTGAACAAGGAGCAAGCGATGGGAACCTCATCAACCATCATGGATTCAAACAGTTTCAAGGCGGAGTATCTGGACGAACTCGACGGGCGCACGCGCTCTTTGGTGCAACGCCGCTCCATCCTGGGGCCGAGTTACCGCCTGTTCTACCACCACCCCCTTAATTTGGTACGGGGCAAGGGCACCAAGCTCTACGATGCCGATGGCACCGAGTACCTGGATGTGTACAACAACATCCCCTCGCTGGGACATAGCCACCCCGCCGTGCAGGAGGCCGTTTCGAAGCAGTTGGGCCTTATCAACACCCATACGCGTTATCTGCACGAGAACATCCTCAACTATGCAGAGGACCTGCTTTCCACCATGCCGGAGGAACTGAATCGCGTGATGTTCCTGCTCTCCGGTTCCGAGGCGAACGACCTGGCTGTGCGCGTGGCGAAGGCGTATACCGGCGGCACGGGCATCATCGTTACCAGCGAGGCCTACCACGGCAACACCGACCTCATCACCAAGCTCTCACCCTCCATCGGCGCCGATGTGCCCATGGCCATCGACATGCGCATGATTCCCACGCCGGACACCTACCGCCTGGGCACGGACGACATCGGCGACTGGATGGCCGCCGAAGTGCGCAAGCAGGTAGCCGACATGGAGCGCCACGGCATCAAGTTCGCCGGCCTGCTGATAGACGACATCTTCAGCTCCGACGGCGTGTTCCCCGGCAAGCCGGGCTTCTTGAAGCCGGTAGTGGATGCCGTCCACGAGTTGGGTGGCCTCTATATCGCAGACGAAGTGCAGCCGGGCTTCACGCGCACCGGCAAGTTCTGGGGCTTCCAGCGCCACGACGTGGTACCCGACTTGGTAACCATGGGCAAGCCGATGGCGAACGGCATCGCGTGCTCTGCGGTGGTTGCGCAAGACCAGCTGCTTCAGGCATTCGCCGACGCCACGCCCTACTTCAACACCTTCGCGGGCAGCCCCGTTGCCATGGCGGCAGCCCAGGCAACCCTGAATGCCATGCGCGAAGAGGACACCATGGGCAACGCCAACCGCATCGGCGGGCTGATGGTTCAGGAGCTGAAGGCCCTGGCCAAGGAGTTCCCGCAGTTGGGCGATGTGCGTGGGGCGGGCCTGTTCATCGGCTCCGATGTCGTGGTCCCCGGCACCACCGACCCCGACTACGCAACGGCGGTCCGCATCATCGAGGAGATGCGCGAACGTCACGTGCTCACCTCGCTGTGCGGCCCGTACGGCAACGTACTGAAGATCCGTCCGCCGCTGGTGTTCAGCGAAAGCGACGTAGATTGGTTCATCAGCGCCCTTCGCGATACGCTGAAGAGCCTTTAAACGCCGGGCGTGGTGCCCTCGGGCGCCATGCGCGAAGAGGGCATTGGACCCTGAAGCCGAGCCGTTGCCCGTTGGTGGGTGGCGGCTCGGTGCGTTTCAGCTCGGGCACGGCTCGTGCCACCCGTATCGCGCGGACCGTGTAGCGGTGGGCTTCACCCGGGCATGGGCGCTGTCGCTCGCGCCCGGGCTTCCCATTGAATGAAGGCCGGGTTATTTCGAATACTTATAAGGTATGTTCAAAACGATATCGAAGGGGTATTGGTTTCAACCCCTCTAGGTGCTTAGAATTGACCGTAGTGAACGTGTTATACGCGTTTAACGAGGGAATTTATAACTAGGGGGAATATCTATGGACTTCGAATTCACACCCGATCAGGAACTGTTCATCGCCAGTGCCAAAGAATACGCCGAAAAGTACTTCACGCCCGAGGCTGTTAAGCAGGCCTACGAGGTAGATCACCATATCAGCCTGGAAGCCGCCATGGCATTCCGCGAGCTCGGCTTCATGCATCTGGGCCTGCCCGAAGAAGTGGGCGGCATCCCGTGCGAGAAGCTCACCCTGGTGGTGCTCATGGAAAAGCTCCACGAGTTCACCGGATGTGTGCTTCCCTTCCAGACCGACTTCAACTCCATCATGGACGTTATTGAGTTCGGCAATGAAGAGCAGCAGAAGAAGATCATGGACGTGGTGAACAACGTCGAGTGCACCAGCGTTGCCGTCACCGCGATCTCCGAGCCCGGCGCCGGCTCCGACAACAACGCCATGACGTGCGTTACCGTAAAGCAGCCCGACGGCACCTACCTGCTGAACGGCCAGAAGACCTGGGTCACGCTGGCTCACCTTTCCCAGTACACCATCCTGGTTGCCAAGGACGAGGATCCCTCTTACGAGAACAACAACTACTCCCTGTGGATGATCCCCAACGGCATCGAGGGCTACACCTACGGCGGGCTCGAGAAAATCGGCCAGCAGATCGTTCCCTTCGTGGATTGCTTCTTCGACAACGTGGTCCTTACCGAGGACATGCGCCTTGGCAAGCCCGGCGAAGGCTGGAAGCTCCTTATGAAGAAGCTCGAGTTCGAGCGCTGCCTGGTTGTTGCGCAGGCGCTTGGCCAGGCCCAGGCCGTCATGAACGAAGCCGGCGCCTACTGCTCCGAGCGCATCTGCTTCCAGAAGCCCATCGGCCACCTCAGCGCCATCCAGCAGCACTTGGTTGAAATGGAGACCATCCTCGACAACGTGCGCACGCGCCTGTACAAGGTAACCTCCATGCTCGACAAGGGTCAGTCCACGCGCCTGGAATCCGCCCTGTTGAAGGCCTATGCCTGCAAGAACCTCACCAAGGTTGCCGAGCATGCGCTTTCCATCTACGCCGGCATCGGCTACACCAAGGAAATCAGCGCCGGCCGCATCTGGAACGACCTGAAGGGCTACGAGTTCGCCGGCGGCACCAACGAAATCATGGACTACATCGCTGGCCGTCAGCTGGTGAAGAAGTACAAGAAGTAACCCTCCGCCCTTCAACCGCAGCTCGCAAGTCGAGCGCAAACCGTTAACCCTTGTGCCGGATTCCGACACATACAGAAGCCCTATCGCCTGCCGAACCCTTCGGGCGATGGGGCTTCTTGCGTTCCTGCCCGCGCCCCGGCCAACCACGCCTCGGCCACGTGTTGTTCCTTTCGTCCAGCCCTTTCTGCCGCCGTGCTCTTCCGCCCGCGCCGCATCCCGCAGCATTCGTGCGCCCTCGCGCCTTCGCCCATGGATTCGCTTTAGCCCGCTAAAGCGCCCATGCACGCCGTTCACGCCGCCCAGTGCCCCTGTTTCGTGTTTGTTAGCCTGTATGTAACCAAAAGGTAACGAACGGGTGGGCATAATGCATGAATCGTTTCCCCCGACGCGAAACGAGGCGTAGCTCTTACCCAGCAGTGATACGCGGGATGTTCCCAATCAACGAAACTTCGGTTTCGCTGCCTAATTGCCCCAGGCATCGAAGCCGCAGCTTCGCAGGCTCGCCTCGCGCAGCGCTGCCCCATTGCTTCCGATCGCGTCACGACAAAGAAAGGACGCAGCCATGGAAGCATTCATCGAATCCTTCTCTGCGGGCGTCGACGCAGTCGACAGCTTCGTGTGGGGTTGGGCTCTTATCTGGCTTTTGCTGGGCACCCATCTCTTCATGACCATTCGCACGCGCTTCATCCAGCGCAAGATCCCGACGGCTATCAAGCTCTCGGTTTCCAACAACGACCCCTACGCCGAAGGCGACATCTCTCAGTTCGGCGCACTCACCACCGCGCTTGCTGCCACCATCGGTACCGGCAACATCGTCGGTGTTGCAACCGGCCTGCTCTGCGGCGGCCCGGGCGCCATCTTCTGGATGTGGATCACCGGCGTGTTCGGCATCGCCACCAAGTACTCCGAGACCTACATCTCCATGAAGTACCGCGTTAAGGACGAAAACGGCCGCATGATCGGCGGCGCCATGTATGCGCTGGAGCGCGGCTTCAAGAACAAGACCATCGGCAAGATCCTGGCCGTGCTCTTCGCCCTGTTCACCGCCATCGCCTCCTTCGGCATCGGCGCTTCGGTGCAGTCCAACTCGCTGGCCGGCGCTCTTACCTCCACCAGCCTTATCCCCAACGCCGCCGACATCCCCACCTGGGCAATCGGCATCGTGGTAACCGTGCTGGTGGCCATCGTCATCATCGGCGGCCTGAAGAACGTTTCCCGTGTGTGCGAGAAGCTGGTTCCCATCATGGCCATCTTCTACGTGCTGTGCTGCCTGATCATCATCGGCATCAACGGCCAGTACCTCGGTGAAGCCGTCATGACCATCCTCACCTGCGCCTTCACCGGCCAGGCTGCATTCGGCGGCGCGGTTGGCTCTGGCATCATGCTGGCTCTTCAGTACGGCTTCAAGCGCGGCCTGTTCTCCAACGAGTCCGGTCTTGGCTCCGCTCCGTTGGTTGCCGCTTCCGCTGTATCCAAGAACCCTGCCCGTCAGGCTCTGGTCTCCATGTCCGGCACCTTCTGGGACACCGTCATCATCTGCCTTATCACCGGCCTGATGCTGGTAACCTCCCTGCTTGCCAGCCCCGACCTGGCCGCCATGTACAACAACACGGTTCTTGCCAGCAACGACATGTCCTACGACACGGTGCTGGGTATCTTCTCCGGCGGCGCAGCGCTCGCTACGGCTTGCTTCGAGACCATCCCCGTCTTCGGTCCGTTGGTACTCGCCGTTGGCCTGCTCACCTTCACCTACTCCACCATGCTCGGTTGGTCCCAGTACGGTGACCGCGCCATCACCTATCTCGTGGGCACCAAGGGCATCCGCCCCTACCAGGTAGTGTTCCTGCTCTTCGTGTTCTGGGGCTGCATCGGCGGCGGCGACTTGGTTTGGAACCTCTCCGACATCTCCAACGCCCTTATGGCTGTGCCTAACTGCATCGCGGTTCTGGTCCTCTCCGGCGTAATCGCCCGCGAGACCAAGCACTGGGTATACGAAGGTCGCCTCGAGGAAGAGGACACCACTCCTATTCCCACGGTAAAGGACATCGACGAGGCTGCTGCCCCGAAGATCATCGCCTAGCGCAAGGGAAGCACTTTATATAGCTGCTGAAACCCATTGAGCGAAGCCTCCAAGCGGCTTGGTTGCCGGCAACGTCAGCCAAGCCGCTTTTCTATACGCTGCGCCCGCTGCGGCGGGAGAAGGGGACGAGCGGCATTCCATCAGCTCGCCGCCACCATGCGCCAGTGACCGTGTGCGGAAACCCGCTCGCCAATAGCGAAGTGCGGCGGCGCATCGCATGCTTACGATGAAATTTGTTCAAGTCCCGCCCTTATGGGCGTATCTGCAAGAGAACCTACTGGAAGGTTGACATGACCGAGTACAACGAACTCACCCCCCAGCTCATCGACCAGCTGAAGGCTATCGTCGGTGAAGACAACTGCCATGCCGGCGAAGCGGTAAGCGAAGACTACTCGCATGACGAGATGCCCATCTACGGCACCAGCATGCCCGAGGCCGTCTGCTTCCCCGAAAACACCGAGCAGGTTGCCGCAATCATGAAGCTCTGCAACGAGAACAAGATCCCGGTAACCGTGCGCGGCGCAGGTACCGGCTTGGTTGGCGGCAGCACCCCGCTCTTCGGCGGCGTTGTTCTCTGCACCATGCATATGAACCAGATCCTGGAATACGACATGAACAACCTGTTCGTTCGCGTTCAGCCCGGCGTTCGCCTGTGCGACCTTGCCGCCGATGCCCTGGAGCACGACCTTATGTATCCCCCCGATCCCGGCGAGAAGACGGGTTCCTTGGGCGGCAACGTTTCCACCAACGCCGGCGGCATGCGCGCCGTTAAGTACGGCACCACGCGCGACTACGTGCTTGCCATGAAGGTCGTCCTCCCCACCGGTGAAGTGCTCGACCTCGGCCGCGCCGTTTCCAAGACCAGCTCCGGCTATAGCCTGCTGAACCTCATCATCGGCTCCGAGGGCACCCTGGGCGTTATCACCGAGCTCACGCTCAAGCTCATCGCCAACCCCAAGGAAGACATCAGCTTCATCCTTCCCTTCGAAGACCTCGAAACCGCCATCGCCGCCGTGCCTAAGATCAAGCTCGCCGGCCTGGACCCGCAGTCCATCGAGTTCATGGAGCGTGACATCGTCGATTCCTCCGCGAACTACACCGGCAACAAGATCATCCCCACCAACGTGGACGGCCACGAGGTGGGCGCCTACATCCTGGTAACTCTCGACGGCAACGACCAGGACGAGATCTTCCAGCGCGCAGAAACCCTGGCGGAAATCGGCGACGAGATGGGTGCGTTCAACACGCTCGTCCTTAGCCACCCCGACGACAAGCGTCAGGTATGGGCCGCCCGCAGCGCCTTCCTTACCGTTATCGAGGCCGATACCGAGCATCTCGACGAGATGGACGTTGTCGTTCCCGTGGACAAGGTTGCCGAGTTCCTGGAGCACGTGCACAAGATCGGTGAGAAGCACGGCGTGGGCATCCGCTCCTTCGGCCATGCGGGCGATGGCAACTTGCATATCTATGCATGCGCCAACGGCGTAGACCAGGACGTGTTCCTGGAGCAGTCCAAGAAGGTAATGAAGGAAAGCTACGAGAAGTGCACCGAGCTGCGTGGCCAGGTTTCCGGCGAGCACGGCATCGGCCATGCGAAGAAGGAGTACCTGCACGATTCCGTGGGCGAAAAGGCTATCGGCCTCATGGCCGGCATCAAGCAGGTGTTCGACCCGAACTTCATTCTGAACCCCGGCAAGGTCTGCAACTAAGTACATAGGAAGCGCTTGCGGCGTTTAGGGGTGCAAGCCAATCAACGCCTATATAGAGTAAGAAGAGGGAGCTGCAACGGCTCCCTCTTTTGTATAGGGGGAGGATTGGAGTGCAGCGGAAAAGCCTGTTCTGGAGCGCGAAATATGCGATCGAAAACTTTTTCAAAAAAGTTGTTGACAGGGGTATTGCATAAGAGTAAATTACTTTCTTGCGCGAACGGCACAGCCGCTTCGCAGCCGGGGCCGCAAGGCCCGGGCGGGAACCTTCAAAACTGGATACTGTGAGAAACGGAATTCAAGTCAGATTCAAACCCGTCTTTCCAGGTCCGTCCGACAGAACGGCCGGGCCGGAGACGAACAAATTCTAGAATCAATCTTTCTTTTCAACGGAGAGTTTGATCCTGGCTCAGGATGAACGCTGGCGGCGTGCTTAACACATGCAAGTCGAACGATTAACCCACCTTCGGGTGGTCATAGAGTGGCGAACGGGTGAGTAACACGTGACCAACCTGCCCCTTGCACCGGGATAACCCAGGGAAACCTGCGCTAATACCGGATACTCCGGCGGGCCCGCATGGGCCGGCCGGGAAAGCCCAGACGGCAAGGGATGGGGTCGCGGCCCATTAGGTAGACGGCGGGGTAACGGCCCACCGTGCCCGCGATGGGTAGCCGGGTTGAGAGACCGATCGGCCACATTGGGACTGAGATACGGCCCAGACTCCTACGGGAGGCAGCAGTGGGGAATTTTGCGCAATGGGGGAAACCCTGACGCAGCAACGCCGCGTGCGGGACGAAGGCCTTCGGGTTGTAAACCGCTTTCAGCAGGGAATATGGTGAAGGTACCTGCAGAAGAAGCTCCGGCTAACTACGTGCCAGCAGCCGCGGTAATACGTAGGGAGCGAGCGTT
>CAVBGJ010000026.1:0-20620 GCA_963595065.1 Christensenellaceae bacterium Phil1 | reverse complement strand
GCGTTGCCGTGGGGTTGGCAACCTACGCCGTGGTGGCCTTCCTGCACACCCGCCGTATCAAGCGCGTCCCCCTGGCGTTAGCGCTGAAGGTACAGGAATAGCGAGCGCTTCCTACCCGTCCGCGGCGGTGCGAGGTCTGCATATTCGTCCGCGCCGGGCGGCGCCTGCGCACCTCGGCGCCCCCTGCGCTTGTCTCGGCTTCCGAGGAAACGCGAAGGGGCGGCGCGGAAAAATGGCTTGACGCATGGTTCGCCTCGTCCCGGAATCTTCGATCAAGTACCTGGGGCGCCGCCTTTGCAGGCGTTTACTCGGAAGCCGCGCTCCGGAAGGGCTTCTCGCCGCGCAGGCACCGCCCGACGCTACATCTACGGCGGTTGGGCAGCGACGCGGGCCGGTCGCACAAACCTTCAGCTAGATAAGGAACTGCCCTAGGTCGGCGTCGCGGAGGAAGGCGCGGTCGGATTCGTCTTGCTCTTCGGTCTCGATGAAGACGAACCCCAAAGCACCTGTTGCCTTGGGATCGAAGCGGTAGAAAGCTTGCAGGCCGCTGAAATGGGCAAGGAACGCATCGTAGTCGAAGCCTGCTTCGCCCTTCGCCAGGGGCTCGGGTGCGGGAATGTAGCCCATGCAGTAGAGCTTGCCCTCCTTGCCGGCCAGCAGATCCTCCCAATTCGGGCGCACACCGCGCAGGAAGTAGTCGTAGGTATGAAAGCCGTACGCGAAGAAGGCGATTTCGGTTCCGCAGATGCCGGCGAAACGAAGTGGGTTGAACTCGATGGGCGTGATGCGGTCTTCCTTCATGCGCGTTTCCACGTGCACCGGGAAGTTGCGCGCACCCACGAAGCGATTCACCTCGGTAAGCCATTCGGCGAAATGAGCAGCATGCTGGCGAATGACCGAAGGGCCGGTAATGTAGCACCGATCAGTAGTGTCGTTGGCGTCTTTGAATTCGTGGCGAAGCACGTCCAAAACCACCGCTTCGCCGTTCTCGTCGAAGTAAGCATCCACAGCGTATTCAGTGCCGTCCAGATACGGCTCGATGATGAACGAGCCATCGGCCAGCGCGCTTTCGGAATAGCGAGAACACCACACCGCCAGATTCTGCTGGATATCCGCCAAGGCAGCCTGCCATTCAGCCAAATCGTTCACCACATACACGCCCACGCTGCAGTAGCCCACCGTGGGCTTCAGCACGAACGGAGGCTGCAGCTCCTCGAAGCTCACGTTGCCAAGCTGGGCAGTAGGCACCTCGCGGCATTCGAGCTCGGGGTACATCGGAGCCAGCAGTTTGCGCATGCGCGCCTTGTCCTTGAACGTGACAACGGCATCCTTCATGGCCTTATCTGCGGCGTGTTCGGCAATCCAGTCGAAGGCGTTCTCGGACGTGCACACCAATCGGCCACCCGCATTCAGCTGCTCAGCGAATTCGGCGCTCTCCAAAACGTTGATGCGATGCTGGCTGGCAAGCTTGCGCGCCATGCTGTTGGCAAGAACCGGCTCCTGCGTTTTCTCGAGGTACTCAACAAGAACGGGAGCCGCAAACGGCTCGTCGACGATCATCATAGGAACAGCTCCGAATCAAAGTGGTTGGCATGGAAGAGGCCGCTTCCCCATCAGGCAAAACCGCAGAATATTCCGCACGCCCACAGCAAAGCGATCAAAGAACATTCTAGAGCACGAAACCCCATGGGCTCCCCAGCCGTCCTCGGCGAAGCGCGCCACCGCGGCGTAAGGTTACCGCAGCACAACCGATTCGGGGCTTGGCGGCGCGGCTGGACTACACTGTGGCAAGCGCGTTTCACTTGGCCTGGTGCCAGACGGAACCACGCGCGATGACGAAGCGAGGGAAAGGGCGAACATGAGCAGCTACCTTACCAAGCGCGCCTTGGAAAGCTCTTTCAAGCGCCTTCTAACCCAGAAGCCGCTGGCGAAAATCACCATCGCCGACATCACCGAAGACTGCCAAATAAGCCGGATGACGTTCTACTACCACTTCAAGGACATCTACGACCTGGTGGAATGGTCGCTCGAAGAAGACGCTGCCACGGTATTGAACGGCGCGCAAACGGTGCAGAACTGGCAAGAGGGCTACCTGGCAGTGCTCAGCGAGCTTGAACAGAACAAGCCGTTCATCGCCGCCATCTACCGCGAAATGAGCCGCGAGCGCTTGGAGCGATTCCTTTTGCCCGCAACGCGCAAGCTGGTGCTTGACGTTATGGAAGCCCAGCCCAACTGCGCGAACGTCCCGGAGAAGAAGCGCGCGTTCATCGCCGACTTCTATGCCCACGCCCTGGCCGGCGTGACCCTGGAATGGATCGGCGATGGCCTTTCCGCCAAGCCGGAAGACCTGGTTCACAACGTTTCCCTGCTGCTTGAGGGCACGATGGACACCGCCATCGAGCGCTTCGCCCGCTAACTTCCGAACCCGCCGAAACTTCGGCCGCTAATTCTTCGCCTACTCACCTCCGACCCTGCCGAAACCTCTCCCACCGAATCCTAACCCACCTATTCTTCGGCCGCTAATTCTTCGGCCGCTGGACCTTCACGCCCAGCGCCGATCCTTACAACCTGCGCTGTTTGATAAGGAACTTATCAAAGCCAAACGGCTGCTCATGGCGCATACTGCCCCGCCCCACCACAATGGGTTTCAAGGAGAGAAACTCCCGGACGCCTGTTGCGAGCGCGCTCTTCTGAGGGGAATTGAAGAGCCGCCCCGCGCAACAGGCGCCACCATACGATGAGAGGGGACCTCATGTATTACTCCAGCGGAAACTACGAAGCATTCGCCCGCCCCAAGAAGCCCGAAGGCATCGAACACAAGAACGCCTACATCGTGGGCACCGGCTTGGCGGCGCTGAGCGCGGCCTGCTACCTGGTGCGCGATGCGCAGATGCCCGGCAGCCACATCCACATCCTGGAGAAAGACCCGGTTGCCGGCGGCGCGTGCGACGGCGCCAACCTTCCCGGCAAGGGCTACGTGATGCGCGGCGGGCGCGAGATGGACAACCACTTCGAGGTTATGTGGGACTTGCTGCGATCCATTCCTTCCATCGAAGACCCCAGCATCAGCGTGCTTGACGAGTACTACTGGCTGAACAAGGAAGACCCGAACTACTCGCTGTGCCGCGCCACCGAGAACCGCGGCCAAGACGCCCACACCGATGGCAAGTTCGGCCTTTCCGACAAAGCCGCGATGCAGATAATGAAGCTGTTCTTCACGCCCAACGAAGAGCTGTACAACCGCCCCATCACCGATTTCTTCGACGATGAGGTGCTGAACTCGAACTTCTGGCTGTACTGGCGCACCATGTTCGCCTTCGAGAACTGGCACAGCGCGCTGGAGATGAAGCTCTACATCAAGCGCTTCATCCATCACATCGCCGGCCTGCCCGACTTCAGCGCGCTACGCTTCACCCGCTACAACCAATACGAGTCGATGATCCTGCCCATGCAGGAGTACCTGCAGAAGGCGGGCGTGCAGTTCCACTTCAACACCAAGGTGGAAGATGTTCAGTTCCAGATCGGCGACGAGGAAGGCCCCGTGCGCGCCGTAACGGGAACCGGACAGGACACCATCCAGCGCATCCAGCAGGCGCACTTCCCGCGCAACCCGCACAGCACCCGCACCAAGAAAACCGCCACGCGCATAACCGTGACGAGCAACGGCGAGACCAGCAACATCGATCTCACCGAAGACGACCTGCTGTTCATCACCAACGGCGGCTGCGTGGAAAGCGCCACCATCGGCTCGCAGACGAAATCGGCAGGATGGGATCCGCAGATAGAGCCCGGCAACGGGTGGGACCTGTGGCGCCGCATAGCCAAGCAGGACCCCAGCTTCGGGCATCCCGACGTGTTCTGCGGGCAGCCGCAGAAGAGCAAGTGGATGAGCGCCACGGTCACCACGCTCGATGGCAAGATCCCGCCCTACATCGAGAAGATCTGCAAGCGCGACCCCTTCACTGGGCACACGGTAACCGGCGGCATCGTATCGTGTCGCGACTCGAACTGGCTGATGAGCTGGACCATCAACCGCCAGCAGCAGTTCCGCGACCAGCCTTCCGACCAGCTGAGCGTTTGGGTGTACGGCCTGTTCCCCGACAACGAGGGCAACTACGTGAAGAAGCCCATGACCAAGTGCACCGGCGAGGAGATCTGCCGCGAATGGCTGTGGCAGATGGGCGTGCCGGAAGAGCAGATCGACGACCTGGCGAAGAACCATGCCAACACCGTTCCCGTGATGATGCCCTACATCACCGCGTTCTTCATGCCTCGCGCCGCGGGCGACCGCCCCGATGTGGTGCCCGACGGCGCCGTGAACTTCGCCTTCCTGGGGCAGTTCGCCGAAACGCCGCGCGACACCATCTTCACCACCGAGTACTCCATGCGCACCGGCATGGAAGCGGTGTACACGCTGTGCGACGTGGACCGCGGCGTACCCGAGGTTTGGGGCAGCACCTTCGATGTGCGCGACCTTCTTATGAGCAGTGTGAAGCTGCGCGATGGAAAGCCCATAACCGACATGACCATGCCCTTCCTGGGGAAGGCGGCGTTCGATTTGGCGCTGAAGAAGATCGACAACACCGACCTGGCGAAGATCCTGCGGGAATACGGCGCCATAGAGTAGTTGACTGCAAACGGTAGGCGCCGCGATCAAGCCACTGAACCCGTAGCCTGGGAACCGCTGAAACCTAGCGGTTTCCAGGCTTTTCACTTTGATTTCGGGGATAATAAGGGCGTGAAACCCAACAAAGGAGTGCAAATGTCCAAAGAGGAACATTCCAACTGGCTGGAAAGCTGCAAGCGCGACCCCCTGTGGTGGATGTGGATCATCTCGCTTGTTACCCCTGCCGTCACCGCCGTGCTCGACCTGGCCGGAGTCATCGACAGCGACCAGCCGCCCTTCTCGATGCCCATCCAGGTTTCCTGGTTCGCATTCGGCGTCATCCTCATCCTCGTTGCCATCCGCAACAAGGACCTGGGAGAAGACAAGCCCATGAGCAAGGGGCTGCGCGCCTTCTGTGCCTTGCTGGGCATCTTCGTTGCGGGAGTCGCACTGGTGCTGGGTATCATCCCGAACCTGGACTAATGGCCGAAACGTTTTCGACGGAAAGCGCCCGGAGGAACTGTTCCTTCGGGCGCTTTTTCATGTTCGGCCAGGCACGCGGTTAAATTGGCTGGCGAGCTCCGAACCTACAGCTCCCGCAAACACCAGCGCCGCGCCGGCAACTTGCCACGTTCCCAGGGTTTCTCCCAACACCGCCGCCGAGAGCAGCAGTGCCGAAAGCGGTTCCAAATAGTCGCACACCGCCACCGATTGCGCCGGCAGCTTGCTGATGGAATCGAAGTACCAGTAGCAGCACACCCCGCCGTTCACCAAACCCAGCAACAGCAAGGGGACCACATCCGATGCCGCGGGAACGGCCAACTGCTCTACGCCGGCAACCTGTAGGGCGATGCTCGCTGCACACGAGAACACGCAAGCGGCGAGCATCTGAACCGCAGGGCCGCGCATGCCGCAGGTATTCTTCGCCCGCTTGATGAGCAATACCATCGCCACGTAGGCAACCACGGTGGCCAGGGCGCACACGATACCGGCGACCGAGGCCCCTGCGCCCAACGCCTGCCCGTTGATGAGCACCACGCCCAGGAGCACAACACCAAGTCCAACCTTGTGGGTTGCACTGGGCTGCTCTCCCAACAACCGCGGCGCCAGCGCAACGATAAGCACCGGCCCCAGGCAATACACCAATGAGGAAACGCCCACCCCGATAAGCTGGAACGCCTCGTACTGAACCGTCCAGCTGGCCCCCATCGCAGCGCCCGACCCCACCACGAACAGGCAATCGCGCCGCGAGAGCTTGGCGGGGCACAATGCAGCAACCAGGCAGAACAGCACCGCAGAACCCAACAAGGTGCGCAAGAACACGATCTCGCAGCTTGGCAGGTTTATGGCGCTCACCAACAAGCCGTTCATCCCGAACAGCAGCAACGCCGCAAAATACTGCACGTACGCCTTCCGCATAGCTTCTTCCTTCCAGTCGCCTACGGGAAAAGCTAGCGCCGAATGCGGTATTCTTGTTCTGCATGTTTTATCTATTATGCATTCAGTTTTCGCATTCTACCTGGTAGACAAGGAAAGAGGGCCAACCCATGAATGGGCAGCTTGCGCGCTATAGGGCATTTCAAGAGGTGGCTCGCACGAACAGCTTCACGGAAGCAGCCGCCGCCTTGGGGTATTCGCAATCGGCGGTAAGCCGCCTGGTGTCGGAGTTGGAGCGCGAATGGGGCGTTCAGCTGTTCGAGCGGTCGCGCGCCGGGGTGAGCATCACGAACGAAGGCGCGCAGCTTCTTCCCGCAGCGAACGCACTGTGCCAAGCAGAGGCGGATTTCCATGCCCAGGTAGACAGGCTGCACAACCTCTCGTCCGGGCTCATCCGCATCGGCACCATTTCCAGCACCGCAACCCACTGGTTGCCGCACATTATCTCGTCGTTCCAATCGGAATACCCCGGTATCCGCTACGAGCTGTTCCTGGGCGACTATTCCCAGCTGAAAGATGCCCTTGGCTCCGGCCGCATCGACTGTGCATTCACGCGCCTTCCCATCGAGGGGCCATTCGACGCTCTACCGCTGCAGGAAGACGAGCTTATGGCGGTGCTCCCCGAAGGCCACCCGCTGGCAAGCTGCGAAACGGTAAACCCCGAAGCCCTAACCAACGAACCCTTCATCCAGTTGAAGCGCGGCAGTAACGACGAGGTGGCCGAGGTTCTGAATGCCTGCAAAACGAAGCCGAAGCCGCATTTCACCACCTGGGACGACTACGCCGTGATGAGCATGGTGGAAGCTGGGCTGGGAGTGAGCGTGCTGCCGAACCTGGTTCTAACGCGCACGCCGTATCGCATTGCCGTGCGGCCGCTTTGCCCACGCTTCTTCCGCACCCTGGGGTTTGCCACCCGCAAAACAACAGCTACGCCCCTGGCCGTGCGAAAATTCATGGAGCATCTGGACAAGCGCAACGATTCCTAGGGATGCAGCACGCCGCAGGTCGACGCACCAAAGCCGTCAGCCCGCAGCACACCCGCCTAAAAGCAACACCCGAATAACGAGCATCGCCCTAGAGTGCCAAGCAATCAAGCGGAAGCTAGCAGGAGTATTCCAAAGTCGCGCAGTCGCAACCGAGCACTTGGATATCGGCGTCGTAGAACGCTTGCAGGGCGCGCACCGCAAGCAGCACATCGCGCGCACCCGCCGTCTCAAAGGCCGAGTGCATGGCGAGCTGAGCGCAGCCCACGTCCACCCCATGGATGCTGGCCTGCATGTTGGAAAGGTTGCCCAGGGTGGAACCGCCCGCCATGTCGCTGCGGTTCGCGAAGCGCTGGAACGGGATGTCGGCGTTGTTGAGCACCGCGCAGAACACCGCGCGGCTGAAGGCGTCGGTGCAGTACTTCTGGTTGGCGGCTTCCTTCACCACGATGCCCTGGTTCAGGTGGGCGCGGTTGCCCTCGTCTGACTTCTCGGGGTGATTCGGGTGCACCGCATGGGCGTTGTCGCAGCTTACCAGCATCGATGCGGCAAGCGCGCGGCGGAACATCTCGTCGGTGCCGCCCAGCGCCGCGTTCAAACGCTTCAGCGTATCGGGCAGGAAGGTGGAAAGAGCGCCCTGCATGGTGTTCGACCCCACTTCCTCGTTGTCGAAGCAGCAGAACACCGAAACGCTGCCCTGGTTGTTTGAGCGCAGGAACGCATCGAGGGAAGCATAGGCGCACATAAGGTCGTCCAACTTGGGGGCGGAAAGGAACTCATCTTGCGCGCCCCAGACAAGCGGCTCCTGCCGGTTCACCAAGAACACGTCTCGTCCCAGAATCTGCCGCGGCGTAACACCAAGCTCGTTTGCCAAAAGCTCATCGAACTCGCCGGCGGAAAGCGCACCGGCAGAGAACAGCGGGCACAGGTCCGTTTTGCGGTTCGGGGCGAACCCGCTGTTCACGCCGTGGTCCATATGGATGGCCAGGCTGGGGATGATGGCAACTTCGTGGTCGAGTGACACCAGCATGCTCTCGATGCGGTTCTCGGTTTCCACCATAACGCGACCGGCAACCGAAAGCGGACGGTCGAACCAGGTGTAGTCGATCATGCCGCCGTAGGCCTCCACGTTCAGGCGCGCGTACGGGCCCGGCCCCTCGAGCGCAGGGTTCGCCTTCAGCTTGAACGTGGGCGAATCGGAATGCGACGCGGCTATCTGGAAATGGCAGCACGCGGGGCGCACATCGCTGCCCACCTTGAACGCGATGACGCTGGAATTGTTGCGCACCGTGTAGTACGAACCGCCCGGCTCGCATTCCCAAGGGCGCACTTCGGGCAGGTACACGAAGCCCGCATCGTCCAGGCGGGCGCGGATGGAGCGCACGGTATGGAACATGCTGGGGCATTCCCTGATGAAGCCCAACAGCCCTTCCGCCGCCAAACGCTCCTCGTGCGAAAGCCCGTCAACCATCGAAGCAGCCATAGCCGCACCCCTTTCCTGCGCCACTGCGCAAAACAACTACGCCTAGTCTACCAGGCGGAAAAGAGCCACCGGACACGGGATGCGGCGGGGCGTCCACACCCCAAGAACGAGCACCCCGGCAAGGGCAAAGCCCAGCCCCTAGCGCGCCCAGCAGCCCCCATCAAGCAAAAACCCGCGCCACCTGGGCACGGGCTTTCACGTTAGAACCAACCGGTATAGGTTTTCTGCACCACGGCGCTGGCAACCCAGTTCGCCAACGTGATGAAGTCGAACACCGGCAGCCCCGTTGCCTTCTGAATGGCGGCGGCATACGGCGGAAGGTCGCTGCATTCCAGCAAGATGGCCTTCACCTCGGAATGCTCGGAGCACAACCCGCGCGCCAGGGTGCACAGGTCGTCGGTGAGCTTGCCGTTGTCCAGCTCGTGGTGACCCCAACGGATGGGTGCAAAGCTCTCCAAGTCGCCCACGTTCTGCACCACCAAACGGCTCATGTCGGAACCGACGTTCGCCAAAAGCTCGTCGTTCAAGCTGGAACCATCCGCGCAGAACACCGCAATAGAACCTTCCTGGGCAAACCCCGCCTTGATGACGGGCAGCTGGCACAAACTGCTCATGAACACCGGCACGTCAACTGCGGCGGCAACATCGCGCTGGAAATGGGCGAAGTACCCGCACGCGCCGATGATTGCGCGCACACCCTGGGCCTCCAGCTTGCGAGCCGCATCCACCACCATCTGCTTGATGGCAGGATCGCCCGCGAACAGCTGCTCGATCTCAAAATCGACCACCTCGTAGCACACGGGATAGCCGAACGTGCACGCGTTGGCCACGTTGCCCGGAAGCTTCGGGTAATCCAGCTTTACCGCGATGATGCCCAATACCTGCCCCGAAAAAGAACGGGGCGGAAGCCCGTGAGTGCCACGAACCTCCGCTTCCGTTTCGAGTGCGCCGTATGCGCCCTTCCAGTTGCTCATCTACTCGCCCTCTGCGGGGGTGTAGTCGCCTTCGCGCAGGTACGCCTGCATCTGCTCCTTGGTCATATGACCGATGCCCAACTCTTCCAGGGTAAGGCCGGTTTCGAAGAAGTTGGTCTTGTTCATCACGCCGCCGAGCACGATCATCGAGTCGATGATGGGCGTAGGCACGCCGAACTTCTTGCCCAGCTCATGGTACACATGGCAGCCAACCGGCACGTCCTCGGTAACGTAGCGGTTCTTGATGCTGAACGGGCCGGTGGCAAAGCCCACTTCCCACTGTTCTTCGAACGGCACGTTGCAGCCTTCGCCCATGTACTCTTCGCCCAGAACGCTGGTGCGCTGGTAGAACACTTCCTTCTTGAAGGGCTGGATGCCAACGCCCATGGCTTCCGCCAAGGCAATCTCCTCGTTGTAGAACTGATACTGCACCTCGGAGATGGAGGGGCAGAACGAATGGGAGTAGATGGAGTAGTCATGGATGTTCTTGTCCAGCACCGTGCCGAAGTTCTCCATCGTGGAAACGCCCAGAACCGTGCCGGGGACGTGGATAACCGGGTTCACGTTGGAGAAGCCGATGTCCATGACGGTATCGCCGCACACTGCGCCGTCGCCTTCGGTGATGGCATCGAAGCAGCCCAGCGCCTTGGAGCTTTCAACGAAGTCCTCGGTGTCCTTCGCGGGAAGCGCAGCGCCGCGCAGCGTGATGGCGCGGTACACCAGCGAGCAGGTGGGCTTGGCAACGCCGCCTTCGGTATCGACACGGGTGCCGTACGGTGCGGAAGACCAGCCGCCGATAACGACGTCCTTGGTGCAGCCCATCTCGCGCATCATCTTGCGCAGCTTCAGGCTGCCGTAGTTGTCGGGGATGATGTGGACGATCTGGCCGTCTTCCAGCACAGGGATAAGCTCGCGGAAGAACACCTCATGCGCGATGGACGGGATGCCCACGATGATGAGCTTGGCGCCCTTCACGGCCTCGGCAACGGAGTTGGTGGCCATGGCGAACTCGCCCTTGCCCATGCGGCGGAAGCCGTACTTGGTCTGCGTTCCGGGAGCCTTGTCCTGCAACGTGATGCCGGTGCGCATTACCGTGCCCAGCGCGCCCTCGAAGAACGGATCCAGGTCGCAAATGCGAACTTCCTGCCCTGCCAGCGCGCAATCGGCGCCGCACGTTTTGCCAACAGCGCCACCGCCGAGCACGGCGATAGGAGCCTTGCGCAATTCCTCTACATTAATCAACTCAACAACCTCCTACATGTATTGCCAGCGCATAGCGGGGCTCTATCGCCCGCGAGCCGGCATTGTTCTATACGCAAGAAAACGCCTGGGGCCGCCTTGCGAGGCGCGCACCCAGGCGCTCTTCGAACACACAAAGAATACCATGCGCCCCCGAAAGCCCGCGCCGCCCAGCAAGCACCCGGGTTTTCCCGCTATCGAATTCTTGTATAGCTGGTTATCATGCTGAAGGATAAGGGCGATTACCTGCGTCGGAAGGCGCAACCATGCCCATCCGCGCCGCGGGTTGGGGCATCGCCCCTCGGGGATTCCCGTTCCGCTGTTTGGCTGCCCGCTTCGCGGTCAGCCTGCATGCGCTGCACTGCTTCATGCATTTGAAGAGGATTCGCTTCGCGAATCTTTCAGGAAAAGCGTTCAGAGAACCCCGCGCGGCAATGCCCCGACCCACGTCGCTGCCCCGCCTTCGTTGATACCGCGGCAGACAGGTAGATCGGCAAAACCAGCAAGAGAACAAGAAGAACAAGGAACACGAACCCGTTGCACAGGAAGAACGAGGTGAGCATCTGCTGCTTTGTTTGGGAACTATATCGAAACCCACGTTAGCAGCACGCCTTGCCCCGAGCGTCCACTGCGCTGCCCACAGGGGGCATAAGCATTGGCGTAAAGGCAAAAAGAAAGGCGCTACACGGAAAACATTCCAAGAAACCGAGATAGCGCCGAAATCCCGGGGTGCGCCAGCACCCGGTATCCGCCCTGCATACGCAGGGATAATAGCGGCGCTACTCTTCCCAGGTTCCTAACCCGGGGGGGTGTTCGCCGCTATTAGAGCTAAATCTACCATGCAGCCCGATATGCCGCAACTCGCACGTTCTTCAGGTTTTGTCGGTACAGCAATCGCTAGAGACCCAGGAGCTGCTTCTTCTTTGCCTCGAATTCCTCGGCTGTTATGACTCCTGCATCTGCCAGCTTCTTGAATTTCAGTATCTCGTCTGCTTCGCTCAACGCCTTTGAGGAAGATGCGTCCTCGTGGGGGCTATCTGACGAAAGCGATTGCAGTTTGGCAAGGATCTGCTGCGCGCTGTCGAAAAGGTAGCCGTATTCGTTGGTAGACGTGCTGAGCTTCTCTTTTACCAGGTCTAGATAGAGCACGGGATTGCTCTGATCTGATGTGGCGACCTTGAGCCTCAGCGAGCTGCAGACTGGTCCGCTGGCGTTCTTCCCGATGGCGTTTCCAGCGATGGCTCCAGCGGCTCCGAACAAGAGACCACCCGCAATGGTTGCTCCGACTCCCTGTCCCACGCTTGTGCCGTCGCTGAGCAGCTCGAAGTCTACGATGCTGTCGTAGGGGATGTTTCGCCAGAACGTTTTATAGCAGTAGTACCTGGGTCTATCGGCAAGCTGGAGAACGCGTGCCTCGTCATCGAAGCGCGCCAGGTTCCCAACCCTGTACACCGCCGGGTTTTCGCTGTCCGACCTTAACTCAGAGAGATACTCTTCCAGTTCAGAGACGTTAGTGTTGTTGAACGCCGATTCGGCGCTGGCGACTAGCTTGCTCTTCTTTGTTTCCTCGTAGGAGATTCTTTCGGTGACGCCGGGAATGCCCTGTTTTTTGAAGCACTCTATACAAAGAGCGCCATCGTTGAATTTGACTTTCCTATCGAATGGCCCGAGGGACATGCCGCACCCTAGACATTTTGCCATTGTGCCTCCTTACCTGCATTTATGCCAGCTTATTCTATGGCTTGGAGGCTGACAAGGCTCATACCCTGGCCCCTCAACCCGCTGTAAGGGAAAGCGTCTTCACAGGAATCGCAGCCATTCTGAGCCCCATCACAAACCGCCCTCAACAGGTGGTGTGCCCACGGTTTGAAAAACCGCGGCCCGTTGTGCTAACCTTCACCTGCCTGCATCGGAGCAGGCCGTTTTATCCAGAGTCGGGGTAGAGAGTTGGCTCGCAGATCCCGGCGCCAACCGGCCGATAGGCACGGTGGCAATGCCAACATCGATGAAAGGAGCCCACCATGGGCAATTCGGACCGTCGTCCCAAATCCAACCAAAGCGAAAAGTACTTCAGTCTCACAGGCCAGCCCCAGCGCATGAAGCTGCTTGACGAGCCCCATGGCTTCGCCGCCGGCATGTCCAAGGGCAACCTGGGTCACCAGATGCGCTACTCGGTCGAAACGCTCGAGGCCGAGCTCGCGAAGGACGGCACACCGCACGTCCTGCAGCTCCAGCTCGACGGCGAAGACCAGCACAATCCTTTCGCCTGGACCCTCTACGCCGACGGAGCCATGGTCGCCGACGGCCTGGGCGAGTACGCCCGCCAGTGCTTCTATGAGAAGGCCGAGGCCTTCCGCGACGTCTGCCGCGATGCCGTCGCAGCCGCCAAGCTACCCGCCTGGGACGAGCGCGAGTACAAGCTGCTGAGAGCAGCCCGCAACATCGCCGAGATAGCCAGCGAGTAGCCCCGCACGGAAACGGACGGTGCCCCGGCCCGCGGCGCGGACGGGTGGACGGCCGCAACAAGCGGCGGCGAGATTCTGCTACCATCTTCCCCAACGAAAACAGGAGGAACGAAATGGAAGCCCCGAACATCCACCGCCCAATGCGAAAGCCCAACCGCCAGGTGAAAACTGCCGAGCAGCTGCATGCCATCGTGGAGGATTGCCATACCGTGCGCTTGGCCTTGGCGGACGAGGAAGGCGCGTTCATCGTTCCCCTGAGTTTCGGCTACGACTGGGCCGATCCCGAAACGGAGGGTAACCCCTCCCCCGAGCCGCGCTTGGCGCTTTGGGTGCATTCCGCTCCCGAAGGCCGCAAGGTGGATGTGATGAACCGCCAACCGCGCATCGCCATCGAGATGGACGTGCAAGACGGCGTTATCAGCGGCCCGTACGCCTGCGCCTACTCGTATGCGTACCGCAGCATCATGGGCATGGGAACGGTGCATCGCATCCAGGGAGCCGAAGCCAAGCGCTACGGGCTTACCCGCATCATGCAGCACCTGGCCCCCGGCGCTTCCACCGAGTTCACCGACCAGGCACTGGCGAAGGCCAACATCTACTGCATCGACGTGGACACTTTCACGGGCAAGCAGCACTAGCTACAAGCGCAGGGCGTCCATCGGCCGTTCTCGTCAACTGCGACTGCTTTACGGGAACCCTACCGCGCCCCGTGAAATGCGGCGATACCCTGGGCACCGCCGCGCAGGCAGCAAACGCACGTGCAGCCTAGGCTCATCCATCAGCGCTTCACCGCCGCCGCGACCACGCTTCCCTTAGCGCTTCGAGCCCTGCCTGCGAATGCCGCCCTTGCTGCCTGCTGCTTTGTTGGGACCACGTCCTTGAGGCTTGAACGAAGGCTTCGGCGGCTTTACCTTCCCGTACTGCGCATTGCGATTGCCCTTGGTAAAAAGAGCAAGGCCATCGTACGCGTTTTGCCTTTTGGCGAAGGCAACGCAGGCCAGCACAAAGGAAAGGCAGCTCAGGGCAAGGACCGCTAGCACGGGGCATCCATCGGCCGTTTTCGCCAACCGCGACTGATCCCCATCGGGCGAACCGGGCTCTTGCGCCGCACCCTTGCCCTCTTCGCCGCCTGAAGGCTGGATGGATCCTTGCTGCGGCTCGAAGGCCAATGATGCCAACAGGCCCTGAACCTCTTCGGAGCTTGGCGTGGTGTTGACAAGGGTATGCTCATAATCATCGCCTGCCAGCGCGAACTTCGCCTTGGCAGCGGAAAGGGCAGCTGCAAGCTCGTCGTGCTGTGCCTGAGTCATCCAGGTGTCGCTCGCCAGAACATCCTGCCCATCCGCGCTGATCTTCACCTCGGCCAATGCCTTCTGCGCAGACGATATCGCGTTTTCCAAGGCCTTCAATTCCTCAATGCTCGCAAAGCTTGCCTTGCTGGAAATGCCCTTAATGGGCGTGTTGTCGTACGTGTAGTTGGGATATTCATCCTGAAGCTGCTCTACGCACGTGGCCCAATCCACCCACGAAGCATCGGCGCCAACGGAGCCTTCGCTTCCCGCGGCCGTGCCCTTCCAGCTTTCACCGGCATTGAGCTTCGCGAAAATGTAGTCCTTCCTGTTAGCGAAGGCCGCACCTTGGTACCACATGCCGTCGTCGTTGCATTTCTGCGTGGCAACGACGGCATAGCGCTGGCCCATGCGCATGGCAAGCCAACTGTCGGCTTCGATGTTCACCCGATGGTAACCCGCATAGGTATAGGTTTCCTGGCCTGTGTAAACCAGCTTGCTATGCTCGGGGTCTGTCGGGGTTTTCGCCTGTTCATCAAGCAGGTACACCTGATAGCTCACCGTGGTGTTGGGTTTGAAGACGTATCCGCCAACCGATCGCAGCAGCATATCCCCCTGGGCCGTGTAAACGTTGGCCGAAGCCGTGGGCTCCTTGCATCCCTCGTATTGGTAATCCTCGCCGAAGACGAAATCGTAGTGGTCGATGTAGCGATCCGAGGCCTGGCCGTAATCGGAAACGTCGAAGTTGAACGACGTCAGGCTCTCTACGCTTACGTCGTAATACGACAACCAGAAATAACCGGTGTGCAGGCCGTTTTCCTCGATGCCCCACTCGCCGTAGTTGGGAAACTCGCTGTCTTGAGAGCCACCGTTTTGCGACCCGAGGCTGTTCTTCACCAGCCATGCGCCATTGCCCTGGGGCTTTTCCCCAGATTCGCTATTGAAGTTTTCTGCAGAATAGCTGTCGTCCCAGCCCACGACGCACACTGCATGAGCCGGCTCATCCGGCTCGCCGCAGTAATGCGCCCAGGTGGTTTTGTCCAGGTACTTCTCGTCCGGACAATACCTTAAGGCAACACCGCGACCGGCATATATCTCGCTTTTCACCTGGCGAAGAGCCGTTTCATCAAGAACCTTATCGGTACTTTCCCCGCTTTCCACCATGATATCGGGCAGAACGTTGCCGTCCTGCAGCTCGTAGGCCGATTGATCCCACACCTTGGAATTGCCGCTCCAGTCGGTGCGCACCGTGCCCTCGTCGTCGGCCTTCGAGCTGCTTGCGTCCTTGTAATCGCCGGCATAGCAAAGGCGTGTGACCTGGGCGCCTTCCTCCCGGTACGTGGCAATCTGGGTTTCGGTCAAGTACATGGTTTCGCTTGAGGTTTCACCCGCACGCACAACCTTGCACTCGATGATGCCCTCGTTGTTCCTGAAGGGAACGTCGGCTTCGCTTGCCATGCCGATTCCCGAGGCAAGGACATTGATCGCGTACAGAGGGCTCCCGCCCACGTTCAAGCCGTCGTTCGTATTGCCCGCGAAGCCCTCGCCTGCCTGGGTTTTGCTCACGCTTTGCGGGACGCCGCCCTTTCCGTACACCGCCAAGGAAACCTGCAACTCGGAAAGGTCGAGCGAGGTGCTGGCATAGGTCTTCTTCAGCTTAGAAAGGATGCTGGCCTCGGATGCCGCAACGGAAGAGAAAGCCCAGCAGGTGTTCCAAGGGTCTTGCAGCTTTACCGGGGTCACCACGCTGTCGGAACGGTCGCCGTCACCATTTAGATCACGCAAGTCATAGCTCTTTGGCAGGCTGGCCGATGCATCGCCATTCGATGCGGAACCGCCCTGAGCATTGGCCGCAAAAGCCATGGAGGAAACGGGCAGGCAGAGCGCCAAAAGCAGCAGGACAAGCACGAGCGGCAAGGCGAAGCCGCATGCCGGGCGAAAGCCTTCCGCCGAAGTTGATCCCTTCAACGGGATGATGTGTCTGCTCATACGCATCTCCTTTACCCACGTTCTTGGCATTGCCATGTTAATCGATGCTCCTAACATGCAGCTTGTGCCCATCGACGGTGAACGCCACGTCGTACCCGGCGTAGGCCAGGTGGTACACGCGATGCGGCTCGTGCTTGCTGCCGGCACGGCGCGGGTCTTGCCTTAGCACCTCGAGCAGCCCCTCAAGCTTGCCGGGTTCCACGCAATCGCGCAAATCGCCGGGAAACTCGACTTCCAACTCTTCCCACGGCACCCGCTCGATCCAGCCACCGGTTGCTTCCGGATGGCAGTCCGCAAAGGGGATGTAAGGTTTGATGTCGAGTATCGGCGTGCCGTCACGCAAGTCGGCACCACGCACATGGATAACCGGGCCGCCCTCGCCCAGCTCAATGCGCTCGAGCTCAACGCAGGTGAGCCCGATGGGATTCGGACGAAAGGGGCTCCGCGTGGCGAACACGCCCACGCGTTCGCTGCCACCAAGGCGCGGCGGACGCACCGTCGGCGACCAGCGGTTCGTGGTGCCAGCATGTTCTGCCGTAGCGGCGTCTGTTGCGATGTCGGCCGCAGTTCCGCCCGGCGTACCGTTTTGGAACTGCCATATCAACCACAGATGCGAGAATTCCTCAAGGCCGCGCACTGCGGCCTCGCTCGCAAACTCCGGTTCGAACACGATGTGCCCCTGAAGGTGCGGCGCCAGGAAGCTGTTGCGCGGAATGCCGAATTTCTGTGGCAAATCCGTTCGTATATGGGCGATAGGCTCCATTCGCGTCATCGCCGCTCATCCCCTTCGTCGTCGCTGCACGCAGACCGCAGGCGTGCGATGAATTCCTCGCACGCGCGGCTGCGCAGTCGGTACTTCTTCCACACCAGGAACGACCCGATGGACAGCGGCGGTTCAAGCGGCACAAACCGCAAATCGAAGCCATCGAGCTGAAGCAGATGGTCGATGCCCATCGCACACGCTTCGCCCGTGCGCACCAAGTATGCCGCGTTACCAAGAAGATCGAAGCGCCCAACTATGTTAAGGTTCTCGGGCACCAAACAGCCACCAGACCATGCAGCCAGGTCAACGGCCTTGTTCGATGTGCGCGAGCTCAGCAGCAACGGCATCGTACGCACATCTTCCACCGCCGCCGCGTCTAGGCCGCCCCACGGGCTATCGGCCGCAACGGCCACGCCCACGTGGTCAGCATCGGGCATGCGCAGCCACTCGTACTTTTCCAGATTATTCACCGGCTCTATGAGCAGACCGAAATCCAGAAGACCGCGTTCCAGGCGCTCTTCCGCCGCATCGGCATTGCCGGTGTAGAGCTCAACCTGCACGCCGGGATGGTCGCGATGCAGCTCGGCGAAAACCTGCAGCACAAGCCGCATGGCCCGGGTCTCGCCAGCACCGATGCGGATCGTGCCGGCCAGCTCCCCTTCCCCATCCGCCAGCTCGGCTTCGGTCTGCTCTACCAACGACAGGATTTCCTCAGCACGTTGGCGCAAACGCATACCATCGCCCGTGAGCACGCACGAACGGTTCGTACGGTCGAAGAGCGTCACGCCCAGCTCGCGCTCCAAATCGGCAATCTGCCGCGAAAGCGTCGGCTGCGTCACATGCAGCACGTTGGCCGCCTCGGTCATGTTCTGCTCACGAGCAACGGCAAGGAAATATTTAAGGGTTCTCAATTCCATAGCAACAGCCCCTCAAAGCTAAACGGCGCCCTCGAGTGCAGCAAGCGCATGCTCCATGCGCGGACGCATAGCCTCAATCGATGCCTCATTGATCCCAGCGGCTGCGGCGAACCATCGCCAGTGTGAAACAGCTTCAGCCGCCTTGACGGCGAAGCCCGCAGCCTCGTCGGATTCAACATCGTAAAGGCCGGCAAGTTCCATGCAGATAGAAACACTATGCGGCGAACCATCGTCGGCAACCCCCACAGCGAACCGATCGGTGCCTTCAAAACGAGTGGGATTCACATCGAAGAACGGGGAAAGGCGCCAGCCCCGTTCCCCTCGTAAGAAGCCGAAGTTACGCATGTGGTTGTCCGTGTTGCCGATTGCAGCACTGAGCAGGGCGTGCCGCCAGAGCTTCGCTTTGTCTGCCCGCACCTCTTCGCCCTGAACGGACAGGAAGTCCACAAGATCCAAGTAGGAATATCCTTCTTCGCCATCACGACCGCCAATTGCGGAAAGGCCGCTCAGGTAGGGAATCCTTTGTTCGCCAACGCGATCGAAACGCGAGACGAGCAACACCGAGCGCCCGGCGATTCTCAGCAGCCGCGTTTCAGCAACCTCAAGCCCGCAACTCGCGAAGAGATCGAGCGCAACCTTTTCCCATGCGCAAACGTCATCGAGCCGCGATTCGTCCTTCTTGGGAAACTTGGCGATATAAAGGCGCCCTTCGGCGTCGCACACAGACGCCTTGGGCCGAGCACCGCCCAGGCTCGATCCGGCTTCAAACAAATCGTGGACATCGGCCGTAAGGTCTTGCGCCGCAAGATCGGCAGCGTCGAGCAAAGCAGGAAGGTCCACCTCACGCGGAACGCCTTCACCCGCAGGCGCAAGCACATTGCCGTCCTCGCCCCACAGCCGAATAGCACCCTGGCGCTGGGCATCGTTGACGCCGCAGAGCAGATCAAGATCAAAGAGCGTGCGGACTGTTCGACCTTGTTCGGCAGCCAGGCGCGCTTCTTCCCTTTTCATAAGGTTGCGGCCCCAACGGTCGGGCATGCAGTCGCCAAACGCGCGCAGCTGTGCCATTCCAGCAGAATGGAAGGAACCTGCGCCAAGTGGCATATCGGGGCTCAGCGGGAATGCGCCAGGGTTCTCCAGATAGCTTGGCTCATAGGAAAACGTCACCGACTCACGGTTATTGCGCACGTTATGAACGAGCGTGCCGCACCTCACGTCCTCTCCGTAAATCTGAACCGTAACGTATGTGCGATTCTTCGGCATAGCTAGTACCTCACCCTCCGGGGAACGTCCTCCTCGGCAAGAACGCGGCCGAGGGGCGTAGTAAGCGGATCGGTGGCAGCCACAACGCCATCGAGCAGGCCTAGGGTCATGGACACGCGCAGAAAGGTTTCAAGAGAGCCCTCGCCCTTGTTGAGGAGCTTGGAAATAGTGGGCTCGGAAATGGCGGTGCGATCCGCCAGGACGGAAACGGCGATGCGCTGTTGACGGCGCGCCAAGTCGAGGTTGGCGGCAATGTCCCTCTGCGCCCGCTTGACTGGGCGCGGTGTGGCGGTTTTCATTTCTAGGTACCATTCCTAACCTGAAGGTTTCTTAATGTTGTTCAGGATTACATAAAGGTTTGTTTTGGTTAGACATAGCTTAGCATACCAAACACACCATAGGGGCAAGGTACAACCAGCGCTTAGCTGATTTGAGCGATCTGCAGCGATTACGCTTCCCATCGTCGCCTTTTTTTCTATACGTGAATCGTATATCCAACTAGTTATTATAGGCATTTCACATAGACTGATACGCCGCCTATATTCGAATTGCGAAGAAGCAAGCTCGAAGAAAGGCGACGCACCATGAAGTACACCACTCTCGGTCACTCCGGCACCACCAAGGTAAAGCTCACGCGATAGGTACGCCGCCCGATGGACGAAAAGACCCTTGCCAACCTACATGATGCTGGCTGCGACCAGGCGTTTATCGACGAGCTCGATGCCCTGCCCGGCACCTGCGCCAAGCTCTACCGACTCAAGGCATACCGCCGCGAGCTGCTAGACGGCATCCACGCCGAGCAGAAGAAGCTCGAATGCCTTGACTACCTCATCTACCAGCTGCGCTGCGAATCCGACGAGCACTGCTGCAAGTAACTACCAAAGGAGAAACCTCATGACCATCAAACAAACCGCAGGTCGCGACCAGCTTGGCGAATTCGCACCCGACTTCGCCCACTTCAACGATGACGTCCTTTTCGGTGAGAACTGGAACAACGCCGACATCAGCCTGAAAACACGCAGCCTTATCACCGTGGTTGCCCTTATGGCGCAGGGCATCACCGATAGCTCGCTTGCCTACCACATCGCCAACGCCAAAGCACACGGCGTAAGCAAGGAGGAAATGGCGGCGGCCATCACCCACACCGCCTTCTACGCCGGCTGGCCCAAAGCGTGGGCAACGTTCAACCTGGCCAAGGAGGTCTACGCGGAC
>CAVBGJ010000025.1:0-22910 GCA_963595065.1 Christensenellaceae bacterium Phil1 | reverse complement strand
CGTGGGAGGATAGGAAGTTCCGCTCATGCAGGGCATTCCTGCGTCCAGGGCCCCTTCGGGGGCTTTTTGTCTTAAACCGATAGCTAGACGCTATCGGTTTTCTTTTACAGACCTCTTTAGAGTGCTTGTTTTCGTTGTCTACGGACATCATTTCAGATATCCCCTGGTCATCGTCTTGCATGATATTTGCCATCAGATCATTGTTTTATGCAGTTTGCCGATTCATTCATTCCGGCTATGAGATTCTGATATCATCAATGAACTAGAGATCTTATATGAACGTCTCTTTAAGGCGCTTGATCGGTATTTTCGCAACCGATGCTGTTTGTAGAATGAGGGAACTATGAATCTGGCACAGCTGTATTATTTCCGGACTTTGGCTAAATTCGAGCATTACGGAAAGGCAGCGGAAAGCCTTTATATTACTCAGCCATCTCTCTCCAACTCTATTAAGAATCTCGAGAAGGAGATTGGCGTACCGTTCTTCGAGCGTGTTGGCCGTAATGTTCGTCTTACTGAGTATGGCGAGGAGTTCAACAAGCATATTTGCCTTGCCTTGGACGAAATCGATAAAGCCGTCGAAATTATGCATGCCTACAATTCTGGCCTGAGCGGTCGTATCCGTATCGGTACAGTTATCAGCATTCAGCGTAACTATCTTCCTCGTTTGCTCAGCACATTCAAAGGCGCTTTTGGCGATGATGTTGTTTTCGACATCTACCAAGGCACTACCTATGAGTGCTTGAAGGGTTTGAACGACGGCAAGTTCGATGTTGTATTCTGCGGAAAGCTTTCAGGGTTTGACGACATTGAATTTGTCCCTCAGTTCTCCCAGAACTGCGTCCTTGCCGTTAACTCCCATAACGAGCTGGCCGATCGCGAAATCATCTCGCTCAACGACCTTAAAGGCATCACCCTTACGTCTTATCGTTCGCAATCCTATGCGAACACTATCTTTGAAGGCTTCTTCAAGAAGTATGATCTCGATGTGGTTCAAGGGTTCAATGACGAGATCAGTGCCGCAACGCTTGTGGCTTCGGATCGTAAAACCGTTGCCGTAATTTTGGAGACCCTCGACGATCTGTCCCTGGAAAACCTCGTCACGCTTCCTATCGAGGAGCTCCAAGAGCCGTTCCATATCATTTACCTTGGTTACAACAAGAAGTCTTTCCACTCCCACCTTGTTGAAGAGTTCATCAAGTTCACTCAGCGGCATATCAAATTCCCCGCTGGCGTGATTCCTCTGGAGGAGTACTACATGAATTGCGACAAAGAGGACAACGCATAACGGGTTTCGTTGGACTCTAATCCTTCGTCTGTTCAAGTCCCTACCTATATATAGGTAGGGACTTTTCTTTTCTTCTCGTTATTTGTCAGGTTCATTAGGTTTGCACGGCAGGGTATAACGCGACTATTCAGGGCAGAGTAGATGCTTGGCCTTTTCCCTCGCTGGCTAGATGCTCCTGTCCTATATTGTTCTGTGAATAGATGCCTGAGTTCCGATAGGGCTTTGGAATAGCTTTCCTGGCTGTCACCGTCTCGTTAGATTCGAATACAGTATTCAATGTGAATGAATGAACAGGTTCTAATCTATTGATCAGGGCGATTATCCTTGATTCTGGCAAAAATGAACGTGTTGCATCTATCGTTTCGTTCGAAATGATAGAACACGTTATATATAATTCCCGTTCCCTATCGGACGGCATCGCCAGGCAATTAGACCGCGTTCAAATTCTGGACGAACATACATCGTGGCTTCGGAAACAGAAGCGAAATGAAATTTGGTAAACCGAGGAAACCGAGAAAGAGAGAGGTTTCCTTCAAATCAAGAGGAGGGTTTTGTATGTCCGAGAATTGGTTCGCAAAGCAGCCTAAGGAGCATCTCGCAGGAAAGTGCGCTGTTGTCGTAGGTGGCAACTCCGGCATCGGCAAGGCAGCAGCCGAGGCTATCGCTGCAGCTGGCGCAAACATGGTTATCGCTGGTGTTCCTGAGGCAGGTTGCCACGAGGTAGCCGAGGCTCTTAAGGCCACCGGTACCCAGGCAGTCGGCGTTGCTTGCGACGTAACCAGCCAGGAGTCCATCGACAACGTGATCAAGGTCGCAGAAGAGAACTTCGGCCAGATCGACATCCTCGTTACCTCCGCTGGTATCGCTCTTCCCCGTATGAACGCTGTTGACGTTGCTCCCGAGCAGTGGGACAAGCTGTTCAGCATCAACCTGAAGGGCAACTTCTTCCTGATGACTTCCGTTGCTCGTGCAATGGAGGCCAAGGGCATCCACGGCAAGATGGTTGTTGTTGCTTCCGCACGTGGCATCAACTCCATGGAGAACATTGCTCCTTACTGCATCGCCAAGGCTGGCGTTATGGGCATGGTTCGCTCCCTGGCTGTCGACTTCGCCAAGAAGCAGATCATCGTCAATGGCATCGCTCCTGGCTATGTCTACACCCCCATGGTTGCAAAGGTATTCGAAGAGCAGCCCCAGCAGGAAGCTTACGTCAAGAGCCGCACGCCCCTGCCGAACTACACCGGTACCCTGGACGAAATGGCTGCAGCAATCCTGCACCTCGTTCTTCCTGTTACCGAGTACACCACTGGTCAGACCCTGGTTCTCGACGGTGGCTGGTCCATCCAGTAACACGGATCTTTCAACGGGCGGCTTAGGCCGTGTGGCTTAGCCGCCCGTTCACTTAGTTCTCTCTTCGAAAGGAAGTACCCATGGAAGGTAAGATGAACGCACTTCTCAAGACCGCCGCTGAGCCGGACGCAATGGAGTACGTAGAGGATTTCGACATTCCCCAAATCAAGGATGACGAAGTACTCATGGAGATCAAGGCTGTAGGCATCTGCGGTACCGACCACTCTCTGTACCGTTGGAACCCCGCAATCGCCAACTCCTACCACATCCAGTACCCCGCGATCTTCGGTCATGAGTTCTCTGGCGTTATCGCTGAGGTTGGCAAGAACGCTCCTGCAAACCTCAAGGTGGGCGACCGCGTAACCGCTAACCCGGTTCTGTTCGACAACACCTGCGAGTACTGCGATCGCGGCGAAGTGAACATCTGCGACAACCGTCCGTTCTATGGCACCGACCTGCCCGGCGCATTCGCCAAGTACATGGCAATCCGTGCTACCAACATCATCCCCATGCCCGATGATGTTACCTTCACCCAGGGCGCACTGCTCGAGCCCCTCTGCGTGGCTATGAACGCTGTTGAGCGTGTTAACCCCCAGATCGGCGAGACCGCTGTTGTCATCGGCCCTGGCGCTATCGGCCTTCTGATGGTTGCCCTGCTCAAGCAGGCTCGCGGCATCCGCAAGGTTATCGTCACCGGTCTCGATGCAGACGCAAAGCGCTTCAAGGTAGCTGAGCAGCTCGGCGCAATCACCGTTAACGGCTCCGAGTGCGACGTTGTCGAGAAGGTTAAGGAACTCACCGGCGGCAAGGGTCCCGAGTGCATCTTCGATGCTGCTGGCCACTGGACGGTATCCGAGCAGGCAGTGCAGATGGCAGCCAAGGGTGGCCGCATCGGCATCACCGGTCTGCCCGCAAAGCCCTCCGCAATCCCGATGACCGAGATCGCAATGCGTCAGATCAGCATCATCGGTAACCGCGCTTACGAGCGCAAGCATTGGCGTCAGGCTCTGAGCCTGCTGGCCAACGGCCTGGACATCTCCATGATCTCCAACATGGTCATCCCGCTGAAGGATTGGCGCAAGGGCATGGAGTTCATCGAGTCCGGCGAGGGTCTGCGCGTCGTTCTCGAGCCGTAAGAGCTCACCTTACAGCTGCGTAGCAGCGCAAGGAATCTTTCGAAGGGGTGCTGACACCATCGGTGCCGGCACCCCTCTTATTTTCACGCACGGGGCGTATCCCCGAATCTCTACCCAAAGGAGAATCCAATGGCAGGTTTGCAAGGAGTAAAGGTAGTCGAGCTGACCCAGTACGCAGCTGGTCCGGCTGCTGGTCGTGCACTGGCAGAGATGGGCGCAACCGTAATCAAGGTTGAGCCTTTCACCGGCGACGAGCAGCGCACCCAGGGCATGGCTTGGGGCATGGCTTTCCGCACCGAGTTCGACGACGTTGCTTATGACTGCGGTTCCTTCAACAAGGAGTGGACGGCAATCAACTGCAAGAACGAAGAGGGCCTGAAGGTTATGTACCATCTGCTCGAGACGGCAGACATCTTCCTGACCTCCCTTCGTTCCGGCGCACTGAAGCGCCTCGGTCTTGACTACGAGACCCTTCACGAGAAGTTCCCCCGCCTTGTTTGGGCCCAGAACCGCGGCTATGGCGAGTTCGGCCCCATGAAGGACGCTAAGGGCTTCGACGCTACTGCATTTGCAGCACGTTCCGGCTTCGTAAGCGCTATCCCCCAGGCTAACGCCCATTACGAGCCCGGCAACTCTCCTATCGCCTTCGGCGACTGGAACACCGGCTGCGCTCTTACCGCTGGCATCCTGGGCGCATACGCTGGCGCTCTTCGCACCGGCCAGGGCGACAAGGTAACCGGCTCCCTGTACCACGTGGGCACCTGGGGCATGACTTCCGCCCTTATCGCTCAGCAGCAGGGCTGCGACTACCCGAAGGACCGCATGGAGGCTAAGTGCCCCACCAACAACTCCTACGTTTCTTCCGACGGCATCTGGTTCCTCATGTGCTTCGGCAACTACAACAAGTACTGCAAGCTCGTGTTCGAGACCTTGGAGATGGATCCGAAGTACTTCACCGACCCCGAGCTGAACACGCTTGAGGCTCTGGCTGACAACGGCAAGTACGTCGAGGTTGTTGCTGCAATGCATCAGGCATGCAAGAAGTTCACCTTCGAGGAGCTTGAGAAGCGCTTCCGCGAGAACGACATTCCGTTCGAGAAGATCCAGACCGTCACCGACGTTCTGCAGGACCAGGAAGCATTCGCCAACGACCAGCTCCGTTACGTCAAGTACGAGAAGCAGGGTCCCTCCAGCCCCTATGGCGAGGAAGAGGATTATGTCATCACCACGATGCCGTTCCGTCTTGCCAGCATCGGCGACCCGGTTCTGAAGCGTTCTCGCCCCACCGGCTACGACACGCGCAAGATCCTCAACGAGTACGGCTACGACGACGCTGCCGTAGACAAGCTGGTCGAGGAGGGCGCAGTTATGTGCTACACCGGCGAAGAGCTGCCCGCATCCGTTCTCGAGCCCAGCTACGGCCCGAACTCTAAGAGGGACTAGGAAGGAATTTACAACATGGCACGTGCAAACACACCTTTTTCCGGACTGACGGTACTCGACTTCTCTCGTTACCTGCCCGGTGGCTACGCAACCCAGGTTCTTGCTGACCTTGGCGCAACCGTGATCAAGTGCGAGGATACCGGTCTTGGCGACTTCATGCGTCACGACTATCCCACCAAGGGTCAGGGTATCTCCTACTACATCACCGCTCTTGGTCGCAACAAGAAGTCCGTTTCCCTGAACCTGAAGAACGAGGAAGTCGTTGAGTGGTTCAAGAAGATGGCCAAGGAAGCCGACGTCATCGTCGAGTCCTTCCGTCCTGGCGTAACCAAGAAGCTCGGCATCGACTACGATACGATCAACGCCATCAACCCGAAGATCATCTACTGCTCCATCTCTGGTTATGGCGCAGAGGATCCTCGCTCCAAGAAGGCTCAGCATGACCTGAACATGCAGGCCACCAGCGGTTACCTGTCCGTGAACCACGGCGGCACCTCTCCGCTGCACCTGTGCGACCTTTCCTCCGGCATGGTTGCCGGCCAGGCTATCCTCGCTGCCCTCTACGCTCGTGAGCAGACCGGCAAGGGTACCTACATCGACACCTCCATGTTCGACTGCTTCGTATGGTGGAACTCCCTGCTCGACTCCCGTTGGTGCTTCAACGACGGCGAGTGCAAGCGCGACGACCTTGAGTACCCCTCCGTTGCCTACAACGTGTATGAGACCGCTGACGGCGGCAAGCTCGCACTGGGCATGGTTGAGGGCAAGTTCTGGCAGCCCTTCTGCGATGCTATCGGTCATCCCGAGATCAAGGGCGACGGCCTGAAGCGTCGTTGGGAAGCACCCGAGTCCTTCAAGGTTGTTGAAGAGGTCATCAAGTCCAAGCCTTTGGCTGAGTGGATGGAGTGGCTTGAGGACAAGGACTTCTGCATCGCCAAGGTGAACACCAAGACCGAGGCTGTTGAGCAGATCACCCGCGAGAACCCCGAGGCTCTTGCATGGGTTGACTTCCCCCGCGTTGGCCGCGTTCTTCAGACCGGTTTGCCGCATCACCTGTCCACCATCCCGGTGAACATCGCCGACTTCGAAGAGGTTTCCGTGCTCGGTGGCGACACCGCAGAGTACCTGAAGAAGGTTGGCGCCGATGACGCAACCATCGCCCGCCTGAAGGCCGAGGGCGGTATCCGCCTGGGCGACGACATCGAGCCTGAAGAGGATCGTGCTCCGGTGGCTCCTGCCAACTAAGCGCAACTCGAACTTTCGCTGTTCGGAAGGCGTCCCGCAAGGGGCGCCTTCTTTTGTGTCCAGGGGAATAGCGGGGGCTCTGGCTGCTGTGGCGTGGTATGTGGGGCGGGGCGACTGCTGCGGCATTGCTGGCCGGTCGGAGCGGCGGCGGGGCGCAGGCTGCTGGGACATGGTCTGCTGAGGCGGGCCATTGGTGGTGGAAAGGATGGCTTTCGGACGGCGAGTCCGTTGTCATGGCTCGCCAGCGTGGAGCATCAGGTTACCGTAACGAACGTGTTCTACTTGTTCATGGCATGAATGGGCTGTGTTGCATGGGGTTATTGAGTATCAGGGGGTTTTATTAAGAAAACTATTCATGCTGGTTATAGCTTTCGGTAAAAATCGATATCCTTCGGAATTAGAAATTGAACCCGTTCACCGTAAAATATAGGCATAAAGACAAGCGAAAGCTTGAAGGCAACTGCGAGAAGGTTAGGGGGACCAATGAATCCTAAGGCAACCATTACGGATGAGCAGTTCCAGGCATATCTGAAGCAGATTCGCGAATTGGCAGAAGGCCCGTTCGACGAGATGCAGAAGGAGATCGAGGTAACCAACACGTTCCCGGACAAGTTCTATGAACTTGCAAAGGAGAACGACCTCTATCGTTTCTATCTTCCTGAAGAGTACGGCGGATGGAATCTCAACGAGCTTGAGATCCTGAAGGTACAGGAAGAGTTCTCTCGTGGCCCTGGCGGAATGCGCATGCATCTCCATCACGCTGCCGACATGAACTGGCGCATCCTCGAGGACTATGGCAAGCAGGAGCTCAAAGACAAGCTCATGACCAAGTTCCAGGACAAGACCATCTACTGCAACTTCGCCATCACCGAGAAGACCGGCGGCACCGGCGCTGACCTTCACACCACCGCAGAGAAGCAGGCCGACGGTTCCTACATCCTGAACGGCGAGAAGTGGCTCATCTCCCACACCGACTGCTCTGACTACACCTACGTCATCGCAGTTACCGACCAGGAGAGCGACAAGGACTCCCGTCTTTCCGCCTTCATCGTTCCCAACGATGCTCCCGGCTTCGAGATCATCCCCATGCCCCACATGATGGGCTGCAAGGGTGCTGGCCATGCAGGCCTCAAGTTCACCAACGTGAAGCTTGATCCTGTGTACCTGCTCGGCGAAGAGGGCCAGGGCATGGAGGTTGCAATCCACTCCCTGAGCGTTTCCCGCGTGCACATCGCCTGCTCCAACCTTGGTATGGCACAGCGCATGCTCGAGATCTCCCTCAAGCGCGCTGCCGACCGTGTAACCTTCGGCAAGCCGATTATCAAGCGTCAGGCAATCAAGATGAAGATCGCCAACATGCAGATGATGATCCACGCACTGCGCACCTTGGTTTACGACTTCGCTCGTGACTTCGACATCGACCAGAACAACGAGTACATCGACGAGAAGGCTGCAATCTGCAAGCTGTTCTCCATCGACACCGTTCGCCTGGTATCCGACGAGATGCTCGAGATCTTCGGTGGCGACGGCTACTTCGAGGATTCTCCCTACGGTCCTACCGAGCGTCTGTACCGCGACTGCCGCGCAATGTGGCTCGAGGAAGGTGCTCCTACCGTTCAGCGCATCACCATCGCTCGCGAGTGCGAGAAGCATGGCGGCCGCATCGAGTACCTCCACTAGGAGCTAATCGAGTAGCGTTCTTCTGAACATAGCCTCAGATAAGGCCTCTGTCCTATAAAATGGACGGAGGCCTTATTGTTTGTCTCAATGGCCTTGAGGGGGAGGGGACGCACTATGAATCTTTCGCAGCTGAGGTATTTCAGGAAGCTTGCGCAAGTTCAGCATTTCACGAAAGCCGCCGAAGAGCTGTTCATCACGCAGCCGGCGCTCTCGAATTCCATAAAGCAGCTTGAGGGGGAGCTGGGCATCCCTCTTTTCGAGCAGCATGGACGCAATGTGCGCCTTACCAAGTTCGGCCGTGAGTTCAACGAGTACGTATCCGAGGGCCTTGATGTGATAGACAAGGGCATTCAGGTTGCCCAGGAGCATGCCAACAGCCTTTCCGGCACCATCGACATCGGCACCATCTTCACGCTGCAGGCGGATTATCTTCCCGCTTTGCTTAGGGAGTACCGCAGCAAGTACGGCACCCACGTGGATGTGCGTCTGTACCAGGGTCTTACCCAAGGATTGGTGGAGAACCTTGAGGATGGTACGTACGATATCGTGATCGGCGCCTATGTGGAAAACAGGCCCGACTTGGAGTTCGTGCCTGTGTTGAAGCAGAATCTTGTTGCGCTGGTGCACGAAGACAGCCCTTTGGCTCAAAAGAAGAGCATCTCGTTTGCAGATATGCGCGATACCGAGATCGTCACGTACCGCCCCGAGACGCCGGTGGGCGAAGAGGTGCAGAAGATCGTTGAAGACAACGGCCTGAAGGTTTGCCAGTGGTGCGACGACGAGATCACCCTTGGCAGTGTGGTTGCCGTAGAGCCCGAGCTTATCGGCATTACCCTGCAGACGCTTGGTCTGGCTCCGTTTCCCCAGTTGCGGACCATTCCGATAGAAGAGGTGGATCCGGGCTTCCATCCGGTGTTCTTGATATACCGTAAGAGTGCGCACAAAACGCGTGCGGTAGAGAATATCATTGCCTTAGCAGGCTCGATGGAGTGGGACCCTGAGAAGGGTGAGTTTTCCGAAAAGGATTCGGAAGCTGGCGAATAAGCAGGACCTGAGCGAAGGAGAAGCGCTTGATAAAGAGGATTACGGGGGTAATTCCCTACGTGGTGTTCCTTGTTGCGCTGTTCTTCGTTGAGTGCAACCTGTTCGGCGTAGAGGACGCGCTGCTAGGTATCGTGTTCCAATCGTTCGCGAAGACCATGGTGGAGTCGGCGGGGCTTTCCTTCGCCAATTACCTGAAGCATGCCGCGCTGTTCCTTATCATGAGTCTATGCTCTTCCGTTGCCGGTTTGCACCCGGTGCTTTTGGTGGGCGGCAGTGCGCTGTACATGTTCTGCATCACCCTTATGAATTCCGATGATTACCTGCCGCGTAACTTCTTCATGTTGGGATTGGGTTTTCTGCTGCTAGAGATCTATCCCATCAGCGTGCCCGAGATACCCATGCGCATGGTGGCCACCTTGTTCGCCATCGGGTGCACCACCGTTTTCATTTACGTGATGCGCGCTTTCGCGGAACGGAACGAGATAACCTCCGATCGCGAATTCGTGATGAGGGCCTTCGACGATATCGGCTTCCAGCTGATTGATCTTTCCAATGGGGAGACCGCGCATTTGGATGCACATCGCGTGTATAAGATTACCCAGGAGTACTGCAACAAGGAGTACGGCAACGTGTTCCGGCAGGGAGGAGTGATGAGCGGCCGGCAGCGCTATACCTTCGAGCTGCTGATATGCGCCGAGCTGGTGGCGGACATGATCCATGCCGCATCGCGCAACGTAGATCATATGGGCCCTGCAGAGCAGCGTTACCTGCTGGATCTTTCCGAGGTGTTCCTTGGCTTCGGACAGGGGCGCATCAGGCAGGTGCGCGCGATGGAGGAATCGCTGGAGCACTTCCTTGACCTGCATATCTTGGCCGATGGCGAGCACGACACTGCCTGGCGCGCAACGCTGGAGGCCCTGGTGCACACCCTGCAAGAGAACGCGAACTCGCGCGACAACTCCACACCCTTCGCTTGGGGCATACGCTACCGTCTGCGCTTCATCAAAGACAACTTCAACCTGAAGAACTCCCAGTTGCGTTTCGCTATCCAGCTTGGCGTGATAGTGGGGACCTCGTTCGCGGTTTCGGAGTGCATGCTGATGTTCATGGACACGCGCTTTGGCGCTTGGATTCCCATCACCTCGTTCCTGATGATGAACACCTATCGGGACGAGACCATGCGCATGATGGGTAAGCAGCTTCTGGGCATGTTGGTGGGCATGGCGGTGTTCGCCGCGGTGACGCATTTCGTGCCCGAGCAGGTGCGTATCCTTGTTGTGTTGGTGTTCGGCTATTGGGTGATCCTGCTGCAGATAGGGCCGGCCGTCTCCATGGCGGCGGGTACTCAACTGGCGCTTGCGGCGCTGTATCCCTCCATGTCGCTGGGCGACACGTTGATGATGCGTCTAACGTTCGTTCTTTTGGGCACGCTGGTGGTGCTTTCGATCATCTTCGTGTTCCTGCAGTCGCGCAGACGCATGACCATTGCCCATAAGATCAGGGAAATGGAGCGCGTGGACGAGCGCCTGCTGCAGCAGCTGCGCGTGGATATGGATCGCGGTCATGCGAAGGACGATCGCACGGTGCAGCTGCTGTACTATCTGCACATGAACGCATCGCTGCTCACTTCGCTTTCGAAGCGCATCGGGTCGGACATGGCGCAGGAGGTCGAACAGCTGACCGAGGCGAACTACCAGTTTGCCATGGATGCATCGCACGCCATCGTGTTCTTGGGCTCCGATGTGAAACGGGAGCGCTACGAGCACCTTGACGGCACGACGAGGAAGCTGCGCTGCAAGATAGACCGTCTGCCTACCGACGAGGTTTCAGTGGAAGAGGACGATAAAACAACCTGGTAGCTGGCCTGGGCTGCGGATGGTCTTTGTGGTGCCAAGGCGGGTTTGCCGCAGCCTAGCCTGACGGGTCGGGCAGAAGCGATGCGGGGCTTGCTCTGCCTGCGGTTGGTGCAGGGTGGGGTAGGAGCGACTGAGGGCAGTAGGCTGGTTGCGCTCGGCAAGATAGGCAAAGCTGAAGGGGCCGATCCCGGAGAGTTCCGGGATCGGCCCCTTGCGGTTTAGCTCTGATTAGGGCTGTTCAAGTTTGGGTCGCAGTTCGCCTGGGCTGCGGCGGGCTATTCGTCGATGAAGAGGTTGGAGGCCTGCTCTTTGTAGGGCTGGATGGATTCGACCATCTTGCCGAGCTTCTTCTCGAATTTCTTCACGGCATCTTTGCCGACAGGCAGCCACAGGGGCAAAGGCTCGGGCGAGCTGGCAACGCGGTAGACGAACTCGGCCGCCTTGCGCGGGTCGCCATGCTGTTGGTAGTTGTGACCCAGGCAGTAGTCGGCGGCGCCACGTGCCGGCGTTCCATCGTAAGCGGCGATGGGACTTTCCGGGGTGCGGATGGAAGAGCCGTCGAAGAAGTTGGTGCGGAACATGCCGGGTTCTACCACCATGGCCTCGATGCCGAAGGGCTTCATTTCCAGGGCGAGGGTTTCGCTGACCGCGGCAACGGCGAACTTGGTTGCATCGTAGAGCGCCCCGCCGGGGTCGCAGGCGAAGCTTGCCATGGAACCGATGCTGACGATGCGCCCCGAACCTTGTTCGCGCATATGGGGCAGCACCGCGCGGGTGACGTTCATCATGCCGAAGACGTTGGTGTCGAAGATGGCGCGCGTTTCCGCATCGCTGGTTTCCTCAAGCGAGCCGAAGATCCCGTAGCCGGCGTTGTTCACCAGCACATCGATACGACCGAACTGCTGGATAACCTGGGCTACCGCCTGCGCGATTTGCTCCGGATTGGTTACATCGAGGGCGACGGGGAGCAGGTTGCTGCTTTCGCCGAAGGCTTCGCGAACCACTTCGGGCTTGCGTGCTCCGGCGGCAACGCGGCAGCCATGCTCAAGCGCTACCGTGGCGAATTCCTTGCCGAAACCGCGGCTTGCGCCGGTGATAAGCCAAACGGGGGTATCCATGGTGTTCCTTTCTAGTTTCCGCTTCCAGCGCCTCTGTGGTGCCGCAGTGCGCCTTGGCGGGCTGGATATCGAAGCGGTTGGGTGGCCAGCCCCGGCGTCGAGGCTGGCCATGCTGTTTAGGCGGGGTAGCGAACAGCCTAGCTGCTAGTGGTGGACGCTGATTGCGACGAGGCCTGCTGGGCTATCTGCTGAGAGAGCGTGGCGATGCTGGCGTTGCTCTTCTCGATCTTCGCCTTGATGCGCGTTGCCTCGTCCCCTTCGGCGGGTGTGGGCTGGTAGTTGTTGTAGCTTGAGCTGGATGAGATGGAGCAGGGGATCACGTTGATGTTGTCGTCGGTAGCAACATCGTTGCCGGTCACCGTGAAGGTCTGCTGGAAGATCATGCAGTCCTTGTCGGATGGGTTGGGGTTTCCGCCGAAGCAGAAGTTGCCCAAGCTGTACACGATGTAGCGTCCGTTGTACTTCTCATACCCTTGGATAACGTGCGGGTGCGAGCCTACCACCAGGTCGGCTCCGGCATCGACAGCCATGTGGCCCAGTTCCACCTGGATCTCGTCGGGCACGGTTTCCTTCTCGGTGCCCCAGTGGAAGAACACGCAGGTTATCTGGGCGCCGTTGTCCTTCGCGGTTTGGATGTTCTGTTTCATCTCGTCCTGGATGTCCAGGTGCTTGGCCAGCTCGTAGGTGCCGATGAGCGCGACCTTGACACCCTTCACGTCGCGATAGCAGATGCGGTCGTAGCCGAAGCTGTCGATCCCGGCGGCATCGAGGGCGGAAATGGTGTCGGTGTAGCTCTGCTCGCCGTAGTCGTGGGAGTGGTTGTTGGCAAGCGAGGCGGTTTCGATATTGCCCTTCACCAGAACCTGGGCGTAGTCGGCCGAGCCTTTGAAGGCGTACGTCTTGTCTTCGCGCTGCGTTGCGGTGGTAAGGGTGCCCTCCATGTTGGCCACGGTAAGGTCGTCGGCGGCGAAGATGCTGGCAACGTTTGCCATGAAGTACGAAGGGTCGCCGACCGATTCGTACTTGGTGTTGAAGCTGGTGTCGGAGCTGAAGTTCTCGTCGGTGCCCAGGGTGCAGTCGCCTGCGAAGCTGATGGTGAGCGAAGTGGGCGTGACCTCGATGTCGGCGGCGGCCGGTTCCTGCTCTTCGCTTTCCTGGGCGGGGGAGCCAAGGGCCCCTACAAGGTTGACCAGAATGAAAACGATCAGTAACGCAGCGATTCCTCCTGCTAGGAAGGGCAGCTTGCTTTTCCTGGGCGAATAGCCGTGGCGCACATACGTGCCGGTGCCCCTGCGGGGGGTGAGGTTCTGGTAGGAGAGGCCTTCTTGGGTTCCCACGCGAGGCGATTCGGGTTGCCTGGTGCGCGTTTGGCGCTGATGGGCGGAAACCCGTTGGCTGCCTCGGGCGCTTTGACGGGAATATGCTTGCTGGGCATTCCGCGCTGACGTTTGGCGGCTATAGCTGGTTGCTTGTCTGCCGCTTTCGTTTTGGCGCTGATGGAGGCCCCGATGGGTGGCATCGCTGGCCGAGCGCCTTTGCAAGGGACGCTCATAGGTGGGTTGTGATCCGCTTAGGCGGTTTGCGCCTTCGGTTTCCCCGTTGTTGGCCTGCGCATGCCTGCGCGGCGCGGGGCGCGCATCGATTACCTGGCGATTCCTGTTCCGCGGTGCAGCTGCGCGCCGCGGATTCGTTTTGCGTGTGTCCATGGCACCCCTTCGGTTTACCTGTAGGGATATGGTATCAAAGCCCATCTGCGATCATGCTCTCGTTACTCCCCAAAAGCGCAGTTTACGTACGGGAATTGTGTGAAGCGGGGGGCCGGTCCCATATACTTGAAGCGAGAGAAAACGAGCTGGGCTGGCCTTTCCTGCCCAGCGTGCGGTTGGGGTAGCGTGGTGCGTATGAGCGGAAGGCGAGGAAACCTGGTTCGGCGGATTGCGGGGTGCGCCGTTGCGGCGCTTGCCTCGGTTGCCATGCTCCTATGCTTGTGTTCCTGCGGATCCGAGCAGCAGAAGACCCACGTCACGGTTTCGGTTTGGGATTACTCGGTTATATCTTCCGGTTTTGCCCAGTACATCGACGATCTGAACCCGGATTACGACATCGAATGGATCGTGGGGGACGACTCGCTTGACTTCTACAGCTACCAGGCGAAGAACGGCTCCCTTCCCGATGTGGTGCTCACCCGGGATTTCAACCGCGTGAGCGCAGACACGCTGGGCGATTCCCTTTACGATTTGTCGGGGACGGATCTGGCGCAGAACTACCCGGAGAAAAGCTTGAGCCAGATTACCGGCAACGATGGCAAGGTAAAGTACGTTCCCGGTGCAAGCGGGTTCAAGGGTATCGTGATGAACACCTACCTGTTCGAGACGTACGATATCCCCGTGCCTACCGACAAGGAATCGTTCCTGCAGGCATGCCAGGCCTTCTCCGAGAAGGGCGTGCGCGGCTTCGTTGCCGGTATGGGCGACGACGAGGTTTGCTACGAAGTGATGCAGGGCTTTGCCGACTCCTCTCTTGTCTCCAAGACCGAAGATCTGCTGGGGCAGATAATCAAGCGCGACAAAAGCGGGAACACGGTTTCGGTGGAAGGGTCTTCGTTCGACGACGCGGTTTCCTACGTTTCCACCTTGGTCGACCAGAAGGTCATCGACGCCAGCGACATGTCCCTTTCCCCCGAAGAGGCGGAGCGTCAGTTCCTGGAGGGCCAGGCGGCCATGATGTTCCTGGAAGACGGCCAGGCATCCGTTTACGGATCAGAGCACAACATGACCGTGCGTGCGCTGCCGTTTTTCGGGGACTCTTCGAGTTGGGCTTTCGCCGAGCCGGTGTTCGTGGGCATGGTGAGCGACGTGAAGACACAGGGCGTGAGCAACTCGACGGCAAGCGCCGAGACCATCCACGCCCCCGCCGTTCAGGTGCTTTCCAGCATCATGAGCACGCAAGCGCAGGACCGCTATCTGAGCCTTATGGGGATAGACAAGCTGGTTCCCACCTCGAAAGACGAGCACGTTTCCCTGCCCGATGCGCTTACCTCCCTTTCTCCGTGCCTGGAGTCCGAGAGCGTGCGCACCTACCTGCCCAGCAAGTTGGTTTCCGATGCAGTGGGCTCGGCGTTTCAAAGGGTGGTAACGGGAACGCTGGCCGCCGATGACGCCCTGGAGGAAGTGAAGGGGCTGCTGCAAGAGCGGCAGACCCAAGACACCAAGGCGCTTGTCAGCTTCGGCGAGGGGGTAAGCAACCTGTACGACTCCACGAAAGGCAACGTGGCCGCTTGCTCTATCGCCCAGGCCGCCTCTGCCTCGCTCGGCACGGACATCTTCGCCATATCGGGAAAGACGGCGCGCTGCCCCCTGTACTCCGGGGAGAAGACCGCGACCGATCTTTCCTACTCGGTGGCGTCTACCGCGGTGTACCGCGCCCAGATAACGGGAGCCCAGTTGAAGGAGTACCTGGCTGCGTGCGTTTCCTCGGCTCGAAACGCCTACGATCTGCCGATCGTTTCGGGGGTGCACCTCGTTGTGGTGCGCGACGGCGATTCCTATCGCTTGAGCACGGCGGTGCGCATCATTTCCTCCGGCCCCAAGGAAGGGGGCACCGATACCGCATCGGCCAACGAGGGGCGAGAGACCACTCGTCCGATAGAGGACGACGAGACGATAACGGTTGGGTTCTCCTGCTACGACGGCGAGGCCTTGCAGGCCTGCTCGGGCCCATATAGCTTCACGCGTGAAGACCAAACCCTGCAGGGCTTATGGGTGGGCGCCTTCCAAGACAAGAAGCTCTCGAGCCTGCCTGCCTATCAAGACTATCTTGCTTTTGGGTGATTCGCCGGGGCGCGCTTCCGCAGAAGTTGCGTAGGGTGTACTCTTAGCCTGATAAACGAAAAGAAAGGCAAAAGCATGATCATCAAGAAATCTCCTGCAGAGATCGAGGAGATGGCCGAAGCAGGCCGTCTTTCCGCGAAGGTGCTTCGCGAAGTGGGCGCACGTGTGCAGCCTGGTGTTTCCACGGCAGAGCTCGACCGATTGGCCGAGATGATTATCCGCATGGAGGGCGGCATCCCTGCGTTCAAGGGTTACGGCGGGTTCCCCGGCAGCATCTGCGCATCGGTGAACGACCAGATCGTTCACGGCATTCCCTCGAATTCCGTCATCCTGCAGGAAGGCGATATCCTTTCCATCGACACCGGCGCCATCGTCAAGGGCTGGGTGGGCGATAACGCCTGGACGTACCCGGTGGGCAAGATCAGCCCGGAAAAGAAGCGCTTGCTGGAAGTTACCGAGCAGTGCATGTGGGCTGGCATCGAGGCTGCGCGTCCCGGCAACCATCTGGGCGACATCGGCCATGCTATCCAGGAGATTGCCGAACGCGCTGGTTACGGCGTGGTGCGCGAGTACGTTGGCCACGGCGTTGGCCGCGACATGCACGAAGATCCGAACGTGCCCAACTACGGCCGTAAGCACACGGGCATCAAGCTGGAGGCCGGCATGGTGATCGCCATCGAGCCCATGATCAACATCGGCACGTACCGCACCAAGGTCATGAGTGACGGTTGGCTGGTGTGCACGCGCGATGGCAAGCCGTCGGCCCACTTCGAGAAGACTATCGCCATCACCGAGGACGGCCCGCGCGTTCTTACCACCGAGCCCGACCATCGTCGCCCGGTGAACGACTAGCCCCCTCAGCCCAAGTTCCTAGGATTGCCAATGCAAGGCGTAGCTCCCTCGCACGAGGGGCTGCGCCTTTTGGGTTTTCGGGGGAGGTGCGGCCCTTGGCAGCCTACGATGGCGCAGAAGGCGGGGCGCGTCGGGTAGGTAGGGAAAAGGCGCCCACGGGGGACGCCTTTCGGTTCGGTGGAGCCTGCCCGGTTGTCGGGGCGGCCGTATGCGGCTTGGCCGGGGCGGATCTTCGCCCTAGCCGTGAGCGTTTTGCTACGAGAAGAACACGCGGGAAGTACGGCCGTAGAAGGTTTCCGCCTTGTAGCGCAAGAGCACGGTGGGCTCTTCACCCGACTGCACGATAACGCGGCGGATAGGCTTTTCGAAGGGGATGAGCTCGCCATCGATGAACATGGTTGCCTCGCGGTTGGCGCTGGAAGGATCCATGAACACCTCTACGATGTCGGACGGGCCGGTAACCAGTGCGCGCGAATGCAGGGAATGCGGTGCGATGGGAACCACGATAAGGCCGCTGTAGCCGGGCGCCACCAGGGGGCCGCCGGCGGAAAGCGCATAGGCGGTCGATCCGGTGGCCGTGGCAACCACCAGGCCGTCGCCCTTCACGTCGGCAACCTTCTCGCCGGCCACCGTGTAGTGGCAATCGATGACACGGCCCTGCGCGCCACGGGCCAGCGCAAGTTCGTTCAGCGCGAAGAACTGCCGCGAACCGGCGCGTGCATCGCCTGGATCGCCCTCGGCGAAATCATCGCCTTCGCAGAACACGTCGATACGCAGGTTGGTGCGGTGCTCGGTGGTAAGCTCGCCGGCCAGTGCCGCCGCCACTACCGGGATGATGCCGTCTTCGTTGGAATTCGCCATGAAACCGAGGTGACCGAAGTTCACGCCCAGGATGGGGATGCGGCGGTACTTGATCTGCGCGGCGGTGCGCAGGATGGTACCATCGCCGCCGAGCACCACGGCCAAGTCGAAGTCGTCGATGTTTTCCACCTGGCGCTGGAAGAACTCGAGCGAGCTGCGCAGGTCGTCGGTGTCGAAGCTGGTGTAGTCGATGCCTTGGGAGGCCAGGTACACCTCAAGGAGCAGGGCGGACTCCATTGCCTTGGGGTTGTAGTTATTGCGGACAATAAGAATGCGCATGAGCAATTCCTTACAATAATTTCCCGGAATTCTAACGATTATGACCTACCAAGAGGACCTATGGCAAACGACTCGAAGGACAGCATCCTAAAAAACACGGGCTTGATCACGCTTTGCACGCTGGGTTCCCGTGTAACCGGGCTCTTGCGCACGTGGGCTATGGCGTTTGCCCTGGGCAACACCCTGCTTACCTCGGCCTATCAGATTGCCTACAACATGCCCGCGATGATCTACGAGTTGGCGGCTTCCGGCCTTTTGGCAACGGCGTTTCTGCCCCTGTACCTGCTTCAGAAGGAGAAGAAGGGCAACGGGGAAGCCTACGAATTCGCCAGCAACATCCTTTCGCTTACCATCGTGGGCCTGGGCGTGCTGACGCTTGCCTGCTCGGTGTTCAGCCCGCTGGTGATAGAGACACAGACCTTCACGGTCTCCGAAGGCGAGTCGAAGACGCTGGCTATCTTCTTCTTCCGCATTTTCGCAGTTCAGATACTGCTTTACGGCGTGGGAGCGGTGATAACCGGCATCCTGAACGCGGAGCGCACTTACCTTATGCCCTCGTTGGCGCCGGTGGTGAACAACATCGTGGTTACGGTGGTGATGTTCGGCTTCGTGCCTCTTTCGGCCTGGAACGAGACCTTCGCTCTGTGGTGGTTGGCCATCGGCACCTCGTTGGGCGTGCTGTGCCAGTTCGGCGTGCAGATCCCCGCGCTGATAAAGCAGGGCTTCCGCTACCGCCCACATATCAACCTGCACGACCCGATGCTGGTGGAGGCCTTGAAGGTGGCCGGCCCCATGTTCCTCTACATCGCGGGTACCATGATCACCTTCAGCTGCCGCAACGCGTTTTCGCTGGAGGCAGCACCGAACGGCCCTTCAACGCTGAACTACGCGTGGACGTGGTACCAACTGCCCTATGGCGTTATCGCGGTATCGCTTTCCACCACGCTGTTGACCGAGCTTTCCGACTGCGCCGCGCGTGAGGACTGGGACGGGTTCCGCGGCTTCGTCCGCTCGGGCCTGCGCTCCACGTTCTTCCTTATCATCCCGCTGGCCCTGCTGGTGGGTTCGCTGGCGCAGCCGCTGATGCAGCTGTTCCAGGCGGGCGCATTCACCGCCGACGAGGTGAACAATGTTGGGTCCATTTTGGCGCTGTGGGTAATAAGCCTGCCGTTCTATGCGGGCTACATGTACATGTACCGTGTGTTCGCGGCGCTGCGCAGCTTCCTGAAGTTCGCGCTCATCGACTTCGTCGTGCGCATTGTGCAGGTGGCTGGCTACTGGTACCTGTGCCAGCCCGATGTGCTGGGCTTGGCGGGCATCCCCATCGCCGATCTGGGCTTCTATGTGGTGATGTTCGTGGTATGCAGCCTGATCGTGCGCGGTAAGGTGGGCGCCTACGGCAACCGCGGCATTGCGGTGCTGGTGCTGAAGACGGCTGTTGCCGGCATTGTGGGCGCTGCCGTTGCCGGTGTGCTGGCAAGCGGCATGGGCACGCTGCTGAGCGCCATCGCCGTAAGCGCGGTGGTGAAAGCCGTCGTTATCCTGGCGGTTTCGGGCATCGTGGGCCTGGTGGTTTCCTTCGGCCTGTGCAAGGTGCTGCGCGTAGAGGAGTTCAGCGTGATAACCCGCATCGGAAACCGCTTCGCAGGGAAGCTGAAGCGCGGATAGCGTAGGTACTGGCTCTGGGGCGATAGCGCTGGTTCCAGTTCGAGCGCCCGGGAAAGCAGACGGTACGAGTTCAGCGAGCGACGGCCCAGCCTAAGCCCGTTCCTGGTCGGCACCTTGCCAGGCCTGGCAGCTCTTCGCCAAGCCCCATCGACTTGCCCGGCTAGTTTGCTGCCGCTCAGTTGTAGCTGGTGGGGTGCCAGCGGTAGATGCTGGCCAGGGGGTTGCCCTTCGTTCCGGCGGGGTTGTTCTCTATGGCGTTTCGCATGCCTTCGAACGGCGCATTCCAATAGGGGTAGCTCTCGGGGTTCTCCAGCACGCTGCGGTATTCGGGGCGCAGGCAATTGCCGGCGGTGGCCGAAATGAAGCAGGCGGTGGTTTGGGCCAGCATGTCCCGGGAAAGGGAATCCATGGGCCTGCCGCTTAGGATGAAGTCGATGTCCTTCTTCGCTGCTGCGGTCCAGATGCCCACCAGATATTCCTGGAATTCCGGTTCGCGCGGGTTGAACACCTTGCGGTAGTAGGCCGGGTCGCTGCTCAGGCATTGCACGAGGCTGCGGAAGAACAGGGTGTTGTCCAGCGTTCGGGCGCCTGTTTCAACGTGCGTCCAGTAGGCCAGGCGCCGCGAGCTTCCGTCTTTAAGCCCGCAATCCGAATACACCAATTGGCTCGACGGCAGGTTGTGCTCCAGACATTTGTGCAGGTCGCAGCGGAAGACCATGTAGGCTACATCCATTTTCGAGGCGTAATAGTAGTAGAACGTGTTGCGATTGATTCCCAGGTTGCCGATGAGCTCGGCCACGTGCACCTTCGAAAGCGAGGTTTCGCGTACCATGCGCTTGAATTCCTCGGCTATGGCGAACCGAGTAGATTGCTCCTCCATGCAGGATCCCCTTCTTACTGCACGAGTGATTTGTCCCCTTGGAATAAATCCTAGCAGCATGAACGGGTTAAAGGACGAGAAAACGCCGCTTTGACTAACGTTTAAGGCTTAAAACCGCCCAATCGCCGAAATGAACCTGTTCATTTTTGTGTTTCTGCCTAGATCACGCTAGGCATATTCCCATTTTGCCTAGTTTCCTTCGGGCATATCGCGTTTTCGACCATGTTGTGAACCGCTCGCTCCGGGCAAACTACCAGATGTGAACACGTTATGAACTTGTTCACAGCAAACGACAAAGCAACCGGGGCAAGCGCCTTGGTTGAGGAGGCCCTGGTGGGGAAGGGGATCTTCCCAAAGGGGCATGTCTTAGGAGGAAAAATGGGAAACGAACAGCGACCGCTTGAAGGCGTAAAGGTTGTGGAGATGGCAACCTTTATCGCAGTGCCTGCCGTGGGCCGCATTTTGGCCGACATGGGCGCAGAGGTGATCAAGATCGAGTCGTCCAAGGGCGACAACCTGCGCTTCACCGCACCCAACGAAGGCCGTCCTTCCGACCCGCACGAGGACACCAACTTCGACCTGGAGAACGCGAACAAGAAGGGCATCGTGCTTGACCTGCGCGTGCCCAAGGGCAAGGAGGTTCTGTTCAAGCTCCTGGACGAGGCCGACATCTTCCTTACCAACTGGCGTCCCGGCGCACTTGCCCGCCAGAACCTTACCTACAACGAGCTTAAGGACCGCTACCCCGGACTGATCTACGCCAGCCTTACCGGCTACGGCGAGAAGGGCCCCGACAAGGACCTGCCCGGCTTCGACTACACGGCGTTCTTCGCCCGCTCCGGTTGGTCCGGCTCCCTGTACCAGAAGGGCACCGTGCCTTCCAACCTGATTCCCGCCTTGGGCGACCATCAGGCAGCACTCGCCCTTACCGCTGGCGTTCTGGGCGCGCTCTACCGCGCAGGGAAGACCGGCCGTGGCGAGTACGTGACCACCAACCTGCTGCACACCGGCATCTGGGTCCAGTCCTTCCAGATCCAGGGCGCACAGTACGGCACCGAGTTCAACGGCGTTCTGTATCCGTTCGACCGCCGCGAGAATCCGTTGCCCTACCAGCCCGCCGTGAAGACCAAGGACGACCGCTTCCTGCAGGTAATGGGCCCGAACTTCCACATCTACTGGCCGCTGATCATGCGCGCCATCGGCCGTGAGGACGTGCTGGAAGACCCCATCATGTGCGACCAGAAGAAGATCCAGGACGCCGGCCGCATCGGCGAGGCCTACGACATCGTTCAGGAAGGCTTCCTGCAGAAGACCGCCGACGAGTGGATCCCCATCCTGAAGGAACTCGACATCCCCTACGCACTGTGCGCAACCTACCAGGAAGTATCCAAGGATGAGCAGGCCTGGGCAAACGACGTCTTCTACAAGATGGACTACCCCCGCGGCCCCAAGGCGCTGGTGCGCACGCCCATCAACATGGAAACCACCCCGCTGCCCGACTACAACAAGGCTCCGCTCCTGGGCGAGGACACCGAAGAGGTGCTTACCTCCCTGGGTTACTCCAAAGAGGAAATCCAGAGCATGATCGACGAAAAGGTCGCTCAAACCTGGAGCGAGTAACTCCTCCTGATCGGGACCGGCCGCCCTGCCTGCGAGCCCTCCTGCGTGCAGGGCGGCCCGAATCCCAGTTCACACGATTCGTATCGAAAGAAGGGGACTATGACTACTGAAGAAAAAGCTGAGAAGCTTCCTGCCGGCAAAGTGCTGGCGCATATCGTGGACGATGTGTACCGCGAAGCAGCCGAGGCCAAGGCCGCCGGCGAGATGATCGGTTGGTGCGCATCCAACTTCCCGCAAGAGATCCCGACCACGCTTGGTTTGAAGACGGTGTATCCCGAAAGCCAGGCTGCCGCGATTTCCGCAAAGGGCGGATCGCTTCCGCTGCTGGAGCACGCGGAAGGCGAGCTTGGGTTCATCAACGACCTGTGCGCCTATGCGCGAATCTCCATGGCATACGCTGATACCGGCAAGTGCCCCAACGGCGAGATGGACATGCCGCTGCCCGACTTCGTTCTGTGCTGCAACAACATCTGCACCTGCATGATGAGCTGGTACGAGAACCTGGGTCGCAAGCTCAACATCCCCGTCATCATGATCGATGTTCCTTACTGCGACAGCTACAACGTCGACCAGAAGCGCATCGACTACGTCAAGGGCCAGTTCATCGACGCCATCCACCAGCTGGAAGAGATCACCGGCAAGAAGTGGGACGACAAGAAGTTCGAGGAAGTTTGCGCTTACTCCAACCGCACCGGCGAGGCATGGCTTGAGGCCACCACCTACATGGGTTACAAGCCTTCCCCCCTGAATGGCTTCGAGC
>CAVBGJ010000024.1:0-23332 GCA_963595065.1 Christensenellaceae bacterium Phil1 | reverse complement strand
CTGGACGTGCGAAGCACGCCTGGCGCTCGTTTTCCAGCTACCTGCACTCATCAGGGGTCTTCTCGCTGACTTTGCTGGATCCCGGGCTTTTGGAACGACATCCTGCTCGCCGGCCTTTTCGGCTCCCGGGTTCGGCGGTGCCCGTGTCGGTAGGGACAGTCCCTCTCTAGCACGGCTGGAAGGCTTAAACTCTAAAGGCCTCTGCAAAACGGTTGCGTTCTGCAGAGGCCTTTGTTGTGTGTTGTGAGTGGGCTTTTGCCTTACAGCTCTATATCCCTGGACGAGCCGTCGATGTCGTCGATGTGGGCGGTGCCGTTCTTCACGCTGAAGAAGGTGAGGCGCGGGTCGCCCCAGTCTTCGTAGGTTTCCCCGAGCGCGGTCATGTGCTCGTAGCCGGCCTTGCGCACCTCTTCGCCGGCGGTGTCGTTCAAGTCTGCTTCGCCGGTGAGGATCACCCAGCCGCGGCCGGGCTTCCAGGCGGAAAGCTCGAACTTGGGGTTGGCCTGCAGTTGGTGGTACACATCCTTGTTCGTGGCGGTGCAGAACCACAGCGTGCAGCCTTCGCGCATGGCGAAGCTGAAGGGGCGCACATGGGGCTGGTCGCCTTCACAGGTTGCCAAATACCATGCCGGTACCGAGGTAAGGTATTCCAGGATCTCGTCCATTTCAGGGCTTCCTTTCTTTAGGGCGGGTTGGTGTCTTCCGCTGTTTTTCATCTGCCATTCGAGGCGGCTATTTCCTTGCGGGCTTTCGCTCTCGTGCGCACAAAGCGCTGGATGCCGGATTGCAGCTCCGTCGTGCAAAAGCTCTTCCTGAGTTCGGCTTGAACCCCTTCTACGCCACCAGCGGCACTACGCCGCCAGCAGTAGCTTCAGTGCGAAGTCGCAGCCCAGCACGACCAAGGTTCCTGCCGCAAGGTAGACGAAACCGAGGGCATCGCGCTTGCTGTAGGAAAGCTCGCGCAGGCGAGTGCGGTTCTCGCCGCCGTGATAGCAGCGGGCGTCCATGGCAAGCGAGAGCGTTTCCGCATGGCGGAACGCGCTGGTGAACAGCGGCACGATAAGCGAAGTCATAAGCGCAAGCGAACCTTTGGCGCTGGTGCTGAAGTTCGCGCCGCGGCTTATTTGCGCGCGGTAGATGGTGCGCAGCTCTATGGCGAACTGCGGCAGGAAACGCAGTGCGATGCCCATCATCATGGAAAGCTCGTGTGCAGGAAGGCCGAACCGGCGAAACGGCTCCAGCAGGCGCTCGAACCCGTCGGTAAGGTCGAGTGTGGTGGTGGCAAGAGTGAGCAGGCTTACGCCCAGCAGGAGGATGGTAAGGCGGATGGCGATGAACAGCGCTTGCTGCAAACCCTGCTTGCTGATGCAGATTATGCCCAGCTGGAAGTACACGTCTCCGCCTTGCACGAAGAAGATGTTCAGCAGCGCGGTGAACACCACCAAGATAGCCAAGGGCGCAATAGAGACGAAGGCCTGTCGCAGCGAGATATGGGAAAACGCGAACATCCCGGCGGTGAACAGCGCAGCAATGCCTAGCGAGACATACGAGCCTGCGGCGAACACCATCACCATGAACAGGATGGAGAGCAGCAGCTTTGCGCGTGGGTCCATCCGGTGCACCGGCGAATCTTTGGCTATGTAGCGGCCGAACACCGCGTCGATGTTCATGACTAGCGCGCCTCTTCGCCCTTGAGTATGCGGGCTATCTCGTCTGCCAGGGTTTCCGGCTGGTACAGCTTCACGGGAAGAGGCATGCCCGCATCGCGCAACTCGTTCGAAAGGCGCTGTGCGTGGGGGATGCCCAAGCCTATCTTGCGAAGCTTGGCGGCATGCTGGGTGAAGATTTCCTCTGGCGTGCCCAAGAAGGCGATCTCGCCTTCATGCATGACTATCATGCGGTCGGCCAGGGCTGCGATGTCGTTCATGTTGTGGGACACCATGACCACAGTAAGGCTGCGCTGCTCATGCAGGCGCTTGATAAGGCCAAGGAAGTCGGCGCGGCTTGCTGGGTCCAGGCCGGCAACCGGTTCGTCCAACACCAGGGTGGTGGGGCGCATGGCCAGCACGCCTGCGAACGCCACGCGGCGCTGTTGGCCGCCGGAAAGCTCGAAGGGCGAACGGGTGCTTATTTCGTCGAAGCTCAAATGCACATCGGCCAAGGCCTCGCGTACGCGGGCGTCCACTTCCTCTTCGGGAAGGCCCATATTGCGCGGGCCGAAAGCAACGTCTTCGTAGACGCTGGCGGCGAACAGCTGATGCTCAGGGTACTGGAACACCACGCCGATGTCGGCACGAGCCTTGGTGGCCACGCCCTTTGCGGAAAGGTCCAGCTCGTTCCACAGCACGCGCCCCTCGGTGGGGTTCGCCAGGCCGTTCAGGTGCTGCACCAGGGTGGACTTTCCCGACCCGGTATGGCCGGCGATGGCCAGGAACTCGCCCTCGTTCAGGGTGAAGCTCACATTGCGCAGGGCATAACGCTGCTGCTCGCCGGCTTTCTTCTGGCGTTTGCTTAGCGGGTTGTAGCTGAAGCTTACCTGTTCGAATGCAATCGACACAGTTCCTCCTCCAGCGTATTCATCTCGGTATGGGTGCCAACGGCGATGCCGCGATCTTGCAGCAGTCGTGACATCTGGGTAGAGAAGGGCACGTCCAGGTTCAGGCTGCGGAGCTTCTCGTCTTGGGTGAGCACTTCTTCCGGCGTGCCGTCCAGCATGCAACGGCCGTTGTTCAGCACGATAACGCGATCGGCTTCGGCGGCTTCTTCCATGAAATGGGTGATCATCACCACGGTCATGCCCTGTTTATGAAGGTCTTTGCATACGCGCATCAGGCCTCGGCGGCCGCGTGGGTCCAGCATGGCGGAAGCTTCGTCGAAGATGAGGATCTTTGGGTGCATAGCTAGCACGCCAGCGATGGCAACGCGCTGTTTCTGGCCGCCGGAAAGGGCAGTGGTCTCCCGCTTCCCATGGCCGCCCAGTCCAACCTGGCGAAGCGCTTCCTCTACGCGCTCGCGCAGCTCGGGGTTCTCTATGCCGAGGTTCTCGGGACCGAAGGCCACATCGTTTTCAATAAGGCTGGCTACGATCTGGTCGTCGGGGTTTTGGAACACGGCGCCCGCAGTGCTGCGAATGGCGTAGACGTTCTGCGCATCGGAAGTGCTCATGCCGTTCACGGCAACTTCCCCTTTGTCAGGGATAAGCAGTGCGTTGATCAGCTTCGAGAACGTGGATTTGCCCGAGCCGTTGGCTCCCAGGACGCAGACGAACTGGCCTTCGGGGATGCTCAGGCTAAGATCGCTTAGGACGAAGGAATCGCCCGTGTAGGTGAAGGAAACGTCGGAAAACGAGATCACGGCTTAGCGGCCCTTCGTCTGTTCCTTCTTCGGGGTGATGAGGTTCGAGATGGCCTTGTAGACAATGAGCGTGATCACCGCGTTCAGGCAGCCTTTCAGCAGGTTGAAGGGGATGAGGATCGGGATGATCATGGCCACAACCGCTTCGAGCGGAACACCCAGCCACATGGGGGTAACGATGAGGTTGCCCACGATGGCGCCGATGGTTGCCGCGATTACGCTGAGTACCAGGCCCAAGATAGCGGCAGGGTAGGTGCGCTTCTTCTTGTACACGAGCGCGGCGGGCAGAACGAAGCACGTCACGGTGAGGACGTTCATGAGCGCGCCCGTGAAGTCGGCCATAAGCAGGCCGTGGATGATTGCGGTGACGATGCCCACGGCTACGCCGGCTGCGGGGCCGAATGCGAAGCCGGAGACCATGGCGGGCATGTTGGAGGCATCGAACTTGAGCCAGGTAACGCCGGGAAGAAGGGGGAACTCAACGAAAGAGAGGATAACGCCGATGGCGCACATAAGCGCCATGGTGACAAGCTGCTTGGTGGACCAAACGTTGGTATTGGTGGGGGCGGTGGGGGACATGGTTTCTCCTGTCGGTATATGAACCTGTTAATGGTACCACGGCTGCAATTTTTGTCTCTATATTGCGATGACTGTGAGACTTCCGCTTCCGTCCGCGCCGGAGGGTGGGGCGATGCCCCTCGGGGATTCCCGTTCCGCTGTTTGGCTGCCCGCTTTGCGGCCAGCCTGCATGCGCTGCACTGCTTCATGCATTTGAAGGAGATTCGCTTCGCGAATCTGGCAGGAGCAGTGTTCAGAGAACCCCGCGCGGCACCGCCCCGCCCTCCGGCGCTGCGCTGACCCGATTCTGCAGCGGCAGACGGGGCCTGGGCGGCGAAGCGCTCTTCCGTAGCGCGGCTTCCGAAAAAACGCCTTCAAAAGCGGCGCCACAGGTACTTGATCATGGATTCCGGGATGAGGCGAACCATGCGTCAAGCTGGTCTCCGCGCCGCCCCTTCGCGTTTGCTCGGAAGCCGAAGTAAGCGAAGGCGAGCGCTGAGGTGCGCAGGCCGCGGCTGACGCGGACGGAGGATGCATGTCTACCGAAAAGAGAAAGGCCAGATACTGAAAGGTACCTGGCCTTGGAAAACAGATGGCGCCCCCGAGAGGACTCGAACCTCCGACGCACGGTTTAGGAAACCGACGCTCTATCCTCTGAGCTACGGGGGCGGATAGATGCTGGCTTGTGCAGCCAAGCTATCTTAGCACATAACCATGTGCGGCCATTGCGGTGCCGGCTTGGCATTGGCCTCTGGCTGACGTCTGGCCCCATTTGCATCAACCGGATTGAACGTAGGCCTGCGATATAAAAAAGCGCCGCCCCAAATGGGACGGCGCTTTGTTTGCTTCGGTTAGCCGGCTTTCACGCTGTCGGAGGCTGAGCCCTTGGATACGAAAATCGTGATGGTGTCGCCCTTCTTGGCGCTTGAGCCGGAAGACGGGCTCTGTCTGATGACGGTTCCCTTTGCCACGGTCGAGCTGGATTCGGGCTGAACATCGTACTTGAAGCCCGCCTTCTCCAGTGCTGCGCCGGCATCGCTTTCGGTCTTGCCTACCACGTTGGGAACTTCAACGGAGGCAGCGCCCGTGGAAACCGTGATCGTGATGGTGGCGCCCTTCTTCGCGGTGCCCGTATCGCTCTGCTTGATGACGTTACCCTTGTCAACGGAATCGCTTGCAGCGCTTTCGACCTTCACCGAGAAGCCTGCGCTCTCGAGCTTGCTGGTGGCGTTGGCTTGCGTCATGCCTTCGACGTTGGGGATGGAAACCTTCTCAGTGCCCTTGGAAAGGTGGAACACGATGGTATCGCCCTTGTTAGCCTTGGAGCCTGCGCTGGTATCCTGTGAGGCTACCGCGCCTTCAGCAACGTCGTCGGAGTACACGGTATCTCCTTGCTGGCCGTTCAAGCCTGCCTGGGAAAGCGCCTTCTGCGCATCGTCTGCCGACTTGCCCTTCAAATCGGGAACGGATACCTGTTCGGTGCCCTTGGAAACGTTGATCTTGATGGTAGCGCCCTTCTGAGCCTGCTCGCCCGCCTTCGGGTCGGTGCTTACCACGTTGCCCGAGGAAACATCGCTGCTGTACACCTCGGTTTCAGTGCCCACCTTGAAGCCCGCCTGCTCGAGCGTGGTACGCGCTTGCGCGATGGGCTTGCCGGTTACATCGGGCACGGTGACCTTTTCGTTGCCGCCAAGGGCGAATACAGCACCGGCGATGCCGATGATGCACAGGATAGCGATGACGATTCCGATGATGGTGTTGCGTTTCTTCTTCTTGGCCTTTTCCACATCGTCATCAGCGGAAAAGGTGCGCGGGCCCACCTGAGTGAAGCCGCCGGTGCCCTGCCCGCTGATGGGGCTCATCACCTGGGTGCTGTTCTGGATGGGGGCAACGCCGCCCATTACCTGCGTCTTAAGGCCGCTGATGTCTTCGCCCAGGTTGACGGGGCGCCCGGCCAGGAAGTCGTTCAGGACATGGCGCATCTCGGCGGCGTCCTTGAAACGGCGTTCCGGATCCTTCTCGAGTGCCTTCATGATGATGGCCTCGAGCGCTGGGTCAATGTTGGGATTGATGGTGCTCGGAGCAGCGGGAACCTCGTTCACCTGCTTCACGGCAACGCTGACGGCGTCTTGCCCATCGAAGGGGAGCTTGCCGGTGGTTGCCTCGTAGAGCACCACGCCCAGCGAGTAGATGTCGCTGGCGCCGGTGAGCTCTTTGCCCTGAGCCTGCTCGGGGGAAACGTAGTGGGCGGTGCCCAGCACGGTTGCGGTTTGGGAAAGGCCGGCGTCGCCCGCGCGGGCAATACCGAAGTCCATTACCTTGATGTTGCCATCGGGCTGGATCATGATGTTCTGCGGCTTGATGTCGCGGTGGATAACGCCACCGGCATGTGCCACCGAAAGCGCCTGGGCAACCTGCGAGCCGATTTCTGCGGCCTTGCGCTGGTTGATGGCGCCGCGCTCCTGGATGGCGGTTTTAAGGTCGGTGCCGCGCAGGAATTCCATGACGATGTAATACGTCTCGTCATCAAGGCCCCAGTCGTAGATGCTTACGATGTAGGGGCTTTGCAGCTTGGCTGCCGAAGCGGCTTCCTGGCGGAACCGCTTGGTGAACGTGGGGTCTGCCGCATACTGGGGGAGCATGGTTTTAACGGCAACCGTACGCCCCAGTACGTTGTCCTGTGCGCGGTATACCTCGGCCATGCCGCCAAGGCCCACTCGCTCGGTTATCTTGTAGCGGTTATTGAACGTTCTGCCAACCATGCTTCCAGCCACGTTTATACTCCCTTTGGATCCATGCTTAACGGCTATCTCATAAGCATATCGTATCGGTAGGTGAATGCGCTCTTCTTCAGAGCGTGTTCACTATGTCTCAAGAAATGTTTCTTACAGGTCGCCCTGCACCGAAAGCGCCGCCTCGAGCACGCCCTTGGCGCGCCCTGCTGCACCGCCGGAAAGTTGCTCGCCGGCCTCTTCCAGGACAATCGCCACTACCACATGGCAATCATCGGAAGGCCCCATGCCGACGAACCAGCGGTCGTCCTTTTCCTTTCCGGTTTCTGCGGTGCCGGTTTTGCCCGCTATCGTCACGCCGTCGATGGCTGCTGCCGTACCGGTACCGTTCTTCACCACGCCCTCGAGCACGCTCTTCACGCGCTTCGCAACCGAAGAGCTGCACACGTTGGAAAGGGTGGAAGGCGTTGCGCGGTAGCTCGTCTTGCCTTCCGCGTTGCTTACGCTGTCCACCAGGTAGGGTTGCATGATGGTGCCGTCGTTGGCGATGGCACATCCCACCAGGGCCATCTGCAGAACGGTTGCCTGAGGGCCGGCCGGCGAGCTGTGCTCGCCTACGGGTTCGCCCGCAGCTGCCCATGCCGTTTCCCATTGCGTCATCTCGTCGGGGTCGGGCATGAGCGACTTGGTTAGGGGCAAGTCGAAGGTGATGGACTGGTTGAAGCCGAACTTCTCGGACGAGGAAACGAGCTTTTGGGGTCCGATCTGGTCGCCGAGCTGGGCGTATACCGTGTTGGAGGAAAGCTCGGTGGCGCGAGCCAGCGTGATGGAGCCGTACGAGGCGTTGTTGAAGTTCGTCACCTTGCCGCCGCCGATATCGAGCGTTGAAGGCGAGTCGTACTTCGTGTCTTCCTTGGCGATGTTGTTCTCGATCGCGGTTTCAAGCGAGACGATCTTGAACGTGGAGCCGGGCGAGTACAGCGCCTGGGTTGCGCGGTTGTACAGGGCGGAGGAATCGCTGCCGCTGGAGAGGATTTCCTCGATGTCGCTGGCATCGTAGGTGGGCGAAGAGGCCAGGGCCAGCACGGCGCCGGTCTCGGGATCCATCACGACGCAGGCGCCCTTGTATCCGCTGAGCGCTTCCTGGGCTGCCTTCTGCACGGTCGAGTTGATGGTGAGCTTCACGTCGTTGCCGGCGGTGGTGGCGCCCGAATAGGAGTTCAGCACGTCGATCCAGCTGGCGTAGTTGCTTTCGCCCTTCAGCGTGTCGTTGCAGGAAGACTCGATTCCTGAGGTGCCGTAGGTGTCGGATGCGTAGCCCACAACCTGCGATGCCAGGTTGCCGGCGGGGTATTCGCGCTTGTAGGAGCCGTCGGACTGCAGCACGGAGTGGGCCAGCAGCACATTGTCGTAGGTGGTGATGGCGCCGCGCTCGCTCTTCGATTCCTTCGCGATGGTGTGGTTGTTGATGGGCATGGACTTGTACTCGTCTGCCTGCACGACCATCACCAGCGTGAGGTTGGCCACCAAAAGGGCGAACAGCGCGCTGAACACGATCATCGCCCCGGTAAGGCGCTTGCCCAGCGATACGCGGCCCAGCGGTCCGTTTAGGCTGAAGCCGCCCGTGCCGGAGGACATCTCGGATTCGATGCCGGTGCCCTGGTCGCTTGCGCGCATAAGGAAGCCCAGGATGATGAAGCTCGCCAAAAGCGAGGAACCACCCTGCGAGACGAAGGGCAAGGTAAGGCCGGTAAGTGGGATAAGGCGGGTGACGCCGCCCACGATGATGAAGGCCTGCAGCACGATGATGGCGGTGAAGCCCACGGCCATGAACGAGCTGACGTCGCTCTTCGCACGCACGGCGATAAGGATGCCGCGGATGGAGAAGCACAGGTACAGCAGCAAGACGCCCGCTGCGCCCAGAAGGCCGGTTTCCTCGGCGATGGCCGAGAAGATGAAGTCGGACTCGACGATGGGGATCTGCGAGGCAAGGCCGTTGCCAATGCCAACGCCGAACAGCCCGCCATCGGCCAACGAGAAGATGGACTGCACCAGCTGGTAGCCGGTGTTGGTGGGGTCGGCGAAGGGGTTCAGCCAGGTATCGACGCGCACCTGCACATGGCTGAACAGGAAGTACGCCGCCACGAAGCCCAGCAGGATAAGGCCAAGGCTCAGGAATATATAGGAGTGCTTACCGGTTGCCACGTACAACATGGTTACGAACACGAAGAACAGCACCAGGGCCGAGCCCAGGTCCTTCTCGAACACGATGACCAGCAGCGCGATTGCCCACATAACCAGCACGGGCACCAGTGCGCGCAGATCGGGAACGGGGAAGGGCCCCAGCTTGTGCGAGAAGTCGGAGAGCATTTCGCGGTTCTGCGCCAGATAGGCCGCCAGGAACACCACGATGCAGATCTTCGCCAGTTCGCCCGGCTGCAGCGAGAAGCCGCCGATGGAAAGCCAGATGCGGCTGCCGTAGATCTCGTTGCCTACCACAGGCAGCAGCGGCGAGAGCAGCAGCAGGATGCCGGCGATCATGATGGTGTACTTGTAGCTGGAAAGCTTGTCCAGGTTGCGAATGAAGGCCAGCACCAGCACCATGAACACCACGCCCAGGAACAGCCAGCCAACCTGCTTCATGGCCAAATCGGGCGCCAAGCGCGTGATGAAGGCGATGCCGATTCCGGTAAGCGCGAACGAGATGGGCAGGATAGCCGGGTCGGCACCGGGGGCAAGCTTGCGAATGGCCAGGTGTGCCACGACGAAGGTGGCGAACATCCCCAGCGGGACGGTGAGATTGTCCAGTGTGACGGAGCCGCCTTGGTTCATGGCCACCATCGCGAACAGGAGAATGACCAGCGGGGCCGCCAGGCAAAGCAGCAGCAGTTCGGTGTTTCGACGTGTCATGCGCTACTCGTTCCCGTTGGTCGTGCCGGCGCTTTGGGTGCCGGCCTGGGCAGAGCTGCCCGTTGCGGTTGCGGAGGCGCCGACGGCCAGCTGCGTAGAGGCCGTGGTTGCGGCGTTCTGGCGGGCGATCTCTTCCTCGTAGGAGCTGATGATCTCGTCGGCCTCTTCCATGCTGCCGGCGGAAATGCCGTCGTTCAAGCGTGCGGCAACGCTGGGCTGCAGCTTGTTCACATCGACGTCGGTGACGCGGTCCAAGCTGGAAAGGGGCATGCCCAGCAGCTCTTCGTTCAAGCCGCGGTACACGGCCACCTTACCGTCTTGGTTGATGAGGTAGGCGGAGTTGTGCACGTATTGGTAGGCAGCGAAGCCAGCTGCGGCGAAGATGGCGATGAGCGTCGCCACCAGGAACGTGTAGAGGGCGCGGCTCTTTCGCTTTTCCTTGCGCTCGCGCACCACGCGGAAGCCCTCCACGTCCATGACGATGGCGGTGGCGTTGTCGTATCCGCCGGCTTCGAGTGCTGCGGCAACCAGGTTGTCGGCGCATTCCTGCGCAGTTTCCGAGCTACCCATGATGCGGGCAATCTCGGGGTCTTCGAGCATGGTGGTAACGCCGTCCGAGCAAAGCAGGATGCGGTCGCCCGTTTCCACGTTCAGCTCGTAGATGTCGGGTTGCATATGCGGGTCGGAGCCGATGGCGCGCGTGATAACCGAGCGGTTGGGGTGAACGCGGGCCTCTGCCTCGGTGAGCTGGCCGGCCTCTATCATGTCGGCCATAAGGCTATGGTCGCGGGTAAGCTGCTGAAGGCGCCCCTGGTGCAGCAGGTACGCGCGCGAATCGCCCACCTGGGCGATTACCAGGCGCTCGCCCTCCAGGATACCGGCAGTGAGCGTGGTGCCCATGCCTTCCCGGCCTATGCCCTTGCGCGGCGCCTTGATAACCTCGAGGTTCGCGGCAACCACGGCGCGTGCGAGCGCTTCGCCGTCGGGGCCTTCCGGGGCCAGCTCAGCCAAGGTCTTGATGGCGATTTCGGAAGCCACCTCACCGGCTTCGTGGCCGCCCATGCCGTCGGCGACGGCGAACAGGGGCGGGGTAACCACCAGGCTGTCTTCGTTGTGCTCGCGCACATGGCCCACTTCCGTGCGGCTTCCGAAGAACGACTTCGCGCCCGGCTCGTTTACCGCCTTGCGCTCGGCACGTGCATTGCGTTGTTTTGGCATGTCGTTGCTCATCTTCTTCATTATTGGGCGTACCTCACTCGCATGGTGACGTCGCCGACGGTAACCTTGTCGCCGTTGCGCAAGGTGGTGGGCTCGGTGATGTAGCGCCCGTTCACGGCGGTGCCGTTGGTGGAACCCAGGTCCTCAACGAAGAGGTTCTGGCCCATCAGCACGAAGCGCGCGTGGCGCGAGGAGACGTATTCCGCCCCGATGACGATGTCGCTGCCCGGGCTGCGCCCTACGATAACCGGGCCGTTCACGGCGATGTTCACGCCGCGCAGTTCCTTGGGGCCTTTTTCTATGGCAACGGTCCAGGTTTGGCCTTTCTTGCGCTGGCCACGCACCATGCCGATTCCCGTTTTCATGATTGCGAAGAGAAACAGGTACAGCAGTGCCACAAAGAGGAGGCGGCCTATGAGGAGGATAACGTCGATCACGGAAAACCCTATCGTTTGCCCTGGTTGGATAAAAGCTGGTAGAAAGCGGAAACGGGCTGCGCCGCGGTTAACGGCACAGCCCGTTCAAAGCATGGTTCCTATTGGAAGGTGAACAGGAAGGTGGTGGTGCCCATGGTTACGCGGTCGCCTTCCTGCAGCATGGTGGAGGCTATGTGCCTGCCGTTCACCAGCGTGCCGTTGGTGGACCCAAGGTCTGCCACGCTCCAGGCACCTGCGCCTTCGTTTCGGATCTCGGCGTGGGTGCGGCTTACGTTCAGATCTTCGATGGCTATGTCGCTGGAAAGCGCGCGGCCAAGGAGCACCCGTTCGCTGGTAAGCGGGAAGGAGCGGTTGGTGGTGAGGTCGATCAGACGCGGCTGCTGCATTGCGCCGCGGTTCGCGGCGGGCACCGGCGCAGGGGCGTTCAGGTCCTCGAAGCGCATCGTCTGGGGCATGGCGGCTGCCGGGGCGGGCGCAGGTGCTGCGATAGGAGCCTGCGCCGGGGCTGCCGCATTTGCCATCGCCGCGGCATCATCGGCCATGACGTCGATGCCTGCGCTTGCGTAGTTGCCACGCTGTGCGGGTTGGGCGGGCTCGTACGGTGCAGGGGAGTAGCCCTGGTTCTGGGGCTGTGCATATCCCTGATTCATCTGCTGGGGTAGGGGTGCGGCAGCGTCTTGGGCGGAAAGGCCGTAGCGCTGCATTTCCTCGGCGCGCAGCTGAGAGACGATGGGGGCGGAAACCATTTCCGCGATAACGTCGAACTTGCCGTGCTTCAGCTCGTCATCGATGATGAAGCGCACCAGAGGGGATCCGTCCATGGCCAAGCCGAGTTCCTGGGCCTTGCCGCGCAGGTACGTTTCGGTTTCACCGGCCAGGGTGGGGTAATAGCCGAAAAGGCGCTCGTCGTCGTCGGGGTTCACCAGCACGGTGTACAGCGTGGGGGCGAATTCCTTGCCGGCGCCCACCATCTTTTCGCGGCGCATCTGCTTTTCGGCCTTTTTGGCAATCTGAACGGGGCTGATGGGGGCATCGAAGAACTTGTCGCCCATCTTATCGAAGCCATCTTCCATATGGCTTTCGAACTTAGAGAATAACCCCATGAGTGATCTCCTTACGGTGCAAGAGTTGTATGGTCGGGTGCAGCTTCCTGCTGCAAGGTATTCCGACCATCAATCATGCCATAACAGGGGAAAAACCTTTCTTTTTTCACCCCATCGCCACGTAAATGAGCAAAAACGGCAGTGCTAGGGCCAAGCCCCTAACGCACCTCGCCCTTCTTCGCCAGGATTTCGCGGATCTTCTCCAGGTGCATCAGGCCGTCCAAGTACCCCTGGCGGCAGGCGGTTTTCAGGTGGTCCTTGTTGCGTTCGGTGCGTGAAAGCTCAAGGCTGGCATCGGGCGTGATGACGTATGCCTTGCCCTGCTGTTCCAGCTGGAAGGCGTATTCGCGTTCGCTGTTGTACACGTGGTGGCGCACCTTCATGCACTCGATGAGGTTGGGGTACTGCCCCAGCACCCGCTCCATGGCGAAGATGCCCTTCTGAGGCTCCTTCACGTAGCCGCGCGGTTGGGTGAGCACCACCACCAGGAAGTCGCAGCCGTCTTCGAGCGCCTTCTGGCAGGGGATGGGGCGTGTTATGCCGCCGTCCATGTACAGTTCCCCGCGGAATTCCACCGGAGGGCTGAACAGGGGCAACGAGCAGCTGGCGCGCACCACGGTGAACTTGTCGTCGAAGTCTTCCTTGGTGAAGAACTCGGGCGTGCCGGTTTCCACCTTGGTTACGCCCACCACGAATTCGCAGGGGTTGGAAAGGGCCGCCTCCATGTCGTAGGGCACGGTGTTGGGCAGGTCGCCGAAGATGAAGTCCATGCCGAAGAACGAGCCGGTTTTGAACCAGCTTTGGATGCTTGCCCAGCGCGGGTCGTTGGCGTAATCGATGTTGCAGGAAAGCGCGCGGCCGCGTTGCTTGGAAACGTACGAGCTGCCGTTCGATGCTCCGGCGGAAACGCCGATAGCGTAATCTGCCCAGAACTCCTGTTCGAGAAGGGCCTCGATGATGCCCGCCGTGTAGGCGCCGCGCATGCCGCCGCCTTCGAAAACGATGCCGATTTTCATGGGTGCTCCTTCGCTTTCGGGAGCGCCGCCTGGCAGATGTGCGGGTAAGCTTCTTTGGCAGGTTTTCCGGGGCGAAAGCATGCCAAGGGAACTACCCTTTCAGGGATCGCCAAGGGGCGTTCTTTTGTGCTTGGCAGGCAGTATAGAGCTAATTCGATGGCCGATCGCACGGGGTTCGCGGCGGCTTGGCAACGCCCATGAAAAAACCGTCTTGGATGGTGCTGGGCGGGGCTTGCCCAACCCGTCCGCATCGGGCGGAGCCTACGCGCCTCGACGCCCCCTCGCTTATTTCGGTTTCCGAGGGGATCGCGAAGGGGCGGCGCGGGTGGGCGGTTCCCCGACTTTTGCAGACCCTCGAATCAAAAGAGCTTGCAATGTGAGGCGAGTTACCCTAAGCTAACTCGCGATTTTAAAAGTAACGCTTGGATAACTTTTCTTCCGTGGAGGAAGCCAAGGTGCGGCGGGCCTGTCGGGTTCGCGCTCCATGGCAAGACCGATGCGGATGGGAAGGGCGCAGCCAGAAAGGAGAATGCGCTTCCAAAGAGTTGAACTGCACGACCACATAGTTACCCCCCCAACTGAAAGGAACCTTATGGACGAACAGTCTGTAAAGGGCAAGGTGGGAGTTGGCCAGGCTGCCGCGCGCGGCTTCGTGGCCACGGCATTGACGCTTTCGCTGGTGCCGTCCCTTGCCTACGCAAGTCCCGAAAACGAAGAAGAGGCCCCCGCTACCAACGAAAAGACCTCTTCCGAAGCCGGAACGACTTCAAACAACAATGATAACGCAGTTGCTCTCGCCTCCGCGGTGAGCAAGGCTGCATCCAGCTACGATTTAAGCAAGATCGCAAATGGCACCTACAAAGGTACGGCGGAGATCGGAAAAGACGGCCTCACTATCGATGGTGAAAGTTCAGGCGTCGATGACGGCGATGAATTTGACGGATATACGGTGAAGGTCGCTGTAACGGTTGCCGAACATGCAATTACCAAGGTAGAGGTGCTGAGCGAAGCTCCTTCTGAAAGCGCGTCCTACCAGAGCAAAGCCGTGAACGGCGTGCCTAAGAAGAGCCTTGTGGGCGTGCCTGACCAGATCGTATCGAGCAATGACACCAGCGATATCGATGCCGTATCCGGCGCGACGGTAACCAGCAAGGCAATCGTCGCTGCAACGAACAACGCTCTGCAAACGGCTTGCAACGAGCAGAACAAGCAGGTCGAAGACGAGTACGCCTATGGCTACGCTGGCTTGAGCTGGGCAGAGTACTGGGCGGCCGAAGGCGTGTACAACGCCGACAATGTTTCGAGCAACGCGGAAACGGACTCCAAGGGCGAGTACGACAAGGGCGGCTACGATGTGGTCACTCGCGCTACCACCAACCACGGCCTGCATCGCGGTAGCTATCAGTGCATTGCCACCATCGAGTGCACAGATGGGACGGAGTTCCAGGTTTCGACATGGGCCGATGATGGCAAGTCCTTCACCACCACCGATGGCAAGACCGTCGAGTGGAGTCGCGGGGCAATGACCTATAACGGCCAGAGCTACACCATGGACCACTACGAGGTAAGCGGCATCAAGTACGTTCCCGTGAAGGTGAAGACCTCCGACCTTGAAGCGTTTAAGGCCAATTACCAGTTCGTTGAGAACGGCGGCACCCTAGCTGGAGGTTACTCCGAGAAGAACCTCCAGGCTTATTCTCTCACTGCCAGCGTTGATGCCAGCACCAATGGCTTGAAGGAGGCAACCAAGTCCGGCGATTCCTTCACGTTCGCCAAGGCGGCAACGGGCACCGGCTCGGGCATCGAGGGCGCTGAGCTTCAGACAGCTGATCTTTCCTCTATGGGTCCTGACTTGAAGTCGGGCGAAAACGTAGGCAGCTTCGGCGAATTCATCCGTCTCGATTTCACGGAGAATTACGGTGCGTTGGGCGCCAAGATGCAGTCGGTAACCTGGGATTACTATGGCGATGTTGATCCTGCTTCCGCGGGCGCCGCTCCCAAGGCATCGTTCGGCACGAAGTTCGCCGCCGACAACTGGATGCACAAGTCGATGAGCATTCAGCTTGGTCTTACCGATTCCTATCGTTGCCAGCTTCCCGAAGGCACGGACGGCACGGGCTACTGGAAGGTGACTATCCACGCGCTGGGTTACGCCGACAGCTCGTACACGTTCCAGGCTACCTCGGAAAACATCAAGGCTGCGGACACTCCCGTTACCGATGAAACCAAGGCAAGCCTGCAAGAGCTTGTAAACAAGGCGAAGTCCCTGAACGAGGGCTCTTACTCCGCGGAAACCTGGGCGGCTATGCAGACCGAGCTTTCCGAATCGGAAGAGCTTCTTATCAATGAAGGACTTACCGAATCCGCAGCATCCGAGCAGATCACGCACCTGCAGGCAGCTATCGATGCCCTGGTGAAGGTCGCTCCCGAGACGGGCGACTACGTTCTGATGAACATCCCGTACAGCGAGTTCTATGCCAACGAGACCGCTAACAACAGCACCAAGGTTGATGTGTTCACTTCCGCGACGAAGAACAAGACCAAGGGCACCCTTGCGGGCGGCACCTACCACACCGAGGACGGTTCCGAGATCACCGGCGTCACGTTCCCGGTGAAGGTGACCGAGAGCGCAGCGAGCATGATCGACTGGTCGAAGTGGACCGCGGTTGAGAGCCAGGATGCCTTGGCCACCGCCGGCTCGCATTCCTATGTCATCCTCGATGAAGCGCCGGCAAGCTACAAGGAGATCAACTCCACCGATGATGGCTACAGCTTCAGCGTGGTTGAAGGCGCAGAGGCTACGGTCATCGACGGCTCTTCCGAGGCCGAGTTCACCGCCGAAAGCGCCTACGGCGACTACGAGCTCGATTTCGAGGCAACGGGCTCGGTTTACGCTGCCCTTAAGGACGCAACCATCTACGGCGCGGTGGTGAACACCACCGACAGCACCGGCTACGGCATGCGCAGCCTGGAGAACATCTGGAAAACCGGCAAGCACGGTTTCGAGCTTGCCTGGTGCACTGGCTTCACCGAGAAGGTTCACAACTGCCCCACCAGCTCTGAGCACTACGAGTCCATCATGGGCAAGACCCTGAAGGACGTTGTGGTGTACACGAGCGCCGGCACCTACCAGATCACCCTTGGCAACGACGGCATCTACGTGCCCGTCAAGACCGCTGACGCGCAGGTTGCTGTTGGCGAAGTGGACCTCGATGCTGCCGACCCGGCAGTAAAGGCCGAAGTGAAGCTGCCCGAAGACTTCAATGCTTCCTACAAGATCGATGGCGAGGACGCTACACAGCTCCTTGGCTCCAACGGAAGCGTTTCCTTCAGCGCCAAGGGCATGACCCCTGGCGAGCATGTGCTTACCGTCACGGACAAGTCCGGCAAGTATGCAGACCTCAACATCGACTTCGTGGCATCTACCGGCGCGCAGGTTGCTGCCTATGACGGGGCAACCCAGATCGTTGCGGCAGACGGCGTGTCTGAGGCCGACTTCGTCAACTACCTGGGCAACGTTGCTTCCGTGAAGGTGAACGGCACGTCCTATGCGGCGCAGGGACGCGGTGCAGCCAAGATCATCAATGCCGATGGCACCATTAACTCTGCGGCAACCTCCGGCATGGGCGATTCCGCCAAGAAGGTGTTCGACGGTTACGGCGCTTACACCATCGAGGTTTCCGCTACGGGTTACACCAACAACCTTTCCTTCACTTACAACTATGAGGCCGACAAGACCGCCCTCGAAAACGCCATCAACTCGGTGGCTGACTTGAAGGAAAGTGGATTCTCCCGGGCAAGCTGGGCCAACCTGCAGGAAGCTGTTACCAACGGCAATGAGGTTCTGAACACTGTTGCGGCTTCCGACGAATCCGTTGCCGCTGCAGTCCAGGCCATCGAAGATGCGAAGGCCGCGCTCGAGGCTAGCCCGCGCATTGCCCTCGATGAGCTTATCGCCAGTGCGGAAGAGCTGAGCGAGGCCGATTACACCAAGGCCTCTTGGAGCACCTTCCGCTCTGCGCTCGATTCCGCCAAGAAGATTGCCGCCGATAGCTCTGCTACCGACGCCCAGGTGACTGATGCCAAGAATGCATTGGTGAAGGCTCAGGCAAATCTTGCCAAGGCAGCCACTGTCGAGCAGAAGACCGACCTGAAGGTAGAGATCGGCAAGGCTGATGCCCTGAAGGAATCCGATTACACGGCTGAAAGCTGGGCTGCCTATCAGAAGGCCCTGAAGGCTGCAATCGAGGTTGTGAACGGCGAGGATCTTTCCTCCGATGAGGTTTCCGAAGCACTTGCTCAACTGCAGGAAGCACGCACGGCCCTGGTTGCCGCCGAAGAGAACTCTGATGCGGACAACAACGGAAGCAGCACCACGAACAACGGTTCCGAGTCTGAAAAGGCTACCGGTTCTGCGAAGACCGGCGATAGCACCGCTGCTGTCGCAGGAGGCTTCGGGGCCATCGCCGCTGCAGCAGCTGCCGCAGCCGCATGGACACGCCGCCGTATCCTGCGCAAGTAAGGACCCCAATAGAATCATCGGGTTTGGTGGACAAACCCGGTAAAACAGCTGATGGCGGAGGGCGCTATGCCTTCCGCCATCAGGCGTAGTTGGAGAGGTGCAACTGCATGACCAAACCAGAACAGGGCAAGCATGCCCGGGCTAAGGAGCGCGTTAAGGCGGCAACCCTTTTGGCGCCCGCGGTTCTTACCGGGGCGGCGGTGGCTTTCGCCGTTGGCTCGTACCAGCCGCTGGTATTTGATCCGAATTCGATCGTGGCTACCGCCCAAGCCGAGGCTCAGGAGCTGAAAACCGCCGAGGCTACGTCCGAAAAGCAGGAAGCCAACGACCCGGTTATCGAGTCGAACTTCGGAATGGACATCGGCCAGCTGAGCGACGGGACGTATACCGGATCCGCTCGCGGATACAAGAGCGTTATCACGGTGCAGGTAACCATTTCGGGCGGCAAGATAACCGATATCCAGGTTCTTTCCCAAGGTGACGACGAGCCGTACTTCAGCAATGCCCGCGCCGTTATCGAGCGCGTGATCAGCTCGCAGAGCATGAACGTGGATACCGTTTCGGGCGCCACCTATTCTTCCACGGGCATTCTGGTGGCCATCAAGAACGCGCTTCTGCAGGCGGCGGGTCAGTCGCCGGTGGAAAATGCCGTTGTATCTGCCCAGCAGACGGTTTCGCGTCAACCGGCGTCGAACACGGCCATGCCTTCCGGCACCATGAAAGACGGCACCTACACCGGCAGCGGCATGGGCTACAACGACAACATAACCGTGAAGGTTACCGTTTCGGGCGGCAAGATCACCGATATCGTCATCGTTGGCTCGGACGACGACGAGCCCTATTTCACCAACGCCCGCGCAGTGGTTTCGCGCATCCTTTCCGCCCAAACCACCAACGTGGATGCGGTTTCGGGCGCCACCTATTCTTCCAAGGGCATCATGGCGGCGGTTTCCGATGCGCTGCAGAAGGCGGTCGCGGCCGCCAAGGGCGAAGACGGCGGCAGCGATGGCGGTTCGGGCGGCAAGACCGACCCCAGCCCTGCGCCATCGCCCGATCCTTACCCAAGCCCCAGCCCGGTAGATCCTGATAACTCGGATGATCCGGTGCATTACGCAGATGGAAGCTACACGGCATATGCCTACTGTGCCGACACCGAGCGCCCCGATCGCTACGACCCGTATTACGTGGCGCTTACCGTCACGGTGAAGGACGGCGCGGTGGCCGGCATTTCCGACATCCACGGCTCGGCCACGGGCAACGCGGGTGATGTGGTGTTGGATCCCTACAACGCCGATGACAACGATGTGTACCTGGGCTATGCCAAGGACGGCCGCACCCGCAAAAACGTTGTGTACGTGGGTGTGGTGAACCAGCTGCTGAAGGGTACCGCCTCTTCCGAGGTAACCGTGGTTTCGGGCGCTACCTATTCATCGCGCGCCATAGCCAAGGCCTACGATGCGGCATTGGAGCAGGCGGCGGCCGCATATAAGGAGCAGCATTCCGGCCAGGACGGTTCGGATGCAGCGGGTTCTAGTGGTTCTGGCTCCGGATCCGGGTCGGGAGCTTCTGGCTCTGACGGTGCTGCTGCCGGCGCGGACTCCGTTTCGAAGGCAGGTGCCGATGTTTAGTTTTCTGGCTGAAAAACGCCTGTTCATCGTAAAGGCGGTGAACGTTGCCATCGTTGCCGGCTTGGTGGTGTGGTTCAGCGTTTGGGCTGGCCAGGCGGCTGCTGCCGATGCGGAGGTGCAGGCGCAGATCACGGCCGCCGAACGCGCGGCAAACCGCGGCCCCTTCGCCACCGACGGAACCTTCACCGGCTCTGCCCAGGGTTATGGCGGTCCGGTAACCATGCAAGTGACCATCAAAGACGGCTACATCGACGATGTCCAGGTGCTCTCTGCCCCCAACGAGGACGCGCCGTACCTTTCGCAGGCCATCAAGCTGCTGGACGACATCAAGGATCAGCAGACCGTGAACGTCGATACCGTTTCAGGCTGCACCTATTCTTCGGTGGGCATCTTGAACGGCGCCAAGGAAGCCTTGGAGAAGAGCAACGCCGGGCAAGCGGGTGAAGGCGCATGAGCGAAGAGAAGCTAACGGCGCCTGACGCGCAGGCCAAGGACGGGGAGCAATTAAGCGGTAACACGGCAACCCGGGAAGTGCGCAAAGCTGACGAGCGCCCGGCCAAGGCTGCGATGGAGGCGGCGAAAGGCAAGCAGCAGGCCGGCAAGCCCAAAATATCAGGCAAGGCCGCTCAGCGCGCACGGGCGATGCGCGTGCATCGAATCATGCGCTGGTGCGTGCAGATAGCCTTCTTCGTCCTTGCGCCCTCCATCTTCAGTGCGGCGTTCAACGGCGTGAAATATGTGGCCACCCAGATAGGCCTTGGCCAGGCCGTCAGCCCCACCGCATTCGTTGTGCTGCTTGTGGGCGTGCTGGCGTTCACCGTGCTGTTCGGACGCTTCTTCTGCGGGTACGCTTGCGCGTTCGGCACGTTGGGCGATGTGGCGTATCTGCTGTTCACGCCCCTGCGCAAGTTGTTGGGCATCCCCGACAGGCCTCTTTCGGGTAAAGCTCAGCGTGCGGGGCAGTATGTGAAGTTCGCGGTGCTTGTGGCTGTTGTGCTCATGTGCTTCTTCGGCGTATGGGCCCAGGTTTCCGGCTACAGCCCTTGGACGGCGTTCGCGGGCATCGTTGCCCTTTCCATTGACGGGATAGATGCGGCAGCGTTCGTGGTGCTGGGTATTCTGGTGCTGGGGATGGGCTTCGTGAAGCGCTTCTTCTGTCAGTTCCTGTGCCCGCTGGGCGCGGTGTTCGCCCTGATGCCGGTGCTGCCGTTTTCCGCGTTTTCCCGTAAGAAGGCGTGTTGTTCCAAGCGATGCGGCCACTGCTGTGCGGGTTGCCCGGTTTCGGTGTTCCCCGATGCGGATGCCTTCACTGCCGGCGAATGCATTTCGTGCGGCAAGTGCGCCGACGTGTGCCCCATCGGTAACGCGGGCTTGCTTCGGGCGAAGGCCGCGGGCGAACTGCGCGTAGGCAAGCCACCCATGCGCCTTCTGCGTGGCAACGAGATCTGGTTGGTGCTGCTGAAGGCCGCGCTGCTGCTTGCAGTGCTGTGGGTCGCCGGAGCCCTTGGCAACGTCCCAACGTTTACCGAGGTCACCGGCGTATCGTTGTCCTGGGCCTAGGGACTCTTGCGCCTAGGCCCGTCCGCGCCGGGCAGGGCCTGGGCGCTTATGGCTGGAGCGCTGCTTCTATTCCGGCCCTTCCGCCATCACTCTATGGCCGATGTCCATCAGGCGCTTCAGCGCATTCCAGAGGTACGGGGTTTTCGCGTAGGCGAAGCTGATCTGGTAGGTGGAATCGCTGGCGAAGCGGTACACCTTCACCTTCTGCAAATCTTCGCTCGAAAGCATGGCCTTCACCTGCACCGATGGGCAGAAGCACGCGCCCACGCCCCGTACGCACAGCGAGAGCATGGTGCGGGAGCTGTCGGTTAGCACGGCTTCGCGGGGGCTGAAGCCCGCCTGCTTCGCCAGCACGCGCGATATCCTGCCCGCGATGTCGTTCGGGCGGCACAATACGAAGGGCTCTTCTGCGAGCAGCCTCAGCGCCTGTTCGCCGGAAAGGCCAGGTGAAAGCCCCATCCGCTTCGGAACCAGCATCACTATTTCTTCGGAATAGAACGGCTCCACGTTGAATTCGGGAAGGGCATCGGTGATGCGGCCGATGAACAGATCGATGCCGCCTTCGCGCAGCAGCGCGATAAGCTCCTCGTTCGTTTTCTCGAACAGCTCCACGTCGATGCCGGGGTACTCTGCCCTGAACGCCTGGATGATGCGCGGCATGATAAGCGACCCGCGCGTGTGCGCCACCCCCACGCGGATGCGGCCGCGCTGATTCCCTGCGATGTCGGAGAACTCGCTTTTCAGGGCACCCAAATCCTCGTTGAATCGCTGCGCGTAACGCAAGAACGATTCGCCGGCGTACGTAAGCTCCAGCGGGCTTTTTCGCACGAACAGCTTGCAGCCCAGCTCCTTTTCGATTGCGGCGATGTGCGCGCTCAGCGTTTGCTGGGTGATGTGCAGCTCGGCCGCCGCCTTGGTGAAGTTGCGGTGCTTGGCCGCCGCTGCGAAGTATTCCATGGAAAGGAAGTTCATGTTCGTTCCCGTCTACAGTAATAGCCCTGTGGAATACACCGAATATAACAGTTTTACCTCTGTTGCTTGTTGGCGGTATACCTTTCCTGCAACCACTTCGAGGAAAGGAACCCCATGGCCGAAGCAGCAACGCTCATATTGTTCGCCGCATCCCTTATCGCCTGCGTGGCCTTGGGTTGGCCTATCCTGTGCGGGCTTTCCGCCGGGCTGGTTGTCTTCTGCGTTTACGCGGTGTGGAAGGTACGCGCGGTGGCTCCCGTTGGGAAGATGATGCTGAACGGGGTGAAAACGGCCAAGGGCGTGCTGATCATCTTCATCTTCATCGGCATGCTCACCGGCCTATGGCGAGCGAGCGGCACTATTTCCGCCCTGGTTTCCCTGGCCGCGGGTTTCTTCACGCCTGCCACGTTGGTGCTGATGGCATTCATAAGCTGCAGCGCCGTTTCCTTCCTTATCGGCACGTCGTTCGGCACGGCGGCAACCATGGGCGTGGTGTGTGCCACCATCGGCCAGTCGGCGGGCGTGGACCCAATGGTGCTGGGCGGGGCCATCCTTTCCGGGTGCTATTTCGGCGATAGGTGCTCGCCCGTTTCCAGCAGCGCGTACCTGGTGGCCGAGCTTTCCGGCACCACCGTGCGGCAGAACATCCCGCGCATGCTGGTAGGTGCACTTGTTCCGCTGGTGCTCTGCGTTGCCGCGTATCTGGCGCTGGGGGTGGTGCTTTGCTCCGACGCGCAGATCTCCGAGGCTGGAATCGCAATCGCTCAGGGCTTCGAGCTTCACCCCGCGGTGTTCCTGCCTGCCCTCGCCGTGCTGGTGCTGCCCTTGGTGTGCCGCAACGCGCGCCTTACGCTTTTCATCAGCAGCGCAATCGCCTTCGCCTTGTGCATCGCGGTTCAAAACCAAGAGCCGCTTGCTGTGGCGCAGACGCTGCTGCTCGGGTTCGCCGATGAAGGGAAAAGCGCCCTGGTGCAGGGCGGCGGCATCGTGAGCATGGCCTACCCCGGCGCGGTGGTGTGTCTATCGTCGGCCTACGCGGGGATCTTTCAGGGCACCGGGTTGCTGAAGGGGGCGCAAGGGAAAATTCAGGCGCTGAGCAGGCATATCACGAAATTCGGCGCGTGCCTGGCAACCGCCATCGCCACCTCGTGCATCGCCTGCAACCAGACCCTTGCCATTATGCTCACCAACCAGCTGTATGGGCCGCTCCAGCCCGATGGGAAGAAGCTCGCCCTTGAAATGGAGGATTCCGTGGTGCTTACCGCGGCGGCGGTTCCCTGGTCCATCGCATCGCTCGTTGTGCTGCAGGTTTCCGCGAACGC
>CAVBGJ010000023.1:0-24668 GCA_963595065.1 Christensenellaceae bacterium Phil1 | reverse complement strand
TACAGCGACACTACCGGCTCAAGCGCGAAGAACCCCGAGGACTACAAAGACTAGCCCGGGACAGGCGCCATGCCCGACGAGCGCGCAACAACCCGACACGCCTAGCAAGCCGCCCAGCTAGCCAGCTTCAACAGGTGCCGTTAGTTGAATTTAAAAATCTTCTGAGCCAGGTGGTAGCCGGTTAGGCCTACTTGCCTGCCTACTGGCGAGGGGATGTTGGTGAACGAGTTGATAAGCGTGCGCTTGATCTGCCCGTACAGCTTTTCGTCCTTGGCCTTCAGGTATGCCCAGATATCGGCGCGCTTGGCCTCGTTTTCCGGGGTCTTCTCCATACGCAGGAAGATGGAGCAGATGCACATCATCATGGAAAGGTAGTTGTGCATGTACTTGCGCAGACGCTCGTTTTCCACGGTATTCAAGTCCACTGAGTCGATCATGGTCTTGGTAACGCGCAGCTGCTGGTCGATGCGGGAAAGCATGACCTTCTCGTTCACCGACTGGTCTTCGCGGCCGATGAAGTAGCGGTAGGCATCCACATCGAAGTAACGGATGGTGCGCACGTTCGGCAGCGGAACGTAGACGAACACGTTGTCGACGTAGAAGCAATGCTCGGGAAGCTTCAGCCCCATATCGCGCAAGAGCTTCGTGCGGTAGATCACCGAGTGCATGAGCAGATACTGGGAAGAGCGGAAGTGCCCGCAGTCCGACCAGCCGAATTCCCTGTCGGTGGGGAACACGTTGGTGTAGCGGATGGTGGTGTGCGTGCCCTCGAACACCTTCTCGTACACGTAGTTCGAGATAACCAGGTCGGTGACATCCTCGTTGGCGCCGCTGGCTTCCACCTTGGCCTTCTGCTGGCGAAGGTAGGTCATCAGCGTTTCCATGGCCTTGCGGTCCATCCAATCATCGGAGTCGACCACCTTGTAGTACAGCCCCTCCGCAGCGGCCAGGCCGGCGTTCACTGCAGAGCCATGCCCGCCGTTGGGCTTGTGGATGGCGCGGATGATTCCCGGATGCTCGGCTTCGAGCCTGTCGCAGATCTCGGCCGTGTTGTCCCGCGTGGAACCATCGTCGACCAGGATGATCTCGATGTCGTCGCCGCAGGGAAGCAGCGATTCCACGCACTTCTCCATGTAGTTGGCTGAATTGAAGCACGGCACCGCAAAGGAGATCGTCTTCATGCGCGGCTGCACCTTACCTTTCCGTTCACTCCGTTAGAGCTTTGTCTCAGCGGCTCATTATACCTGCCAGCGCATACGAGCGGTAGAATGGGGCACGAGACGAACATCACCCACGAAAGGAATGTTTATGACCACGCTCATCGATTCGATGATCGAACGCGCCAAGGCCGACAAGAAGACCATCGTCCTGCCCGAGGGCTTCGACGACCGCATCCTTACCGCTGCCGAGGAAACCCTGAAGCAGGGCATCGCCAACCTCGTTATCCTGGGCAAGCCCGAGGAAATCAACGCAAAGGGCTACAACCTGGAAGGCGCCCAGATCATCGACCCCGCAACCTCCGAAAAGGCCCAGGAGTACGCAAACCTCCTGTTCGAGCTTCGCAAGAAGAAGGGCATGACCGAAGAGGAAGCCCATGAGCTGGTAACCACCGACAACGTGTACTTCGCCACCATGATGATCAAGACCGGCGCCGTCGACGGCCTGGTAGGCGGTGCAAGCTGCGCAACCGTGAAGATCCTCTCCCCTGCGCTGCGCGTGCTGAAAACCGCGCCCGGCGCCCCCATGGTAAGCTCCATCTTCCTGATGGAGGTCCCCAACTGCGATCTGGGAGAGAACGGCGTGTTCGCCTTCGCCGACTGCGCACTGGAAATCCAGCCCACGGCAGAAAAGCTGGCCCACATCGCAAGCCTGGCCAGCCGGGGCTTCACGCGCCTGATGGGCAAGGAGGCACGCATCGCGCTGCTCTCCCATTCTTCCTACGGCAGCGCCAACAACGACGATGCCCAGAAGGTTCGCGACGCCATGGCCTACATCAAGGAGAACTACCCCGAGCTGAATGCCGACGGCGAGCTGCAGCTTGATGCCGCCATCATCCCCGAGGTGGGCGCTTCCAAGGCTCCCGGCTCCCCCGTTGCCGGCAAGGCGAACACCCTGGTGTTCCCCGACCTGGACGCTGGTAACATCGGCTACAAGCTGGTTCAGCGCCTGGCAGGCGCCAATGCCTACGGCCCCATCCTGCAGGGCCTTGCCGCCCCGGTGAACGACCTTTCCCGCGGCTGCACCGCTGAAGACGTGGTGGGCGTTATCGCCATCACCTGCGTTCAGGCACAGGAGCAGTAAGATTCGTCCCACCCGGACAAAACCCGCATATCCCATTCAGGGCGTTGGCGCAGGCCAGCGCCCTTTTTGTTGTCGCGGTTCGGAGGACGCAAACGTCATGGACCGCTGGCAAGGCACGTTATTCCCCTACAAGCCCAATCCTGAACAGCTCCGACTTGGAGCTCAAACCCAACACAACCAGCGAACCACAGCCCGCGCGCTGGTCGAAACCGTTTACAAGTCCGAATCGACGAACAGCTGGATATACGGATGCGTATCCTTATCGAAATTGGCCTGCGTGCTGGTTATGAACAAGCAGTTGATCGTATAGTCGCCCCTGTCTTCGTGCGAGGAGACCTCGGTATAGATGTCGGTGGCCAGGAACTTCTCGCAGAACTCATCGGGTATCTCGTAGTACGACAGGACGGCGTCCACCTCGGCTTCGGCTCCCGAGCCCTCCAACGCCTGCCCCAGCTTGGCAAAGTCGGCCTTGGCTTGGGCAAGGTTTTCCTCGAAAGACAGATCGGGGTCGATGGTGTACGTGTACCAAGCCTCCTCGACAAGTCCGCGCGTGTCCAGATTCACCTGGATGCTGCGCTCCGGTTCCGAGCTTAGGCGATAGTCTCTGTTGCTCCCAGATAGGAAACCGTAGACACTATAGCCATACTCCTCGTACGAATCCGGGCCGTCCGCTCCTTCCACAGACGTGCAGACGCCCTCCAGGGCGCGGCCAAGAATTTCCGACTGCGCAGTCGCCTTGACCTGGCTGGCCTCCATGGCGTTTGCGGCTGAAACATAGGTAGCGGCATACACCGCAAGCACGATAAGAATAGGCACCGCGACCGTGACGATGGTAAGCCGCTTGGTGTTTGGCGGCTTGATGCCGCAGACGCGGGCCACGCTCTCCGCGTCACCGGCATACTCGTCCATCACCTTCGCCATCGCAGCGGAAGCCGCCACGCCACCAACTACGGTGGCAACATCGCCAACAGTGCTTGCTGTGTTGTTGTCCGAGTGTCGAAGGGAACTGCCCGCAATCGCAAGCCCGGCCGCAGCCGCAAGCTCGCCCACATGATCGGTGCGGGTCTGCTGCACGCGCACCTTCTCTTCAAGAGCGCGCCAGCGTTTGCCGCTCATAACCACTTTGGTTGCGATGGCGGAGTAGGTAAGCACTGCAATAAAAACCACGGTGAAGGCACCGGCAGTGTAAGGCCCAAGCATACCCAGGTCGCCCTCGCCATAGAACACCATATCGTGGATAAACAGGAGCAAGCCCATCAGCAGCCAAACGCCAAACACCATGATGAGGCTGACTCGTGCGAGGCACGGCAACACGCAACACCTTTTGATGAGCCTTGCTTCCTTTTTGCTTAAGGCGAACCTTTGGTCGGCCATGCCAAACCCCTTTCGTCGTTCCCTCAGCATTATTACCCAAGTGGCGGCTCGGCACACTGTTGAAGCAGCGCGCTGCCCAAACAGACAAGGTGCCGCAAGGCAGGGAGACGGCGCAGACGGGCTTATACGGCATGGTCGGCTACAACCTTTGGCATGGCCGCCACGAGAGGAACCGCCGCTGCCATGAAGCCCGAAGCACCGACACCACCGAGCACAATGCGCCCCGTACAACAAAGAAGCCCGCGGCTGCGGGCTCCTTGCAAGCTGTGTTCTAGTTGAGCTTCTTCGCGTAGTGCGAAGCGGGAACGATCTGGCTTCGTGCGTGCACGATCTCGTACGTGTCGCGCGCGATCATGTACTCCTCGTCGGTGGGAACCACGATGATGGGCACCTTCGACTTGTCGGAGGAAATGATGCGCTCGAACCCGCGCTGCTTGTTGCGCTCCGGGTCCAAGATGATGCCCAGCGGCTGCCAGCCGGCGAAGATCATGCGGCGCATCTTCTCGCAGTTCTCGCCCACGCCGCCGGCGAGCACGATGGCATCGGTGCCCGACATAAGCGCAAGCGCCTGGCCGATGAACTTCTTCACGCGGGTGGAGTACATCTCGTAGGCCAAGATGGCACGTTTGTCGCCCGCATCGGAGGCCTCCCGCACGCTGCGCAGGTCGTTGCTGATGCCGGAAATGCCCAGCAGGCCCGACTTCTTGTTCATCACGTCGCTCATCTCGTCGGGGGTGAAGCCCTCGTGCTCCATGAGGAACGTGACGATTGCCGGGTCGATGGCGCCGCAGCGCGTGCCCATCATAAGGCCGTCGAGCGGGGTGAAGCCCATCGACGTGTCCACGGGAACGCCGTGGTCTACCGCGGTGATGGAGCAGCCGTTGCCCAGATGGCAGGTGATAAGGCGGATCTCGCTAAGGTCTTCCCCAAGAATGGCCGCCGCGCGCTCGCACAGGTAACGATGAGAGGTGCCATGAAAGCCGTATTTGCGGATACCGTACTTCTCGTAGTACTCGTACGGAATGGGGTACATGTAGGAGTACTTCGGCAGCGTCTGGAAGAACGAGGTATCGAACACCGCCACCATCGGCGTTTCGGGCATAAGCGCACGACAGGCGTTGATGCCCGCAAGGGCTGCCTTGTTGTGAAGCGGCGCCAGTTCCGCCAAGTCGTCGATCTTCGAGATAACGTCTTCGGTGATGAGCGCCGACTTCTTGAAGAACTCGCCGCCGTGCACGATGCGATGGCCCACTGCCGAGATCTCGCTCATGTCCTTGATAACGGCCTTCGGGCCGGTGGAAAGCACATCAAGCACCACGCGCATGGCAGCCGTGTGGTCGGGCAGCGGCAGGTTGTACACGTACTCATCGTCGTCGATGCCGTGCTTGTGGAGGGATTGCTCCGTGCCAACGCGTTCGCATAGGCCCTTTGCCAGCACCTTGTTGACGGCAATATCAACAAGCTGGTACTTCAAAGACGAAGACCCCGCGTTAACAACAAGAATGTTCAAATCTACCCCTCCTTGAACGTGTAGATGTTCTAAACATTGTACGCAAAAACAACGACCCGCACGTGCAGCGCAGGTCGTCTGAACGGTGACTGGTGAGCGGTAGCCTATGCCGCCTCAAAGGGTCCCAGCAGTCGATGAACGGCATGAGGCCCTTCACGAAACGGCTACAAGACGTGCTCGCCCAGGTTCTTGCCGCCCAGCACATGGATGTGAAGATGGAACACCGTCTGGCCGGCATCGGCGCCCGTGTTCACGATGGTGCGGTAGCCGCTCTCGGAAATCCCCTTGATCTCGGCGATCTTGGGAACGCGGGCCAGAAGCTCGCCCAGCAGCTCGGCGGGAACGTCGTCGCCAAGCGAGGCATAGTGCTTCTTGGGAACGATAAGGGTGTGCACCGGCGCCTCGGGGGCGATGTCGTCGAAGGCGTAGCATACGTCGTCTTCGTAGACCTTGGTGGAGGGAATGCTTCCCTCGATGATGTTGCAGAACAGGCAGTCGGCCATGGTTGTTCCTTTCCTTTGCAGCGCGCAGGTTCGGCGCGCTTGTTGCGTTTACAAGGGTTTAAGCCTTTTGGAGCGTGGTGTCCACCACGGCATCGTCGACGGGCGTGTCAAGCTCGCCCATCAGCACGTCGATCCTCTGCTGGGCGTTCGTCAGGCTCTGCTTCAGGAAGCGCAGAAGCGCGATGCCGCGCTCGTACTTCACCAGGCTCTCCTCCAGTTCCAGGGTGTTGCTCTCCAGCGCCTGCACGATCTGGCTCAGCTCCGTCATGGCCTGGCGGAACGTCAGGCCTTCCACCTCGGCGATCTTCGGTTCTTCACTCATTGCCATCCTCCAAAGATAGTAGTTCGGTAAGTTCGGATGCGGTTTCCTCCTCAACGCGGCAGTTCAGCGCGCCGTCTTTCAGCTGCACCTGAACCAGGTCGTTGGGGTGCACCTGCGAAACGCTTTTCAGCACGCTGCCGTCTTCGGTGCGTGCGATTGACCAGCCGCGCTCCAACGTGCCCAAAGGCGATAGGTCGCCCAAGCGCGCCGTGGCCACGGCGGCATCGGAGCAGTAACGGTTCAGCAGGCCTTTGCCCACCCGCAGCAGCGACTCGTTCGCAAGCTGCACTTCATGCCGCTGGCGCGTTGCAAGCGCGGCGCCATCGCTGCGCAGCTGCGATTCCAGGCGCGATACCTCGGCACGGGAAGCATCAACCGCGCGGGGGAGCGCAGCCTGCAGGCGCTGGGCCAAGGAATCCACGCCCTCGCAGTTCGCCTTCGCCAGGCCCTTGCCCACGCGGGCAAGGCGCTCGGCACAGTTGGCGAGCTTTTCGGCACGGGCGGGCGCAAGCGACTGCGCAATGCGCTCCAAACGGCCCTGGTATTCGTCCAAGCTCTGCGCATCGGCGGCGTAGAGCGTGGCCGGATCGCAGAATAGCGGGCGCGAGGAAACCTGGTCTAAATAGGAAACCGAGCGGTTCAGGCGGTTTGTCAGCGTGCGCGTCATGCGCCCGTACAGCACGTCTATCTGCTGGGCAAGCTCTTGCCTGTCGGGGCTTACGGTAAGCGCCGCATCGGTCGGAGTGGAAGCGCGATGGTCGGCCACCATATCGGCGATGGAGGTGTCGGGCTCGTGCCCGATGCCCGTTACCACCGGGACGGGGCAGTTCACGATGGCGCGCGCCAGCCCTTCGTCGTTGAAGGGCATGAAGCTCTCGAACGATCCGCCGCCGCGCATCAGCAGCACCACTTCGGCGCCCGAGTTCCCCACCACTTCCAAGGCGCGAGTAAGGTCTTTTGCGGCGTTGGCACCTTCCACCGGCACGCCCGCGAAGACGATATGCGCCAGGGGGAAGCGGCGGCGGAAGGTGCGCAGGGCATCGTGCACCACCGCGCCGCGCGGCGAGGTGATGATGCCCACCGTAAGCGGCATGGCGGGCAGCGGGCGCTTGCGCGAAGAATCCATCAGACCTTCCGCCTTGAGCTTCTGCGCCAGCATGGCAACCCTGCGGCGCAGCACGCCTTCGCCCTCCAGCGCGATGCTGGTAACGTCGAAGGTCATGCGCCCGGTGCGGCTATATATGTTGAAGCGGCCGGTGATCTGCACTTTCGCGCCGATGAACAGCTCGATGGCGCTGGCGTTGTAGCGGTTGCGCCACATCTTGCAGTCCATCACGGCGCCTTCGTCCTTCACCGTGAAGTACACCGCCTTGTAGCCGGGCTTGTTGGAAAGCTCGCTTACCTCGCCCAGCACGCAGAACGTGTGCTTGGCCAGAACGGAATTGGCGATGTTGGTTACCTCGGTAACCGTAAGAAGGTCTTGCCCGTTGGCGTTCTTCGGGCGGCCCTGTGTTGGGGCGTCTACCCCGAAGGCGAACGATTCGCGATACCCCGCCGCGCGCGCAGCGGCGCCTTTGGCCGCAGCCACCACGTCGCTTTGGGAAATGCAAACGTCGGGCGGCTCAATGCCGCCCATGCAAGGCGTATCGTCGCGCGCCACGGCTTATTCCTCGTGGCTGGAAAGCAAGTACAGCAGCTGAAGAACCGAGATGAGCGCGGCGGCCACATAGGTAAGGGCGCAGGCGCGCAACACGCTCCAGGCGCCTGCCTGCTCGCCGCCGGGGATGCCCGTGGTGGCCATGTAGGTCATGGCGCGATGGCTGGCGTCGAACTCCACCGGAAGGGTGACGATCTGGAACAGCACCGCAACGGCATAGAAGATGATGGCGAGCTGCACCAGGCCGGCAAGGTTCAGGAAGATGCCGATCATCAGCAGGAAGATCCAAGCGTTGGAAACGAAGTTCACCGCCGGCACCATGGCGCCGCGGACCTTCATGGGCATGTAGCCCTGCGCGTACTGGCAGGCATGGCCAACCTCGTGGCAGGCCGTGGCCGTTGCCGTGATGGAGCTGCCGTTGAACGAGCTGGGGTCCAGCGTGATGGAGTTGCTCTTCGGGTCGAAGAAGTTCTGGTCGTGGCCGCCCATGCGCACCGGCACGTCGTAGATGCCGTAGTAGTGCAGCATGCCCTCGGCCACTTGCTGGCCGGTCATGCGGCTGGTGTTGGGAACATGCGAGTATTTCTTGATCTGGTGGTTCACGTACCATTGGGCGCCGCCGCCGATGGCCATGGTTACGACGATCAGAAGGATGTAGGTCATCATAGGTTGGGTTCTCCTAGGGGAATCGTTTTCGGTTAAGCATACAGGGCGCTAGGCTTCGTTTGGCTGGTTGCTCACGATAACCAGGTTTCCGTCATCAAGGCGTAAGGAGTAGCGGCCTTCCAGCAGCTCGGAAAGCTCCTTGCCCACCACACGGTAGCGCCAACCCCGCAGAAGCTCGCAGTCTTCCACGTGCCCGCGGGCCAGCTTCATAAGCTCGTTTTGCGGGGCCAACGTCTGGGCGGCGATGCTGTTCTCTTTCGCGCGAAGGTGCACGATGGCGTTCATCAGATCCACGGCAACGTCCACGTTCGCCTCGTTCTTCCCGTGGCCTTGCACCACCGGCAGGTCCTCGACCGGGCAATCCAGGCCGCGCTTGATGCACTTCAGGGCAATGCGCGCCTCGGCCGGGCGAAGGGCTTCCCGCATGCCGCGCACCATGTACAGCTCGTCGAGCGAGCGGGCCTCGCGGCGGCAAGCCTCCACGATCTGCTCGTCGGAGACCACCCATTTGCGGGGGATGTTGGCGTGCTGGGCACGCTCCTCGCGCCATGCGGCGAACTCGCGTGCAGCGGAAAGCTGGCGGGCGGTAAGCTGGTTCACGCGCTTGAGCTTGCGGTAGCGCGTGCGCGGATCCACCTCGTACTTCTTGGGGTTCGAGATCTCGTCGAACGCATCGTCGAGCCAGCTCAGACGGTTCTTTTCTTCCAGCATGCGCATCATGGACGAATAGATGCGCGGCAGATAGTTCACGTCGTCGGCGGCGTATTCCACCTGCGAAGGGGAAAGCGGGCGCCGGCTCCAGTCGGTGAACGAATCCTTCTTCGGCAAGGTAACGTGACAGAACGACTGCACCAGCGAAGCGTAAGAGGCCTGCTGGCTCTTGCCCAAGATGGCGGCCGCCACCTGCGTGTCGAACACCGGCTTGGGCACCACGCCCGTTTCGTGGTACAGGATCTCGATATCCTGCGAAGAGGCGTGGAAGATCTTCACGATGCGCTCGTCGGTGAGCACCGGGGCCATCACGGAAAGGTCGCGGATGCCGAACGGATCGATGATGGCCACCTCGCCCTCTATGGCCACCTGCACCAGGCAGAGCTTGGCGTAGTAGGTTTTCTCACGCAAGAACTCCGTGTCGATTGCCATATAAGGGCTTTCCGAGCAACGCGCCAGGAAATCCCGCAGCTTAGCGTCGGTTTCGACGAGCATGTACGATCCTTCATGTCAATTTATTGAACAGCACCGGGAAGCGTGCGCGCAGGCAGTGGGGCGCATCGCCACGGGCGGGCATTTCATGTACCATCAACAGGGTAACAAAAGGGGTGCCGTTGAAAGTTCTCGTCATACATAATCTACGCTCCGGCCTGCGCAACGGGGCCGTCTACGACTTCGTGCGAAGCTACGCCGAGGAAGGCGATTCGGTTACCATGCGCCTTCTGGGCAGCAACACCGAGCTTTCGGGCCTGCTTGCCGATGCGGCCGACTTCGACTTCGTGGTTGCCAGCGGCGGCGACGGCACCATTGCCGGTGTGGCCTACGAGCTGCGCAACACGGGCATCCCCATCCTGCCCTTCCCCGCCGGCACCGCGAACCTCTTGGCGCTGAACCTCTTCGAGCCGAACGAGAGCCACGCTCTTTGCAAGGTAGTGGACGAGGCCATCACCCTCGATTTCGACATGGGAGAAATCGAGTCCGCCGACGGGAAGACCTTCGGCTTCACGGTTATGGCAGGGTGCGGCTACGACGAGCTGATCATGCGCAACGCCACCGGCCACAAGCACCTGCTGGGTGACATGGCCTATTTCGAGGCGGCGCTTTCCAACCCCACGCCCCAGGTTTCCGACTTCACCCTTACCATCGACGGCAAGGAAGTGCACGAGTCGGGCATCGGCGTGGTGCTGGCGAATTTCTCGAAGATGCAGTTCGACCTTATGGTGAGCGACCAGAACCTTCCGCGCGACGGCATGCTGGACATCATCGTCCTGAAAACGGAAAACGCCGTTCAGCTTATCCCCACCGTGCTGGCGAAGGTGTTCGATCACACCGGCGCCCTGGCGAAGAAGGTGGGCGGCCTGCAGCTGTACCGCGGCCGCGAGGTGCGCATCGATGCTGCGCCCGCCATGCAGGTGGAATACGACGGCGAGCCTTCCCAGGTGGCAACGCCCATCACCGTGCGCTGCCTTCCGAAGGCCGCGCGCTTCGTGGTAACCGACGAGTGCCGGAAGCACTTCCAGCCTGAAGACTAGGGCCGTTCACGAACAGTTAAGGCCGGTGCCCCTCACAGAGCGGGAATACCACGCGCCCTTTCCGCATGCTCCCATCGGCTCGGCAAGACCAACACAAGCCTGACCTGCCGCAGATCGACGCGGGTTATTCCTGCTTCGGCTTTTCGGTGGCTTCCTGAGCCGAGCCTTCTTTCAAGCGCTGGGCCTCCATCAGGGCGGTAGCCAGCTGCAGCGTGTCGGTGTTCTGCGGCTCGAAGCCCTTCGCGCGCATCATCTCCAGGTTCTTCTGCGCCGTCCATTCGCGGTAGTTCGTGTTGTAGCGCATCTGGATAAGCTCCAGCACCACCGCGAACACCATGGCGAAGTACACCATCAGCTTCTCGGCGTGCATGTCCATAACCTCGATGCCGGAGTTGATGCCCAGGCCATCGAGCACCAGCAGAATGCCGATGACGGCGATGAACACCAGCGCCAGGATGGTCATTTCCGTGTGCGCGTTGATGAAGTCGGAGATGGCGTCGATGAACACCATCATCAGGATAACCGCCGCGATAACCGCAATGATCATGATGATGAGGTGATTGGCCAGACCAACCGCCGTGATAACCGAGTCGATGGAGAATACCACGTCCATCACCATGATGGTGGCGATGGCGCCGCCGAAACCGATGGTCTTGCGCGGCTTGTCGGTATCGCCCTGGCTTTCCTTTTCCTCAGTAAGGTTCAGCAGGTCGCGCAGCTCGGACACGCCCTTGTAGATAAGGTACAGACCGCCCAGGAACAGGATAAGGTCGCGCACGGAAAAGCCCAGCTGCTCGTCGCCGATGAAGATGCCTGGGACGTAGAACAGCTTGTCGGTCATATGCACCAGGAACGAGGCGAAGCACAGGAAGATGCAGCGCGAGACGAGCGCGGCCAGCAGGCCCAGCTTGCGGCCCAGGTGCTGCTTTTCGGCAGGCAGCCTGTCGGTGGTAAGAATGATGAACACCAGATTGTCCACGCCAAGAACGATCTCCAAGAACATCAGGGTTACCAGGCTGATCCACGCTTCGGGCGTTGCGAAAATCGAGAGGTCCATGTGCTGCTTTGCCTTTCTTTCAGTTCCCGCCCATAAAAAAGACCCACGGCGGGAGGCGGGCTTGCCTCCACACCGTGAGTCTCATCGTTTAAGACACGCCAGGCTCGTTTCAGCCAGGATTGTTGACGGGTCACGCAGCCTTCGCTGCGCCAACTACTCCCCCACAGGGTGTTGCCATGGTACCACGAACCCGGCTTGGCCCTACGTTACATTGTGCAAACAGAACGCAGGAAGCCCGCGGGCGGTCTGGTCGGCTTAGTCGAACCAGAGCTGCGTGCCGATGTCCAACCCCCATGCGGTTACCACGTAGGGCTGGCAGGAGCCGTCTTCCGTGTTGCCGTCGGAAAGCTGCGCCCACAGCGTGTGCGCGCCGAAGTCGTGCAGGTTGAATGTAGTGCGCTGGCCGATGGTGCAGTTGTGGGTTTCCGCAGGCTCGGGGTCATTCGAAGGGTCGTTGTCGGAAAGCAAGTCGGAAACATCGCCGTTGTAGATGGAAACGGTTACCGCGCGGCCCTTCAGGTCGGGGTTGTTCGAGTTCACCGCAAGGTTCAGCGTGCCGGCAAGGGAGGCAACCAGGAAGTACCCGATGCACACCAGCACGATGAGCGAGATAACGGCCTTGAGCACAAACGACTTGAGCGACTGGCCGCCGGGGATGCCGCCGGAACCCGGTTTGCGCTCGGGCTTCTTCACGCCCGACTTCATCTCGGCGCGGCGTTGCATCTCGGCGCGCGCCGCAGCCACGCCTTCGGAAATGCTCTGGGCGGCTGCCGGCTTTTCCTGCGGCTGCTCGCTGTTTTCGCTGTTTTGCGCCATGCGCAAACCCCTTCCCCTCGTTGTCTTTGCCATTGTAGCGGAAGAGCGGTGTCAGAAAACGCGGATGGAAGAAGCCATCCTTGCCCGCCCGCGCCGGTCGGCGCCCACGCACCTCGGCGCCCCCTGCGCTTGTTTCGGCTTCCGAGCGCTCGCGAAGGGGCGGCGCGGAAAACGGCTTGACGCATTGTTCGCCTCATCCCTGCACCGTTGGTCAAGTACCTGGGGCGCCGCCTTGAAGGCGAGCGCTCGGAAGCCGCGCTCCGGAAGGGCTTCTCGCCGCGCAGCCCCGCCCGCCGCTGCGTCAACAACGGGAGGGCAGCGACGTGGGTTGGGGCATTGCCGCTCGGGGTTCTCTGAACACTCTTCCTGTCTGATTCGCGAAGCGAATCTTCTTCAAATGCATGAAGTAGTGCAGCGCATGCAGAGCGGCTCGCGCAGCGGGGCGCTCAAACAGCGGAACGGGAATCCCCGAGGGGCAATGCCCCGACCCGCGGCGCGGACAAACTTGGAAAAGTCAAAACAAAAAGGCTCCGGGGAACCCAGGGCCTCTTCAGTGCGTTATGGAGGCGACGCCCGGATTCGAACCGGGGGTAAAGGCTTTGCAGGCCTCTGCCTTACCACTTGGCCACGTCGCCGATCTAAAAAAGCCGGCCAGACGATTTCATCCGACCGGCTTTTATGATCAAATGGAGCGGACGACGGGATTCGAACCCGCGACCCCAACCTTGGCAAGGTTATGCTCTACCAGCTGAGCCACGTCCGCGCGCAAGAAAGTATTATACGCAATGGAGCGATGCGCGCAAGCCCCTTTTTTGAACTTTTCTGCGCTACCATGAGCCACACGGAGCGCTCAGCCTTCAACCAACGCTAAGCGGCCTTGTTCGACCTGGGCGCCCAGACGGCTCTGCGAATCGGCCGCCAGGCAAAACCGCGCCGACGAACCCTCTAACGAAAGCGAAGAACACCATGGGCACTATCTTGGAAGACTTGCTTGCCTTCACCCCGCAAAACGAAGAAGAGGCCGCAGACCGGCAGCTCATGATAGATGCTGCGCGCAAACCCGAATCCTACGGGCGGGAATGGCCGGCGCACTTCACCGTTTCGGCTTGGGTGGTGAACCCCCAGCGCACCGCAACGCTGATGGTGTACCACAACGTATACAACTCCTGGTCGTGGATCGGCGGGCATGCTGACGGCGAAACCGACCTGGCAAGCGTGGCCGCGCGCGAGCTTCGCGAGGAAACCGGCATCGAGCAGGCGCGCCTTGCAATGGACAGACTGCTCTCGTGCGAGATCCTTACCGTAGACGGGCACCAGAAGCGCGGGGCGTACGTTCCCTCGCATCTGCACTTGAACGCAACGTACCTGTTCGAGGCCAGCGAGCACCAGGCCACCCGCATCGCGCCCGACGAGAACTCGGGCGTGAAGTGGATGGCGTTCGAGGAAGCCCTTCGAGCCTCCACCGAACCCTGGATGGTAGAGCACGTGTACCGCAAGCTGGTTGCGCGCAGCCGTTAAGAACTAAAACCGCGTCACAGCCCCTGCCCGCTACCGCGCAAGCAGCAGGCCGAACCGAACAGCGTGTCGGCCAGCCAAGCCTGCGCCTGCGCAGCAGCGAAGCCTTTACGAAAGCGCTGCGTGCTCGGGCACTACCGCGAACACCACCAAGTCTTCTTCCCCATCGTTCACGACGGAATGGTAGGCGCCGGCTGGGCAGTAATGGCAGGTGCCCGGCGCCAAAGGCTCTTCGCCGCCTTCGACCACCACCTTGCCCGTGCCGGAAAGCACGTAGACGATCTCGGAGTTCTTGGCATGCTGATGCCAGCCGATGGAGGAATGGGGATGCACGGTGACGCGCATGATGCGGTTATTGGCATCGACGTAGGCTGCCGCCGCAACCGAGCCCTCGCCTCCCTTGAAGTTGGGGTTCTCCTGTTCCTCGAGCGCATTGAAGTCGATGATCACGGCCGGTTCCTTCCCTAGGATTTACGATATGCCCATGATAGACGCAGCAAACGCGCGGTGCCACACGCCCGTGTCGGGCAAAACGGCGATTCGCACCGCAATGCAGCGCGCACGGGGATAGAATCTAGCACCTAAGGCAACAAGCAGAATGGGAAGGAGCGGCGCCGATGCGCAAACCGGGCAACGACACCACCGCCATCCTGCAGATATTCGTTGCCGGCGTGCTTTGGGGGCTGGTTGGCCCCTTGGTGAAGCTGATGGAGTTGAACGGATCTACCGCGGCAACCACCAGCTTCATACGCATGGGGTTCGCCCTTCTTATCATGGCCGCCATCACGATAGCGAAGTACGGCGTGCGCTCGTTCAAGGTGGACGCGAAAACGCTGATAGCCTGCGCGGTGCTGGGCGCCGTTTCCAACGGCCTGTACAACATCGTCTACACCATGGCCATCGCAAACGCCGGCATCGCGGTAAGCGCCGTGCTGCTGAACACCGCGCCCATCTTCACCACCATCGCATCGGTGCTGCTGTTCCGCGAGGGAGTAAGCCTGCTGAAGGTGCTGGCGCTGGCAGTGAACATCGTGGGCGCCTCGCTTGCCGCCACCGGCGGGCAGTTCGACCTGGCAAGCGTTTCGCTTCTGGGCATAGCCTGCGGCGTTGCCTCGGGGTTCACCTACGGCATGGCAGCGGTGATCAGCCGAATGGCGGGCGGCGGCACGAACTCGTACGTCATCAGCACCTACAGCTTCCTGTTCGCCTTCATCACCATCGGGGCGCTGTTCTGCCCCTGGCAAAACGCCCAAGCCTTCAATGCGCCGGTTCTGGGATACGGGTTCCTGCTGGCACTGGTGCCCACCTCGCTGGCCTACCTGCTGTACTACAAGGGCGTGCTGAAGATGGCCGAAACCAGCAAAGTGCCCGTTATCGCCTCGGTGGAAATGGTGGCGACGGCTGCCATAAGCGTTGCGTTCTTCGGGGAAACGCTGAGCCCTGCCGCCCTTCTGGGCATCGTGCTGGTGATAGCGTCCATCGCGCTGATGAGCCTGAAGCCCAAAGCCGCGAAAGCCCAAGCATAGAGGCCCGGCTGCTCAGCGGCCGCGCCTGGGGCTTTCACCATGCCAGGGGAACACAGAGCCCGGGCCAAGCCAAACGCTGGCAGCATCGGGGCTTGCCAGCCCGGAAGAATCCACCCCCTTCCCGGCCGCCGCCGCAACGGCCTACTCCCGCGGCTACACGCCCTGCTTCGCGAAGGCTCGTTTGCGCACGTAGAAGAACAGCGCGATCATCGTGGACCCGGTAACCACCCACGTAACCGGGTAAATGAGCATCAGGTTGTCGAACGAGGCGATAAGCGGGTACAAGGTGAACACGTAGACGATTCGCAGCAGGCACGAGCCGATGATCACCACAACCGTGGGCAGCACCGACCAGCCCATGCCGCGCATGCCGCTTGCCGTTATCTCGTACGAGCAGGGCATGAACTCCAGCAGCTCAACGTGCCACAACCTGCTGTAACCGTAGGTAAGCGCGCCGGCTTCGGTGGTGAATATGGCCAGGCCCCAATCGCCGCCCAAGGTGAACAGCAGGCTCAGGGCAAGCGTGGATATGAAGGCGGCGGCCATGCAGAAGCGCATCACCTTGTCGCAGCGTTCAAGGTTGCGCGCCGCGTAGTTCTGGCCGATGAAGGTAACGGCAGCCTGGCTGAAGGCGTTCACGAAGAAATAGGTGTAGAACTCGAAGTTCATGGCAGCCGAAGAGCCGGCGGTGGCATCGGAACCGAACACGTTGATCTCGCCTTGGATAACGATGTTGGAAAGGGCGAATACCGCGCCTTGAAGTGCGGCGGGGAAGCCGATGTGCACCATGGTCTTCAGGTCGGCGCCGACGACGCGCGCGCCGCGCAGGACCAGGCGGTAGCTCTCTTCTTCGGTGAGCAGGAACACCACGATGATGGCAGCGCACACGGCATCGGCCACCACCGTGCCCGCGGCGATGCCGAACACGCCCATGTCCAGCACGGCGACGGCCGCATAATCGAACACGATGTTTAGAAGCGCCGCAACGGCCAAGGCGTACAAGGGGCGGCGCGTGTCGCCCTTCGCGCGCAGAACGGCGCTGCCGAAGTTGTACACCACCAAGAACACGATGCCCACGAAGTACACGTGCAGGTACTGGGTGGCGTCGTCCCATGCCTCGGCAGGCATGTGCACGCTGGTAAGGATGAAGTCGGTGGAGGCAACGCCGGCAACCGCAAGCACCACCGAGCACACAACGGCGGCGATGGCGGTGGTCTGCACCGCGCCCCGGATCTTGGCGATGTCGTCGTGACCGATATGCACCGCGATAACCACGTTCACGCCCACGGAAAGTCCCACGAACAGCGCCACGAACAGGCTGATGATGGGCGCCACGCCGCCAACCGCGGCAAGCGCGCTGCTGCCCAGCCACTGGCCTGCGAACATGGCATCGATGGAATTCAGCAGCTGCTGCAGAATGCTGGTTATGGCAAGCGGGATGGAGAACAGGATGATCTTGCCGGCCAAGGGGCCATGCAGCATGTCGATGCTGTTCGATTTCTTGGCACGTGCCGCAGCCACTTGAAACGCCCCCTTACCCTGCTTCCGAACGCAAGCATACTACTCTCGGAGCGCTATATAAGCAACGCTGTGTTGCTTATATACGAGGTTCACACCTTGGACGCCGCTGGGCTTCCAGCACGCCACCGGGCAAGGGCTTCGCAGGCGCCGCTACGCTTCCATCACGGAAGCCAGCAGGAGCTTGGTGTAGTCGGATTCGGGGCGCCTCAGCACCTGACCAACGCCGCCCTGTTCTTCCACCGCGCCATCGCGCAGGACCACCACGCGCTGGCACAGCTGCGCCACCAGGGCGATGTCGTGGCAGATGAAGAGCACCGCCATGTTGCGCTCTTCAGCCAAGGAACGGATAAGCTCGACGATCTGCCTTTGGGTGGTGGCATCCAGGGCGCTGGTGGCCTCGTCGCATACCAGAAGCTTCGGATGGGCGGAAAGCGCGCGCACCAGGGCGGCGCGCTGCAGCTGGCCGCCGCTTACCTGGCCGGGGTAGCGCTGGGCGATGATAGGGTCCAGCCCGCAGCGTTCCATGAGCCGAGCAACCTGGGTGCGGGCCTCGTCCTTACCCACCCCGGCGTTCACCAGGCCTTCCGCCATGCTGAAGCCCAAGCGCCTACGCGGGTCGAACGAGTCGGCGGGGTTCTGGAAAACCGCCTGCATGCCTTGGTACACACGCCGCAGCTGCTTGCCCTTCAAGCGGGTGATGTCCTCGCCCCGGAAGAACACGGAGCCAGCGGTAGGTGCCGTAAGGCACAACGCGATGTTGGCCAGCGTGCTCTTGCCGCTGCCCGATTCCCCCACCAGACCAAGGCATTCGCCGGGCGCTATGCCGAAAGAAACATCACGCAGGGCGGCTTTCTCGTTGCCCCGTGCATCCGCAAAGCGCTTCGACACCCCACGCAGTTCCAGCACGTAGGGGCAGTTTGCTGTTGCGTCCATCAACGCGCACCCCTCTCAAGAACGGGAACCGCGGCAAGGAGCTGGCGCGTGTAGGGATGCTCGGGGGCGCCGAACACTTTGGCAACTGCGCCCGATTCCACCACTTCCCCGCTTTTCAGGATGGCCACCCGGGCAGCCAGGCGCTTGATGACGGCCATGTTGTGCGATACCACCACCAAAGCCGTGCCCTGCTCGCGGCACAGGCGGGCCAGCTCTTCCACCACCATCTTCTGCGATACCGCATCGAGCGCGCTGGTTGGCTCATCGGCAAGAAGGACGCTTGGACGCAACATCAGCGCGAAGGCGATGCCGGCACGCTGACCCATACCGCCCGAAAGCTGGAACGGATAGCTGTCCAGCACCTGCGCAGGGTCGGCGATGCCGAAACGCGAAAGCAGCTCGCACGCACGGCCTTCCCACCCCGTTTGGCAGCAATCATGGGCAACAAGCGATTCTTCCAACTGGCTGCCCAACGTACGCGTGGGTGTGAACGAGGCCAGGCAATCCTGGAACACCATGCCCACCTCTGCGCCACGCAGTCGGCGAAGCTCGGCAAGCGTCATGCTCGCCAGGTCGGCACCGCGGAAAAGGATGCGTCCCGCGCAAACCCTGCCGCCGTTTCCCAGCAGCCCCATCGCCGCCAACAGCAGCGTGCTCTTCCCGCTGCCCGATTCGCCGGCAATGCCAAGCGAATCGCCCGCGCATACGGAAAGGCTCACGTTGCGCAAAACAGGGGCGCCGGCATATTCGACGCTCACCCCGTCGAACTCCAGCAAGGGCTTCTGCGCCCCCACGCCAGAAGGCATAGGGGCAGCCTCAACCGAGGTAACGGTCGCAGAAGCCGCCCTGCCCTGCCCGTCAACCGCGCAGGCCGCCCCGCTCACTCCCGCAGACGCAACGTTTTCACCTGCGCCAACGGGCTCGCAAGCAGTCTCGGCTGCCTGTACGCCATCGGCTCTGTTGCAACCGGCCAACGCCAACCCCTCCTTACGCCCTATCCAGATCGACGGTGATCTCGTAATAGTCGCACGGGTGGGGCGCAATGCCCGTAACGCCGGCGCGCGTGACGATGCCCATCTGCAAGTGGGACGCGAAGAAGAAGCCATTGTCTTCCAGCAACACCTGCTGCATTTGCGCGGCAAGCTGGCTCCGCTCCGAAGAGTCGAACTCAGTATGCAGTTGGGACTCAAGCTGCTCCAACTGGGCGTTCCGGTACCCACCGAAGTTCTTCGGCGAGTCATTCAGACAGGTGGCCGTGAAGAAATATTCCGGGTCGCCCGTGGGCGAGGTTACCAACGCGCTCACGTACACATCCCAAGCCGATGCGTCCTTGCGTATCTCGGTATGGTTGGCCGTGCTGTTCACCTGAATGTCGAATCCGATTTCCCGAAGCGTGCTCTGCGCCGATTCGGCCAACAGGGGAAGCTCCATGCGCCCGGGATACGTGAGCCAGCGCACGGTGAGCTTCTGGCCGTCCTTTTCGCGGATGCCATCGCCGTCGGCATCCACCCAACCGGCCTGCTCCAACAGCTGTTTAGCCTGCTCAGGATCGTATGCTGCGGCCTTGGACTCCTCGACACCCGCACCCGAGAATCCGCTCGGGAACGCGCCCGCGGCAACGGAGCCGCGCCCATTCAGCAGCGTTTCGATGAAGCCTTCGCGGTTGATCCCCAAGCCAAGCGCCTGACGCACCGCGACATCCTGCATCACCGGCGAAGCATAGTTCACCTGGCCGAAGAACGTGCGCGAGGTGCTGCAGCTGCTGATGGTGTACGCGCCGGAATCGCCGAACAGCCCATAGCTGGCATACGGCAGGCCGTACGAGGCATCGATCTGCCCCGATTGAAGGGCGGAAGAAAGCGTGTCGCCGTCGGTGATGGAGCGCACCACTACCTTGTCCATCTTGGGCTCGCCGTCCCAGTAGTGCTCGTTTTTCACCAGCGTTATCTCGGTATCCGAAACCGCGGTGGCAACATAGGGGCCGGTGCCGCTGACGTTGCCGTCAGCGGAAACGCCCGCCTGCATGTCGATGATGGCGCCATACGGGTCGCACAGGTAGTTCACCAGAGCGGGCGTGGGCTCGCTGGTGGCGATGACGATGTAGCCCTCGGAATCGTTCGCCTGTACCGAGGTTATCTTGGTGTCGGACGGCGCCCTATCGTGCGTTGCCACCAAGTCGTCCAGGCATTCCTTCACCGCCGTGGAGCTCATATGCCTGCCGGAAGAGAAATCCACGTCGCCTCGCAGGGAAATCTTGCAATGCGTTTCGTCCAGGAACTCATAGGAGGTGGCCAGCCAAGGCTCAGGCGTCATGTCATCGCTGAACTTGAACAGGGTCTCGCCCACCCCGTAGCGCACCGCGCTCCAGCCCGAATAGTTGGAATGGGGGTTCAGGCCGGCATCGTCCATCTGCACACCATAGCCCGTTGTGCCGTACACGAACGTCTTCGAGCCATCGTCGTTGCCGTTCGCGCAGCCGCCCAAGCCCAGTGCCATCGCTAAAAGCCCCGCCAGCATAACCGGCAGAAGGCTTAGACCGTTCCGCTTCATAGTTATCCCCTTCATCGCATCTCCTATCGTTTACTTCCGCCCCTCTACTTCGCTTCGCCACGGCGCCACAGCCGGGCTTGCGCCGCAGAAGACGCCCGTGCGCTTGCCGCACGCTGCTGCGGGTCCAGCCAATCGCGCAGGGAATCGCCCAACAAGTTGAACACAACCACTACCAGGAATATGGCCATGCCCGGGCCGAGCACCGTCCAAGGCGCCGTCTGCAGAAGCGAACGGCTCTCGCTCATCATGGATCCCCATTCCGCCAAAGGCGGCTGGGCACCCAAGCCAAGGAAGGAAAGCCCTGCCAGCTCCATCATCATGGTGCCGATGTCCAGCACTGCCGTTACCAGCACCGGTCCGGCGATATTGGGAAGCACATGCCGAACGATGATCTGCGCGGTAGAGCAACCCGAGATGCGCGCCGCGGCGAAATACGTCCGCTGCCGCTGCGCCAGCGTAAGCCCGCGGGAAATGCGCGCGTACTTCGGCCACGATATGGCGGCAAGGGCTATCACCGCATTCTGCATGCCGCCTCCCAGCGCCGCGGCAACCGCCAGCGCGAACACCAAGCCGGGGAACGCCAAGAACACATCGGACGTGCGCATGAGCACGGTATCGAGCTTCCCACCGCGCATGCCGGCCACCATGCCCACTGCAGTTCCCAGCACGGAAACGATAATGACCAGCGAAAACGTGGAGAGCAGCGAAAGCTGCGCGCCCACCAATATCCGCGAGAACAGGTCGCGCCCATAGCGATCGGTGCCGGCAAGGTGGTCTGCGCTGGGGGCAAGAAGCGCCTGCGAAAGGTCTTGGGCGTACGGGTCGTACGGGGCAACCACGCCCGCAAGCACGGCAACGGCAACCACCAGCGCCGCCAAAAGGGAGCACACTGCGAACCGGGCTCTCATCTTCCCTCACCGCCCAAGCGGATGCGCGGGTCCAGGCGCTGATAGGCAAGGTCGGCCACCAGGTTGACACCCACGTAGATGATGGCCATCCACACCACATAGGCCTGGATCATCGGGTAGTCGCGCAGGGTGATGGAGTCCACGGCGAGCTTGCCCACGCCGTCCCACTGGAAGATGGTCTCCACGATGGCGGTACCGCCCAGAAGGTCGCCCACGGAAAGGGCCAGCAGCGTGATAACCATTACCATGCAGTTGCGCAGCACGCTGCCGAAAAGGATCGTCCGCTCGGGAACGCCGCGGGCACGCGCGCCTTGGACGTAGGGTTTGCCCAGCTCATCGAGCACTGCCGCGCGGATCTGGCGCGTGTACTTCGCCGACATGGCTATAACCAACGTCAGCACGGGAAGCACCGCGCCCTGCACGCTCAACGATTCCACGCCCTGCTTGCCGATGGTAGAAGACACCACCGGGAACCACCCCAGCTGCACCGAGAAGAAGTAGATAAGCACCAGGGCAACGAAGAAGTTCGGCAGCGAATTGCCCACGAACCCCAGAACGCGCACCAGGTAGTCCACCGCGCGATTCTGCTTCACCGCGGAAACGATGCCCAGCGGAACGGACACCAGCACCGTAAGCGCAACGCTGGCAAGCGCCAGCACGATGGTGGCCGGCAGCTTCGAGGCGAACGTGCCGAACACGTCCTTGCCGGAAACGTAGCTTGCTCCCATGTTGCCCGTTACCAGGCCCGCCAGCCACGAGGCGTACTGCTCTATAAACGGGCGATCGAGCCCCAGCTCATGGCGCTTCGCATCGATGACGTCCTGCGAAACGGCAATGCCCTGGGCGTCCATCGTGGCCGTTACGGCATCGCCCCCTGCGAACCACATCAGCGCGAACGACAGCAAGGTGATTCCCAGCAGGATGGGTATCAGCTGTAGCAAGCGTTTGGCGATGTAGCCTCTCACCGGGTATCGGGCCTTTCTTTTCGGCTCGCGGTTGGCGTTTGGGCGGTCGCCGAACATCCCGCATTGCTGCCGTTGTTTTCGATGGTGTTACGATATCATACATCGTAATACCTCGGCACGAATCCGACGAAAGGCTAGGAACCCCCGGTGGCCACTTCCCCAACCTCCAACAAGGATATCCATGCGTACAGGCATTCCAACCAAACCTACTGGACCAACCGTTCGCACAGCTATTCCCAACAGCACCGGGGCGAGCTGAGCGGCAGCCAACACGCAGCCTGGGCGAAGGAGCTGGATGCCGAGCTGCAGAAGGCCTTCGGCGGCAAGCAGCGCAACGAGGTGAAGGTGCTGGACATCGGCTGCGGGCCGGGGTTCTTCTCCATCATCCTGGCCGAGCTGGGCTACCAGGTTACCGCGGTGGACTACACCGAGTCGATGCTGGAGCAGGCGAAGGCGAACGCCGCCGCCCTTGGCCAGAGCGCGCAGTTCATGCAGATGGATGCCGAGAACCTGGAGTTCGAAAGCGAGTCGTTCGATGCGGTGGTCTCGCGCAACCTTACCTGGAACCTTCCCAACCCGGAAGGCGCCTACGCGGAATGGACGCGCGTGCTGCGAGGCGGCGGGCTGCTGCTGAACTACGACGCGAACTGGTACGCCTACCTTTTCGACGACGACATGCGCAAGGGCTACGAGTCCGACCGCGCCAACACCGCCAAAGCGGGCTGCAACGACCGCTACCTGCATACCAACATCGACGCGATGGAGCGCCTTGCCAGCAAGGTACCGGCTTCTTCCCTGGCGCGGCCGGCATGGGACCAGCGCGTGCTGGGCGAGCGCGGCCTTACCGTGGCGGTTGACCATCGGGTAAGCGATCGCGTATGGTCTGCCGAAGAGCTTGTGAACCAAGCTTCTACCCCGCTTTTCGGCATCAGGGCCCGAAAGCATGCAGGAAAAGGAGCCCCGCAATAGAAGCAACCATTTGCGCGTACGTGGTCTGGTTCGCCGCATTCAGCTTCGCCGGCTGGCTGTTCGAGAGCATCTGGGCCGTGTTCACGCAGCATCATTGGGAAAGCCGCGGCTTCCTGTACGGCCCCATCTGCCCCATCTACGGCGTGGGGGCCGTTGGCGCGCTGGCCATCTTCAAACTGCTGTTCGCCCAGTTCGGCACCATGCCCTTTTGGGAGGTGTTCCTTATCTGCATGGTGGGCAGCGCCATCATGGAGTACAGCATTTCCTGGGGAATGGAAAAAGCGTTCGGCACGGTTTGGTGGGACTACAGCAACATGCCGCTGAACGTGAACGGGCGCATCTGCCTGCCGGCTTCGCTGCTGTTCGGCCTTGCGGGCCTGGCGGTGGTGTTCCTGCTTATGCCTCTTATCTCGTACGTGAATTCCCTGGTTCCGGGCTTCGTGTTCGAGCTTTTGGCCATCGCCATCACCATCGCCATCACCATCGATGCAACGCTCACCGTTACCGACATCACCAACCTGCTGCAAACGCTCAACCGCCTGGACAGCCAGATGAACGACCGCATGGAAGGCATCGTTTCCAGCGTGCGCGAAACCCGCGAAGGGCTTTCCTCCAACCTCTCCGACAGCAGGCAGGCGGCAATGGCGCAACTGCGCGAGACGCGCGAGGGGCTATCGTCGAACCTCTCTGACAGCAGGCAAGCCGCTATGGCCCAGCTGCGCGAAACCGCGATGAACCTAAGTGGCCACCAGCAGGCAATGCTGAAGAACATGCGCCGCTTCGCCTCGAGCAAGACGGCACGCACCGTTGAGCTGGTGCGCGAGGCGCGCAGTTCCCTGAACGAGCGCAGGGGGAAGAGGAAATGATGGCGCACAATTCCCCCGCCGCGCCCGGGGATGAGACGATGGTTGTTCGCAACGCCGTTTCGGAGCTGTGCGCGGAAGGCCAGCTGGAGCTTATGGGGCAGTTCGTTCAGCATGGCAGCGTTTCCACTCTGGCGCATGTGGTGCGCGTGGCGCAGACCAGCCTGAAGATGGCGCGGGCGCTGAAGCTGAAGGTGAGCGAACAGGAGCTGGTGCGCGGCGCACTGCTGCATGATTACTACCTGTACGACTGGCACACCACCAGCAACAAGGGCCACGCCGTGAACCATCCGCTCATCGCCGCCAAGAACGCCCAGCGTGATTACGGGCTTACGCCGAAGGAGCGCAACATCATCGAGGCTCACATGTGGCCCCTACCGCCCAACCGCGTTCCCGCCAGCAAAGAAGCCTGGTTGGTGTGCGCCGCCGACAAATGGTGCTCGCTCGCAGAGACGCTGTTCAAGCGCTA
>CAVBGJ010000022.1:0-25925 GCA_963595065.1 Christensenellaceae bacterium Phil1 | reverse complement strand
TGGGGCCATCAGCGGCTGAGGTGGCGAGGGCATCGCAGCGCTCGTTCTCGGGGTGGCCGGCGTGGCCCTTCACCCAATGGAAGCTCACGTTGTGCGGCTCCATGGCGGCGAGCAGGCGCTTCCACAGGTCGGTGTTCTTCACCGGTTCCTTCTTGGAGTTCTTCCAGCCCTTCTTCAACCAACTATCTACCCAATGCTGGTTGAAGGCATTCACCACGTACTGGGAATCGGAATGCACTTCCACGGTGCAGGGATGCTTCAGCACTTCCAACCCGTAGATGACGCCGAGCAGCTCCATGCGATTGTTGGTGGTGCGGGTGTAGCCCTTCGATATCTCGCGCGTGTGCAGTTTGCCGTTGGGGTCGGTGTAGTGCAGCACGGTGCCGAAGCCGCCGGGGCCGGGGTTGCCGCGGGAAGATCCATCGCTGTACAGGGTTACCTTCATAGGTTGCGTCTCCTTGGGTGTTTGGTTGGGTTGGTGGGCAGGCTCTTCTGGCGAACGGCCTGGTGGGGCGGGGCATGAGACCACAGGCGAATAGGCGCGCCCTACTTGCAGGCTGCTTCGATGGTGCGCTTCAGCTCGTCGAAGCCGGTGCCCTTTTCCGATGAGCACACCACCATGGCCACGTCTTCGGGCAGCTGCAGCTGCTTGCGGATGGCGGCCTTCTGTTTGTTGGCGGCCGACTTGCTTACCTTGTCGGCCTTGGTAAGAGCGATCATGAACGGCAGCTCGCAGGAGCGCAGGAACTCCACCATCTGCTCGTCGAGCCTGGTGGCGGGGTGGCGAATGTCGATCAGCGAAACCACCAGCGCGTAGTAGCGGTACTGGTCGAAGTAGCCGTTGATCATCTCCGACCAGCGCGCCTTCTCGCTCTTCGCCACCTTTGCGTAGCCGTACCCGGGAAGGTCCACGAAGTCGATCTTGCTGGTGGTGAAGAAGTTGATGGTGCTGGTCTTGCCCGGCATGGAAGAAACCTTGGCCAGCTTCTTTCGGTTGAACAGTCGGTTGATGAGCGAGCTCTTGCCTACGTTTGAGCGTCCCACGAACGAAACCTCGGGGCGCACCGAAGCGGGGATCTGGGCAGAGGTGCCGTAGGCTCCCTGGAACTTTACCTCGTTGTAATTCATGTGCGCTCCTTGCGGTTCTGCGGGTTTGCGGCCAGTGCTGCGGGTTTCGCGTCATGGCCGGTGGGCGGCTTGCGGGCTGCGATCCCCCAGCTTGCCTGCGGGCTGGGGCTGCCGGCGGCAGCTCTCCGGCTGGCTGCGGGCTGGGCACTCGCGCCCTGTCTTGGGCAATGCCGGTTGCCAGCCATGCTCGTTTCGGAGTTTCCATGATAGCGTTGCCCGCGGCGCGCGCGTGCCACGATAATGGAACCCCAAACAGAACTACGGAAAGCGGTGACCATGTCTCCGATGGACCAATTCGAAGATTTCGTTCAGAACACCACGGGCGGCGACCTGCTGGGCCGCATCGTCATAGCGGTGCTGATCTTGGTATGCGTTGCCGTCTGCTCGCATTTGCTGGTGCGCTGGCTGCGCCACATCATGCGCCGCGAAGACAGCTCCATGCCATCGGGCTCCATCTTCATCAACATCGTGCGCATCATCGTGTGGGGCTTAGGCATCAGCTTTGTGTTGGACACTTGCTTCGGCGTGAACATGACCGCGGTGCTGGCCGCCCTGGGCGTTGGAGGCATCGCGCTTTCGCTGGGCTTTCAAGACACGCTTTCGAACCTTATCGGCGGCATGCAGGTTTCGCTTATGCGCATCATCGGACCGGGCGACAACATCAAGGTGGGCTCGAACACGGGTGTGGTGCAGGACGTTACCTGGCGCCACACCACCATCAAGAACAAGCTGGGGGAAACGGTTATCATCCCCAATTCCGTTATCTCGAAGAACGCCGTGGTGCACCTTCCGCCCCCGGAATGCGTCGTGGTCCCCTTCGTGGCAACTACGACAGAAGACCTGGATTCGGTTGTTGAACAGGTGGGGAAGGTTGCTCGCGAAACCGCCCTGCAATTCGCCGGCATCGTCACCGAGCCGGAAGTCCTGTTCACCGAGGTGGCCGAAGAGGGCATTGTGGGCAAGGTGAAGGTGGAGATCGACGATCCCGCGCAGGCCACGCCTACGTCCGATGCCATCACCCGCGCCATCGCCCCCATCGTGCGCGCGTAAACGGCGGGCTTCGGACTGCCTGTCGTGTTGGCTGTCCCACCCGGGCGTTGGCTTCCGCCGAGCCTGGCTGTGTGCCCCGTTGTCTCTTCGCAAACGCACCCCGATCCAGCCCTGCGGATCCCCCTAATGTTGCGCGCTGGTGAACGTTCGGCGCTCTATTCGTTGGGCGGGCGTTCGGCGTACGGGCGTTTGCTATCATGGGAACGTTCTAGAGTCGTGCCGGTTTCGGTGCGGTCGGGCGCCGGGTGCGCATCGGCCTGCAACGGAAGGCGGTACGTGGATAGTGCCGGGCATCGGCGCTGGTGGCTGCATGTTGTGCGGCGTGGCGCTTGCGTTCGGCATGCAGCGATGAAGGAATACCATGACCCAGCATCTCACCGAAAAGGACGTGCGCGGCATTGCCACGTACGCGCGAATCGGGCTTACCGATGAAGAGGTTACTTCCATGACCGAAGACCTTAACAACATCATCGAAAGCCTGAAGCCCATCACCGAGTACGACCTCGAGGGCGTGGAACCCACGTTCCATCCCATCGGCGGCCTTTCCAACGTCATGCGTGAAGACGTGGAAGGCGAAAGTTTCACCCAGGAAGTTGCCCTCTCCAATGCTCCGAAGCAGCAGGACGGCAGCTTCCTTATCCCTGCTATCTTGGGCGGAGGCGATGAGTAATGGCGAAGTCGTTCGCAGAGCTTTCCGTTGCGGAAATCCAGGCAGGTCTTTCCGCCAAGGAATTCAGTGCCAAGGAAGTGGCGCAAAGCTCCCTTTCCCGCATCGCATCGGCCGATAAAGCCGTACATGCGTTCTTGGAGACCACCGAGGAAATGGCCCTCAAGGCAGCCGAGCGCGTAGACGCCGCCGTTGCCGCCGGCGACCTTTCCCAGGCCGGCCCCTTGGCGGGCGTGCCGGTCGCCTTCAAGGACAACATGAATCTGGAAGGCACGCATACCACCTGCTCTTCCCATATGTTGGAGAACTACGTCTCTCCCTACACGGCAACGTGCGTGAGCAAGATCATCGAAGCTGGCGGCATCCCGCTGGGCAAGCTGAACATGGACGAGTTCGCTTTCGGTTCCTCTACGGAAACCTCGGCGTTCGGCCGTACGTTCAACCCGTGGGACCTGGAGCGCGTGCCGGGCGGTTCCTCCGGCGGCTCTTCTGCCGCCGTTGCCGCCGGTTTGGCAACCATCACGCTGGGCTCCGACACGGGTGGTTCCATCCGCCAGCCGGGCAGCTTCTGCGGCACCGTTGCCGTGAAGCCCACCTACGGCGTGGTTTCCCGCTACGGCGTGGTGGCCTTCGGCTCCTCGCTGGACCAGGTAGGCCCCTTCGCCCGTAACGTGCAGGATGCGGCGTTGGCCATGAACGCGCTGGCCGGCCACGACCCGCTCGACTGCACCAGCCAGCCCGTTTCCACCGACTTCACCGCCAACCTGGCTGAAGGCGTGAAGGGCATGCGCATCGGCGTGGTTCCTGCCTTCATGGAGGCTGAGGGCTTGGCACCCGAAGTCCGCGCGAAGGTGCAGGAAGCGCTCGACCACTTGCAGCAGCTGGGCGCCGAAGTCGTGGAAGTGGAGCTTCCGAACGCCCAGGCGGCCATGAGCGCGTACTACGTGCTTGGCCCGTGCGAGGCGTTCTCGAACCTGGCCCGCTTCGACTCGGTGCGCTACGGCTACTGCGAGCCGGGCTGCAAGGACCTGGGGCATCAGTACGAGGCTTCCCGTTCCGCAGGATTCGGCCCCGAGGCGCGCCGTCGCATCATGTTGGGCAGCTACCTGCTTTCCGCCGGCGTGTACGAGAAGTACTACTACCCGGCCCAGCAGGTACGCACCCTTATCACGCAGGATTACGTGCGCGCCTACGAGAAGGTCGACTGCATCGTGGCCCCGGTTGCGCCGCGCACGGCCTTCAAGTTCGGCGAGATCGCAGACCCCACCAGCATGTACCTTTCCGACATGTTCACCATCTCCATCAACATCGCCGGCAACGGCGGCATGAGCATGCCTGTTGGCTTGGGCGCCGATTCCGGCCTGCCTGTGGGCGTGCAGCTTATCAGCCCCGCGTTCAAGGACCAGAACATGCTGCGTGTGGCAGCCGCGCTGGAAACGGTGTACGGTCCGGCGCCTGTTGCCCCTGCGTTCGCTGACGGAAAGGACGGTGAGTAGCCGTGAAGAAGCTCGAGCAAGTACTCGAAGATTGGGAAGCGGTTATCGGCCTGGAGATCCACGCTGAGCTCACTACCCTCGAAACCAAGATGTTCTGCAGCTGCAAGTTGGAGTTCGGTGCCGAGCCCAACACCCATACCTGCCCGGTGTGCCTGGGCCTTCCCGGCGCATTGCCCGTTCCCAACAAGGCAGCAATCGAGAGCATCGTGCTGGCCGGCCTGGCCACCAACTGCGACATCGAGAAGCGCTCGATGTTCTACCGCAAGAACTACATGTACCCCGACATGGCCAAGAACTTCCAAACCACCCAGGGCCCCATCGCCTTCTGTATGCGCGGCCACTTGGACTTGGACGTTGACGGTGCTGCCGCCAAGGAACGTATCGACCTGGGCGATTTGAAGCCCGGCGAGCAGGGCGCGGCCGATACCACCGCAGCCAACGTGACCCGTACCGAAGACGGCTACGTGGCCCATGTAGGCATCGAACGCATCCATATGGAAGAGGACGCGGGCAAGATGATCCACATCGGCGGTGGCGAGGGCCGCATCGCCGGTGCCACCCATTCGCTGGTGGACTACAACCGCGCGGGCACGCCGCTTATCGAGCTGGTAACCATGCCCGACCTGCGCACGCCCGAGGAAGCGCGCCTGTTCATGCAGAAACTGCGCCAGATCTACCTGGCCATCGGCATCTCCGACTGTTCCATGGAAGAAGGCTCGCTGCGCTGCGATGGCAACGTTTCGCTTCGCCGCCGCGGCGAGACCAAGCTGGGCACCAAGACCGAGCTGAAGAACATGAACTCCTTCAAGAACCTGCATGACGGCCTTGCCTACGAGATCTGCCGTCAGGCCGAGGTGCTTGAGGAAGGCGGCATCATCTACCAGGAAACCCGTCATTGGGATCCCAGCCAGAAGCGCACCATTGTTATGCGCGTGAAGGAAACCGCGGACGACTACCGTCTGTTCCCCGAGCCCGACCTGGCGCCTTACGACCTTTCCGACGAGTTCATCGACCGCGTGCGCGCCAAGCTGCCCGAGCTGCCCGACCAGAAGTCGAAGCGCTTCGAGCAGAGCTTCGGCCTTTCCGCTTATGATGCTCGCCACTTGGTGGAGCATCGCAGCACCTCGAACTTCTTCGAGGCGTGCATGGAAGCTGCCGGCGGTGATTCCGGCAAGCTGGCAAAGCCGCTGGCGAACCTCATCATCAACGACGTTGCGGCCTACGCCAACGCCAACGGCGTTTCCGACATGGCTGAAACCGCGCTTTCGCCCGAACGCGCCGTTGAGCTGGTGAAGCTTTTGGCCGAGGACGCCATCTCCTCGAAGCAGGCGAAGGAAGTGTTCGCCGCAGTGCTGGACGAGGACAAGGATCCTTCGGCCATCGTCGAAGAGCGCGGCATGAAGCAGGTGTCCGACACGGGCGCCATCGAAGCCGTGGTCGACGGCGTGCTGGCCGCCTTCCCCGACAAGGTTGAGCAGTACAAGGGCGGCAAGACCGGTCTGCTGGGCTTCTTCGTTGGTCAATGCATGAAGCAGATGAAGGGCCAAGGCAACCCGAAGGTCATCAACCAACTGCTCGAGCAGAAGCTTTCCTAGGCTTTTGCATATATCGCCCGCAGCTTTTGCGGGCTACATGGGTTGATCTATCGAGCGCCCGGCTATCTGGCCGGGCGCTTTTCCGTTATGGTGCGATGGATGTTTGAGAGGGGCTCCAGATGGGCGAATTCGAGGATGGTGCGATGGGCGCGGCGGGCGCGTTCGCGGAAGCGGATGTGTTGGTGGGTTCAGGCGAGCCGGACGGCGCTGGTGAGCCGGCGGGCGCATCATCGGCGGGGGAGTGCTCGGACTCCATGCCCTCAGCACCCCTCATGCCGGCTGCCCGTGCGGCGCTCAAGCAGCATTTCGGCTACGACGGGTTCCGTCCTGGGCAGGAAAGCCTGGTGAATGCGGTGCTTTCGGGGCGCGATGTGCTGGGCGTTATGCCTACGGGTGCCGGCAAGTCCATCTGCTACCAAGTTCCGGGCGTGGTGTTGCCGGGGCTTACGCTGGTGGTTTCGCCCCTCGTTTCCCTGATGGGCGACCAGGTGCGTGCCCTGCTTCAGGCGGGCGTGCGCGGGTCGTACCTGAATTCAACGCTTACCCCGGGCCAGCAGGCCACGGTGATGCGCCGCGCCTTGGCGGGCAGCTACGACATCATGTACGTAGCCCCCGAGCGCTTGGCCGATCCGCGCTTCATCGAGTTCGCCGCCCAGGCGGACATTCCCCTGGTGGCGGTGGACGAAGCGCACTGCGTTTCGCAATGGGGGCAGGATTTCCGCCCGGCGTATTTGGGCATCGGCGAGTTCATCGCCGCCTTGCCACAGCGCCCCATCGTTGCGGCGCTCACCGCCACGGCAACCGAGCGCGTGCGCGAGGACATTGCGGCGCTGCTCGGCCTGGACGATCCGTTCACGGTGCTCACCGGCTTCGACCGTCCCAACCTCCATTTCGCCGTGGAACAGCTGGCGGGCAAGCGGAAGCTGGCGCGGGTGGTTTCCTATGCGCTTGGCCACAAGCAGGATTCCGGCATCGTGTACTGCTCTACCCGCAAAGACGTGGAAAAGGTGCAGGAAGCCCTGGTGAAAGCCGGGGTGAACGCCGTGGGCTACCATGCGGGGCTTTCCGTGGAGGAACGGACCAGCTCGCAGGCGGCATTCGTCGTCGACGATGCGCCGGTGATGGTTGCCACCAATGCGTTCGGCATGGGCATCGACAAGTCGAACGTGCGCTACGTTATCCACCACAACATGCCTGGCTCGTTGGAGGCTTACTATCAGGAAGCGGGTCGCGCGGGCCGCGACGGCGAGCCTTCGGAATGCCTGCTTCTGTGGAGCGATTCCGACATCGGCACTTGCCGCTTCTTCATCGAGCAGGAAGTGGAAAACGAGGCGCTTTCGCCCGAGGAACGTCAGCTGGTGCGCGCATCGCAGCGCAGGCTGCTTGCTGCCATGACGGGATACTGCCTTACCACCCGCTGTTTGCGCCGGCACATCCTGGAGTACTTCGGCGACGGCGATGCAGCGGATTGCGGGAACTGCTCTAACTGCGAAGGCGAATTCGATGCGGTGGACGTTACGCAGCAGGCGCGCGCGGTGATGCGCTGCGTGCAGGAGCTGCGTGGGCGCTACGGAAAGGCCATGGTGGCCGATGTGCTGCACGGCTCGCGCAATCAGCGGCTTCTTGAGTTCGAACTGGAGCGCACGAAGAGCTACGAGTTGCTGCCCAACGAGAGCACTGCGCGCCTGAAGGAGATCATCGAGATCCTGGCAAGCGAGGGATATCTGGATATCGACGAGGGGCGTTTTCCTTTGGTGGGCCTCGGTACACGTGCCCGCGAGGCGGCGCAACCCGATTTCCGCTTGGCGATGAAGCGCCCTGCTTCGAAGGTGGTGCGCTTGAAAGGCGCCGAAGGCGCGGCCGAAGCGTTCGGCGCGGCGGGAACGAAGAAGAAGGCGAAGGCGGCCCAGGGCCTAGACCCCATGGATGCCGAGCTGTTCGAGCGGCTGCGCAACCTGCGAAAGCGCATTGCCGCCGAAGCGACGGTGCCGCCCTACGTGGTGTTCTCGGATGCAACGCTGCGCGCCATGTGCCTTGCGCGGCCTGCCAACGAAGGGCAGTTCCTGCAGGTTTCCGGCGTTGGCCAAGCCAAGCTGGAACGTTACGGCGACGAGTTCCTGCGCGAGATAAACGCCTAACCGTCCGCGCCCCTTCAACCTGTCCGCGCCGCGGGCCGGGGCACCGCCCCTCGGGGATTCCCGTTCCGCTGTTTGACGAGGCCCGCTTCGGCGGGCCTCGTCTGCATGCGCTGCACTGCTTCATGCATTTGAAGGAGATTCGCTTCGCGAATCGGACAGGAGCGGTGTTCAGAGAACCCCGAGCGGCGATCCCCCAGCCCACGACGCTGCCTTGCCGTTGTTGACGCAGCGACGGGCGGCGCCTGCGCGGCGAGAAGCCCTTCCGGAGCGCGGCTTCCGAGCGCTCGCCTCCAAGGCGGCGCCCCCGGTACTTGATCAACGGTTCGGGGATGAGGCGAACCATGCGTCAAGCCGTTTTCCCGCGCCGCCCCTTCGCGAGCGCTCGGAAGCCGATCCAAGCGAAGGGGGCGCCGAGGTGCGCAGGCGCCGACCGGCGCGGACGGGTGGGGATGGCGTTCTATCGGTAACTTTTCCCGTCTCTCGAGCTGTGCGCGCCGAAGATGCCGACAACGGCTAAAATTGAGCGGTTGTATCAACGTACAGAAAGGCAGGCACATGGCCAGCCAAAACGATATCGAGGCAAGCGGTTCCGTAGACGGAAAGGGGCGCGAGGGCTTTTCCACTCGCCTGGGCTTCCTGCTCATCAGCGCGGGCTGCGCCATCGGCCTGGGCAACATCTGGCGCTTCCCCTACATCACCGGCGAGTACGGCGGCGCGGCGTTCGTGCTGCTCATCATCCTGTTCTTGGTCCTGTTGGGCCTGCCGGTGCTGGTGATGGAGTTCGCGGTTGGCCGCGCAAGCTACCGCTCCACGGCGCGCAGCTTCGATGCGCTTGAGCCGCGGGGCACCAAGTGGCATTGGTTCAAGTGGTTCTCCATCGCGGGCAATTACGTGCTCATGGCGTTCTACACCAGCGTGTGCGGCTGGATGGTGGCCTATCTGTTCAAGATGGCGGTAGGCACCTTCAACAGCGAAAGCGTGGACATGTCGGCGGTGTTCAGCTCGATGATCGGCGACCCGCTGGAGATGACGGGTTGGATGCTGTTGGTTACGCTGCTGGGCTTCGGCATCTGCGCCATGGGCGTGCAGAAGGGTGTCGAGCGCATTACCAAGGTGATGATGGCGGCGCTGTTCGTTCTGATGGCCATCCTGTGCGTGCATTCGTGCTTCCTTGAGGGCGGGCAGGAAGGCTTGGCGTTCTATCTGCTGCCGAACTTCGACAACCTGTTCAACAATCCCGATGCCAGCTTCGCCGAGATCGTGTACGCGGCCATGAGCCAGGCGTTCTTCATGCTTTCAATCGGCTGCGGCTCCATGTCCATCTTCGGCAGTTACATGGCGCGCGACCGCAAGCTCATGGGCGAAGCGGTGCAGATCGCCGGCATGGACACGGTGGTGGCGATCATGGCGGGCCTTATCATCTTCCCGGCGTGCTTCGCCTATGGCGTAAGCCCCACTTCCGGCCCCAACCTGGTGTTTCTTACCCTGCCAACCGTGTTCCAGCAGATGCCGCTGGGCCAGATGTGGGGCGTGATCTTCTTCCTGTGCATGGCTTTCGCTGCGCTTTCCACGGTTATCGCCGTGTTCGAGAACATCCTGCGCTTCTCCATGGACCAGTGGAACATCACCCGCAAGCGCGCCGTTGCCATCAACGTGCCGCTGCTCATCATCATCTCCATGCCGTGCGTCCTGGGCTTTTCGGTGCTTTCGGGCGTTACCATTCCCGGTATCGGCGATATCCAGTCACTGGAGGACTTCATGGTGTCGAACAACTTCCTGGTGCTGGGCGGCTTGGTGTTCGTGCTGTTCTGCACGCGCAAAGCTGGTTGGGGCTGGAAGAACTTCCTGGCTGAAGCGAACGAGGGCAAGGGCGTGAGCTATCCCAAGGTGCTGTACGCTTGGACGCGCTACGGTGTGCCGCTGCTGATAATCGTGGTGTTCGTTGCGGGCTGGGTGCCGAAGATCACCTTCTGGCTGGGACTTTAGCCGCTGCGGGCAGCGTATACTTCCAACATTGCAATCTTGAGCAGAGGAGCACGGTAACGTGGCAGATAAGGAAATCGTCGACGAGGGGCGCGAGAAGTTCTCGAGCCGTCTAGGGTTCATCCTCATCAGCGCAGGCTGCGCCATCGGCCTGGGCAACATCTGGCGCTTCCCCTACATCACCGGCGAGTACGGCGGCGCGGCGTTCGTGCTGCTCATCATCTTCTTCCTTATCGTGCTGGGTGTGCCCATCCTGGTGATGGAGTTCGCTATGGGCCGCGCCAGCTACCGTTCCATGGCGCGCAGCTTCGATGCCTTGGAGCCGCGCGGATCGAAGTGGCATCGGTTCAAGTGGCTGGGCTTGGTGGGCTGCTACCTGCTTATGATGTTCTACACGGTGGTGTGCGGCTGGACCATCGCCTACTTCGTGAAGGCGGCAACGGGGACTTTCGACGGCACCGAAGACGTTTCGATGGTGTTCGGCTCGATGATCGGCGATCCCTTCGAGCTAACCGGCTGGATGGTTCTTGTCGCCGTTGTGGGCTTCGGCATCTGCGCGCTTGGCCTGCAGAAGGGCGTCGAGCGCGTTACCAAGGTGATGATGGCCTCCCTGTTCGTGGTGATGATCCTGCTGTGCGTGCACTCGCTCACGCTGGAAGGCGGCCAGGCCGGCTTGGCGTTCTACCTGCTCCCTGATTTCGGCAACCTGTTCAACAACCCCAATGCCAGCTTCGCCCAGATCGTGTACGCGGCCATGAGCCAGGCGATGTTCATGCTTTCCATCGGCGTCGGCTCCATGTCGATCTTCGGCAGCTACGTTACGCGCGATCGCAAGCTTACGGGCGAAGCGGTGAACATCGCCCTGCTCGATGCCCTTGTCGCCATCATGGCGGGCCTTATCATCTTCCCGGCGTGCTTCGCCTACGGCATCAGTCCCGATGCGGGCCCGAGCTTGGTATTCCTTACCCTGCCGGCGGTGTTCGAGCAGATGCCGTTGGGGCAGCTGTGGGGTGCGCTCTTCTTCCTGTTCGTTGCCGCGGCTGCGCTTTCCTCGGTTATCGCGGTGTTTGAAGCCATCCTGCGCTTCTCCATGGACCAGTGGAACATCACCCGCAAGCGCGCCGTTGCCATCAACGCGCCTGTGCTGGTGCTGCTTTCGCTGCCGTGCGTGTTCGGCTACAACATCTGGTCCGATTTCCTGGTGCCGGGCATCGGCGACGTGCAGTCGCTGGAGGATTTCATTCTTTCCAACAACATCCTGCCCATCGGCTGCTTCATCTTCGTGATGTTCTGCACCACCAAGCGCGGCTGGGGCTGGGACAACTTCATCGCCGAGGCGGACAAGGGCACGGGCGTGCGCTTCCCCCGGTGGGCTCGCCTGTGGGTTAAGTACGGCGTGCCGGTGCTTATCGCCATCGTGTTCGTTACCGGTTGGATGCCCACCATCCAGGCCTGGTTGGGAATAGGGTAGGCCAAGCCGGCAGGGATCGCCGCGGTTTGGCCTTCGGTGGCCTGCTGCCTGTGAGTTCGTGCGGCGGGCCTGTTCGTTGCGGGCTGCCGTCTGGTGCGGCGCGTCTGCTTGCATCGCATGCTGCCAAGCGTGTTGGGTTTTGACAAAACGAAAGCTCCATGCGGGATGGTTCCTGCATGGAGCTTTCTTCGTTTGCGTTGGAGATGAGCAGTTACTTAACCACCAGCACCGGGATGTCGGACGAACGAAGCACGCCGTAGCTTACGCTGCCGATTGCGCCGCGGATGGCACCGAGGCCGCGCGATCCCATCACGATAAGGTCGCACTCGTAGTGCTTCGCCGCATCGATGATGGTTTCGATGGTGTAGATGCCGAAGATCACCTCGGCGGTAAGGTTGCCGGGGAAGTCTTTCACCAGCTCGGCGATGTTCTGCTGCAGCTTCTCGTCGTCTTCTTCGTTGCGCTGCTCCACCACGCTGGCGAAGTCGGCCTTGGAAACGGTGGAAACGCCCATGCCGAAGCCGGTTTGGTTGATGCTGCTGTAAACCAGGTCTTGCGGCGGTGCTGCCACCTCGACCACATGGATGGTGGCCTCAGGATCGCCGCCGGCCATGCCGATGGCTTCCTTCAGCGCGTTTTCTGCGTGAACCGAATTGTCGTACGGTACGAGGATGTTCTTGAACCCCATGTTAATCGCCCCCTCAGGCTCCTTATAACTGCTGCTAATTATACGCGTTTTGGCGTAATCAGTGAACGTGTTCACTAACTTCGATGCCGGGGAAACAAGGTTGTAGCAATTGGGAGGGTGAGCCGCGTGCGATGGGGCTCTGTGATGCGTGGATTGCGAGGCGGGGCCGTGCTTGATTGGTTGCCGGGTGGCGTGCAGGTTGCGGGGCGGCGCCGTGCGGGGCATGGGTGAAGGGGCGGCTTGCGGGGCCATGCTCGATGGGGCCGCTCAGGCGCATGCTTGCAGGAGCGGGTTTTTCAGAAGGCGGCCGACAGCTGCTCTATGTGGGGAATGTGGAGTGCAGCGGCAGGATTGCTTTAGTACTCTACTGTGGTAAAGTGATTGCAACGGAACGGTTGTTGGCATGGTTGCCGACCGATGTCGGGCCATCGAGCGGGTGCGGCTGGCCAACCCGGAATCGCTGCGGGCTGGGTGCTCGCCCCTCAATGCATGAAAAGGCTGTAAACGTGCCCGTTCCTGCTGGGGCAACCGCTGCAACAGGGCATAATGAAAAGGTTCGAAACAACGGCGCCTCCGAGCGCCGCATTACAGGAAAGAAGGATCATGAACTACGTCACCCCGGTTGGTTTCCGCGATGTGATGAGCGACGAGGCTCTGGTGCGCGAAGACCTTACGGCGCGCGTCCGCGCATGTTTCGCGGCGAAGGGCTATCGTCCGGTGGAAACCCCCACCCTTGAAGTGCTCGATGTGATGGAAGCGGGCGGCCATGTGCCGGAAGCCCCCTTCAAGTTCTTCGATTCCCATGGCGACCTTCTGGCCATGCGCCCTGACGTAACCATGCAGATTGCCCGCATGTGCGCTACGCGCGGCATCGCCACCGAAGAGCCGCTGCGCCTTCGCTACACCCAGCGCGTGTTCCGCGAGAAAACGGCCGAAGCCGCAGCTCGCGAGCTTACCCAGTGCGGTATCGAGTGCATCGGCGCCTCTGGCAAGGATGCCGACGTGGAACTGGTAAGCCTGTTCGCAGCCGCGCTTTCCGAATGCGGCTTGGAGGAGTTCACCGTCGCCCTGGGTTCTGCTGGGGTTCTGCGCGACCTGCTGGCCGCCTCCAACGCCTCCGACCAGTGGCAGGCTGCTGTTCTGCAGGCCTATCACACTTCCAACTTCGTGTACCTGGGCGAACTGGTTGCTGCCGCCGAGGCCGCTGCGGCTGGCACGGCGGATGCGGATGCCAAGAACTTCAAGCTGGCCGACCCGGCGCTTGCCAACCCCGGCAATGTCATTCCCGCCATCGCCCGAGCCATTTTCTCGCTGTCCCGCCTGCGCGGCGGTAAGCAGGCGCTGTGCCAGGTGCGCTCGCTACTTGAGCCGCTGGGTTGCGCCAAGGGCGTGGGCGAACTGGAGGAGGTGTACGATGCGCTGGTTGCCGCTGGACTTGAGGGCAAGCTGCTCATCGATTTCTCGGTTATGAGCTCGTTCGACTACTACACCGGCCTGGTGTTCGAGGTGTACGCGCCCGGCCTGGGCTCGCCCCTGGGAAGCGGTGGCCGCTACGACAACCTGCTTGCCCAGTACGGCGCCGCCGAGGTTCCGGCTGCAGGCTTCGCCTTCTATCTGGAGCAGGTAATGGCGGCGCTGGAGGCTTCCAAGCAGAAGCGCCCGCTGCGCATCGCCGTTCCGAAGGGCTCGCTGAAAGACGATTCCATCGCCACGTTGCAGGCCGCCGGCCTGGACGTTTCCGGCCTGGCGGATGCCGGCCGCACGCTGATGCTGCGCAACGGCGATGTGGAGTACATGTTCGTGCGTCCCACTGATGCGCCGGTGTTCGTGGCGCTGGGCGCGGCCGACTGCGGCATCTGCGGCGAGGACTCGCTTATCGAGGCATCGCCCGAGGTGGTAGAGCTGGCCGACCTGAAGTTCGGCGGCTGCCGCTTCATCGTGGCTGAATCGGCCGGCACCACCGAAGCCGTGGAAAGCCGTTACCGCAAGCTGGGGTCCATCCGCGTGGCAACCAAGTACCCTAACATCACGCGTTCCTATTACGCGAAGATCGGCACCCCGGTGGAAATCGTGAAGCTCCACGGCAACATCGAGCTGGCGCCCATCACCGGCATGGCCGAGCGCATCGTGGACATCACCGCAACGGGCACCACCCTGCGCGAGAACAACCTGGTGGTGGTAGACGACGTTCTGGCTTCCACCGCACGTTTCTTCGCGAATCCGTGCTCGTATCGTACCAACCCGCGCGTAGGCGAACTGGCCGACGTGCTTTACTCGCAGGCTAAGGAGAACTAGCAGATGAGAAGGATCGAACTCGCACCCGGTCAGGTATTCGAAGACAAGATGCTCAACCGCATCGGGGCGTTCAACGCCGATGCCCTGGTTGCCGCAACCAAGATCGTGGAAGACGTGCGCACCCGCGGCGACGAGGCGCTGCGCGAGTACACCGCCAAGTTCGATGGCGTGGAAATGGTGCAGTTCCGCGTTTCGCAGGAAGCCATCGACGAGGCCCTGGCGAAAGTGGACCCGAAGGTTGCCGCCGCCATCCAGCATGCCGCCAAGCAGATCCGCGATTTCCACGAGCGCCAGAAGCAGCAGGGCTGGTTCACGCTGCGCGAGGATGGCGCTCTGGTGGGCGCCAAGATCGAGCCGCTGGATTCCGTGGGCATCTACGTGCCTGGCGGCCGCGCGCTGTACCCTTCGTCTGTGCTGATGAACGCCATTCCCGCAGCCGTTGCCGGCGTGAAGCGCATTGTGTGCGTAACCCCGCCCACCAAGGACGGCTCGCTTGATTCCGCCATCCTGGAAGCCTGCCGCGTTGCCGGCGTCACCGAGATCTACGCAGTGGGCGGCGCTCAGGCAGTCGGCGCGTTGGCCTACGGCACCGAAAGCATCAAACCGGTAGACAAGATCACCGGCCCGGGCAACGCCTTCGTTGCCGCGGCCAAGAAGCTGGTCTCCGGCGACGTGGGCATCGACATGGTGGCCGGCCCCTCCGAGGTGTGCGTGGTCGCCGACGAATCGGCCCTGCCCGAACTGGTGGCCATCGACCTTATGGCTCAGGCCGAGCACGACCCGCTGGCCAGCTGCTACCTGGTAACCTTCAGCGCCGAGTACGCCGATGCGGTGGAAGCCGCCATCGCCAAGCACATGGAAGGCTCGTACCGCGCCGAGATCACCACGGCATCGCTGGACAACCGCGGCCTTGTGGTGGTGTGCCCCGACATGAACAGCGCCATCGAAACCGTGAACGTCATCGCGCCGGAACACCTTGAGCTGCACCTTCCCGATGCCATCGACCTTATCGGCTCCATTCGCCACGCCGGTGCCATCTTCCTGGGCGAATGGACGCCCGAAGCGGTGGGCGACTACGTTGCCGGCCCGAACCACACGCTGCCCACCGGCGGCACCGCACGCTTCTCCAGCCCGCTTTCGGTGGACCAGTTCGTGAAGAAGTCCAGCGTGCTGCAGTACTCGCCGGCTGCCCTTATGGCCGATTCCGAGGCGGTTATCACCCTGGCCGACCACGAGGGCCTGTGGGCTCATGCCCAGAGCGTTCGCCTGCGCCGCCAGCTGGTGGAACAGGCCTTCGAACAGCAGCAGGCCGCAGGCGTTGCCGAAGCGGGGGCGAACTAGCATGCACAGCGTACGCGCATCGCAGCCGAATCTGGCGGGCATCACCCCGTACGACCCGAAGTACCTGCCGGCCAAGCTCTACCTTTCCGCGAACGAGAACCCCAGCAACGTGCCCGAAGAGGTGCAGCTGGAAATCCGCAAGGCGCTGAAGGGCTTTCCCTTCAACCGTTATCCCGACCCGCTGGCCAACGAGCTGCGCGACCTTATCGCCGAGGCGAACGGCCTTTCCCGTGAAAACGTGCTGTTGGGCAACGGCGGCGACGAGTTGCTGTTCAACCTGGCGCTTTGCTGGGGCGGCCCGGGACGCAAGTTCCTGAACGTGCCGCCGACGTTTTCGGTGTACGAGGCCAACGCGCACCTTACGGGTACCGAGGTGGTGAACATACCGCGCAAGGAGAACTTCGATATCGACGAGGAAGCCGTGCTTGCCCGCATGGCCGAAGGCGACATCGACTTCGCGGTTATCACCAGCCCGAACAATCCCACCGGCAAGATGGCCAGCGAGACGTTTTTGAAGAAGCTGCTGGATTCCTCCGACGCGCTTGTGATGGTTGACGAGGCGTACTTCGAGTTCAGCCGTTTCTCCATGCGCCCGTATTTGGACCAGTACGAGAACCTCATCATCCTGCGCACCTTCTCGAAGGCGTTCAGCCTGGCGGGCGTGCGCATGGGCTACGTGCTGGCGAACCCGAGCGTTATCCGCGAGTTCCTGAAGGTGCGCCAGCCCTATTCGGTGGATTCGGTTTCCCAGGTCATTGCCACGGCGGTGTTCAAGAACCGTTCGCTGTTCGTGCCGGGCATCAACCAGATCATCGAGCAGCGCGGCGTGCTCATCGAAGAGCTGAACAAGCTTCCGGGCGTTACCGCGTTCGACTCCGACTCGAACTACGTGCTGTTCCGTGTGGCCGGTGCCGACCAGGTATGGGAGCAGCTGTACCAGCGCGGCGTGCTGGTGCGCGATTTCTCGCATGCGCAGTACCTTACCGACTGCCTGCGCGTTACGGTGGGCACGCCCGAAGAGAACAAGGAATTCCTGGCCGCGTTGGCGCAGATCCTGGATGAACGGGGGTAAACCTGATGGCAGGTAACCGCAGCGCGAAGATCGCGCGCACCACGAAAGAGACCGATATCTCCCTTTCGCTTGATGTCGACGGCACGGGGAAGACCGATATCGAAACGGGTATCGCCTTCTTCGACCATATGCTGGATGCTTTCGGGCGGCACGGGTTGTTCGACCTTTCAGTTAACGCGAAGGGCGACATCGAAGTGGATGCCCACCACACTGTGGAAGACGTTGGCATTGTGCTAGGCAAAGCGTTTGCCCAGGCCATGGGCGAAAAGCGCGGCATAAACCGCTTTGCCTCGCAGTATCTTCCCATGGACGAGACGCTGATGCTTGCCGCGGTGGACATCTCGGGCCGTGGCCAGCTGCACTGGGACGTGGACGTTCCGCTGTGCCTGCTGGGGCAGTTCGATACCTCGCTTGCCAAGGAGTTCTTCATCGCGTTCGCCACGAATGCGGGCGTTACCCTGCATGTGCGCATGTTCGCGGGCGAAAACGCCCACCACATCGTGGAAGCCTGCTTCAAGGCGGTGGGCCGCGCCATGTGCCAGGCGCTGGAACTGAACCCGCGCATCGCCGGTGAGCTTCCCTCCACCAAGGGCATGCTGTAAGAAGGCCCCTGCCTGCATGTTTGCGACGAGGCGGGCTGAGCCGGCCTGCTGTTTCGACCGACGGCAAGGCATTGGCGGCAACCCCCGATTGCCAGTCCGTTTGCCCGTCAATCGCACAACGTGGACGAAACATTGGCGCGCTAGAGTGGGCAAGGAACCTAACCCGACCGAAAGGTTGTTTGATAGATGATCGCAGTCGTTGATTACTGCAAGGGAAACCTAAAAAGCGTGGAGCGCGGGCTTCGGGCTGTGGGCGGCGATGCCCACATCACCGATGATCCGCAGGTCATAGCCGCGGCCGATGCCGTGGTGCTGCCTGGTGTGGGCGCATTCGCTGATGCTTCCGCCACTATGCTGCAGTCCGGCCAGATGGAGGCTGTGCGCGGCGCCATCAAGGCCGGCAAGCCATTCCTGGGTATCTGCCTGGGCGAGCACCTGCTGTTCGAAAACGGCGTGGAGGGCGCCGGCGGCCCCGGCGCAGACGGTGCCGTGGGCGACGCCGACCTGCCCGAAGGCCTGGGCGTGATTCCCGGCACGGTGGCGCGCATGCCCAACGTGGATTCGGAGGGCGCCGCATACAAGGTTCCCCATGTGGGCTGGAACTCCATCGAGTTCGAGGAAGGCGCATGCCCCCTGTTCGAGGGCATTCCCTCCGGCGAGTTCTTCTACTATACGCACAGCTACATCGCGCCGGAAAACGATTTCACGGTGGCAACCACCACGCACTCGGTGACGTTCCCCTGCGCGGTGCAGAAGGGCAACGTGTTCGGCGTGCAGTTCCACCCCGAAAAGTCGTCCGATGCCGGTGCCAAGGTGCTGGCGAATTTCCTGAAGGTGGTAGAGGCCGCCAAGGGCTAGGCTCCCGCGCGTTCGAGGGGCCGTTTTCGGCGTTCGGCCGTAGCGTCCGGAAAGGCAGCTTCTTGATCTATCCACCCTGTTTTCACCAAGCAACAGCGAAAGGCTAAAAAATGGATTTGCTTCCTGCTATCGATATCCTGGGCGGCAAGGCAGTCCGCCTGGCCAAGGGCGACTACAACGCCGTTACCGTGTACAACGAGAACCCGGTTGCGCAGGCGGCCGAGTTCAAGGAAAAGGGCGCTACCTGGATCCATGTGGTGGACTTGGACGGTGCCCGCAGCGGCATCCCCGAGAACATCGATGCCATCGAGCGCATCATCAAGGAAACCGGCCTGAAGATCGAGGTGGGCGGCGGCATCCGCAACCTGGAAACCATCGATCGCCTTGCGGCTGCGGGCGTTTCGCGCGTGGTGCTGGGAACCACGCTGGTTACCGACCCGGACTTCGCCAAACAGGCGCTGGCGAAGTACCCCGATATGCTCACCGCCGGCATCGATGCCAAGAACGGCGAGGTGGCGGTTGCCGGCTGGCGCGAGGGCGCGGGCGTTCCCGCCGAGGAGCTTATCGCGGAAGTGGGCAAGCTGGGCTTCAAGCACCTGGTGTACACCGACATCTCGCGCGACGGTATGCAAACCGGCATCGACGCGCAGCGCTACGTGGAAGTGGCGCGCGTGTTCGGCAACCCCGTTATCGCATCGGGTGGCGTGGCCAGCATCGAAGACGTGAAGAACCTGGCTGCCGTCGCCGATTCCATCGAAGGAGTTATCGCAGGCCGTGCGGTGTATGAAGGCTCGCTGGACGTGGTGGAAGCCTGCAAACTCTGCGTGGAGACGAAATAGCAACCCGCCCCGGCGTGCCCTCCCCGGCGCACATGCCGAAGGGCGGCTGCTTTCGGGCGGGGCAGGGTTTGCTGGCAACCGGCCCGCAGCCCCTTCGCCCCGTTCTGGCTCATCCCTTCCGGCGCTTTTGCCCCAACCCGGCCGTAACCTGGCAAGAAAGGAAACCAATGCTTACCAAACGCGTTATACCTTGCATGGACGTGAAGGACGGCCGTGTGGTGAAGGGCGTGAACTTCGTGAACCTGCGTGATGCAGGCGATCCCATCGAGCTTGCCCAGCGCTACGATGAGCAGCGCGCCGACGAGGTTATCTTCCTGGACATCACGGCAACGCACGAAGGCCGTGCCACCACGGTGGACATGGCAAGCCGTGCCAGCGAGGAGCTTCATCTGCCCTATTGCGTGGGTGGCGGTTTCCGCAGCGTGGCCGACATCCGCACCATGATCGCTGCCGGCGCCGACAAGGTTTCCGTGAACTCGGCCGCCATCGCCGACCCCAGCCTTATCACCACTGCAGCAGCCGCGTTCGGCACGCAGGCCATCCTGTGCGCCATAGACGCCAAGCAGGTGCCGGGCAACCCCAACAAGTGGGAGGTGTACGTGCACGGCGGCCGCAAGAACACCGGGCTCGACGCCGTTGAATGGGCCGTGGAAGCCGCGAAGCGCGGTGCGGGCGAGATCCTGCTTACCAGCATGGACCGCGATGGCAGCAAGGATGGCTTCGACTTGGCCCTTACCCGCGCGGTTGCCCGTGCGGTGAACATCCCTGTAATCGCATCGGGCGGCGTGGGCAAGCTCGAGCACTTCGCCGAAGGCATCATCGAAGGCGAGGCCGATGCGGTGCTCGCAGCAAGCGTGTTCCATTTCGGGGAGCTTACCATCCGCCAAGTGAAGGAGTACCTGCGCTCGCAGGGGATCCCCGTCCGCCTGTAATGTGCCGCTTGCCTGTGTTTTTGCTCGCTTTGCCTGCAGAGGCGTAAGATTGCCCTCATGGCAACTCCCATCTCCACACATGAAGTCAATCGTAGAATCGGTCTGAACCGCGCTAGTTATATGGAGATGTTCTTCGATATGGTGTTCATGTTCTGCATGCGCTATATCATCCCCGAATCCACCGATGCCTCTGAGGTGGTGGTAAGCGCCTATGTGTTCTACGCGTTCTTCTTCAGCATGACGCTCGCGCTGCAGATCTGGGTGAACACCACTATTGTGATGAACCGTTTCGGCAAGGGAAACCCGGTCGATGTGGCCCTTATCGTGGTCAATGTTCTGCTGGTTGCCATCATGTTCGGTTCCGTTACGCCCGAATGGGAACGCTACTATGTCTTCAATTCGTGCTGGATGCTTGTCCTGGTGAACCTTTGTGCGCACCTGTTCATACGAATAGCCAGGCTGCGCAACAGGAAGCCCGAGCTCAGGCGCGCGTGCGAGCGGGCGATCTTCGTCATGTTCGGGCAGGTTGCCTTCATCGCCGCAGGGATGTTCCTCGATAAATTCTGGGGGCAGCTGTTCTGCCTGTTCGCAGTGATCTTGGGCATGTTCACCTGGAGCAAGCTTGCCGATTGCCCTATGAGCGCCAATGCGTGCGGGCATATAGTAGACCGCGGCCCGCTGGTGATCATGGTGTGCTTCGGCGAATCGCTCGTCGAGGCGGCAACGTTCATGAGCGAAGGCGGCCACATGCTTTCGGGCGCCTACTATGTGCTCATCATCGTTGCGATGTTCCTGATCTATCTTATCGAGCACGGCCGGGCGCTCGATACCCGCAAGCTCGGCAGCGGCTTGTTCTATTTGGTGGCAACCGGCGTTCAAACGTTCTTGCTTGGTTGCGTTGCCTTTGCTTTCGAGGTCATGATCAACGGAAGAGAGCTTTGGCTCATGGATGGCAGCGTGTTCTTCAGCCTCAGTGCTGCCGCATTCCTGCTCAGCTTCTTCCTGTACAAGCCCCTGAACAAGAGGGGGCGCATCAAGGGCGCGAAATGGGAGCTGATCCGTGTGGTTGCCTGCCTGGGTTGCATCTCCCTTTCGGTGGTCTGGGTGGGCGCCGTTGCCTCGCAGATCGTGCCGATGGACATAAGCTCGAAGATCCCCAATTTGTCTGACGACTTTCTGTTGAGCGTATCTACGTTCATCGGACTGGTTGCGGTTGTCATCGTGCTGATACTGGATTGGCGCAATTACGGTAATCCTCCCCGGAGCGTTGTGCGCAGGCTCTATGGGAACAAGGAAAAAGACTCAGTGAAGGAAGGGCATCGATGAGCGATAAGGAAACCGCCCGTTTGGCCGTTGAAGATTTGACGTACAACGAGCAGGGGCTTGTTCCCTGCATCGTGCAGGATGCCGATTCCCGGGAAGTGCTGATGATGGCGTGGATGAACGCCGAAGCCGTGCATCGCACGATAGATCAGGGAACCACCTGGTTCTGGAGCCGCAGCCGCCAGAAGTACTGGCACAAGGGCGAGGAATCGGGCAACACCCAGCAGCTGGTGGAGCTTCGCTACGACTGCGATGCCGACACCCTGCTCGCACTGGTGAAGCCGAAGGGCCCTGCTTGCCATACCGGCAACACCACCTGCTTCTACCGCGCCTTCTAGCATGGGCGCTCTACGAACAGCGGCGCTAATGGGAAAGGCGGTCGCTCTTTCTCTCGTTGCGGTTGTCGCCTTTCTGTCCTGCCCCCGCAAGGCGTACTAGCCATGATGGGCTTCGTCCTTCCCAGCTTGGAGAGCCTGGGGGAAGAAGAGAAGCTTCGCTATCACGCGGTGTACTGCGGCGTATGCCGTTCTATTCGTGCGCGCTACGGGCAGCGTTGTCGCCTTACCGTTTCCTATGATATGACGTTCTTGGCCATGGTGCTGGGCTCGTTCTATGAACCCGAGGAACGGCGTTCGGAGAAGCGCTGTCCGGTACATCCTGTTCAGCCCCAAGAAATCGCCCAAAGCGAGTTCACCGACTATGCGGCCGACCTCAGCGTTGCACTGGGCTACCACAAGCTTATGGACGACTGGCTGGATGCCCGTTCCGCCAAGGCGCGCGCAGCTGCCGCCGCCATCGCCATTCCCTACCGTAAAGCGCGCAAGCGTCGCCCGGCCGAATGCGCTGCCATCGAGCGGGCCATGGCCGACATCCATGCCATAGAGCAAGCCGGCTCGGCCGACCCCGATGCCGCCGCCAACCGTTTCGGCCTTCTGCTGGGCAGTCTGTTCGCCGTGAAGGATGACTTTTGGGCAACGGATTTACGGCGTTTCGGTGCAAGGTTGGGGAAATTCGTCTACGTCATGGATGCTGCCGTGGATCTACGGCAAGATCAAGAAGAAGGAAATTACAACCCGTTCATCGCGGCGCAGCGCAGCTTCAGCAGCTTGCGGGAAGACCTTGAGCTGCTGGCTGCCGACATGGCCGATGCGTTCGAGCGCTTGCCGTTGGAACGTGATGTGCATGTGCTGCGCAGCGTGCTGTACTCGGGCGTGTGGCAACGCTACAACGTTGAAGAGAGCAAGGTAGAACATGATGAAGGACCCGTATGAGGTTCTGGGCATAAGTCGCGACGCTTCGGCGGACGAGGTGAAGAAGGCGTACCGCAAGAAGGCGCGCGAAAACCACCCCGACCTGAACCCGAACGACCCCAAGGCCGCCGAGCGTATGAACGAGGTGAACGAGGCGTACGATCGCATCATCAACCCCGAGAAGTACGCGGCAAGCGACGCCCGCGCCGCAGCCAGCGGTTCCGGCAGTGGCAGTGGGGCAGGGCAGGGCGGCCAGGCGAACCCCTTCGCCGGCAATCCGTACACGCGCGGTTCCTACACTGGCCAAGGCCAGCAGGGTTACACCACCGAAGGCAACCCCTATGGCTGGACCACGGTGAACTTCGAGGACCTGTTCGGCTTCGGCGGTATGGGCGGCTTCGGCGGGCCCATCCACCCCGAAGCATCCGCAGCCGACAGCGCCACGGTGCGCAGCGCCATCGACGCCATCAACGCCGGCCGGCACAAGCAGGCGGTCGATCTGCTGAACTCCGTTACCAGCGACGGCCGCAATGCCCGGTGGTACTACTTGGCGGCCTTGGCGAACAAGGGCGCCGGCAACACCCTGCGCGCGCTGGAGCAGATTCGCCGTGCGGTGAAGATGGACCCCAACAACCGCGACTACCAACGTGCCTACCAGCAGTTCCAGATGGCGGGTCAAACCTATCAGGAGCAGGGCAAGCAGCGCGGCTTCAGCATGAGCGCCATGGACCCGGGGCTTATCTGCTGTGGGCTGTGCCTGGCGCAATACGCCTGCAGCATGCTGGGCAGGGGGTATTACTTCTAGCGGCAGGTGGCTCTGGCCGGGAAGACGCGCGCATGCTTCGCTTCCGCTTCCTTCCTCGTTTTCAATTCGCAGTGGGCTGAGCGGAAACCAGCATGACGCATGGTTCACCGCATCCCGGAATCGTTGATCATGGACCGGGGGCTCAGCCTTGTAGGCTCAATGAAAACGAGGCGCTCCAGAGAAGCCTGCGCGCGCCTTCCCACCCAGAGCCCCGCATCCCAGGCTCGTTCAGGACAACATATGCGTCGCAAGAAAGCGTGCGGCATTCATCGAAGCAATCTAGGGAAACACCAACAGCAAGGAGGCCCGGCATGGGCGCAACCATCGGAATCGACTTAGGCACAACCAACAGCTGCGTGGCGGCGATGGAGGGCGGCCGCGTAACCATCGTTCCCAACGCGGAAGGCGAGCGCACCACTCCCAGTGTGGTGGCGTTCTCGAAGAACGGGGAGCGATTGGTGGGCAGCTTGGCGCTGCGCCAGGCCGCGGTTAACCCCGACCGCACCATTTCGTCGGTGAAGCGCCACATGGGCACCAAGTGGAAAACGCCCAGCATCGACGGCAAGGCGTATTCCCCGCAAGAGGTTTCCGCCATGATCCTGCGCAAACTTCGTAAGGACGCCGAGGCCTACTTGGGGCAGGAGGTTACCGACGCCGTTATCACCGTGCCGGCGTACTTCGACGACTCGCAGCGCCAGGCCACCAAGGACGCCGGGCGCATCGCGGGGCTGAACGTGCTGCGCATCATCAACGAGCCCACCAGCGCCGCACTGGCATACGGCCTGGATAACGGCACGCCGCAAAAGGTTATGGTGTACGACTTGGGCGGCGGCACGTTCGACGTTTCCATCATCGAGATCGGCGGCGACGTTATCGAGGTGCTGGCCACCTCGGGCGACAACCACCTGGGCGGCGACGACTTCGACGAGCGCATCGTGCAGCACGTCGTCGATGCGTTCAAGGCTCAGCACGGCGAAGACCTGCGTCGCAACCCCATGGCGCTCCAGCGTGTGACCGAAGCGGCCGAGCAGGCGAAGAAAGAGCTTTCGGCCACCACCTCCACCCAGATAAACCTGCCGTTCCTTTCGCAGAACGCCCAAGGCCCGGTGCATTTGGACATGACGCTTACGCGTGCGGAGTTCGAGCGCATGACCGCCGATTTGGTGGAGCGCACCACCGAGCCGTTCCAGATGGCGCTCGACGATGCAGGCATTGCCGCTTCCGAGCTGGGATGCGTGCTGCTGGTTGGTGGGTCTACCCGCATTCCCGCAGTTCAGCAGCATGTACGCAAGCTCACCGGCAAGGAGCCTTCTTCCTCCATCAACCCCGATGAATGCGTGGCAACGGGTGCCGCCATCCAGGGCGATACGCTTTCGGGCGCCAGCACCGGCATCGTGCGTTCCAACAGCCTGTTGCTGCTCGATGTAACGCCGCTTTCCCTTTCCATCGAAACGGTGGGTGGGGTGGCAACGCGCCTGGTAGAGCGCAATTCCACGCTGCCCGTGCACTACTCGCAGATCTTCAGCACGGCGGCGCCGTTCCAAACCAGCGTTGAGATCAAGGTGCTGCAGGGCGAACGCCCCATGGCGAAGGACAACAAGGCCATCGGCACGTTCCGCCTGAAGGGCATCAAGCGTGCACCGGCCGGTGTACCGAAGATCGAGGTGACCTTCGATATCGACGCCAACGGTATCCTCACCGTTTCGGCGAAGGATTTGGGAACGGGCAAGGAGCAGTCCATCACCATCGACGATTCCGACCGCATGTCGGACGAGGAGATCCAGCAGGCCATAAACGACGCGCAGGAATACGCCGAGGAAGACGAGTTCCGCCGCGCCACCATGGATGTGCGCCAGCGTGCAGAAACCTTGGCGGGCGAAGTGGAGCAGGCCTTGAACAAGGTGGGCAAGCAGCTGGATAAGCAGGAGAAGCGCCAGGTGAAGGCCGATTTGGCCGAGCTTCGCCGCATCCTGATGAAGCGCCCTGGCAAGAAGGAGCGCCAGAACCCCGAAGAGGAAGGCCGCCGCATCGTGGTGGCTGCCGAGCAGCTTGACCGCAGCAGCGCCCACGTCCGCGAGCTCGCCGCGCAGTAGGCGCCTTCTGCGGTTGCCGTGGCCGCGGTTATCGCGGCTTTGCGTCGCCTCAAGAGATAGCGCTTAGGCTGCGCCCAGCTCGCGTCCAACAAACCAACGGCCCGCGATGATCCCCGTTGCGGGCCGTTCTGCGTTCTGGGGCGGCCCTTCGAGAAATCGCTGCGAACCCGTTCTGCATTCTGGGACAGGCTAGCCCAAAGTGCGCCATCGCGCACCTCGCATCGGCGGGCAGTGCGGTATCCTATTCAGATTGGGAAATCAACGACAGGAACCCTTTATGCAGAAGAAAACAGCTTTGC
>CAVBGJ010000021.1:0-26327 GCA_963595065.1 Christensenellaceae bacterium Phil1 | reverse complement strand
TGAACAGCCTGCCCCAGATCCAGGAAAAACTCACCGACATGGAGATCAAGATCCGCGCCATGCGCATGTTCGTGCACGATGCGGCTGTTTCGGCCGATAAGCGCGGCAGCAACTTCATGATGGACACCGCCCTGATGAAGCGCTTCGTGCCGAAGGCGGCAACCGAGGTGGCTTCCGAGGCTCTGCAGATCTTCGGCGGCGTGGGCTACACGGATGCCACGCGCGTGAGCCGCATCTGGCAGGATTGCCGCGGCAACCAGGTGGCGCAAGGAACCGACGAGGTGATGGTGGGCATAGCCGCCAAGGGCATAACCCAGCGCGCCGAGCGCCACGGGTATTAGTCGCGGCAGGCTGCGCGGGCTTTCGTTTGCTGCCCGGAATTTAATTGAATAGACCAATCAACGGCCATCGGGTGCTTCCCGATGGCCGTTTGCTTTAGGCGCTGCTTTAAGCGTCTTAACGCCAGTGCTATTTTCTTGACTGGAGTGGTAGCGATTGGGCTATTGCTCGGATTTGTCGAAGGGGTTAAAGAGGGGAACGCCCAGATAATCGAAGTCTTTGACGTTACGGGTTACCAATGTCATATCATTGCTCAGGCACGTTGCCGCTATTTCCAGGTCTTCTATTGCGGGAGTGAACCCCTCGCGCTGTGCGCGGTTATGCATTCGTGCGCATACCGCCGCTGCCCTTTTATCGAACGGGATTATGTCTTCGGCGTACAGCCAGATGATGTTCTCGATGGACGTTAGCAGGGCATCCTTGCGTTTGCCATCGTCCATTCGCAATGCGCCGTAGTAGAGCTCCTTTACGGTAATGGAACTAAGGCGAAGCTCGTTGCTGTTTTCGCACAGCCATTCGATTACGGCATCGTCGGGTTTCGGCTTCATGACCTCCGAGATGACGCAGGTGTCAACCATATAGAGTTTCATAGTTACTCCAAGTGAAAATCGCGCGGGGCATGACGTTCGGGAAGAGAGAACCCTTCGTTCTCGGCCCCCTGCGCTGCACCTATGAGCATGCCTATCCAGCCGGTGCTTGGGCGTACCGCATCGTTGATGATTTTCGAGGCTTCCGCTTGTACCGAGTTACCGTGTTCGGCGGCTCGTACAGATAGAGAGCGCTTGGTTTCTTCGCTGAGGTTTCTAATCAATAAGTCGGGCATAGCAGCCTCCTTAGAACGATAGCTCTGATAGCAATGATAGCATAGCTATCAGGGCTATCGGTATAGGCTGCAGAACTTCCCAAAATGTGAGAAATATCACGTTTTTCCCGGGTAAAATGTGAGAAACATCACATTTTGGGAAGTTGGTGGCTTATGGATCGCGATATCTTTGAACGGCTTGCGATGCCTGGAAGGAATCCAGGCATCGCAAGCCCCTTATCCTGAAAGGCGCGCGTCAGGTTGGCAAAACGTGGGCGCTCAAGCAGTTCGGCGCAACAAGGTATGCGAACTGCGCCTATTTCTCTTTAGAGGAAATCGCTCCCGGGGTGCCCAGCGAATTTGCTCAGTTCTTCGAGACAACAAGGGGTCCCGCCCGTATCTTCGCGGGGCTTTCGCTTGCGAGCGGACAACCGATAACCCCCGGTGAAACGCTTGTCGTGTTCGACGAGATACAGGATTGCCCCGCCGCAGTTGGTTCCCTCAAATATTTCTGTGAAGAGGCGCCTGAATACCATGTTGCCTGCGCGGGCTCGCTTTTGGGCGTGCGCCTCTCGCGCGAGACCAGTGCCTTCCCCGTGGGCAAGGTCGAGTTCCTGGACATGTACCCGCTCAGCTTCTCGGAATTCCTGCGTGCCGTTGGCTCCGCGAACCTGGATGCGTATTTGAATGGAATCGACTCGTTCGATGCCATCCCCGACATGTTCAATAACCAACTCGTAGAACTGCTGCAGCGCTACTTCGTTGTTGGCGGGATGCCCGAAGCGGTGCTGCGGTGGTCGGAAACCGGATTCACTGCAGACGTGGACAAGGTTCAGTCCGACTTGCTTGATTCCTATGAACGCGATTTTGCCAAGCACGGAGGCAGGGCTCAGTTCGCCAAGTTGTCGCAAACGTGGAATTCGTTGCCTGCCCAGCTTGCTCGCGAGAACAAGAAGTTCATGTGGGGCTTGGTGCGCGAGGGGGCGCGTGCCCGCGAATACGAGGATGCGGTCGAGTGGCTTGCCGATGCCGGGCTACTGGAAAAAGTCGTTTTGAACGAGGGGCGGGGGATTCCCCTTTCGGCTTACGATTCCTCTTCTGCCTTCAAGGCGTATTGCTTCGATGTGGGCCTGCTAAGGCGCCTCTCCCGCTTGGATGCTTCGGCGTTTTCCGAGAGCGGCGGCTTGTTCAGGGAGTTCAAGGGCGCGTTTGCCGAGAACTACTTGCTTCAGGCGCTGCTGCCCCAGCTGGATGTGGCTCCGCGCTATTGGACGAACCAGAAGCCGAAGCATGAGGTCGATTTCCTTATCCAAGTTGGCAACACCCTTGTTCCCGTTGAGGTGAAATCGGGTGAGGTGGTTCATTCGGCAAGCTTGCGCTACTTTGCCGAGCGGCATGCCGAAACCACGCCGCTGAGGGTCCGCTTCTCTCTGCGGAACTTGACGCTCAACAAAGGTGTGCTGAACATCCCGCTTTATTTGGCCCATAGGGCAGTGCCGCTTATCGAGCGGGCGTTGAAGGTGGGGTAGTCGTTCAGGAGGATTAGCAGGTCGGTAGGCCTTCGGTCACAGCCCAGCCGCCGCGCTATGTTACAGGTATGAAAACCTTTGGTAACCGGGAATTCATGCGGGCAATTCCGCTAATATAGAAAAGCGTTTGAAAGTCAGGTTAAAAGGGGTTTCGGGCGCTTTTTTATTGCGCTCGGTTAGGTTGTTTCGCAAAGGAGAATCATGGCAAAGCACATCTTCGTCACTGGCGGCGTTGTATCCTCGCTGGGCAAGGGCATTACGGCGGCATCGCTCGGTCATCTGCTGAAGGCCCGCGGTTACAAGGTAACCATGCAGAAGATGGACCCGTACTTGAACGTTGACCCGGGTACCATGAGCCCCTTCCAGCACGGCGAGGTTTTCGTTACCGACGATGGCCACGAGGGCGACCTTGATCTGGGTCATTACGAGCGCTTCATCGATGAGAGCCTTTCCCGTGAATCCAACTTCACCCAGGGCTCCATCTACAAGAGCCTTATCGCGCGCGAGCGTCGCGGCGACTTCCTGGGCGGCACCGTGCAGGTTATCCCGCACGTTACCAACGCCATCAAAGAGCGCCTGTACCGTATCGCCGAGCAGTCCAACGCCGACATCGTCATCTCCGAGATCGGCGGCACCATCGGCGACATCGAGTCGCAGCCCTTCATCGAGGCGGCCCGCCAGTTCAAGAAGGAGCGCCCCTTCGGCGATGTGCTGTTCGTGCACGTAACCCTGGTGCCTTACATCGCCGCCGCGCACGAGGTGAAAACCAAGCCTACGCAGCATAGCGTGAAGGAGCTGCGCTCCATCGGCGTGCAGCCCGACTTCATCGTGTGCCGCTCCGACCACGAAATCTCCGACGGTGTGCGCGAGAAGATCGCCCTGTTCTGCGACGTTTCCTCCGACGACGTGCTGGCCTGCATCGATGCGCCCTCCATCTACCAGGTGCCGCTTTCCCTGCACGACCAGGAATTCGACATCAAGGTGCTCAAGCGCCTTGGCCTCGAGCGGCCCGAGATCGACCTTACCCCGCTCACCTCGTTCCTTTCCGCAGCCGACAGCTGCGAAGGCCAGGTGGACATCGCGGTAGTGGGCAAGTACGTAAGCCTGCCCGATGCCTACCTTTCCATCATCGAGGCGCTCTACCATGCCGGCGTTGCCAACGGCGTGCATGCTGAAGTGCACCTTGTCGACGGCGAAGAGCTGAACGCCCAGAACGTCGAGTCCGCGCTTGGCGGCATGGATGGCATCCTGGTTCCCGGCGGCTTCGGCCAGCGCGCATTCGAGGGCAAGATCGAGGCTGCCCGCTACGCACGCGAGAACAACATCCCGTTCCTGGGCATCTGCCTGGGCCTTCAGGCCGCCGTCTGCGAGTTCGCCCGCAACGTTGCCGGCTTGCCCGGCGCCACCTCTGCCGAATTCGACGAGGATGCCGAGTACACGGTCATCGACCTTATGCCCGAGCAGGAAGACGTGGAAGACAAGGGCGGCACCATGCGCCTGGGCGCGTACCCCTGCAAGCTGGAGAAGGATTCGCTTGCCTACCAGGTGTACGGCGAGGAGATCATCTACGAGCGCCATCGCCATCGCTACGAGGTGAACAACGCCTACCGCGACAAGCTCATCGAGTCCGGCCTGCGCATTTCCGGCCTTTCGCCCGACGGCCGCCTTACCGAGATGGTGGAAATCCCCGGCCATCCGTGGTTCCTGGCCAGCCAGGCCCACCCCGAGTTCAAGAGCCGCCCCACCAAGCCCCACCCGCTGTTCAAGGGCTTCGTCGGCGCTGCGGTGAAGCACAAGGCGTAGCGGTTTCCCGAATCGCTTTCCAAAGCGGCATGCCATCTACGGCACGCCGCTTTTTCTATTGGATGGGCTTTCCGATTCGTGAAGGGATATTCTGGTTCAGCTTGCTCTACCTGGAGGACTACATAGGCTACATGGTGGCAGAGCGCGGGGCGGCGCCGGCAACGGTGCGCGCCTATCGCAACAACCTGCTGAAATACCACGAGTTCCTAACGGAACAGCGCGGCATCGCCACCGCCGAAGAGGTGCAGCGCGCCGACATCGCTGCCTACATCGCCTTCCTTTCGGAGGAGCGGAAGTTCCGCCCTTCCACCATGGAGCAGCATATCTCGGTGATAAAGGGTTACCACCGCTTCTTGGTGCGCGAGGGCTTTTGCGCAAAGGACCCTTCGCAGACCATCCCCTTGCCGCGCAAGCCGAAGGCCCTGCCCGATGTTCTTTCCATCGATCAGGTAACCCGTCTGCTGGATCAGATGCCCGATGGTACGCCCTTAGAGCTTCGCAATGCCACGATCCTGGAGGTGCTTTACGGCTGTGGCCTGCGCGTAAGCGAGCTGGTGGGCCTGGACATGGACCGCATCTACTTTGAAGAGGAATGCCTGCGCGTTCTGGGCAAGGGCTCGAAAGAGCGCATCGTCCCCATCTCCGGCATGGCGGCGCGGCGGCTGCAAGAATACCTGCGCGATGCGCGCCCGGCTCTTTCGATGGGCGCAGCCGCTCCCACGCCCGCCGTGTTCCTGAATGCTCGCGGTGGGCGCCTGTCGCGGCAGAGCGTGCGGTCCATCGTTGCCGGGGCGGGCCTTTCCATTGGCGTGAAGGACCTTCATCCACACACCCTGCGTCACTCGTTTGCCACGCACCTGCTGGAGGGCGGGGCAGACCTTCGCGCCATCCAGGAAATGCTGGGGCATTCCGACATCTCCACCACGCAGATCTACACCCACGTGCAGGCGAATCAGCTGCGCGAAGAATACCAGGCCGCCCACCCGCGCAGCTGAGGGTTTTGCCGGCGCGGCGGGCTAGCAATCGGCTCGTGCAGCGGGAGCCCGCCGCATCCCGTGCGGCCTTAGCTCGGCCATGCGCTATGTTGCCCTAGCCCCTCGGCGGGGAAGCGCCGCCTTGATTCGGCCCTGTGCCGCACCGCCCAGCCCTGTTCCACCCGGCTTCCCCCTTTCTCCCCCTTTTCCTCCCATAAGGCCCCTGTTCCCACCCAGGCCTCTTCTTGGTGTTTGATTTGCTGCCTTTTCGGGCTGATTTATGGTGAAGATGTAGCGCGAAGGGCAGCCTTTGGCAAAAAATCCCCCACTTCTTCCCCGCGCAATATCTTCGATAAATAGTGCGATAACAAGCTAATGAACACATCATCTTGTATCAGTGAAGAAATCAAGGCTTGGAATGCCGCCAAAACGCGTGGATAGAAGGGGAGAAGGTGGGAGAATATCCCATTTTTTATTGCGAGGTGGGAAGCCGTGGCCTAAAATAGCTTCCACGAGATACCCCAAGGAAGGAGGGAGGCGTGAGCGAGCTTCTTGGCGAATTCAGTCGCAAGATTGATGCCAAGGGACGCTTGTCCTTGCCTGCCGATTTCCGCAAGGAACTCTCGGAAGATCTCAGGATCACGCTCAGCATCGATAAAAGCTGTCTCTACATCTTCGAGACGGAAGACTTCAACAAGTGGGTTGCCAGCCTTTTCGACGCGCAGGGCGGTTTCAACGTCGGTAACGCGATGATGGTTCGCCAGAAGACGGTGTTGAACTCGCGCGCCTCCAAGTGCGAGATCGACAACGTTGGCCGCATCAAGATCTCTGCCTCTTTCCGTGAGGCGGCGGGCCTTGATAAGGACGTCGTCGTTATCGGCAATGGTGATCGTATCGAGATCTGGGATGAGGAGCATTGGAACCAGTTCGCTCTCGACACGGATCTTAGTTCCCTGTGCATGTAGCTGGTTTGGTGCGTGAACGATGACAAACGAATATCGGCATATTCCCGTCCTGCTTCCCGAGTGCATGAAGTACTTGAAGCTTTCCCCTGGAAAGCGCTACGTCGATGCAACCCTCGGTGGGGCAGGTCATTCCCTGGAGGCTGCGAAGCTCATCGGCCCTGAGGGGCATCTTATCGGCATCGACCAAGACGCGGTTGCACGTGCAGCCGCCTCCGAGCGCTTGGCCGCCTTGCCCGATTCGGTGCGTCCCGGTGTGGATGTGCTTGCCGGCAACTTCGGGGATCTGGATTCCCTTCTTGTTTCTGCGCAGGTTCCCTCGATCGACGCCATCCTGTTCGATATCGGGGTTTCATCGGTGCAGATAGACACACCTTCTCGTGGCTTCTCCTTCAAGGAGACCGGTCCTCTTGATATGCGGATGGATTCGAGTAATTCCACCCTAACCGCAGCTGAGATCGTCAACACCTATAACGCAGCAGATCTCACTCGAATCATCCGTAACTATTCAGACGAGAAGTGGGCAAGCCGTATCGCAGAATTCATCGTTGCAGCCCGCGAACAGGCGCCGCTCGAAACGAGCGAGCAGCTGGTCGAGGTTATCAAGGCTGCCGTGCCCGCCTCGGCGCGTCGTGCCGGTGGTCACCCTGCCAAGCGAACCTTCCAGGCTCTGCGCATAGAGGTGAACGGAGAGCTCGATGTTCTGAAAAGCGGGCTCGAATCTGCAGTTCGCTGGCTTGCGCCTGGCGGCCGCATCGCCGTTATCAGCTATCACTCGCTGGAAGACCGCATCGTGAAAGACCTTTTCCGCGAGTACTCGAAGGGATGCACCTGTCCGCCGGACCTTCCGGTGTGCGTTTGCGGGAACAAGCCGATACTCAAGGTCGTCACGCGCAAACCCGTGCTTCCAACCGAAGAAGAAATACAGCGCAATCCTCGTTCGCGCAGCGCAAAGCTCAGAGTGGCCGAGCGCTTGGACGAGAATGCATGAACGGAAACGCCCTATAAGAACAAGTAACGCAGCAGGGAGGTGAGCAGATGTCCGGCATGCCCGCATATCGCTATGACCATGCAATGGCCCAGCCTTCCCGCCACGAGCAGCCCGCTCCTTCCGTGCGTGTGGTGCGCGGCCGCAAGCATTCTGTTTACCCCACGCTTTCCGATTTCCATATCTTGGCAATCAAAGTGGGCGTTGCCCTTTTGGCTGTGTTCCTGGTAATCGGGTTCGTGCGCGTTGCCCTGGCTTCGGCCGCCTACGGCACTGCATCCGAGGCAAGCAGCCTTCGCGCGCAGATTTCCGATGCCCGCACCACGGGTGAATCGCTCGCCGTTCAGGAAAGCCTTCTTTCCAGCCCCAGCAACATCCGCACCGAAGCTGGTAACCGCCTTTCCATGGCGTCTGGCTCGACAACGGAAACCATGACGCTTTCCGTCGATCCTGTTGCCATCGATTCCGACGGCAACCTTTCCTTTTCGCAAAGCGTCGCCCGCCTTGCTTCCCAGGGGTAGTTCCCATGGATTACCGGCCCCCTCGGCAGACGGGCTATCGCGATCAGCGTCCGCGCGGCGATCGTCGCCCCCAGCCCCCGCATGCCAGCCGTGAGCATCGCCCCCATCGTCCCGCCGCTTCGGCAGGGATGGACCATGGCATGTTCGACGGCCGCCTGAACTGGCTTATCCTCTTGTTCGCTGCGTTCGCCGTTATATTGGTGGGGCGTTTGATAGGGCTGCAGGTGATAGACGCGCAGAGCAACCTCGACCGCGGCAGCTCGCGCGAGGTTACCGTCGATGTGCAGGCCCGTCGCGGCACCATCTACGACCGCAACGGCACGATCCTGGCAACCACGGTGGACGCCTACAACGTGTTCTGCCACCCCCATATGGTGGATACCGGCAAGGTGGATGAGCTGGCGAATGCCCTTTCCGCTGCGTTCGGTGGGGAAGCCAAGGATTACAAGGACAAGATCACCCAAGACACGAACTTCGTCTACCTGTACAAGGGATCCGACGAAGACGGGATGAAGAAGATAAAGGAACTCGGCATCGAGGGCGTCGACTTCGAGAAGACCACGAAGCGCGTGTACCCATGCGGTTCGGTGGGAAGCCAGATCATCGGCGTGCTGAACTCCGATGGCCAGGCGCTTACCGGCTTGGAGCTGTACTACAACGACATCCTGGCCGGCACCGCCGGGCGCAAGACCACCGAGTACAGCAAGGAAGGCGTTCCGGTTCCCGGCACCGAGCAGGTTACGGCGGAAGTCGTCGACGGCAAGGACATCGTTTTGTCCATCGATGTGGATATGCAGGAAAAGCTCGAAGAGTCGCTTTCCGTGCGCGTCGAGGAAGTGCAGGGCAAAACCGGTTCGGCTATCCTTATGGATTCTGCTACCGGGGAAATCTACGCATGCTCCTCTTCGCCCACCTTCGACATCACCGATATGAAGGAAGTGAAGGAGGGCGCCACCAACCTTTCCGGCGTCTCTTCGGCCTACGAGCCCGGTTCGATCATGAAGCCGCTTACCATGTTGGCCGCGCTTTCCGATGGGAAGGTGAATGCGGATTCCTCCTATTACTGCCCAAGCAGCCTTACGGTGGACGGCTACACCATCACCGACTCGCATTCGCGCGCGTCGCAGGATATGTCGGTGACCGACATCATTGCGGAATCTTCCAACGTCGGCATTTCGCTGGTGGCGCAAGACCTTACCTTCTCGCGCTTGTACGACTATATCCAGCAGTACCAGCTGTGTCAGAAGACGGGGGTCGACTACCCGGGCGAGGCTTCGGGCAGCGTTGCCGAGCGCGATAAATGGACCGAGGTCCAGGGCTACAACATCAGCTTCGGCCAGGGCCTTACCACTTCCCCCATCGAAATGGTGCGCTTCTATGGTGCCTTGGCCAACGATGGCGTGGCCTGCACCCCGCACTTCCTGGTGGACGTGCCTAGCGAGGATGCCCCCCGTACCTACGAAACTTCGCAGATAACCGACCGGGCAGATTGCATAACCAGCCTGGAGGGTATGATGCAGCAGGTGGTGGAGCGTGGCACGGCAACCGACGCCAAGATAGACGGCTACCGCGTGGTGGGCAAGACGGGCACGGCCGAGATCGCATCGGATACGGGCGGCTACCAGCAGGGGATGTACAACATCTCGTTCGTGGGCTACCTGCCCGACACTTCCACCAATCTGGTGTGCTTTGTGGGGGCTACGGATGTTCCCGGCGAGAGGAAAACCGTCCCTGCGTTTCGGGATATAATGGCGTTTGCGATTGATCGCTACAACATCACTCAGAATTGAGGTTCCTATGACCCAGAAGACATGCGGAGAGCTATTCTCGGGCATTGATTGCACCATCATCGGCAATGCCGACGAGCCTGTTTCCGGTATCGCCTACCGCAGCGATGCGGTAGTTCCCGGCGATGCGTTTTGCTGCATCGTGGGTTTGAAGAGCGATGGCCATTCCTACGCTCAGGACGCCATCGACCGCGGTGCCCGCGTGCTCATCGTGGAGCGCAAGGTGTACCTGGCCGACGCTTCCGACGTTACCGAGGTTGTGGTGAAGGACTCGCGCAAGGCCATGGCTCGCATGGCTTCCCGTTTCTACGGCGAGCCCAGCAAGGCGTTTTCCCTGGTGGGAATCACGGGCACCAACGGCAAGACCACCACGACCTACCTGGTGGACCACATTGCCCAGGCCCTGGGCAGCCGCACCGGCCTTATCGGCACGGTGGGCATTTCCGTTGCCGGCGAAAGCCAGCCCTCAACGCACACCACTCCTGAATCGCCCGACCTGCAGAGCCTTTTCGCGCAGATGCGCGATGCCGGCTGCGGCGTGGTTTCCATGGAGGTAAGCTCTCATGCGCTCGACCTGGACCGCACCTGGGCAACTGATTTTGCGGTAACCGCGTTCACGAACCTCACGCAAGACCATCTTGACTACCACAAGACCTTCGAGTCGTACTTCGCCGCAAAAGCGCGCCTGTTCTCGAAGGACTATCCCGCCAAGCGCGTTATCAACATCGAAAGCCAATGGGGCAAGGAGCTGCTGAAGCGCTGCTCGGCCAACGAGGACGCAATCGTCACCACCGGTTTCGATGCCTCTGCTCAGATTCATCCGGTTAACGTCGAGTACGGCGTTTCCAGCACCACGGTAGAGCTTTCCGTGCGCGGCACCGTTCATACGTTCACCTACCCGCTGGTGGGCCGTTTCAACGTGGAAAACGTTATGACGGCATTCGGCATCGCCCTTCAGCTGGGCTACTCGCCTTCCGCCATTGCCGAAGCATTGCGCGACGCTCCGGCCATCCCGGGCCGCCTGCAGCGCATCAAGGCGGAAAACGACGGTGGCGTTTCGGTGTACGTCGATTACGCCCATACGCCCGATGCCCTGGAAAACGCCATCGCCTCCGTTTCCGCCCTGGTGGAAGAGGGGCACCGCACCCTGGTGGTGTTCGGCTGCGGCGGCGACCGCGATGCAAGCAAGCGTCCCATCATGGGCAAGGCCGCGCTGGCGGCCGATTACGCCGTGGTAACTTCCGACAACCCGCGTACGGAAGACCCTCAGGCCATCATCGACGACATCGTCGACGGTATGCGCGAGGGCCAGGGCCGCTTCGATGTGGTTCCCGACCGTGCCGAGGCCATCGAGCGTGCCATCGGCCAGGCGAAGGCCGGCGATGCCGTGCTCATCGCAGGAAAGGGCCACGAGGATTACCAGATCGTGGGCACCGAAAAGCACCACTTCGACGACCGCGAGGTGGCCGCTGCGGCACTTCAGAAGGTGTTCGGATAACCGTCATGCAGTTCTCTATCAACAAGCTGGCCTCTATCCTGGAGGCCCAGGTCGTGGTGCCCGCCGCTGATGGCGAGCGTATCGCAAGCAGCATCACCTGGGATTCCCGCGAAGTGGCTCAGGGCAGCCTGTACGTTGCGCTTCCCGGCGAAAAGGTGGACGGGCATTCGTTCATCCCCGCTGCATTCGATGCCGGCGCGGTTGCTGCCCTGGCTATGACCCAACCGGGGGAGGAAGCGGTTGCCGCCGCCAAACAAGCGGGCGGTGCCATCCTTCTGGTTGGTTCCACCTTCGACGCGTTCCCGAAGCTGGCACACGCATGGCGCGAATGCCTGAAGGGCCAGGTCGTTGCCCTTACCGGCTCCATGGGCAAAACCACTACGAAGAACCTTACGCGCGATGTGCTTTCCATGGCGCTTTCCGGCACCGCCACCAAGGCCAATCAGAACAACGAGCTGGGCGTTCCGCGCACTGTGCTGGATGCTTCCGCCGATAACGATTTCACCGTGGTGGAAATGGGCATGCGCGGCTTGGGGCAGATCTCCGGCCTGGTAAGCTTCGTGCGTCCCACCGTTTCGGTTATCACGAACGTGGCCGAGTGCCACTTGGAGCTTCTGGGCTCGATGGAGAACATCGCCCGCGCCAAGGCCGAAGTGCTGGAAACGCTGCAGGCCGGCAACGTTGCCGTGCTGAACGCCGCCGATGCCTTCACGCCGCAAATCCGCGAATGGCAGAAGCTCGACGAACGCGGCATTGAGGTGCTGCTGTTCGACGGCTCCGGCAATGCCGATGCCGAAGACGGCAGCCTAACCGCCTACGCAACCGACATCGAGCTGGACTCGGAGGGTCGGCCGCACTTCACGCTGCACCTGCCATGCGGCAGCTTGCCCTGCTCGCTTGCGCTGCGGGGCGCCCATAACGTGAACAACGCCTGCGCCGCCGCTGCAGTTGCCTGGCGCCTGGGCGTTCCGGCCGAAAGCATCGTTGTCGGCCTGGCTGCTTCGCAGGCTGAATCGGGCAGGCAGGAAGTGCTTCGCTCGGAGGCTGGCGTCACGGTGGTGAACGATGCCTACAACGCCAATCCCGATTCCATGTGCGCCTCCCTTTCGGTGCTCTGCTCCATGGACGTGCCCGGTAAGCGCTTTGCCGTGCTGGGCGATATGGGCGAATTGGGCTCGTACACCGAAGAGGGCCATCGCAAGGTGGGTGCCTTCGTGGCTGCCTCCAAGGTGGATTTCCTTATCTGCGTTGGCGAGCTTTCCCGCCTTATCGCAAGCGCTGCGCGCGAGGCGGGGTTCCCGCCCGAGAGCATCCTGCAGGCCGAAAGCCGCGAGCAGGCGCTGGCCTACCTTACCGAACATGCCGCTTCAGGGGATGCTGTGCTGGTGAAGGCATCGCATTCCATGGAGCTTGATCGTATAGCCAAGGGGTTGTTGAGCTAGCTATGGTTTCCTTCTCTCAGTATCCGACGTTCGTCGTATTCCTATCGGTGTTCTTGGGCGCCGTGGTCACGATGCTGCTTATGCCGCTGTTCATCAAGTTCCTGCGCTCGCATCTTATCGGGCAGCAGGTTCGCGCCGATGGTCCGGAAAGCCATCTGGTGAAGCAGGGCACGCCTACCATGGGCGGCATCATCATGCTCATTGCCGCCACGGTGGTGGTTGCCATCCTGGCGGAGCCCGTCCCTGAAACCTGGCTTATCTTGGGCGCGGTACTGCTTACCGGCGCGCTGGGCTTGTTCGACGATGCGTCGAAGGTCGCTCACGAGCGTTCGCTTGGCCTTACGCCCAAGGCGAAGCTGGTGGGGCAGTTCGTCATCTCCACGGCGTTCGTGCTGGCGGCAGTGAACTGGCTGGGCGTTGCCCCCACGGTAGAGATCCCCTTCGTGTTCACGTTCGACCTGGGCATACTCACTACCACACTTCCTATTACCGCACCCACCGGCGAGCTGTTCGCCATCCCGTGGCTCTATGTCGTTTTCGCCGATATCCTGCTTATGGGCATGAGCAATGCCACCAACCTCACCGACGGCCTGGACGGCCTTTTGGGCGGCACCTTCATGGTGGTTGCCGTGGTTATGGCCGCCATCACCTTCCGTGCCGGCCTGCTGGACTCGGCCATCATCGCCGCGGCGCTTGCCGGCTGCTGCATCGGCTTCCTTTGGTTCAACTCGTATCCGGCCGATATTTTCATGGGCGACACCGGCTCGCTGGCCATGGGCACCGCCCTGGGCTGCCTTGCCATCGTCTCCAAGACCGAGGTGCTGGTGCTTATCATCGGCGGGCTGTTCGTGGTAGAGGCCCTTTCGGTGATCATCCAAGTGGGTTACTTCAAGCGCACGCGCAAGCGCCTGTTCCTTATGGCGCCGCTCCACCACCACTTCGAGAAGAAGGGCTGGAGCGAAGTGAAGGTGGTTATCCGCTTCTGGATCATCTCCGCTGCGTTGGCCGCCTTGGGATTCTGCCTGTATTTCGCAAAGACTTTGATGGGGTAGGACATGACTGCATCTTTCGACGTTTCAAAGAAGAAGGCCCCCAGCTCTCTGGGGTCGGTGCTTGTTCTGGGATTGGGCAAATCGGGCAAGGCTGCTGCCTCGTACTGCGCCGACTTGCTCGGTTTGCGCGTGCAGAAGCTGGTTATCGCGGCGGGCGAAGGCAACGATGCATCCCGCGCGGCAGCCGGCGAATACCAGGCGAAGGGCGCAACGGTGCTGTTCGACACGTACTCTTTCTCCGAGCAGTTCGATCTGTGCATCGTCAGCCCCGGCATTTCGGAGAACTCCGATTTCTATCAGGCTGCTAAGGCGGCCTGTGCCGAGATAATCAGCGAAGTGGAATTTGCCTGGCGTGAAAGCGCTGCCGATTCGGTGTGGGTTGCCATCACCGGCACCAACGGGAAGACGACTACCACCTCGCTCGCTGCCCATATCCTGCAAACGTGCGGAAAGCGTGCCGCTGCGGTGGGCAACATCGGCGATACCTGCCTGGAAGCTGTTGCCTCGGGCAAGGTGGACTGCTACGTTGCCGAGGTTTCCTCGTACCAGCTGGCCTCCACCAAGGATTTCGCACCCGATGTGGCGGTGCTTCTGAACATCACGCCCGACCATTTGAAATGGCACGGCAGCTTCGAGGCGTATGCCGACGCCAAGCGCAAGATCTACGCCAACTGCACCAAGGGCTGCACGGTGGTGCTCGATGCCACCAACGACGTGGTGCGCGCCGATGTGAAGATGATCAAGGCCGTCATTGCGGCCGACAAGGGCTTCGACTACATTCCCATGGGAACCTGCCGCGGCCTGAACGAGAGCATGCGCGAAGACGCCTGCGGCTCTGCTGCGGCCGCCTTCTTGGACGAAGGCGTGCTCACGGTCGACTTCAAGGGTGAAAAGCACGTGCTGTGCAGCGAGGCCGACCTTCAGATCAAGGGCGAGCACAACGCCTCCAACGCCCTTGCGGCAGCCAGCGCGGCCATTGCCCTGGGCTGCGACGACGCCAAGATCGTGGAGGGGCTGAAGTCGTTCGCCCCCTTAGAGCACCGCATCGAGCCCTGCGGCACGGTGAAGGGCGTTCAGTGCTACAACGATTCCAAGGCCACCAACGTGGATGCCACGCTGAAGGCGCTTGCCGCTTTCGGCGAAAAGCACCCCATCGTGCTTTTGGGCGGCTGCGACAAGGGCACCGACCTTGCCGAATTGGTTTCGGCTGCCGAAAAGCATTGCAAATCCGTGGTGTGCTTCGGCGCTGCCGGCCCCCGCTTCCTGAAAGCATTCGAGGGCGCCCGTCTTCCGGTGTACTCTGCCGGCAATTTGGAGTCGGCTCTGGATGAAGGCCTTGCCCATTCCCAGCCGGGCGATATCCTCACCCTTTCGCCTGCCTGCTCTTCCTTCGATGAGTTCAGCTGTTTCGAAGAACGCGGTGAGGTGTTCAAGCGGCTGGTAGCCCAACGAGCCACGGAACGGGGTGCATAAGCCAACAATGCCCCGGGAGCGAAAAACAGAACCTAAACGCAGCAAATCGCCCTCAAAGTCATTCCTCAGAAGCGCTCCGGCGCAAGAGATGGTTCCTCGTTTGATGGTAGTCCTTTCCACCTTGTATCTGCTGGTGGTGGGCCTTGTCATGGTGTACTCGTCTTCTTCCATCACCTCTCTTGTCGAGCAGGGCGACCCGCTGGGCGAGGCGATCAAGCAGTGCTTCTTCGCCGTTTTGGGCACCGCAATCGCCGTGGCGGTGGCGAAATACGTCGGCGAAGAGGCGTGGCGCGGTAGGTTCGGCAATCTCTTCTATGTGGCTTGCTTGATCATTCTGGTGCTCACGTTCTTCATGGGCACAGTCGGTTTGGGCGCAAAGCGCTGGTTCGTTGTCGGCCCCATCTCCATCCAGATATCCGAGTTCGCCAAGATCGCCTTCGTGATGATGACGGCTCGCTTCGTCGAGGAGTACCGCGAAGGCGCTCTCGATTTCAAGGCTGTCATCATCAAGGGCGTCGGCTTCATCGCGATTCCCCTGGTGCTGCTCATTTTCGTTGCGCAATCGGATCTGGGCACCACCCTCATCTGCCTGGCAGGAATTGGCATCGTGGTATGGCTAGGCGGCCTTTCCTGGCGCACCACGGCTTTCGTCTTCTTGATTATGGCCCTGGCCAGTGTCGTTGCCATCGTCGGGGCACCATACCGCATGCAGAGGTTGATGAACTTCACCGACCCTTGGGCCGATGCGCAGAACACGGGTTATCAGCTGGTGCACTCGTTCAAGGCGCTGGCTTCCGGTGGCCTGTTCGGCGTGGGCATCGGCAATTCCTACGAGAAGCTGCTGTACCTGCCCGAAGCCGAGACCGACTTCATCTTCGCCATCGTTGGCGAGGAGATGGGCCTTCTTGGCTCGCTTTCGGTTGTCGCGGCGTTCGTGGTGTTCCTGGTGGGCGGGTTCAGGATCGCAAGGCAGGCGCGCAGCCCGTTCATGTCCCTGTTTGCCGCCGGCCTTACGGTGATGATCGTTTTCCAGGCGTTCCTGAACATATCGTGCGTAGTGGGATTGGCGCCCACCACGGGCAAACCCCTTCCGTTCATTTCGTCGGGCGGCTCTTCCTTGCTTTCCTCTCTGATGCTGGTGGGCGCATTGCTTTCCGTGTCCTTCGGTTCCAGCAGCGAAGGGGAGTATCGTCAGCGCCGTGAAAACCTTAGGGTTGTTTCCGCAGAGCGCCACGAGGGAAGGCGCCCTGAACCTTCCAACGGCTATAGTGGAAGGAACTCCGGCATCCGTATATCCCAAGGGCTCGGCAGCGGCGTCATCTCGGTGCTGCGGCCCATGGAAACAGGCGGATCCACTGCTCAAGCAACATACGCCCGTCAGATTCGGGCTCAAAGGAGGTAGCTCCCATGCGTGTAGTTCTTTCCGGTGGCGGTACCGCCGGCCATATCAATCCCGCACTGGCCCTGGCTGAGGTCCTTGAAGATCATGGCCACGAGGTGTTCTACGCAGGTACGCCCACAGGCGTTGAGTCGAAGCTCGTTCCCGCAGCGGGCATCCCGTTCAAGGGCTTCGAGGCGGCGGGCTTCGATCGCAGCCATCCGCTAACGCTGCTCAAGGGCCTGAAGAAGATCAACTCCTCTGCCAAGAAGGCCACCAAGTGGTTCCTGGAGATCAAGCCCGATGTCGTTGTGGTGTTCGGCGGCTATGTGTGCCTGCCCGTGGGGCAGGCCGCCAAGCGCATGGGCATTCCGCTGGTTATCCACGAGCAGAACTCCGTCATGGGCATGGCCAACGATTTCCTGTGCAAAGACGCTGCTGCCGTGTGCCTTACCTACAAGGTTGCGGGCAACAACGTCAAAGACCAAAGCAAGGTGCTGGTAACGGGCAACCCGGTGCGTTCCTCGGTTTTGAAGGCCACCCGCGAAGAGGGTCGCGATTACCTGGGCATCCCGCAGGACGCAACCATGCTGTTGGTGTTCGGCGGCAGCTTGGGCGCTCGCCATATCAATACGGCGCTTGTGGCCATGAAGGACCGCCTTATGCAGATGGACGACGTCTACGTTGTGCATATCACCGGTCCGAAGGAATTGGATGCGGTGAACGAGGCGCTCGCCCTTACCGAAGAGCAGAAGAAGCGCTACTTCGCCATGGGGTATCAGGACCACATGGGCGAAACGCTGGCGGCGGCCGACCTGGTGGTTTCCCGCGCCGGCGCTTCCTCCTTGGCCGAGATATCGGCTCGCTGCATCCCGGCCGTCTTGGTTCCGTTCCCCTATGCCACGGCCGACCATCAGACGGTGAACGCCGCCGAGTACGTTCAGCGCGGCGCCGCGGTGCTGATCAAGGACGACAAGGTGGAAGACCCGCAGTTCGAGAATATCGTGTTCGCCTTGCTGGAAGACCCTAAGACGCGCGCCGACATGCGCGAAGCTGCAGCCACCTTCGAAACGCAGGATGCCGCCAGCCGCCTGTGCGACGTGGTGGAGCTTGTGGCGAAGAAGAGGCAGTAGGCGGCAGGACACTAGCCGGGATGGCTGCGCAATAACGGCCTTCCCAAGGGCGATCCTGCAGGGCATTCCGCAATAGTTATGTGAGATTGGGCCGCCTTGGCGCCAGCCGCTAAGATAAAGGGCAGTCTCAAGGAGGTTATCCGCGGTGGAGAATCGCATCGAAAAAGTTCATTTCATCGGCATCGGCGGGGTTGGCATGAGCGGTATCGCCCATGTTGCCAAGGATCAGGGCATGGAAGTGTCCGGTTCCGACCTGCGCGAAAGCCGCTATACCGAACAGCTGCGTGAAGCAGGGGTGAAGATCTTTATCGGTCAGAAGGCCGATAACCTCAAGGATATAAACCCCGACGTGGTGGTGATCTCTACCGCCATCCTGGAGAACAACCCCGAGCTTATCGAGGTCAGGAACCGCAACATCCCGGTATGGCATCGTGCCAAGATGCTTGCGGCCCTTGGGGTGGGGAAGAGCACGCTTGCGGTTGCTGGCACGCACGGCAAAACCACCACCTCTTCCATGCTCGCCTCGGTGCTCGACGACCTGGGGTGCGACCCCACGTTCCTGATCGGCGGCATTGTCCGCGCATACGGGACCAACGCTCACAGCGGCAAGGGCGAGTATTACGTGGTTGAAGCCGACGAGAGCGACAAGTCGTTCACCTACCTCGACCCGAAATCCGTGCTGGTTACCAATATCGAAGCCGACCACCTGGACCACTACAGCGACCTGAACGAGATATACCGCCTGTTCGGCGACTTCATCGCGTCTGCCCATGACGATGGCTACGCGGTGGTATGCGGCGACGACGCGGCATTGGTGGAGGTTGCCCGCAACACCGGCCGGAACGTGCTTACCTACGGCTTCGGCCCTGAATGCGACACGGTGGTTTCGAACTACGTTCCGAAGGGCGTTTCCACGTCGTTCGATGTGAAGCTGCCCGATGGCACTGTTCTGAACTGCCATATCAAGCAGAATCCCGGTCGGCATAACGCCCTGAACGCAGCCGGTGTGCTCACCTTGCTGCAGACGCTGGGCTTCGACATGCGGAAGGCCGCTTCGGCGATGGGCCGCTTTGCCGGCGTCCGCCGCCGCTTCGACCTTGTGGGCGAAGCGGATGGCGTTACCGTCTTGGACGACTACGCTCATCATCCCACCGAGATCGCTGCAACCATCGCCGCTGCGCGCGACCTGGATTACCGCCGCGTGTGCGTGCTGTTCCAGCCGCATCGTTATTCCCGCGTCGGCCTGTTCACCGATGTGCTGCACGACGAGTTCGGGCGCGCCTTCGATCAGGCGGACCTGGTGGCATTCACGGACGTGTACTCGGCCGGTGAAACCCCCGTTCCCGGTGTTTCCGGCAAAACGTTCATGCAGCCTATCCTCGATCACGAAGGCCATCCGGAAGACATCCACTACATCGACCGCCGTCTTGACATCGTCCCCTATATGATCGAGCGCCTGCATCCGGGCGACTTGGTTATCACCATGGGCGCCGGCGACATCACGGCAATGGGCCCTGCTTTGCTGGAGGGCTTGCGCGAGCGCGAAGCGAGCCATGCATAATGTGCGCTCGCCACGCATCTGAGCTGGAGCTCCTGCGCTTCGATGAGGACTTCGATGGCTCGGTGAGGCTCGACGAGCCCATGTCCCGCCATACCACGTACCGTATCGGCGGTCCTGCTCATGCCTTTGCGGAGGTGAACTCCATCGCTGCCTTGGGCACGCTGCTGAAGGCGTGCGCTGAAGATGGCGTGCCCTACTACGTGGCCGGCAAGGGCTCCAACTTGCTGGTTTCGGATGCTGGCTACCCTGGCGTGGTGCTTTCTTTGGCGGGGGAGTTCCGTACCTGGTGCTTCAGCGATGACGACGACCTGGTAACGGTCGGCGCGGGCACCATGCTCTCGCGTTTGGTGCAGGAGGTGTTCCACAAGGGGCGCTCTGGCATGGAGTTCGCCGTTGGAACCCCGGGAACCGTTGGCGGCGCTTTGGTCCAGAACGCGGGAACGGCTACCGACTGGATAGGCAGCCGTGTGGTTTCCGCAACCACCTACTGCCTGGAACGGGGCTTGCACCGCTATGCCGCGGGCGACCTTGAATGGGGCTACCGCACCTCGTCGTTCAAACCGGGCGAGGTATTGGTGGAATGTGAGCTTCGGTTGGAAAAGGGCTATCCGGGCAACATCAACGAGCGTATGAGCGAGTCGCTGAAACGTCGCAAGGAAAGCCAGCCGCTCGATTTCCCCTCTTGCGGGAGCGTTTTCATTAACCCCGAAGGGCATTCGGTGGCGCGCCTTATAGAGGAGGCTGGGCTGAAAGGCCTTCGCCATGGTGATGCGCAGATATCGGAAAAGCACGCCAACTTTATCGTGAACAGGGGAAACGCAACTGCCTCAGATGTTCTTGCATTGATTGGGAAGGTACGGGAAGAAGTGAGGGGGCGCTATGGCATCGAGCTCCAGACAGAGGTCAAGCTACTCGGGTTCGAGTAGGCCTTCTGCGCGTGGCCGCACCTCCGCTCGGCCCTCTACCGTGAAGGGGCGTCCCAGCCAGGGCCGCTCCCTGCGGTCTTCCGCTTCGGCCCGTTCGGGCATGGCTGGCGGCCGGCCGTCTTCGCGCGGATACGGCCAAGCACGCCCAAGCGTGCGTGGCACGGCATCGGGCGCTCCTATCCGTTCGGTAAGCGTTTCCGAGGTGCGCAACGCCTCGCGCTACCGGCAGCGCCAAGCGAAGTCCCATCGTGTAATGGGCGTGCTGATTGCCGTGGTCATCGTGGTTGCGCTGGTGGGCATCGGTGGTTTCGCCCTTTCCAGCTCGGGCGCCTTCAAGGTGGAAAAGGTAACCGTTTCGGGTGCCGACCACATATCAAGCGAAGATCTTACCCAGCTTGCGGCCGTCCCGGAAGGGACAACGCTTTTGAACGTGGATGCCAACGGTATCTGCTCGCGCCTGGCCTCGAACCCCTGGGTGAAGAGCGCTTCGGTTGATCGCGTGTTCCCGGATGCGCTGAACCTGAGCATCACCGAGCGCGAGATATCGGCGGTGGTTTCGGTAACGGTGGACGAGTCGAACACGGTGGAGCGTTGGGCGCTTTCGTCCGACGGCATGTGGCTATGCAAGATCCCCGACAACCGTGACAGCGCTGAAGGCAAGGCCCTGCCGAGCCAGGTGTACGAAGACGCCGACAATGCGCTGGAGATCACCGACATCCCGTACGGCTCCAAGCCCGAGGCGGGGTCGTACTGCAACAACGCCAACGTGGAAAACGCGCTGGGCGTCATCGACGGCATGACCACCGAGCTTGCCGGCCAGGTGAAAAGCGTTGCCGCCGCAAGCAGCGAGTCCACCACGCTCACGTTGCAGAACGGCATAGAGATCGCCTTCGGCAGCTCCAAGGATATACGCGACAAGGAGCGTGTGTGCCTGCAGCTGATGGCCGAGCACGAAGGGAAGATCTCGTACATTAATGTGCGTGTTGTGAATAAACCCGTTTGGCGTTCGCTGTAGCGCCCGATGGGGAGCCGCTTAGCTTTGCAAACGTTTACGCGGCGTGTAAAATAACCCAAGTGTTTCCCTGGCTTTTTCGCGCTCAGGTGGGACAACGCTGAAATGAAATCGAAAGCGAGCAGATAATGCAACAGATACTTGGCAATGACAATCTCGCGGTAATCAAGGTTGTCGGCGTAGGCGGCGGCGGCACCAACGCCGTGAACCGCATGGTCGAGGCCGGCATCAAGGGTGTCGAGTTCATCGCCGTCAACACCGACCGTCAGGCGCTCCTGCTCTCCGATGCCGATAACACCATTCATATCGGCGAGGAGATCACCCGTGGCTTGGGTGCAGGCGCAAACCCCGAGGTTGGCTGCCAGGCCGCCGAGGAATCCCGCTCCGAGATCCGCGAGGCGCTTGCCGATGCCGACATGGTGTTCGTAACCGCCGGCGAGGGCGGCGGCACCGGTACCGGCGCTGCTCCTGTTGTCGCGGAAATCGCGCGTGAGGAAATCGGTGCGCTTACCGTGGGTATCGTTACCAAGCCCTTCTCGTTCGAGGGTCGTCTTCGCCGCAATCAGGCGGAGCAGGGCATCGATTACCTGTCCCAGAAGGTCGACACGCTCATCGTCATCCCCAACGATCGCCTGCTCGAGATCGTCGAGAAGAAGACCAGCATGCTTGATGCCTTCCGCATTGCCGACGACACGCTTCGTCAGGGCATCCAGGGCGTTACCGACCTCATCACCATCCCCGGTCTGATCAACCTCGACTTCGCCGACATCCGCACCGTTATGAAGGACGCTGGCACCGCTATGATGGGCATCGGCATCGCCGAAGGCGATTCCCGCGCTCTCGATGCCGCTCAGCAGGCCATCAACTCCAACCTGCTCGAAACCTCCATCGCTGGTGCTTCCCGCATCCTGTTCTCCATTGCCGGTGGTCCCGACCTGGCCCTTTCTGAAGTCGATGAGGCTGCTAAGGTCGTTGAAGCCGTCGCAGACGAGAACGCCAACATCATCTACGGCCAGATCGTCGACCCGGAGCTGGGCAACACCATCCGCATCACCGTTATCGCTACGGGCTTCAAGGCAGGCGCGCCGCAACAGCCGCTCGACTTCGGCCGCCGCGACAACATGTTCTCTTCCACTGCCTCCACGAAGCAGGAAAGCTCTTCGCGTCCGCTGTACGGCTCCCAGCCGCGCTTCGCCGACGAGGACTACATCCCCGACTTCCTGAAGCGTCAGTAAAGGCAACGCTGCCAACCAACGTATCCGCTTTCACGTAAGAAGGCTTTCATGACGACCCTTGTTCTTCCCCTGCCAGAGTTGACCAAGGGTCGTTTTGCGTCCTTGGATGCCTACACCGACGAGGGGCTCTTCGAGGCAACAGGCGTGCGCATCGCCTTCACTACCCGCCAAGGTGGGGTAAGCGCTGGCTGCTATGGATCGCTTAACTTGGGGCATCACGTGAACGACGATTTGGATGCCGTGCTGCGCAACCGCCGCATCGTGCAGGAGTCGCTCGGCTGCCCCGAAGCGCCGCTTATCGTTCCCAATCAAGTGCACGGCAGCGACCTGGTGTTCGCGCATGGGGCGGAGGAAGCGGCCAGCGTGCAACAGCGTGCCGCGGAAGGCGCTGATGGCGTGCTGGTGGGGGCACCCGGTGTTGCGGCCCTACTATGCTTTGCGGATTGCGTTCCGGTAATCGTGGTTTCCCCTACCGGGCGCTTTGCTGTGGTGCATGCCGGTTGGCGTGGAGTGGACAAACTCATCTCGGTAAAGGCCGTCAAGGCCCTGGCGGAAGCCGATGCCGAAGAGCTGGGGCAGGCGGCCGCCTCGCGGTTCAACGTGTACATCGGCCCGCATATCGGCCCCGAATGCTTTGAGACGGGCGCGGATGTGCACGACAGGTTCCGTGTGAAATTCGGGGAGGAATGCGTGTTCGACCAGACGCACATCGATCTTGCTGCGGCGCTGCGCATTCAGCTCGAGGGAATCGGTGTTTCCGCCAATCGTATCTGCGATCTGGGCAAATGCACGGTGTGCTGCAACGACGAGTTCTTCTCGTATCGCGCCCAAGGCGGCGTTTGCGGCCGTCATGGAGCCTTCGCGTATCGCTTCCCGGCGAACTAGGGGAGCGGTTCGGCGAGCGCCTGCCGATGCTGCTTCTCTTGCCACGCAGGTGGCCGGCGGGTCGGGATGTTGCTTCGCCCCGTCCTGTTAACCGCTGGCTGCCGTCTTCGGCAAAGCCTCGCAATCTATCCCTTTGCTTTCGGTTTCGGCACGTCTGCCTGCAATCGCGGTATCCTAGGGTCAAAGACCAAGGAGGCCAAGGTGAGTACGGCTACACGTTATACGAAGGTGCATGAAAAGGTAGTTCGCGAATGCGAGGCAGCGGGGCGCAATCCCGACGAGGTAACCCTTCTGGCGGTTTCCAAGACCGTCGATGTCGATCAGGTGGAGCTTGCCATGAAAGCCGGTGCCACCGCATTCGGTGAGAACCGCCCCGATGAGCTGGTGCGCAAGCAGAAGGCGTTTCCCCAGGCCCAGTGGCATTTCATCGGCAATATCCAATCGCGCCATATCAAGGATATCGTTTCCGCAGCCACCCTCATCCATTCGGTATGCAAGGAAGAGCATCTTGCCAAGATCGATGCGGCGGCAAAATCGCAGGGCAAAGTGCAGCGCGTGCTTCTAGAGGTGAATGTGTCGGGGGAGGAAAGCAAGAGCGGTTTTGCCCCCGACCAGGTAAAGGGCATCATCGACAGGGCTGCCTGCCTTGAGCATGTTGCCATCGAGGGGCTTATGACCATGGCTCCCCGAGCCCAAGAAGACGCCATCCATGCCACCTTCAAGGGTTTGGCCGACCTGCGGGATTCGCTGAATGCGCAGCTTGCCGCGGAAGGCTCCGCTGTCCATTTGTCTGCACTTTCTATGGGAATGACCGAAGATTGGCCGGTTGCCATCCATTACGGCACTACGATTGTAAGGATAGGGCGCGCCATCTTCAGCGATGAGTTTGAAGAGGCATAAGCGCCTATTTTTAGCGAAAGAACCGATCGGAAGAGGATAACCGCTATGGATTTCCCGCGTCCCTCCATGTCTTCTGCCAGCAACATCATCGGCGATCTGAAGGACAGGTTCGGCCTGGGTGGCAACAGCCGTCGTAACGACGACGCTTACTACGACGATGCCTACTATGACGACTACGATGAGCCCGCGGCCTCTGGTGCTTACGATAACCGCGGCTCCGATTCGGCCGATCCGTACGATCGTCTCGAGTACACCACCCGTTCCACGGGCGCCCATTCGCGCAGCTCTCGTCGTTATGGGTCTGCGAACTTGGTCAGCTCGAACGACATCCGCGCAACCACCAGCGCATACGGTGTCTACGATGCGGCAGCTACCCATGTTATGCCCTCCTATGCGTCGGCCCCTGCATCGAGCGAGCCTTCGCATCCTTCTTCCAGCGAGGTAGCCGAATCGCTCAGCACGCCCGCATCCGGTTACGGCGATTTCGTTTCGCCCTATAAGCGCACCAGCTCGAGCTCGACGATCTCGTCTCCGGGCCTGGATTCGCTGTTCACCCCCTCTACGGGGTCTTCCGCCTCGGCTTCCGCCGACGGTGCAGCACCCGTTGCTGCTACTCCGAAGAGCTCCGCACGCGAAGTTGTGGTTTTGAAGCCCTCCAGCTACGAGGATGTTTCCACCGTTGCCCAGTCTGTCCGCTCGGGCCAGATCGTGGTGCTTTCCTTGCGCTCCACCGATGCCGCCCTTAGCATGCGTGTGCTCGACTTCGCCTTCGGCGTCGCCTCGGCCCTGAACGCTCAAGTTGAATGCGTGGCGGAAAAAAACTTCGCCATATACCAAGGCAAGGAGCTTACGCTCGAAGAGAGCCATAGCCTTGCCAAACAGGGCGTGATGAAGGCGTAGGCGCCGTTTCCTCGTTCCGGTTTTTCGGCGATAGGATCGCGCTTTGCGCAACGTTGCCGCTGCCGTTATCGCCCAACCATTTGAAGCAATAAGGAGAACGTGAGTAGATGATCCTCTCGCTTTTGGTCAGTCTGGCCGATGCCTATTCGTTGGTGATCTTCGTCTACGTGATGATGTCCTGGATACCCATGTCCGGCGGCATCGTGACAGATGTGTACCGGGCTCTTGGCCGGGTGTGTGACCCGTACCTTGACCTGTTCAGACGCTTTATTCCCCCTATTGGAGGAATGGTGGACATAAGCCCGATCTTGGCGCTGCTTGTGTTACAGTTCGGGGTACGACTGATAGTTTCTTTTTTGGCTGTGCTGTTTTAGCCCGGCCTGGCAATAGTCTATAAGGGGAGTTTCACATGGCCATCACTTCTGCCGATATTCAGAACCAGAGCTTCAAGATTGAGCGTCGTGGCTACGACGTCGACGAAGTAGACGTGTTCTTGGAGCGTGTCGCTTCCGAGATCGACGAACTCAACAGCGAGATCGCCCGTTTGCGCCTCCAGGCTTCCGAGGCGGCATCCGCTTCCCGCACCGAGGTTATCCCGGCTCCGGTGGAAGAGAAGACCGAGGCTGCCCCTGCAGTGGACCCTGCCATCCTGGCCGAAAAGGACGCCAAGATCGCCGAGCTCGAGGCCAAGCTGCGCGACCGTAAGAGCGATGATTCCGCCATCGCCCAGGCCCTTATCGTTGCCCAGCGTACCGCCGACGAGATCACCTCGAAGGCCAAGGCCGATGCCGATCAGACGCGTAAGAACGCCGAGGACGAGGGTAGGCGCATTCTGGACAAGGCAAACACCGAAAAGCAGAAGGTCATCGACCATATCAACGAGCTTTCCGCCAGCCGCGAGAAGGTTCGCGAGCAGTACCAGGATATGCTGAAGGAATTCATCGGCTCTGCAACCCAGCGTTTGGCCGAGATCGGCGGCGAGGTTACCGCCGGCATCGATATCCCTGCCGAGCTGCTTGAGATGACCACCTTCGATGCGGCTTCTTCCGACTCCTCTGCCGAGGGTCAGGCTGCTGCAAAGCCTGCTCAGAAGTGGGATCAGAATCCTTCGGTTGCCACCTACACCACTCCTACGGTATCGCCTGTAGTAAGTGCACCGGCTGCTCCGAAGCCTTCCGTTGCAAGTAAGGACTTCAGCGGCTACGGCGATGCGGATGATTCGTTCTC
>CAVBGJ010000020.1:0-28599 GCA_963595065.1 Christensenellaceae bacterium Phil1 | reverse complement strand
CGCACCACGTATTCCTCCACGTTCTGGGCGGCTTGCTCGGGGTTCTCGTGCGCGGGGCCGTCGCCCTCGCTCACCACTTCCTCGATGATGCCCATCTCGCAAGCCTCGCGCGCGCTCATCTTCATCACCGCAGCGGCCTCGGCGGCGCGGGTGCGGTCCTTCCATAGGATGGAAGCGAAGCCCTCGGGCGAAAGCACGGAGTACACGGCGTGGTCCTGCATGGCAACACGATTGCCCATGGCCAGCGCCAACGCGCCGCCGGAACCGCCTTCGCCCAGCACGATGCACACCACGGGAACGGTAAGCCCCGCCATGGCAACCAGGTTGTCGGCGATGGCGTTGCCCTGGCCGCGCTCTTCGGCCTCCATGCCGCAGAACGCGCCCTGCGTGTCTACCAAACACACGATGGGGCGGCCGAACTTCTCGGCCTGGCGCATAAGGCGCAGGCTCTTGCGGTAACCCTCGGGCTGGGGGCAGCCGAAGTTGCGGGCGATGCGCTGCTTCAGGTCGGAGCCCTTTTCCTCGGCAACAACGGTTACCGGCATGCCGTCGATCCAACCGATGCCGCCGATGATGGCGCCGTCATCGGCGAAGCCGCGGTCGCCGTGCAGCTCGAAGAAGCCCTCCACCATGTGGTCGATGTAGAACTGCGAGGTGGGCCTGTGGATGTTGCGCGCGATCATCACGCTTTCCCATGCCGGGTTCTCGTCAGCGCCGCCCTTCTTCATGGGCAGCACCGAAGGGGCGTCGGCCATGCCGCGCTTGCGCATGGCGCGGCTCATGGCGAAGTCGCTGGTGGCGTCCACCGCCTTGCCCACCGTGTTGGCGAACAGCGAAAGCACGCCTTCGCCACCCTTGCCGTCTTCGGCGTCGGAGCCTTTTTCGCCCTTCAGGCCGAAGCGCTCGGCAACCGCGTTCTGGGCAGCGCGCATAACCTCGCGCACCGAACCGGCGGCGGAAACAGCCTCGACAACCTTGGTGTTGCCGTCTTCCTCGGCGGAATCGACGACCTGCTTCGGCGCGCTGTGCAGCGCCAGGATGCGCGAGAGCACTTCCTTCAAGTCGGAGCGCTTCACGATGGCATCGATCAGGCCGTGCTGCAACGCGAACTCGGCAGTCTGGAAGCCGTCGGGCAAGGTCTGCTTGATGGTGTCCTGGATAACGCGGCGGCCGGCGAAGCCGATAAGCGCATGCGGCTCGGAGATGATGATGTCGCCCTGCATGGCGAACGACGCGGTAACGCCGCCCGTGGTGGGGTCGGTGATGATGGAAACGTACAGCAGACCCGCGCGCCCGTGGCGTTCGATGGCGGCGCTGATCTTGCCCATCTGCATAAGGGAAACCAGGCCCTCCTGCATGCGTGCACCGCCCGAAGCGGTGAAGATGAACAGCGGCAGGCCTTCCTCGGTGGCACGCTCGACGGCGCGCGTTACCTTTTCGCCCACAACCGAGCCCATAGAACCCATCATGAAGGTGGACTCCATGATGCAGAGTGCCACCTCGCGGCCATCGAGCTTAACCTTGCCCGTGCGCACGGCTTCCTGCAAACCGCTGCGGTCGCGCTGCTTTTCGATAAGGTCGGCGAAGTTCGGGAAGTTCAGCGGGTCGCTTTCCTCTACCACGGCATCCCATTCCTCGAACGAGCCCTCGTCGAACAGGAGGTTGATGCGCTCATCGGAGGTAAGGCGGTACAGCTCGTGGCAGGTGGGGCACTCGCCGCCGGCTGCCAGCACCGGCGCCTCGTCGTGGTAGAGCTTGCACTTGGGGCAACGGCGCCAAACCGGCTCGTAGTCGCCGAACTCGGGGTCGGGCTTGCATTCGGTCCACAGGGTATGCGCGCGATCCTTGTCCATAGGCGTAAGCACGCACATACCGTTCTGGTAGGCCACCATGCGCAGCAGCGGATCGGCCGCAAAGGCCTGGTCAAGCACCAGCAACGCGCCGGCATTGCACTGCTTGGCGGCCTGCATCACGGCGTACACGTTGGTGAACAGGCGCTGGTCGAACTTGTCGCCCACCATGGCAACGCGCGCGGCGCCGGAACAGGCGAAACCGCGCTCCTTGTCCTTCGTGCCCGTTACCCAGATCTGAGCGATCTCGGCCTTCACGCAGGCGCGCACGCAAGCCTTCATGGAAGAGCCGTAGCCCACCACCATAAGGGGCGCACCGCCGATGGCCTGTTCCAGCAAGGGGAGCTGGTACACAACCGAGGTGCCTTGGGTAGCGCCGTTTTCCGGCATCGCTGTCATGGGCTAGGCCTCCTTCTTATCGCGCGCCATCACGTACTTCTGCGTGGCCTGGGCGCATACCTCGCCGTTCACGCGGGCCACAACGTCGGCCGCGCACATGCGAGAGGTGTTCTTCGTTATCGTTGCCTCCAGGGTTACCGTGTCGCCGGGAAGCACCATGCGGCGGAACTTCGCCTTGTCGATGGCGGCGAAGTAGCCCACGTGGCCGGCCTTGCCCTCCTGCGAAAGCAGGCAGCAGGAAGCGGCCTGGGCCAAAGCCTCCATCAAGATGACTCCGGGAAGAACCGGCTGACCGGGGAAATGCCCCTGGAACAGCGGCAGTTCAGGGTCTACATCCAGCTCGGCCACGATGGAAACACCAGGCTCGCAGCTAACAACGCGGCTTACCCATACGAACGGGTCGCGGTGCGGCAGTAGCGCCAGCACGCCTTCCTTGCCGCACGGAAACGTTACCGGGCAACCTTCTTCGGTCTGCGCCATTACTCACGCACCTCCGCAAACGGGCTGATGGCAAGCGTGGCATTGTGCCCGCCGAAGCCCAGCGAGTTGGACAGGATTACCTTCTGCGGGCGGTCGGTAAGCGCAGTGGTGGGCACGAACACGTCGCACTCCGGGTCTTTCTCGGCGTAACCGGCCGTGGGCGGCACAACGCTCTTTGAAGCGGAGAGGGCGCAAACGATGGCCTCGATGGCGCCGGCAGCGCCCAGCATATGGCCCACAACGCCCTTCACCGAGGTGACGGGGACCTGGGTTGCAAGCTCATCGCCCAGAAGCGCATGCCAAGCGGTGGATTCCACCGCATCGTTGATATGGGTGGCCGTGCCGTGGGCGTTCAAATGGCCGACGTCGGAAAGCTCGAAGCCGCCTTCGTCCAGCGCCTGGCGCATGGCGCGCACCGCGCCGTCGCCCGAAGGGTCGGGGGAAGTGATGTGGTAGGCATCGCCCGTGGAGCCGAAGCCCGTAACCTCCGCGATGATGTTGGCACCGCGGGCCTGAGCATGCTCGAGCGATTCCAGCACCAGGGCACCCGCGCCCTCGCCGGCAACGAAGCCGGAACGACGCGCATCGAACGGCAGCGCGGCAGCGGCCGGGTCGTCGGACTTGGTAACGGCGCCCAGGTTGGCGAAGCCTGCCAGCGACATGGGGCTGGTGCCCTCTTCGGCACCGCCGGCAAGGGCAGCGTCGGCCAGGCCGAAGCGGATAAGGCGGTAGGCCTCGCCCACGCAATGGGTTCCCGATGCGCACGCGGTAACGATGTTCAGGCAATCGCCCTTCAAGCCGTAGCGGATGGCAAGGTTGCCGGCCGCGATGTTCGAGATCATGGTGGGGATGAACAGCGGGCTCACGCGCTTGGCGCCCTTCTCATGCAGCACCACCGACTCGTGCTCGAAGATGCCCATGCCGCCGATGCCGGAGCCGAACACGCAGGCGAAGCGGTTGGCGTCCTCTTCCTCCATCTTTATGCCGGCCTGTGCCATGGCCTCGTCGGAAGCAAGGATGGCGTACTGCACGAAGGGGCTGAAGCGGCGCGATTCCTTCTTGGTGAAGCCCAGCTCAAGCGCGTTGTAGCCGGGGATGGCTCCCACAACGTTCACGCCCAGGCGCTCACGCTCCTCATCGGGAAGAAGGCTCAGGCAGCTTTCGCCGGCAACCACCTTTTCCCAAAGCGCATCCGCACCGATGCCAGCAGGCGAAACCGCGCCCACACCGGTGATAACCACACGCTTGAAGCCATTGGCTGCTGCGTTATTGCTCATAGAGACATCCCTCCATCGATTGCCAGAACCTGCCCGGTGATGTAACGGGCCTCGTCGCTTGCCAGGAACGAAACCGCGTTGGCCACGTCCTCCGGCTTGCCGAACTCCTTCAGGGCGATGCGGTCGAGCACGGCACCCGTCGCCTTTTCGCCCATCGCCTTGGTCATCGCCGTTTCGATGAAACCGGGGGCAACGGCATTCACCGTGATGCCACGTGCCGCCAGCTCCTTCGCGGCGCTCTTGGTCATGCCGACCACTCCCGCCTTGGAAGCGGCGTAGTTCACCTGGCCGGCGTTGCCGTACAGGCCCACAACGCTGGAAACGTTCACGATGCGGCCCGAGCGCTGCTTCATCATGATGGGCGCAACATGGCGAAGGCAGTTGAAAGCGCCCTTCAGGTTAACGTCGATAACCTGGTCGAACGCTTCTTCGGACATGCGCATCAACAGGCCGTCGCGCGTGATGCCGGCGTTGTTCACCAGCACGTCGATGCGCCCCCACTTGTCCATGATCTGCGCCACCATTTCCTTTACGGCAGCGAAGTCGGAAACGTCTGCGCGGATGCAGAGGGTTTCCACGTTACAAACCGCCGAAAGCTCGGTGGCGAATTCCTGCGCTTCCGCCAAGCTGTTCTCGCTGGAGCAGTTCAGCGCAACCGCGTAGCCGCGCCCAGCGAAGGCGCGCACAACGGCGGCCCCAATGCCGCGGCTTGCGCCGGTAACGAGGGCAACCGGGAAATCGGCCCTATCAACGTTCTTTGCCATAGCGCTACTCCCCTTCCTTCAAGGAAGCTTCCTGTATGAAGGCATCCCATTCCTGAATGGTTCCCAGGCGCGTGCGCGATGCGCCCTTTTCGATGCGGCGAACCAAGCCGCACAGCACGGCACCGTAGCCCACTTCCACGAATTCCGTGGCACCCTGGGCAACAAGCGCCTGCACGCTCTGCTCGAAACGAACCGGGCTTACCACCTGGGCGGAAAGGCGCTCGGCGGCTTGGGCAACCTCGAAGGGCTTCGCATCGGTGTTGCAGATTACGGGCACGCGGGGCGTGTGCCAGGAAAGCTCGGCGCACTTGGCGCGCACGGCATCGGCGGCACTGGCCATAAGCGGACTATGGAATGCGCCTGCGGTGTTCAGGCGCGCGCTGCGCTTGCCGCCCCGCTCCTTCCAGGCAACCTCGGCGCGGTCAACGGCGGAAACATCGCCGGAAACCACTACCTGGCCTGGGGAATTGAAGTTGGCGCACACCAGCACGTCGCCCTGGGCGGCATCGTCGCACACCGCCTGCGCGTCCTCGTGGCTTGCGCCCAGCAGGGCCAGCATGGCACTGGGGCGCTCTTCGCAGGCAGCGGCCATGGCGCGTGCGCGCACGTCCAGCAGCGCGAAGCCGTCGGCATCGCTCAATGCGCCGGCAGCCATAAGCGCGCTTATCTGGCCAAGGGAAAAGCCCAAAACCGCTTCAGGCTGGATGCCGCGAGCAGAAAGGGCATGCGAGAGACCCACGGAAAGGGCAACGGCCAGCATCTGGGCGTTGTAGGCGTCGTTGATTTCCTCCTCGCTGCCGCTCTGCGAAAGCTTCACCAGGTCTACCCCGGAAACCTGCGAAGCAAGCGCAAACGTTTCGGCAACTTCGGGAATGCCCAGCAGGTCGGAGCCCATACCGGGTTTCTGGGCGCCCTGCCCAGGGAACATGAACACGGCCATGCTACTGCACCTGGCCCTTCCAGGCGCGCTGCGCGTTGGCATCGAGCATGCGCTGCAGGCCATCGCCCGCCCACTGCTCGGTCTGGGCCACCAGCTCGGCAAGGATCTGGGCTGCCGGCTTCTGGTCGTGCACCAGACAGGCAACCTGCCCGGACATAAGCGAGCCGTTGTCTACATCGCCCTGAACGGCACGATGCAGCGAGCCAGCAAGCTGAACCTCGGTTTCCGGATCCTTGGTAGGGTCGGCCTCGGCGCGGCGCACAGCACGGGAGAACTTGTTCTTCAGTTGGCGTACCGGATGGCCGCCAGCACGACCGGTAACGATGGTGTCGGCGTCCTTCGCGGCAATGACCTTTTCCTTGTAGGCCTGGTCGATGCGGCATTCGTCTGCGGTAAGGAAGCGCGTTCCCACCTGAACGCCTTCAGCGCCCAAAGCAACGGCGGCAGCGAACCCACGCCCATCGGCGATGCCGCCTGCGGCGATAACGGGGATGGAAACCGCGTCGCACACCGAGGGAACAAGCGCCATGGTGGTGAGCTCGCCGATGTGACCGCCGGCCTCGCAGCCCTCGGCCACAACGGCGTCCGCACCGCAGCGCTCCATGCGCTTGGCAAGGGCGGCGGAAGCCACCACGGGGATAACCGTGATGCCCGCTTCCTTCCACATGTCCACGTAATTGCCCGGGTTGCCGGCGCCCGTGGTAACCACGGAAACCTTCATCTCGGCAGCGAGCTTGGCCAGTTCAGAGGCCTCCGGGTTCATCAGCATGATGTTCAAGCCGAAGGGCTTGTCCGTCAACTGCCGGGCCAGCTCGATCTGGGAGCGGACCCATTCGACCGGGGCGGACCCGCAGGCGATGATGCCCAATCCGCCGGCTTCGCTAACCGCAGCCGCCAGCTTGGCATCGGCAATCCATGCCATGCCCCCTTGGATAACCGGCTGCTCAATACCCAATAGCTGGGTTATACGTGTCCTCATGCACAGCGCCTCTTCCTAATTCGTGCTCGTTTCGCTCGTATCCCTACCTGCGCTTACAGGGAATCGATGTACTCAACCAGGTCGCCCACGGTTTCCAGGCCCTCGGGCTCGCCGAACTCAACGTCGAGCTGCTCTTCCAGGTCACATACGAGCTCGGTCATGTCCAGGGAGTCGATGTCAAGCTCATCGAACGTAGCGTCCTCGGTAACCTTCTCGGGCTCGATGTCGAGGTTCTCGTTCAGGATTTCCTTGATGGTATCGATGGTTGCCATGATCTGTCCTTTCTATAGCCCACGGCGCTTCCAGCCGCCGCAGTTCATCTGTTCAAATGCCCTGAAAAAGGGCAAATATCATCAGTACTTTAACAGGGTGCCAGCCCTTGTATGCAAAAGCTAGATAACCTACATCAGAAGCGTTTCGGTGCCCTTCACTCACCTGGGCTTTCCGATGCGGCTTCGCGGTCGAAGAACTCCTTCACCTTGCCCACCGCCCGCACGAAAACGGCCTGCTCTTGCGCGCTTAGCCCATCGAGCGCGGCATCCACCATCTTCCGATGGAAGGCCTCATGTGCCCTGAAGGCCTTGCGCCCCTTCGAGGTAAGGCTCACCAGAACCTGGCGGCGGTCCACCTCGCTTTTGGATCGCAGGACGAAGCCCTTTCGCTCCAACTTGTTCACCGCCGCCGTAAGGGTTGCCATGGTAACGTCCAGGCGCTCGGCCACCACCTTCATGGTGTTGGATTCGTGCAGACCCACAGCAGCGATGGTGTGAAGCTCCGCGATGGAAAGGCCATCGGTAAGGCGGTTCTTCAGCGAACGCTCCTCGATGCGCAGGATGGAGTTGAACGTGTCGGACAGCAGCGTGTCCACCACCGCTTTGTCGCCGCGGGTGCCTGCGTTGTTCTGCGCCTCTTCCATGTTCACTCCCTCCCCCATTTGCGTTGCGGATAGCCCCTCGTTTCAGGCGATCCAACCGTGCTCGGCCAAGCCGCGCCCATCAGGGCTGCACCTGGTGCCGCCGCAAACGAGCCGCACCAAACCGACCGTGCCAAACCGACCGCGCCCAGCGGCTGCACTCGACGCCGCCGCAAACGGGCCACGCCGGATCGACCCTGCCAGGCCGACCGTGCCAGGCCGACCATCTTGGGCCGAGTTTAGGCCGGTTGTTTAGTTAGTTTGCCTAACTAATTTCGATAGGATACGGAAGGAAAGGCACCGCAACAACCGCTTTCATAAGGACAACATAGGTTCGATCAGCTGGATTTTCTCCGCCGCCGCAGACGAGTCTCTTCGCCCGAAACGCAGCAGCCCGAACCAGGGTACAGCGGTTTTGCACCAACGCTAAGCAGGGCACAAGCCGATTCCGAGAGCCCCCATTCCCAGATGTGTGGCAATGGTAGCACCGCACGGGCAGCAGCCTTCGTCTAAGTAGTCCACGCCCGCATCCGCGAGCGCCTGCTTAAGGCTCTGCACCGCGGGCTCGTTACCCACATGGCAAAAGCGGATAGCCTGCTTGCCCTGCTCCTTGGTACGTTTCTGGACATGGGAAACATACTGCTTCACCACGCCACGCATACCCTTTGCCTTGCCGAAGGAAACCAGCACCCCGCGGTCGTCGAAGGTAAGGATGGGCTTTATGTTCAGCAGGCTTGCATCCTTTGCCTGCTCGGCGGAAAGACGGCCACCCTTAAGCAGGTTCTCCAGCGTCTCGCAGGCAACCAGGAACTGCGTTTGGGGAATAAACTCCTCTATCGTCTTTTGGGCTTCTTCGAGGGACGCACCCGCATCACGCAACTGGCAGGCCCTCTTCAGCACAAGCACCGCCTGGGCTGAAGTGCCCAACGTGTCCACAACGCGCACATCGCCCCTCACCTGGTTTGCCGCCAGGCGGGCAGACTCCACCGTGCCCGAAAGCACACCCGCGATATGCAAGGACAGAACGCCGTTGCTGCCCTGGGAAAACAGACGATCGAATTCGACGATGAAATCGTGTGGGGATGGCTGCGAGGTTTTCGGCAGGCTCTCCGACGCACTCATGCGTTCATAGAACTCAAGGGAGCTTATCCCCGTCTGGTCTTTCCACTCCTCCTCGCCGATGCGGATGTTCAGGGGAACCATCGCAACCCCCAGATCGCGGTACTCCCCTTCGGACATATCGAACGTTGAATCTACGACAATCGCAAAGCTCACGTTTCCCTCTTTCCCAAGCCGATATCCCACCACGCCGCGGTGCCCCCGAAGCGACAACCGGCAAGCATTGCGCAGATCAGCTAGTACTTAGTTTGGCTAACTAACTTTGAATAGGATAGAGAGCAGTAAACCTGGCAACAAGGCTATCCATAATGTCAACATATGAAGCTGATTTGGGGAATAACTTGGCTGTGAAGCGTCTATCCGCGGCGCCCGCCGCCGTACGTGGTCTTCTTCGACCCGAAGGCGCTTCCCTTTCGCGCCGTCTTCTTCAGGTCGCCCAAGATGTCTTCCTCGTCCTTGCCCTCCAGTTGGACGCGCAGATGAACCACCTGGTCGCGCGCAGCTGCAGCGCGTTCGAAGTCCATGGCGGCCGAAGCCTCCATCATCTCGTCTTCCAGCGAGGCTATCACGCGCAGCATCTCGCTGCGGGAATAGCCGGCCAACTCCGCGTTCACCTCGTCGGCGCTGCGCTTGCCCTCCTCGGTTTCCAGGTAGTCGGTGATGTCCGAGATGCCCTTCTTCACCGTTTTGGGGACGATGCCGTGCTCTTCGTTGTACGCCATCTGGATGGCGCGACGCCTGCGCGTCTCGGTAATGGCCAGGTTCATGGAGTCGGTGATCTTGTCGGCGTACATGATCACCCTGCCCTCGGCGTTGCGCGCCGCACGGCCAATGGTTTGGATGAGCGAACGGTGGTTGCGTAGGAAGCCTTCCTTGTCAGCATCCAGGATTGCAACCAGCGTGACCTCGGGCAAGTCTAGTCCCTCGCGCAGCAGGTTGATGCCCACCAGCACGTCGAACTTCCCCAGGCGCAGGTCGCGCAGAATCTCGACGCGTTCCAAGGTGCCGATGTCGGAATGCATGTAGCGCGCCCGTATCCCCTGGTCAAGCAGGTGCTCAGTAAGGTCTTCGGCCATGCGCTTGGTAAGCGTGGTGATGAGCACGCGCTCTTTACGCTTCGCGCAGGCCTTCGCCTCATCGATGATGTCGTCGATCTGGGAAAGGATGGGGCGCACGTCGATCTCGGGGTCAAGAAGGCCGGTGGGGCGGATGATCTGCTCCACCTTGGCCTCGCTCACGCGGTTCTCGTAATCGCCCGGGGTGGCGGAAATGTAGACGAACTGAGGGATGCGCGCCTCGAACTCGTCGAAACGCAGCGGGCGGTTGTCCAGACACGACGGCAGGCGGAACCCGTGCTCAGCCAAGGTGATCTTGCGGGAACGGTCGCCCTCGTGCATGCCGCGGATCTGCGGCACCGTCACATGGCTCTCGTCGATGAAGCACAAGAAGTCGGTGGGGAAATAATCGATCAGCGTGTACGGCGGCTCACCGGGCTTGCGGCCGTCCAGATGCCGCGAGTAGTTCTCGATGCCCGAACAGAAGCCCATGGTCTCTATCATTTCCAGATCGTAGGACGTGCGCTGCTCAAGGCGCTCGGCTTCCAGCAGCTTGCCTTCCTCACGGAACTGGGCAAGGCGGTCGCGCAGCTCTTCCTGGATGGTGTTCACCGCGCGCTCGAGGGCAGGGCGTGCCGCAACGTAATGGGAGGCGGGCCAAACTGGCAGCGCTTCATAGGTACTCAGCACCTCGCCCGTAACGTTGTCGATTTCCGAGATCTCCTCTATCTCATCGCCCCAGAACTCCACGCGGATAGGGTTGTCCGCATAGGGTGGGAACACATCCAAGGCATCGCCGCGCACGCGGAACGTGCCGCGCTTCAGCTCGTAGTCGTTTCGGTCGTATTGGATGTCGATGAGCTTGTGGATAAGCTCATCGCGGTCCTGCTCAACCTCCTTGTCCAGGAACACGGCCATGCCGGCATATTCCATTGGGGAGCCTATGCCGTAGATACAGGAAACGGAGGCCACCACGATAACATCGCGGCGCGAAAGCAGCTGCGAGGTAGCCGCATGGCGCAGCTTTTCCACCTCTTCGTTGATGGAGGCATCCTTCTCGATGAACGTGTCGGTGGTGGGAACGTATGCTTCCGGCTGGTAGTAGTCGTAGTACGACACGAAGTACACCACCGCGTTGTTCGGGAAGAACTCCTTCAGCTCGGAGGCAAGCTGAGCGGCAAGCGTCTTGTTCGGGGCAAGCACCAGCGTGGGCTTCTGAACCGCTTCGATGGTTTTCGCCATGGTGTAGGTCTTGCCCGAGCCGGTAACGCCCAAGAGCGTTTCATAGCGCATGCCTTGCTCGATGTTGCGGGCAAGCTCGGCTATGGCCTTCGGCTGGTCGCCCGCAGGCTCGTAGGGGGAAACCACCTCGAACGGCTGCGACGAAAGGCGCGAAACGGGAAGCTTGCCTTCCATCTCGTGACCCTCAAGGCTCCTTAGATGCGCCATTCTTCCTCCTTAACAAGCCAATGCAACGAAACACGGATCCTCGTCTAGCCAGACGAACTCAGCAAAACATACCGCACGCCCATATGCAGACGATCCAGCTGAACCATCAATTCAGATACGGGCACCGTCTACGCAACAACGCCACAGCAAACCGACATCCTCACGATCGGGACACCCGCGCGCTCACCCAAGCGCAAGTATGCTCGAAGGCACTTCAGCAATCAGACCGCAGCCAACTCAACTTAGCTGATGCGCGGGACGATATCAGAATCCCACCAGTTCTGTATCTGATCCTGGAACTGCTGAACCGTGCCGTCGTTGTTGAGCACCACATCGGCGATTGCCAAGCGCTGCTCTTCGGGCACCTGGTTTGCCAGACGGTTACGTGCATCCTCTTCGCTGAAGCCGCGGGATGCCATAAGGCGCTGAACGCGGACTTCGGGGCTGGTGGTAACCGCCACAACAACGTCGGCATTGGTGTAGAAATCATCCCGGCCATCAAGGATAGCCATCTCCAGCACCACCACCTTGTGCGTTTGCTCCAGGGCGGCGATATGGTCGAGGCAGCCCTGGTACAACCGGGGCTGGGTGATGGAGTCCAATTTCTTCGTGTTGTCTGGGCTGCTGAACGCCTTGGCGGCAAGGGCGGAACGGATAACCTCGCCCTCACCATCGAAAATGTCGCTGCCGAAGGCGCGTTTGAGCTCTTCCTTCATAGCAGGATTATGCAGGTTTTCGTGCCCGACCTCGTCCGCCAGAACAACGCCGGCACCCTTCTGCTCCAGAAAAGACATCAGCGTCGATTTGCCCGATCCGATTCCGCCGGTAACGAAGATCCTCATACCCTGCCCCTCTCGTTGGTTTCCCCTATTCTATCGCGCAGGAACGGGGCAAAGCGCAGCCCTTAACCAAAACAACGCCCACGCACGATAGAGTACCGATGCCGCCGACGCAGCAGCACGCCGCCAGCAGCACAGCGACAACAACACCACTGCGCAGCGTCCCAACCCAGCAAACAAAAAAGCGGTGAACCGCACCAGGCAGTTCACCGCTTTTGAAATCAGGCTAAGAAGCTGTGTTATTCAGCAGCCTCGGGCTTGGGCTCGGGCTCGGCAACAGCGATCTCGATGCCCAGATCCTCGGCAGCAGCCTTCATGGACAGGGAGATGCGACGACGCTCGACGTTTACGTCCATAACCTTCACCTTGACGATCTCGCCAACCTTGACAACCTGAGCAGGCGAATCGATGTGACGCATTGCCATCTCGGAGATGTGGACCAGGCCCTCGACGTTTGCGCCCAGCTCGATGAATGCACCGAAGGGAACGATCTTGGTAACCTTGCCGTCAACGATGGTGCCAACAGGGTAGGTCTCGACGAGCTTCGTCCACGGATCCTCGGTGGTCTGCTTCAGACCAAGGGAGATGCGCTCACGCTGCAGGTCGACATCGAGAACCTCGACCTCTACCTCTTCGCCAACCTTCACAACCTCGGAAGGATGGTTTACGTGGCTCCAAGAGAGCTCGGAGATGTGGATCAGGCCGTCGATGCCGCCCAGGTCGACGAATGCACCGAAGTCGACGATGGAGGAAACGGTGCCCTTCAGGCGCATGCCCTTGGACAGCTTCTCCAGGATCTCGGCGCGCTCGTTCTTGCGGCCCTCCTCCAGGAGGACACGACGGGAAAGAACAACGTTGTTGCGGTTGCGATCCATCTCGATGACGCGAGCCTCGATCTCGGTGCCCAGGTAGGCGGAGAGATCCTTGACGCGACGGAGGTCGACGAGGGATGCAGGAAGGAAGCCGCGCAGGCCGATGTCGAGGATCAGGCCGCCCTTGACAACCTCGATAACCTCGCCGGTAACAACCTCGCCGGCCTTGAACTTCTCTTCAACACGGATCCAGGCGCGCTCGTACTCAGCACGCTTCTTGGAAAGGATAAGGCGACCGTCCTTGTCCTCCTTCTGGAGAACCAAGGCCTCGAGCTTATCGCCCAGGGTAACGACCTCAGAAGGATCGGCATCCTTGCGAATGGAAAGCTCGCGAGCAGGAATAACGCCCTCGCTCTTGAAGCCGATGTCAACGAGGACCTCGTCATGCTCGATCTTCACAACGGTGCCGTCGATCAGATCGCCCTCGTCGAAGTCGGTCAGAGTGCCATCGATCATCTGGTTCATTTCCTCGTCGGAAATGTCCTGGAAATCGATGACGGACGTGTTCTTGATTTCGGTCAAAACGGACCCCTTTCAAAAAAGTATCGGGGACCCTTCGTACGTGCTTGAAGTTAAAACATTCATTCATGTATGTCGCGCTCTCCGAATGGGGCGCCAACAACAAACATGTCTCGGGGGCCTACAGTTTCTTGCCTGCCTTATTACAGACCAGGAAAGTATAGCATAGGGAGCCCCGCACACCGCGAAGCTCCCTATGCGAATTAATTTATTTTTTGCAGGCAAAACATACTGCGCGAAAAGGCATCGGGCAAGCCCGAACCACCCTGTGCGGGAATGATCGCACGACCGGCAGGATACCGCGCCGCCGCTACTTGTGTGCGGCCTCGAATTCCTTCATGTAGTCCACCAAGGCCTGCACGCCTTCGACCGGCATGGCGTTGTAGATGCTGGCACGCATGCCGCCTACCGTGCGATGGCCCTTGATGTTCTCGATGCCATGCTCCTTGGCGCCCTTCACGAACTCGGCGTCCAGATCGGCATCGCCGGTGACGAACGGCACGTTCATGATGGAGCGGTCTTCCTTGCGGGCCGTTGCCGTGTAGAAATCGGTGGAATCAAGGTAGTCGTAGAGCAGCGCGGCCTTGTCCTCGTTGCGCTTCTTCATGGCCTCTAGGCCGCCCTGGGCCTTCAGCCACTTGAATACCTTGCCGCAGATGTAGATGCCGTAGCACGGAGGGGTGTTCGACATGCTGCCCGCATCCACCTGGGTCTTGTAGCGCATGATGGTGGGCGTGTTGGGAAGCCACTCTTCCTTCACCAGGTCGTCGCGGACGATGACGATGACCACGCCGGCAGGGCCGACGTTCTTCTGCACGCCGCCGTACACCAGGCCGTACTTCGACACATCGATGGGCTCGGAGAGGAAGCACGAGGAAACGTCGCTTACCAGCGGCACATCGCCCGTTTCGGGGAGCTTATGGTAATGCGTGCCGTAGATGGTCTCGTTCTCGCAGATGTACACGTAGTCGGCATCGCTGCGGAACTCGAGCTCGTCGACGTTGGGGATGTACGAGAAATTGCCGTCCTCGCTGGAGGCCACGCAGCGCGCATCGCCGAAGATCTGGGCTTCCTTGAAGGCCTTCTTCGACCAAGAGCCCGAAACGATGTAGTCGGCCTTGCCGTTCAGCATGAGGTTCATGGGGATTGCCGCGAACTGCTGGGTGGCGCCGCCCTGCAGGAACAGCACATGGTAGTTGTCGGGGATGCCCATGAGCTCGCGCAGATCGGCCTCGGCTTCCTCGATGATGCCCTTGAACGCGGCTGAACGGTGGCTCATCTCCATAACCGACATGCCCGTGCCCTTGTAGTCGAGCATCTCTGCGGCGGCCTCGCGAAGCACTTCTTCAGGAAGCACTGCCGGGCCTGCGGAAAAGTTGTACACCCTAGCCATAGTTCAAAGTCCTTTCGACGGCTGCGCAAGCCAGCGCGCAGCTGAATCCAATAGAGGTACTTTAGCAGAGTGGAGCAACCCTGCGGGGCGAAAAGCAGCCAGCGCCCCAAGCGGCTACGTGAACGGGATGTTGCAAGGTGGAGGATGGGCCGGGAGAACAGGGCGGGGCTACAAAAGCCCCCAAAGGCCACCGGTTGCGCTGATCAGGGCGAACCACAGCGGGGGCACGAACAGCGCGGGAAGGAGGTTCATGGTGCTGATCTCCTTGAGCTTCAGCAGGTTCAAGCCGCTTGCAAGGATGAGCAAGCCTCCGATGATGGCGATCTCGCACATGAGCCCATCGCCCATAAGCGGGGCCAGCACGTTCGCCAACAGGAAGATAGCCCCCTGCCAGCAGAACAGCACCACCGCGGCGAACGCAATGCCGATGCCGAACGTGGCGCCGAACACCATGGAGGAAACCAGGTCGAGCGTGGCGTTGGTAAGAAGGTAGGTCTCGTCGCCGTACAGTGCGCTGTTTATAGGCCCCAGGATGGAAAGCGTACCCACGCAGAACAGCATGATGGCGGTGGAAAGGCCCTTCGCGAAATCGGAATCGCTCTTCTTCGAGCGCTTTTCAACCGCGCGCTTGAAACGGCCCTCCAGGTCGAGGGCGGTGCCCACCACCGCGCCGATGGCCATACTGGCGATGAACAGCACCGGATACGAGCTGTTCGGCATGTTCTGCACCACGGCGTTTATGCCCATGCCCACGGTGGCAACGCCCAGCGCCACGAAGATGGCCTCTTGGTACTTGGGCTTCAGGCCCTTCTTGGCGATGCTGCCGATGGCCGACCCCAGCAGGATGCAGCAGGTATTTACGATGGTTCCGATCACGGCATTGAAGTATATACCTGCAATCGCCGGCCTCCGAGGCCGAAATGCCGCAGCTGGCACGCGGCGAAGACAGGCGCACAAACGGCAAGGGCGCAGAATCTAGCGGGTAGTAAGAAGCAAGCATTTGAGCGCAAGGCTGGGACACCTGCCGCCGAAAACACAGCCGGCCGCACAAGGCGGCCGGGCATCGGGAAACGAGATTACAGCGAACGAGCTGCGTTAATGGCTGTGCGAAGAGCGGTGATAACCGTGCCGCGGAAGGCGTTCTGCTCCAAAACCTCCAGCCCCTTGATGGTGGAACCGGAAGGCGAGGTTACCTGGTCTTTCAGCTCGCCGGGATGCTTGCCGGTTTCCAGCACCATCTTCGCCGAGCCCATAACGGCCTGCGCCGCGATCTCGTACGCTTGCGCGCGGGGAAGCCCTTCGGCAACACCGGCGTCGGCCAAGGCCTCGATGAACATATACACATAGGCAGGGGTACTGCCGCCAACGGCGCTGCAGGCATCCACCAGGCTTTCCTTCAGCTGAACGGTTTTGCCGAAGCTCTTCAGCAGGCCTTCGACATACGACACGTCTTCAGCGGTTGCCAGGCTATTGGCACAGTACGCGGTAAGGCCCTCGCCCACCAGCGCCGGCGTGTTCGGCATGGTGCGGATGATGCGAACGGGCTTGCCGAAACGCTCTTCCAACCAGGCGATGGTCTTGCCCGGCGCGATGGTTACCACAACCTGATCGGGGCGAACAGCATCACGAACCTGGGAAATGACGTCTTCGTATTGATAGGGCTTAACGCTTAGGAACAGGACATCGGCAGCTTGGGCAACTGCCAGGTTGTCAGTGCCGGCGTTGATGCCGAACTCGGCGGCAACCGCCTGAGCGCATTCCTCATGCGCGTTCGAGCCGTAGATATCGTCTGCGGCAACCGCGCCGCTGTTGATGATCCCCTTCATCATGGCCTTGGCCATGTTCCCGCATCCGATGAATCCCAGCTTCATTGCCGCCTCCTAAGAACACCATTGCATCCGCATGCCGCAACGAACCGTCAAAGCAGGCATGAAACGGCAACGGACAAGACTTACCGCAAAGTATAGCAACCGCTTGTTGCGAACTTGATTCAAAGGAGAAAGCGGCACCCGCGTCTAGGAGCGCATAACGGAAACGGCGATCTTCTTCACCGTGTAGGCAAGGTCGCCCTTCTTGTTGGCCTCCGTGTAGTCGTAGTCCAGGGTGGCCGTCCAGGAATAGGAGGTGCCCGTCATTTCGGCAGTGCCGTCGAACGTGTAGGTTTCGCTGGTGAGCGTTTTGCGGTCGGGGCCGTACGAGGAGTACTCGCTTTTCTGGGGAAGCTCCACGCTGCCCTTCGTTACGGTGGTAAGCCCCGCCTTGCCCAGGATGTTCTCCACGATATGGAACTTCTGCACCGCATCGGCGAACGCGATGTTGCCGTAGCCCAACAGCGAGGTGGGAGCCGAATAGGATGCGGCCACCACGTTGCCCTCCGCATCGAGGCCGAGCGTTACCGTGGGCGTTCCGGAAAGGGTGTCGCCCTTTTCGTCGCTCAAGACCACCGTTATCTCTTTGCTGAAGCCGATCGAGGTCATAGGCGCTTCGTCCTGCACGGCAGCGCCGTGGCCGATCTTCGCAATGGCCGTATCGCCCGAAAGCCCCATCAACCCGATAAGGTTGGTTACCTGGGTAGAGGCGTTCGTTACCTGCGGCTTGCTGCTCTTCGATGCCTCGATGGCCTCGGTGTCGTCCTGGGCGGCGAACGAGTGCATTTCCCGGGAGGAGTTGAAGGCGAACGCCACCATCAGGCACACGGCGAGCACCACCATTATGGCAACCAGGGCGATGAGCCACTTCAGGCCCCTCTTGCTGTTCTTCGTCTCGGCGGATTCGAGCACCTTGCACCCCCTCTACGTTGGCCTAATGGTTAAGCCCGAAGTACACCGCGAAGCCGATCAGGCACAGCACCACCACGGCGATGATGATCTTCTGCAACCCGGCCATGGGAACCGGCCCCTCCAGGTCTTCCTGGGTGGCTTGGTAGGAATCTTGCGAAGCCGAATGCGATGGGGCCGCTTCGGCGGCATTGCCGGCAGCGTTCTCGCCAGTGGCAGAACGACTGCGACCCCCAGACGGCGCATCGGACTGGTGCTCGGACGCAACCGCGCCCGCAGCATGGCCGTCGCCGGACCCGTTGGCATCGGCCGCACCCTGGATGGAACCCTGGGCATGAACGCCCGACGCATCGACGCGCAGCACCTCTTCTTCAGGTGCCACGTCAACGCTGATCAGGGAGTATTTCTTATCGTCTGGCACGCAGGCACTCCCCTATTCCATGTAACCGGACATCTGCTTGGCAAGCGCATCGCCCGTGGCAACCGCTTCCTCGGCGCTGGCGCCCACCGTGAACAGGTACACCTTCACCTTGGGCTCGGTGCCGCTGGGGCGGACGATAACCTTGTTGCCGTTCTCCAGGTCGAACTGCAGCACGTTGGCGGAAGGAAGGCCGCCGACGCCTTCCTGGTAATCGAGGAAGGCCTGGACCTTCAGCCCCGCGATTTCGGCGGGCTGGCTTTCACGGAACCCGGCCATGATGTTCGCCATGGCCTGAGCGCCCGCCGCGCCCTCGAACGCGAAGGAGAGCGTGCGGTTGTGGTGGAAGCCGAACTCGCGGTAGATGTCCTGCATGGCCTGGTACAGGTTCTTGCCCTGGGTGCGGTAATAGCGCGCCATCTGGCAGATGAGCATGGAAGCCACCACGGCGTCCTTGTCGCGCGCATGGGTGCCGGCAAGGTAGCCGTAGCTTTCCTCGAACCCGAACACGAAGCGCTCGGGGGCGCCGGCCTGTTCCAGCTCGGCGATAACGCCGCCGATGTACTTGAAGCCGGTGAGCACGCGGCGCATCTGAACCCCGTACTTGGCGGCAACGGCGTCGGCCAGGCTGGTGGAAACGATGGTGGTAACGGCTACCGGAGCTTCCGGCAGCGTGCCGTTCTCCTTTCGCATGCGGCAGATGAAATCGAGCAGCAGCACGCCCACCTCGTTACCGGAAAGCAGCTGGTAATCGTCGCCGTCCTTCACTGCCGTGCCCACACGGTCGCAGTCGGGGTCGGTGGCAAGCAGCAGGTCGGGATGCACCTGCTCGCACAGCGCGATGCCGCACTCCAACGCCTCGCGGATCTCGGGATTGGGATACGGGCAGGTGGGGAAGTTGCCGTCGGGCTTTTCCTGTTCCGGCACCACATGCACGTCGGTAACGCCGATGCGCTCCAGGATGCGCGTGACGCATTCCAGGCCCGTGCCGTTCAGCGGGGTGTACACCACGCGAAGGTCGGATTCCTCCTGATCGATATGCTGTTCGTACACCGCATCGAGGAAGGCGTCCAGCACGTCCTCGCCGATGAAGTTGGCAAGGCCGACCTCTTCGGCCTGGGCAAACGGCATGGTTTTCACGTCGTCGAACATATCCACGCGGGAAATGGCCTCGGTGATGGCATCGGCGATGCTGGAGGCTATCTGGCAGCCGTCGGGACCGTACACCTTGTAGCCGTTGTACTTGGCCGGGTTGTGGCTTGCCGTGACGTTGATGCCGATGGCGCAGCCCAGGTAGCGCGTTGCGAAGGAAAGCGCCGGCGTGGGCTGAAGGCGCGGGTACACGTACGACTTGATGCCGTTTGCCGCCAGCACGCTTGCCGCGGTATGGGCGAACAGCTCGGAATTGATGCGCGAATCGTAGCAGATGGCAACGGTGCCGGGTTGGCCTTCGCCGGCCTGGGAATTGATGTAGTCGGCAACGCCCTGGGTGGCCTGGCCCACCGTATGGATGTTCATGCGGTTGGTGCCGGCGCCCAGCACACCGCGCAGGCCGGCCGTCCCGAACTCCAGGTTGCGATAGAAGGCATCTTCGATGGCGGACCCATCGCCCGATTCGCCCATTGCGCGCAGGTCGGCGCAAAGCTCGGGGTCGGAAACCTTCTTACACCAAAGGTCGTACAGGGAACGGCAATCCATAAGGCACTTCCTTACCATGCTGTGAATGCTCTTGAAAGCTGTTGGAACAATGCACTTCAGTATACCCCGAGGCCCTGTGCGGATTGCGGCACCCCAGCCCGGAAAACAAAAATCCCCGCCGCTTGAAACGACGGGGATACGCAAACAGATGACGTAGCTCTTACCCTGTATCATCCTTCGGGCTGGCCATGCACGAAAGCCCCGTGTTGCCCCATGGCTGCACCCGATAACGTGTTGGGATATTTATACCGCCGAGGTTTCAATCAGTAAAACAGTAATCTATTATAGCGGTGTTAAGTATTGCTTAAAGGAGACCGATGGACACCTCTCGCTACCGCGCATTCATCCAGGCCGTGGACCAGGGAAGCCTTTCCCGGGCCGCCAAAGCGCTGGACTACACCCCTTCGGGCGTGAGCCAGCTTATCAGCGCGCTCGAACGCGACCTGGGCTTTCCCGTGCTTGAGCGCGGGTCGCACGGCGTTGCCCCCACCAAGGAAGGCGCGCGCATCCTTCCCGTGGCCCGCGCCGCAGTGCAGGAAGAAGACCGCCTGCTGCAGATGGGCTCCGAGATAAAGGGCCTTTCCACCGGCCAGGTAACCATCGGCTCGTACCCCAGCGTGGCCGCCCATTGGCTGCCCGGCGTGATCAAGGCATTCCACGAGCAGTACCCCGCCATCGAGGTGCGCATCATGGAGGGCATCCACCAGGAGATCAGCGAATGGATGGGCAGCAAAGAGGTTGACCTGTGCTTCATGAGCTACGAGCCTTCGCTTGCCTACGATTGGATCCCCCTGGCGCGCGACCCCATGGTTGCCGCCCTGCCTAAGGGCCACCCCTTCGCGAAGCGGAAGAGCTACCCCATCGAGAATTGCAGCGACGAGGCGTTCATCATGCCCGGCAAGGGCCAAGACGTGGACACCCTGGGCGTTCTGGCGCGCCATAAGCTGAACCCCCACATCGCCTACGAGACCATAGAGACGGTGGCGACTCTGGGAATGATCGAGGCGGGAATGGGCATGACCATCATCAACAGCCTGGCCGTGCAGAAATATGCCTTCGACGTTGCGCTGGTGCCCGTGGAACCTGCCGAGAGCATCCTGTTCGGCATCGCCGTGCCATCGCTGAAGACGTGCGCACCGGCCACGCGCCACTTCATCGATTGCGCGGTGGAGCGGCTGCAGGAATAGGACGGCAGAATCGGCGACAACCGCCACCCACCATCGCGACTATCCCCATGGAGCCAGTTTATTAGGGCCCATGGCCGTAAATCGCGGCGGCTCCATGAAGCAAAATCGCCCAAGCTGCCGGCTTGCCGAGCCGCCGCAAAGCCCAGTCAGCTTCTCCCGCTATCGCGCCTGAACCGGAACCAGCGAATCGCCGCGGCTTTCCACGATGTGGTAGCCGATGGATTCCATGCGCGCATGCAGGCACCAGCGGCACTCCGCAGCTTCCTCGCCCGTGCAGATCTTGTTGTCGTAGAGGCTGTAGTCCTTGCGATGCGCCACCGGCGAAAGGTTCGGCATAACCACGTTCGCCCCGGCAAGAATCCCCTGCTCGCGCCCATCGGGCGCAATGGTTCCCAAGGCCGTGGTGGCCGGCAGCAGCGTATTGGGAAGCATCAGGCGAAGACACGAGAGCATGAACAGGGAAAGCTCCAGGCTCCCTTGCGGTTCATGGGCAAAGGGCGTGTCCTTATGCGGAACGAACGGGCCGATGCCCACCATATGGGGCTGAAGATCCTCCAAGAACACCATGTCCTCCGCCAGGCAACGGGCCGTCTGCCCGGGCGAGCCCACCATGAACCCGGCGCCTACCTGGTAGCCGATCTGGCGCAGGGCGTACAGGCAGCGCTTGCGTTCTTCCAGCAGCATTCCCGCAGGATGCAAGGTTGCGTAGTGGGCGGCATCCGCCGTTTCATGACGAAGAAGGTAGCGAGTAGCCCCCGCATCGAACAGGCGCTGGTACGACTCGCGCGAGCGCTCGCCCAGGGAAAGGGTGATGGCGCAGTCGGGGTAGCGCTGGTGGATGGCGGCAACGATGCCCACCATGCGCTCGTCGTTGAAGAACGGGTCTTCCCCGCCCTGCAGAACGAAGGTGCGAAAACCCAGGCCGTAGCCCTGCTCGCAGCATGCCACTATCTCCTCTTCGCCAAGGCGATAGCGGTTCGCGCATGAGTTGCTGCGTCTGATGCCGCAGTACAGGCAGTCGTTCCTACAGTAATTGGTGAACTCGATAAGCCCGCGGGTGAACACATCCTTGCCGTAACGATCGTCGGCCACCGTGCGCGCCCGCCGCGAAAGATCGGCCGCCAGCTGGGGCGTGCGCCCCGCGATAAGGTGCTCCCATTCCGCAAGGGAAAGGCGTTGCTGCTCTTGCAGCTTGTCCAACAAGCTATATAGGCTGGCTTGCGTCAATGGGGCTCCTTCCGCGTTGCGCCCATGGTACGGCACCGAGCACCCTTCCTCAACCCGCCCGGGCCCTGGTTGCAGCCGCGCTGACGAGGCCCCAACGGCCGACACGCCGACAAGCCTCCAGACGAGCTTTTGCGGATAAACCCAGCTCGCCTCCCAACCTGCTCCGCACCGCTACAATGGTTCAGCGGAACAGGAAGGAGGATCACCTTGCAGAAGCAGACCTACCAGCGAATGACCGAGTCGCTGCGCGCGCGGCCGCGCCTGGCGAAGGCGATCATCGCCGCCAACAAGGCCATCACCTACGCCATCTACTTGGCCTACCCCGCCCTTATCTGCTGGCTCGTTTTCGCATCCTGTACCTCGGGCTTCGCCGATACGAGCCAAACCACGCTCCTGCTGAAGGCCGTCCTTGTTCCTGCAACGGGCTTTGCCCTGCTCAGCGTATTCCGCAAAGCCGTGAACGCGCCCCGCCCCTACGAGGTGTTCGATCTGCCGCCCGTAATGCCGAAGGGTACCAAGGGCAAGTCGTTTCCCAGCAGGCACGTGTTCTCCATCTTCGTTATCGGCGTAACCTTCCTGGCCTGCTGCCCCCTGCCCTGGGCGGGTCCGGCCATTCTGGCGCTGGGCTTGCTGCTGGCCTGCATCCGCGTAGTCGTCGGCGTGCATTTCCCCAAAGACGTAACAGCCGGAGCGCTGTTCGCCCTGCTATGGGGTGCAGTCGGGCTCTTCGTGCTGTAGGGAAAGTCACAGAACCCGCTTCGAAACAAGCCGGAAACACTATCGACACCGTTCATCCACAATTTTGAAAACCCCCTGTTGCACTCCCCCTACGCCGGGCGTATAGTAGCCGCCATCACATATTCGATGAAGCCCTTGGGACCGCCATGGAACCGAGGGTGGAGAAAACTCTGGAGAATCTCTTAAATGAGATGCCGACGGTGCAAGGCTCAAGCAAGTTCCTCCCCAAGAACGCTTGGATGCTCAATCTCTCAGGCAAAAGGACAGAGACGGGTACCCCCGCCCCTTGTTTTCACATTTGAAGGTTCCCTAGGGTTTTCTCGAAGAGCAACCCTAGGAGGTTACCTAACGTGGATGAATTACTTCTAATCGTCCAAACCATCAACACCTATCTTTCGAACTACGTGCTGATCGTGCTGCTCATCGGCTGCGGCCTGTTCTTCACGGTGCGCACGCGCTTCGTTCAGGTTCGCTGCTTCCTGGAAGGCCTGAAGGGCATGTTCGGCGGCTTCTCACTGAACGGCAAGAAGCACGAAAGCGGCATGAGCTCGTTCCAGGCCGTTGCCACCGCAATCGCCGCACAGGTAGGCACCGGCAACATCGTTGGTGCCTGCGGCGCAATCCTCATCGGCGGCCCGGGCGCCATCTTCTGGATGTGGGTCATCGCCTTCCTGGGCATGGCCACCAACTACGCCGAGGCCGTGCTGGCGCAGAAGACACGCTTCATCGACGAGGACGGCAAGGTCCATGGCGGCCCGGTGTACTACATCAAGACCGCCTTCAAGGGCAAGTTCGGCACCTTCCTGGCTGGCTTCTTCGCCGTGGCCATCATCTTGGCACTCGGCTTCATGGGCTGCATGGTTCAGTCCAACTCCATCGCTTCCACGATGAACACCGCATTCGGCATCCCCACCTGGGTTGTCGGCATCCTTATCGTGATGTTCGCCGGCTTCATCTTCCTGGGCGGCATCTCCCGCTTGGCATCCGTCACCGAGAAGGTCGTTCCCTTCATGGCCATCATCTATCTGGTCGGCGGCATCATTGTGCTCATCGCCAACGCCGCGCATGTGGGCGATGCCTTCGCGCTCATCTTCCAGTTCGCCTTCAACCCCAACGCAGAGATCGGTGGCGTGACGTTCGGCCTTATCGCAGCCCTTTCGCAGGGCGCCAAGCGCGGCCTGTTCTCGAATGAGGCAGGCATGGGCTCCACCCCGCACGCTCACGCAATGGCAAACGTGAAGAACCCTCACGAGCAGGGCGTCCTCGCCATCATCGCCGTGTTCGTCGACACATTCGTGGTTGTTACCATCACCGCACTCGTAACCATCACCGTGCTCTACACCGGCGACGGTCAGCTGGCACAGGGTCTCTACGACGGCATCGACAAAACCAACATGGCCCAGATCGCCTTCGGCAGCGTGTTCGGTGAGTTCGGCGGCAACGCATTCGTGGCCATCTGCCTGCTGTTCTTCGCCTTCAGCACCATCCTGAGCTGGAACCTGTTCGCCAAGATCAACGTGAACTACCTGTTCGGCAAGAAGGCCGTGCCCGTGTTCAGCGTTATCGCACTATGCTTCATCTTCACCGGCTGCATGCTTTCCAACGACCTGGTATGGGAGCTGGCCGACATGTTCAACCAGCTGATGGTTCTGCCTAACGTCATCGCGCTTATCGCGCTCAGTGGCGGTGTTACCATGTGCGCTCGCACCCGCGGCAAGAAGTTCCACCTGAAGCAGCAGGAGGCAACCGAGCTGAAGAACCAGGGCAACGCCGAATAGCGCTACCCCAACCCATCCCTAAGGTGCTTGACCCCAACAGCACCTCTCCCCTACGGAAGGAGCCGCGATCCCCTGCGGCTCCTTCCTGTTTTATCGGGGAACCGGGGACCAGAAACGAGGCCCTGGCTCGCGGATGTTCAGAAATGCAGGCCCTGCCGGGCGCAATACGCACCTTGGCCGAGATGCAAGCCGAAAGCCCACGCGCTTCGAAGACGGCCGCACAGTGCGCGGTCGAAATGCGGCGGCTGAAGGCCCATAGCCCCGCAAGTTTGCCGCATCCCATTTCGGCTGCGCCGCTTGAGCATCAGGCCTGGGTATGCCGCGATACCGCCCGGAACCCTTATGATAAGCTGGTGAAAACCGCACTTCAGGGGAAGGAAACCCGATGCCCTACCAGATCGTCACCGATTCTTCCTGCAACCTCTCCGAGGCCCTCATCGACGAGTTCGGCCTCGAGATTCTGCCCCTCACCTTCATGGTCGACGGCGAGCAGCGTCAAAGCTACCTGAAGGGCCAGGTTACCGACCTCAAGCAGTTCTTCACCATGATGCGCGAGGGCAAGGTTATCACCACCTCCCTGCCCAACCTGGCCAAATCGGAAGAGCTGTTCACCCAGATACTCGAAGCCGGAAACGATGTACTCTACCTTGGCTTTTCCAGCGGGCTTTCGGGCACCTACGAAGGCATGGCAACGCTGGCAACCGGCCTGCGCGAGCGCTTTCCCGAACGCACCTTCGAATGCGTGGACACGCTTGCGGCATCGCTCGGCGAAGGGCTTCTTATCTACCACGCCTGCAAGCTGAAACAACAGGGCAAGAGCCTTCACGAAGTGGCCGAATGGGTGCGCAGCAACCGCCTGCGCCTTGCCCACTGGTTCACGGTTGACGACCTGATGTTCCTCTACCGCGGTGGCCGCGTTTCCCGCACCGCTGCGTTTGCCGGCCAGCTGCTGAAGATCAAGCCCGTGCTGCACGTGGACGACGCGGGGCACCTTATTCCCATGGAAAAGGCCCGCGGCCGCAAGAAGAGCATCCAGGCCCTGGTCGACCACATGGAGAAGACCGTGAACCCGCCGGTAACCGAGCAGATAATCGGCATCTCGCACGGCGACTGCATCGAAGATGTTGAGTACCTGCAGAAGCTCATCACCGAGCGCTTCGGCACGACGGAGTACCTGGTGAACTACATCGACCCGGTTATCGGCGCCCATTCAGGCCCGGGCACGTTGGCCCTGTTCTACCTGGCGGACAACAGGAACTAGTTTCGCCGCCTGTGCCCTGCAAGGGATCCGCGCGCTCGACCGCGGTAAAGCCGTTTCAGGCCCGCAATCAATCAAGCAACCAAAAACAAAGCCGCCCTATGGGGCGGCTTCTTTATGCCTCGTTGATGATGTCGCGCAGGGCGCTTATGAGCTTCTCGTTTTCCTCGTGCGAGCGAATGGCCACCAGGAAGTAGCGCTTGCCCTCTATCCCCGGAACACCGGTAAGATCGCGCAAGGTGAAGCCGGCCTTCTGCAGACGGACGATAAGGTCGGAAGCGCTGGCTATGCCGAAGTCGCGCGCCGCCCGTTCCTCGAGCGCGCACATGACGAAGTTCGCTTCCGAAGGGAGCACCTTAATGCCCGGCGTAAGGCTGAGCATGCACTGCATCCAGGGAATCTCCGCTTCCAGCACGTGCACGGTTTCCTCAAGATAGTCCTCGATATGGGGAAACTCGCGAGCCACCACTTCGTTGAACAGCGTGACCTCGCTGCCGTCCGAGAACTGCTTGATGTGCTTGATGGCCTGGGCATTGCCCACCACATAGCTCATGGGAATGCCCGGCATGCCCAACTCGTTGGAGATGCTGCGGATCACGAACAGGTTCTTGTACTGCTGCGTAAGGTTCACGAAGCTTTCCCCGCCCAGGGTAAGGCCGATGTTCGACTCGTCCACCACAACCCAATTGCAGGCATCCAGGTAGCGCTTCAGCGTCTTCTCGGAGAGTACACGCGCGCAGGGGAAGCTGGGGTTCGCCAGCACCGCCGCATCGAAGCTGCAGCCGTTGTTGAACGCCGTCTGCGGCTCTACCGCCGAAAGCGAGTACGGGTTCATGAGCTTCAGCGGGTTGTGGCCCACGTTGGCAACCGCCAGGAAGTAGCCGGTGGGGGCAGGCGTGGGAATGCCCACGTTGCAGGGACGATACGCCTGCGCAACGGCGCCGATGAGCGCGGTAACGCTGGTTCCCGCCATGAAGCATTCGTCGGGGATCTCGAAATAGCGGCTCATCACCCGGCTAAGATGGTCCCCCTCGCCATCGGGAAGGAACGACAGGTCGCCTTCCGCGATTGCCTTGGCGATTGCGCACTTGATGCGCTCGGGCGTACCAAGCGGGTTGGCAACGCACGAGAAGTCGATCCAGTCGATCTCGGCCCGGATGTCATAGGGCAACGTGGCTTCGCGCGGGGCGGAAACAGGCGCCTCGTTCACGGCGTTCGCTATGACTTCAAAGGGCTTCACTTCGGTGCGCTTCGTTCTTTCCAATAGACGGCAAACACCAAGCCATCGGGTGGCTTGGGACACCAACCCTAGCACAACGAAACGCTCCTTCAGCCGATGTTAGACTGTAAACGTGAAAACGATTTCCGCACATACCATCGGTGGTGTAGCGCCTGAAAACCAGGCACTATTGCCCTGGAATGGCACCGCCATAATCCTTATGGATCTGGACGCCTTCTTCGCTTCGGTTGAACAGCTGGACCATCCCGATTGGCGCGGGAAGCCCGTCATCGTGGGCGGCAGCCCCGAGCGGCGCGGCGTGGTTTCCACGTGCTCGTACGAAGCGCGCGCGTTCGGCGTGCACTCCGCCATGCCTTCCTCCATGGCAGCGCGGCTGTGCCCCGAGGCCATTTGGACCGGAGGCAACTTCCATCGTTACCGCGAGATGTCCGCGAAGGTGATGGGCATCCTGCTGGACGAGTCGCCCCACCTTATGCAGGTGAGCATCGACGAGGCGTTCCTGGACGTTTCCCCCACCCGCGCAAACCGCACCCACCCTGTGGAAGTGGCACGCCGCATCCAGCGCCGCGTGGCAGAGCTGGGTATCACCTGCTCCATCGGTTTGGGAGAGTCGAAGGCCGTTGCGAAGATCGCTTCCAACCAAGACAAGCCGCGCGGCCTTACCGTGGTGTACCCCGGCCATTCAGCGGAATTCTTAGCGCCGCTTCCCGTGAAGGAGATGAGCGGCATTGGCCCGGTGGCCCAAAAGCGCTTGGCAGGCTACCACCTGCGCACGCTGGGCGACGTAGCTGCCGCCAGCCCTGATCTTCTACGGCAGGTATTCGGGAAGAATGCCCAGCTCATGGCCGACCGCTGCCGCGGCATCGACACTCCCGTCGTCGAGGATCGCGCGCCGGCGAAATCGGTTTCCAACGAGATCAGCTTCGCGGAAAGCCTAACCGAGCGTGCAGAGATCCAAGCGCGCATCGCCACCATGGCGCACAAAGTGGGCAGACGCCTGCGCCGGAAGGAATTAGAGGGCACCACACTGCACCTGAAAGTGCGCAAGGAAGACCTTTCGGTGCGCACCTGCCAACGCAAATGCGCGCACCTGGGCACGAACGACCTTTCGTGGCCCCCCTTGCTCGACCAAATGCTCAACGAGGTATGGACCGAAGGCGAGAAGCTGCGTCTGGTGGGCGTAGGGGTAAGCGGCTTCGAGGGCGAGCCCGTGCAGGAGTCGCTTTTCGGCAATTTCCCCATGCCCGAAGAGCCGACGCAGCGAAACCCGCTTGTTGCAGATGCGAAGAAGAGCGAGGAGCTGCTGCGCGCAAGCGACGCCATCGCGCAGCGCTTCGGCGAAGGAGCCGTGCGCTTTGGCCACGAGATAAAGTCGTACAGCGACACTACCGGCTCAAGCGCGAAGAACCCCGAGGACTACAAAGACTAGC
>CAVBGJ010000019.1:0-29790 GCA_963595065.1 Christensenellaceae bacterium Phil1 | reverse complement strand
AAACTCTTGGTCGCGGGGGCTGGATTTGAACCAACGACCTCCGGGTTATGAGCCCGGCGAGCTACCAGACTGCTCCACCCCGCACGATCCATCGCCTATGTGGCGAATCGCTTTGCGCGACTTTTCTAATATACAGAGCGCTGCCAGTTAACGCAACTGAAATAATCGCGCTTCAAATGATGCACACATTTAACGGCACCAGCGTGGATGGCACTCAATGGGCGGGCGAACCCTCCCCTTTCCTGTGTTTGCGCTAGAACAGCAGGAACACCTTCGCCAAAACAAAGCCGATGATGCCGCAGCCGGGGAACGTGAGCACCCAGGTAAGCACCATATGGCTGGCCTTGTTCCACTTCACACTGCTCAGGCGCTTTGACGCGCCTACGCCCATAACGGCCGTAGTGGTGGTGTGCGTGGTGGAAACGGGCATGCCGGTGAAGGTTGCCAAGCCGATGCAGAAGATGGAAGCCAGGCACACGCACGTGCCCTGATGCGTTTCCATCTTCACCATGTCCATGCCAACGTTCTTGATGATCTTCTTGCCGCCGATGGCCGTGCCCAGGCCCATGGCCGTGGCGCACAGGATGATGAGCCAGAACGGGAACGCCGCGTTATCGGGGTTGGCGCCCATGCCCATGCACAGCATGATGCCCATCAGCGAAATGGAAAGGAACTTCTGCCCGTCTTGCGCGCCGTGCATAAGTGCCACGCCTGCACCGGAAATGCACTGGGCCCAGCGCCAACCCTTGGCAGCGCGGCGGCGGTCGGTGTTGCGGGCGGCCCGCTCCACTATCTTGGTGAACAGCCAACCACTACCGAAGCCCAAGCCCGTGGAGATAAGCAAGCCGTACACAACCTTCATCCACTCGGCGCCGTTTACGCCGCCGATGCCGCCCTGCAGGGCGATGGCAGCGCCGGTAAGGCCGGCGATAAGGGAATGGCTCTGCGATGTGGGGATGCCCAAATACCACGTGGCAACGCCCCAAACGATGATAGCCACCATGGCCGCCGCCAGCGCAAGCAACGCCGCGTGGTTATCGCCCCCGAAGTTCACCATGCCGAAAATGGTTTTCGCAACCGCAGCGCTTACCGAGGTAACAACCACCAAGCCGATGAAGTTGCAGGCTGCCGCCATCATGATTGCCGCATTCGGGCTCATGCTGCGGGTGCCGACTACCGTTGCGATGGCGTTGGGGGCATCGGTGGCGCCGTTCACGACAGTGGCGCCTAGGGTTAGAACGAGAACAACGACAAGGACAGGGCTTCCCGCCAAAGCCGATAAGAACGCACCGAACTCAATCACTTACCAACGCCCTCCATGGCAACGTGCTTTCCGCCGTTTCACGGAAAGGTAACCTTTGGTCACATTTATTTAACGTATACGCAATGATACGGGAAAAGGAAGCGGTTCGGCACCGTAACCGGCAGCCGAACCGCTCTGTTTGGGCGAATAGCCGCAAAAACGCTACGCCTCGCCGGGCAATGTCGTATTTACGCCCCCGCGCCTTCCCTCGAAGACGCGCTGCACTAAATACCCGGCGGTGAAGATGGCACACACCGTGGGAACCACGAAGAACAGGTAGGGCAGATACGCCACAACGGTAACGATCAGCGTTCCCAACACGCCGGCTCCCAGAGGGCGCATCTTCGGCAGCAGGCAGCAGCCCAGCACGTAGCCTGCGAACGGGATGGAGAACAGCCACAGCACCGCCATCGCGATAAGCATCAGAACGCTGATGGGGGCCGTTACCAACGGGAACAGCAGAAGCACCACGGCGAAGGGCGCCGCAATGAACGCCACCAAACCGGAAAGGAGCATACGGCCGGGCTTTTCCTTGCTCATCTGCGTTGCGCGGCGAAGCGCGTTACCGAACAGGAATGCGTAGAGCATGGCCAACAGCATGTGCGCTATGCACGAGAACAGGCACGGCGCAATGAGCGCAACGGCGGGGTTCGCCTGTTCAGCCTGGCTTTCGCCCTGCAGCGCCGAGGAGTACACCACGTTGGGGGCATCGGCTCCGTCTTCAATGGTTATCTGCGCATCGGCAGGAACGTTCAGCGCGCCGGAGATGGCGGTGCCCTTCGCGACGTACACCGTGCTGGCAAGCACCTGCACATCCCCTTCGTAAGAGCCGGCCAGGTTCACCGACGCCGCCGCAACGACGGCGCTCTTGTACGTGCCCGCAAGGCTTACCTCCGAAGCGGCAACGTACACGCCGTTTGCCGTGGTCTGCGAGTCGATGGAAACGCTGCTGCCCGCAATGGTGAGGTTGTTGCCAACGGAAACGTTGCGGATATCCACGTTTTGGCCAGCCGCCCTTAGGCTGCCGGCGATCTGCGAACTCGAGACGTTAAGGTCCTGGCCAGCAAGAAGAGCGCTGCCACCCCTACCCTGCCCAACGGAAAGGTCGGTGGCACTCAAGGTTTGCCCTGCCCAGTACAGGTCGCACTCCACCTGAAGGCTGCGCATGTCGCGCTCGGTTAGAAAGGCATTGCCGGTTACCTCGTCTTGGTAGGTCGATCCTTCAGCGGCGCCCTTGTCGAACGCCGAGCTGGATGCGAACGCCGCGGCGGGCACGCAAAGCGCCAGCGCAAGCACGGCCACCAAGACCAGAATCTTCTTCCTCACGTAGTCCTACCCTTCCGTGGTAATGGTTACTTCGTCGATGGCGATGGAGCGCAGATATTCCTTGTCCAAGATGCAGCCCAGACCCGCCGGGTGGCTGGGCTCGTTCACCCGCAGCTCGCCGTTGGAAAGCTGAAGCGGCGGAATGGCGGTGTCGTGGTCGAAGTACGAGCTGTAGCTGGAAACATCGGGCTGGATGGTCATGCCGGGCAGCGTGGCGAACGCCGCATGCATACGCTTGGACACGCCGGTATCGAACATGCCGCCCATCCACGCCTGCTTGCCGCAGCTGCGCAGCCACTCGTAGAAGTCGAGCGTGGGCTGGATGCCGCCGAACTTGGCGATCTTCAGCGCGTAGCACCTAAGGTTGTCGAATTCCATGGCCTGCTGCATGTCGGTGGCGGTAACCACCGATTCGTCCAGGCATACCGGCGTTTTCAGCTCGTCCTGCAGCAGGGACAGGCGTACGAACAGGTTCTTCTCGCCGCTGCGGGGAACGTAAGCGGGGTTGTACGGCTCTTCGATGCAGGCAAGCCCCAGCGTGTCGAGCTTGCACAGCACATCGAGGTTCGACTCGTCGAACGACTGGTTGGCGTCCAGCATGAGGGTAAGGTCGGGGTAGGCGGCGCGAACGGCAGACACGTATTCGAAGCACCCTTCCGGCTGAACCTTCATCTTCACGCGCGTGTAGCCTTGGGCAACCAGGGCACCGACCTTGGCCAGCACCTCCTCAACAGTCCCGATGCCCACCACGGCGCCGCCCAATACCTTTTCCTGCTGCGAGCCACCGATAAGCTGGGCCAGCGGCTTGCCCACGATCTTGCCGTACAGGTCCCAGATTGCGGGCTCCACCGCGGCCTTCGCCATGGGGAACGCCGCCAAGGCGGGAAACGTTGCCAAGGAAGCGGAAACCTCGCTGGGATGCAGGTAGCGCTCCCCCAACACGATAGGGGCGATGCGGTCGCGCACCACGTCGTAGTCCTGCGAGAGGGTTTCGGGCAGGTACCAGTCGGTGCTGAAGGAAACGCATTCGGCGATGCCGGTACGGCCCGCCCAATCCTCTACCTCCACGAAGAACGACTCGCGCTCGGCGATGGTGCCCTTGCTGGTTTTGATGGGATGGATGAACGGCTGTTTCACGCGAAACAACGTGAGCGCCTTGATGTCGATGCGCTTGTCGTAGCGCTGCTTCAGGGCGCGGCGATCCGTCTTGCCCGCAACGGTGCGGGGGAACTCCGGCAGCACCAGGATATGCTTCGGATGGTGCAAACGCGACATGCAACCGTCCAGGTACCCATGCACCATATGGGCGAACTCCTGCGGGCACGAGGCTGCCGTTATGCCGGTTTCCTGCGGGGTAAGGCCCAGCTCCTCGTGATCGTGGGCGATTGCCTGGGCGGAATAATCGGCCTCGATGAAGGCAACCGGACGGTACCCCCATACCTCGTCGGCGGTTCCGAACACGTACGCGTCCTTCACGCCGGGGATGCCCAACAGCACATCGCACACCTCTGCCGGGTATATGTTCTCGCCGCCCGAGATGATGAGATCCTCGGTTCGGGCGTACACGCGAAGCAGCCCGTTGCGGTCGATGGATGCACGGTCGCCCGTTACGAAGAAGCCGTCGGCGCTTTGCGCCTTGCGCGCGTTCAGGTACCCCTCGAAGATGCAGGCCCCCTTAAGGTGCAGCTGGCCGATGCCGTCGGAATCGGGGCTTACCACACGCGCCTCGTAACCGGGCAGCATCTTCAGACCGCCATCGAAGCCGCGGGTTACCAGCGCCGTGGCAACCGCACTGGAGGTTTCGGTCATGCCGTAGCTGGAGTACACCTTCGCCTTGGCGCGCAGGGCACCGCGTATGGTCTTGCTGTTCAGCTCGGCACCGCCCAGAAGGATGCACTTGTACTGGCTAAGCACCTTGTCGTGGTCGCGCTCCACCAAGTCGGCCAAGATCTTGTCCACCACCGAGATATGGGTGGCGTTGAAGCTCAGCGCATCGTTCAGAATGCGCTGAGGGTTGTAGTTCTCGTAGATGACGAACGAACTGCCGTTCAGCAGCGAGCGCACCATGATCTGGAAACCACCGATATGGCACATGGGCAGCACGCACTGCCATACGCCCCTGCCCGGCTCCATCAAAGCCTCGTTGAGGGAAGCGGCCGATGCCGTGATAGACCCCCAGGGAAGCATGGCGGCCTTCGGCGTTCCCGAGGAACCGGAGGTGAACATCACGATGCCCGCCTCGTTCGCATCCCATGCGCCCTCACATTCCCGGGCATACGCCTCGAGGGCGGCCACTCCAGGCAGCTGGGCCTCGGGCAAGTCGGCGAACTCCATCTGGTCGCACCCGGTGGCATCGATCATCAAGCGGTCGATGTTGCGGCGCTCCAGCACGTCGATGCCGGCTTCGCCCGTGGCGTTTTCCAGCTCCACCAAGCGCAGCCTTTGCTCGTCAGATGAAAGGCGTGGGTTCAGCAGCGCCAAGGTGAAGCCGCCGTAAGCCGCCGCCAGCGAGAGCAAGACCACTTCCGAACCGTTGTACAGGTTGCAGGCAATCGTGGTCCCGCGGCGGTACCCGTGCTTTTCAAGCTCGCGGGCCAATGCCGCAGCGGCAAAGCGGGCACGGCGGTAACTGAACGTTACCGAACGCCCCTCACGCTGCACGCAGAAGAGCATCTGCCCCGCCTTACGGTACGCCATATCTGCAAAATGGGTGATCATCGCAGGTGTCACATCCTTTTCTTATTCGGCCGGCCGCCGAAAAAGCCCCTCTAGCCCCTCGACCGCAATCCCGGCAGCTATCAGGGGAACTTGGGGAACTTGTCGAAGTCGGGCTTGCGCTTTTCCTTGAAGGCGTCGCGGCCTTCCTTCGCCTCGTCCGAGGTGTAGTACAGAAGCGTGGCATCGCCGGCAAGCTGCTGCAGGCCCGCATAGCCATCGGTTGCCGCGTTGAAGGAAGCCTTCAGGAAACGCAGCGCCGTGGGGGAAAGCGCCAGCATCTCGTTCGCCCAGGAAACGCATTCGGCTTCCAGCTGGTCGAACGGGACCACCTTGTTCACCAGGCCCATCTCCAAGGCCTCGGCCGCGGTGTACTGGCGGCACAGGTACCAGATCTCGCGCGCCTTCTTCTGACCCACGATGGCAGCCAGATACGATGCGCCGTAGCCGCCATCGAAGCTACCCACGCGCGGACCGGTTTGGCCGAACTTGGCCGTTTCGGCGGCAATGGAAAGGTCGCACAGGATGTGCAGCACGTGGCCGCCGCCGATGGCGTAGCCGTTCACCATGGCGATGACGGGCTTGGGCACCACGCGGATAAGGCGCTGCAGGTCCAGCACGTTCAGGCGCGGGATGTTGTCTTCGCCCACGTAGCCGCCGTTGCCGCGCTTCTTCTGGTCGCCGCCGGAGCAGAAGGCCTGGTCTTCGGGCTTGCCGTCGTGGTTGGCACCCGTAAGGATGATCACGCCCACGCTGGCATCGTCACGCGCAAGCGAGAACGCATCGAACAACTCGACGTTGGTCTTCGGGGTGAACGCATTGCGGCACTCGGGGCGGTTGATGGTTATCTTGGCGATGCCATCCATCTTCTCGTAGATGATCTCGTCGTAATCCTTCACCTTTTCCCAGGGGAAGTCGCTCATAGTTTGTTCCTTCCTTATCTTTGCTGTCCGGCCGGCCAGAGGCTAAAGCGCCTTCGGCTCGATGCCCGACAAGAATTCCTGTACTGCCTTAGTGTATAGCGCAGGAGCTTCCAGATGCACGTTGTGCCCCGTGCTGAACGAGGTAACGTCGAAGCCCTCGTGCTCGAAGCGGTGCGCGATGGGCTGAGACTTCGCGTCTTCGTGCCCCCACAGGTACTTGATGGGCACCCACGTTGCGGAAAGCATCGCGAACGCTTCGTCCTCCAAGGGCATGGCGTGCTTGCCCGCGCCTTCCAGGCACAAGGCCATGGCTTCGGCGCTGTTGGCCAGGCGCTCTTCGCGAAGCACGCTGTCGAAACCCAGTTCGCGCTGCGTGGCGAACAGGGGCAGCTGCTCCCAGTATTCCACGAAGGGGGCAATGCCATCCGCACGAAGTTGGGCGGCCCAACCGTTGTTGCGCTGCTCTGCGGTCGTACGCTGCTCTTCGGTCGCGGGCCCCAGGTTGCAACTTTCCAGCACTAGCGAGTACAAACAGTCGCGTTCCTTGGCGGCAACACCTGCCGCCACACGGCCGCCCATGGAATACCCCAGAAGATGGGCACGGCGCTGGCCATTTGCACAGGCAACTTCGCGGAGGAACGCCTGAACGGAATCGACGGCGGAATCGTATGAATAGGGTTCGGGCGCGGTGGGCTTGCTGCTTTTCCCGTGGCCGATGAAGTCCAGGGCATACACGCAATGGTCGGCGGAAAGCGCGCCGGCTACCGCTGCCCAGCTCATGCCCGTCTGCATGAAGCCATGCAAGGCAACCACCGGGATGGCGCCCGCCTCACCCCACTGGTACACGTGCAGGGTTTCACCGTTCCAGGCAAAATCGAACTCGTTGGCAGGCACGGGAGCTTCGGGGGCGAAAGCCTTGTTCGGCATCAGCCAACCGCTGGCCAGCAGTTCCTCGTTCGCGTTGGGCGCGGTGTGAGTATGGGTGTGGCCATGCCCGCAGCCGCAGCTTTCACCGACAGCGTGGCCATGGGCGCCATGTTCATGGGCACCGCAGCATTCGTGCTCGTCTTCGTGGGTATGGTCGTGGCCGCAGCCGCAGGTATGATCATGCATAGTAATCCCCTCTTCCGAATACAGCCGCCGCGCTAGAAGCGGCCGTAGCGTTCCTTCACCCCGGCCAGGGGAAGCGGAACCTCGATAAACGATATGCCCGGCTCACCGAAGAAGCGCTGGCACAGCTCCCGGAACTCGCCCGGCGTGTTCGCCCGCTCGGCCGGCACGCCGAATGCGCGCGCCGCGGCAAGGAAGTCCACCTTCTGCGGGGTAAGGAACAAGCGCTCGAAATACGGGTCTTCCGATTTCTGCGGCAGCATGTCGAAGATGGCGCCGCCGTTGTTGTTCAGCAGCACCACCAGCACGCTGGGGCGCGGGCTGCCATCACGCTCGCGCAGCAGCATCTCGCCCTGCAGGGCCAGGGCGTTCAAGTCGTGCAGCATGGTAAGGTCGCCGGTGAGCAATACCGTTTGACTGCGCTCCTGAGCAGCGCCAATCGCCGTGGAAACCGTACCATCGATGCCGTTCAGGCCGCGGTTCGCCAGCACGGTAAGGCGCTTGGCATTGCTTACGTAGAAGGCGTCCAGTGCGCGCACCGACATGCTGTTCGCGCTGAACAGCAGCGATTCGGCGGGCATCTCTTCCAACAGGGCGCGCACGTACGAGCCCTCCAACGCCGGCTCGGCATCGAAATCGTAGGAAAGGATGCGCTCGGTGCGAGCACGATCGAGCAAGCCCCACTCGTGGATGCTCTGTGGAAGGGACGCGTCCATGTCCAGCGGGTCGGCCGCGTCACCGCCCGCTTCGAGCATGGCCACCACGAAATCCAGCGGGTCGGCAGCAACGAAGGTGGTGGTCTGCGAATTGAAATCGCGCGTTTCCACCGGGTCCACCACGATCTGCGCGGGGCGCAGCACTTCCACCACCTGGCCGGCGCGCTTGGATATGGGATAACGCCCGAAACGCACCACTGCATCGAAGGCGGGCATTTCACCGCCTGCCATTATCCTGTCGTATCCGCAGATCACCGCAGGATGCTGGTATTGCCGCAGCTGGGAAAGCGGATCGGCCAGCAGGGGCGCGTCGAAGCGCTCGGCGAAGGCAAGCAGGGCCTGGGCCTCGCGGTCGCGACGGGCATGGTCGGTAAGCGCCTGGGCAGAAAACGTGCCCTCACCCGCAAACACCACCACACGATGCGCATCCAGAAACTCGGCCAGCGCATGGGAATCGTGCGGGGCAAGGATGCGCTCGGGCAGAACCGCCACAGGCAAGTCCTCGCCGCAGGAAACCTGGCCGACGGAGAACAAGTCTTCAGCCTGAAGGTCGGGCGTGAGCGGTTCGTCGAACGGGAAGTTGATGTGCACCGGGGCGGCAGCGTGCGTGCCGGGCGCTGCGGCGATAACCGCTTCGCGCGCAACCTGGCGCACATGGGCGATGCCGCGCTCGGAGGCGGAGGGCTGCGGCATGGCGAAGGATCGGCGCATGTAGCTGCCGAACGCCTTTTCCTGGTCGCAGGTTTGCGGAGCACCCAAACCCTGAAGACGGGGCGGACGATCGCCCGAAAGCAGGATCAACGGCACGCGGGAAGTCTTCGCCTCCATCACGGCCGGGTACCAGTTCGCCACGGCCGTGCCCGAGGTGCACACGACGCATACCGCGCGCCCAGTCGATTTCGCCAGGCCAAGAGCGAAGAAGGCCGCACCGCGCTCATCCACATCCAAGTACAGGTTGAAGGTTGCGCCCAGGCGGCGGTGCGCTTCGTAGGCAACCATGGAAAGCGGGGTGGAACGCGAACCGGGGCTTACCACCACATCGTGGACGCCGGCGCGCATCAGCTCGTCGAAGAAGGCGCCTATGTATCTGCCCAGGTCGCCTGGGGTAACCGTTGCGTTCGGCATGTTCCTACCCTTCGCTGGGCGCCTCGAAGGCGCTCAGAATCGTACTCAGTTTCAGGTCTATCTCGGCAAACTCGCTGGCAGCATCGCTGCCTTCCACAATGCCGCAACCGGCGTAGAGCCAACCGCGCTCGCCATCGAACACGCCCGAGCGGATAGCAACCGAGAACTCGCCGTTGCCCGCCGCATCCACGAAGCCCACCGTTCCGCCGAAGAAGCCGCGGTTGTACGCCTCGGCTTCGCGCAGCGTCATAAGGGCCTCGCCCACCGGGGTGCCGGAAAGCGCCGGCGTGGGATGTAGCTGGCTGGCCAGCCCCATCAGCGTGGTGCCTTCCATCACCTTGGCGCTAGCAGGAGTGTGCAGGTGCTGCACATGGCGCAGCGGGCGCACCTCGGGTTCGGTGGGAATGTGCACGTCGTAGCAGTTGCGGGCGAACACCTGGCGCATGAACTCCACCACGTACTCGTGCTCGCGGCGGTTCTTCTCGCTGGCCATAAGCTCGTCGGCTTGGCGCTGCTGCTCTTCAGGCGTAGCGCCGCGGGGGCACGTTCCCGCAAGGCACATGCTCTGCACGTTGCAGCCGCGCTTGCGCAGAAGCAGCTCGGGCGTGCACCCGCAGAAGAACACGTCGCCGTAGCGGTACATGAACACCGTGCCGCGCGCACTGCCGTCTATCAGGTTCACCAGCACGTCCTTCGAGGAAAACGGCTGTTCGGCCACCAGCTCGACGCGGCGCGAGGGAACCAACTTGGCAATGCGGCCCTCGGCGATGCGCGAAAGCCCCAAGTCCATAACACGCTGCCAATCTTCGAACGAATCGCGATGCACCGTGTACTCCATGGACCGATGCGTGCGCGGTTTCGCCTCGCAGGCATGGCGCACGAAGCGCTCAACGCGACCTTCGTACACGGGACCCAGGCTGTTCACCTGCAGAAACGTGCCCTGCTCGTCTTCGATGAGTACCAGCTCGGGCAGCATAAGGCGCAGGCGCGGGAACGCAGACATCATGTCGTCGGCGGGCTTGGGGTTTTCGGCGTCGAACCGGTTGAAGGAAAAGAACACCGGGCTGTGCTGGGAATCCTGGCTTACCACATCGGCCTCGGCAAGCGAAGGCAGGGCGATGCAGCGCCCCAGGCCCATAAGCCGGCAGGGGTTTTCCTTGTCGTAGTATACGAATTGGTCGGTGAAGCCCTTCTGCAGCAGGCAGAACGCATCGACGATATCGGTGCCCAGCGGCACCGTGCGGGAATAGACCTTAGTCATGGGGCTCGCCCACATGCGCAGTCTTGGCCTGGTCCCACAGCTGCTGAAGCTGAGCCATATCCAATTCCTCTATGCGCTTGCCCTGCGCCCAAGCGGCGCCTTCCATGAAGGCCCAGCGCTCGCGGAACTTGCGGCAGGTGGCGCGCAACGCAGTTTCGGCATCCACGTGTTCCTTACGCGCAACGTTCACCAGGGAAAACAGCACATCGCCGAACTCGAGCTCCTTTTCAGCCTCGGTTCCCTGTTGGCATGCTTGCTTGAACTCGGCAACTTCCTCTTCGACCTTTGCCCACACGTCGTCCACGGAATCCCAGTCGAAACCCACGGCAACGGCCTTCTTAGAGATCTTGTACGCCTGCATAAGCGCCGGGAAACCCAGCGGCACGCTTTCAAGCAGGCCCTTGGGCTGGGCAGACTGCGCGTCTTCAACGCTTTTCTCGGCCAACTTCACGTTGTCCCAAATGCCCAGAACGTCTTCGGCAGACGAAGCGGACTCGTCGCCGAAGATATGCGGATGGCGGCGGATCATCTTCTCGTTCACATCGCGGCACACATCGGCCACGGTGAACTCACCGGCATCGGCGGCGATCTGGCTTTGCAGCACCACCTGCAGAAGCACGTCGCCCAGCTCTTCGCGCAAGTGGGCAACGTCGCCTTGCTCGATGGCGTCCACGGCCTCGTAGGCCTCTTCGATCATGTTGCGGGAAATGGTGGTGTGCGTCTGCTCGCGGTCCCACGGGCAGCCGTCGGGAGCGCGCAGGGCGGCGATGGTATCGACGAATGCCGCGAATTCCCCCTTCGCCTCCGATGCACATGAAATTCCCTGGGGGATACCCTCTGTGCCCGTTTGTGGGGATTCGCTCATCCGTATGCTCGCTTTCGCTTAGATCTTGTACATGAACTGGAACACGTCTTCACGCTGCAGGATAACCTGAACGCCCAGCTCGTCGGCCTCCTTGGCCAGTGCTTCCTGAACCTCGTTGAAACCAGCGGTTTCGACATCGAGGCGAACCAGCATGGTCATGCTGAAGATGTCGCCCAGGATGGTTTGGTTTATGTCGTCGATGCTGGCGCCCTTCTGGGAAAGAACCCCGGAAATGCCGGCAACGATGCCGCTGCGGTCCTTGCCCAAAACAGAGATAACACAACGCATGAAAGCTTCCTTTCGCTCTTCTTCAGCACATGCCGGAAAACCGGCGCGGGCGCTAGCGGCCCATCAACAGCGACAGCGCCTCGGCGCGGGCCGCCGTATCGTTCTCGAATATACCACGCATGGCCTTGGTGAGCGTTTTTGCTCCCGGTTTCTTAACACCGCGCATGCTCATGCACAGATGCTCGGCCTCCATCACCACGGCCACGCCGCGGGGGTTCAGCTGGGCAACCAGCGTGTCGGCCACCTGCGAGGTAAGGCGCTCCTGCACCTGCGGGCGACGCGCGAACACTTCCACCAGGCGCGCGAGCTTGGAGATACCGCAGATCTTGCCCTCGTCGGCGGGCAGGTAGGCGATGTGCGCCTTGCCGAAGAACGGCACCAGATGATGCTCGCACATGGAGTAGAACGGGATATCGTGCACGATGACCATTTCGTTGTGGTGCTCGTCGAAGAGCGTCTCGAAATGAACGGCCGGGTCTTGATGCAGGCCAGCGAAGCATTCCTGGTACATGCGCGCCACACGCGCCGGGGTTTCCAGAAGCCCCTCGCGGTTGGGGTCTTCCCCCACGCCTTCCAAGATCAGGCGAACGCCCTGTTCGATCTTGTCCAAGTCCATTTCGTTGTCTGCCATCGTTGCCTTCCAGCCATTTGAAAACGTATCGCACTATTGTAGCGCTAACGCACCCGTTCGCAGGAGCCAATCGCGCCGGGCGCGCGACGGGAGCCCAGCCAGCGGCAGGTCGATACTTGCCAGCTTGCAGCGAACGCAAGCAGTGCGCGGGCCCGCTCGGGCGGCGGGCGCAGGGGAGCGCTTCTACAGGTCCAACTCCAAGGAAACCGGGCAATGGTCCGATCCCATGATCTCGGAGTAGATGTTCGCCATCTGCACGTTTTCGCGCAGCGCCTCGCTTACCAGGAAGTAGTCGATGCGCCACCCCGCGTTGTTGGCGCGGGCATGGAAGCGGTAGCTCCACCACGAGTAGGCGCCTTCAGTGGAGGGGTTCAGCGCGCGGAAGGTATCCACGAACCCGGCATCCAGAAGCTCGGTGAACTTGGCGCGCTCCTCGTCGGAAAAGCCGGGGTTGCCACGATTGGTGCGCGGGTTCTTCAGGTCTATCTCCTGGTGCGCCACATTGAAGTCGCCGCACATCACCACGGGCTTCGCGTTGCCTGCCGAACCGTCGGGGAGTACGCCCGCCTCCAGGTTCTTGCACATCGCGCGGAAGGCATCGTCCCATGCCATGCGATGATCGAGACGCGCCAGCTCGCTTTGCGCGTTCGGCGTGTACACGTCCACGAACCAGTACCTGCCGAACTCGCACAGCACTACGCGCCCTTCGGTGTCCAGCTCGGGGATACCCACTTCGTGCAGCACCTGCAGCGGCTCTTCCTTGCAGAACACCGCCGTGCCCGAATAGCCCTTGCGCTCGGCGTAACTCCAGAACTGATGGTAGCCGGGAAGGTCCATCTGGATCTGACCTTCCTGCAGCTTGGTTTCCTGCAGGGCGAACACATCGGCGTCCAACTCGGCGAAGGCGTCCATGAAGCCCTTCTTCATAACGGCGCGCAAGCCGTTCACGTTCCAAGAAACCAGTCTCATGAAAACCTCCTAGTGATATTGGCTGATCGTATTGTGCCAAGAAACGACCAAGGCGGCCATCGTTTCCGGTGGCCGCCTTGGGTTAAGCGCTCTTGGCGCAGCAAAGTATCCCGTTGAAACGCCTACTTCTTCTTGCGGGCTTTCTTCTCTGCCTGGCGCATGGCCTTGTTGTAGCCCTGCTCGCGCAGCGGGCGCAGCTGCTTGGTGTCGATGCGCATGCCGAAGAAGAAGAACAGCCATGCCACGATCATCAGGCCGATGGAAACGGCCGGCAGCTGCGGGATAACCAGGGAAAGGATGATGGCAACGATCATGCCAGCGAAGCCCACACCGGAAAGAATCATGCGGCGGCGGTTCAGCTTCTTGAACTCGGCCGTGTCGGGAACAAAGCGGTTGATCTCGCGGTTGCGCTGGCGCGCGGCCGACTTGCCCTGCTTCTCCAGGTCCTTGTTGTGCTTGCGCGCGGCCTGCTGCTCTTCCTTGGAAAGGGGCTCGGCCTTGGCGGTTCTGGCCTTGGCGGGCTTTTCCTTCGCAGACGTTTCCTTGGCAGCAGTGGCTTTAGTGGAAGACCCCGTGCTCTTGGAACCACCGAACAGGCCCTTCTTCTCGGGCTTGGACGAAGCGGTGCGCACCGAGGAAGCCGCCTTGCTTACCGGCTTGGCGGATGCGGCGCTCTTGCGCGTTACCCCCTGCGGCTTGTTGGTGGTGTAACGCTCGTTCATCGGGTTTCGTTGGGACATCCCTGGGTCTCCTTGTTGTTGCTCTATCGGGCGGGCGGAAGCTTACTGGGCGACGAACGTCTTGCCCGTGATCTTCTCGTACGCCTGGATGTACTTCTCGCTGGTCTTCTTGATAACCTCTTCAGGCAGGCGGGGCGGATTGCCCTGGCGATCCCAGTTCTCGTTGAGCCAGTTGCGCACGAACTGCTTGTCGAAGCTGGGCTGCTCTTCGCCAACCTTGTAAGTGTCTGCCGCCCAGAAGCGGGAAGAATCGGGGGTAAGCACCTCGTCGCCCAAGATGATCTTTCCGTCGTACACGCCGAACTCGAACTTGGTATCGGCGATGATGATGCCGCGCTCGCGGGCATGGTCGGCAGCGGTCTCGTACACCTTGATCGTAAGGTCGCGGATAGCCTCGGCGTCTTCCTGGCCGATGAGCTCAACCGTCTTCTCGAAGCTGATGTTCTCGTCGTGATCGCCGATCTCGGCCTTCGTGGAAGGGGTGAAGATGGTTTCCGGCAGCTTGGAGGAGTTCACCAGACCCTCGGGCAGCTTGATGCCGCATACGGAACCCGTTTTCTGGTAGTCCTTCAAGCCGGAACCGGTAAGGTAGCCGCGCACGATGCACTCGATGGGGAACATGTTGGCCTTCTTAACCAGCATGAAGCGCCCAGCAAGCTTGTCGGCATAGGGCTTGAACTTCTCGGGCAGGTCGGCGACGTCGGCGGAGATAAGGTGGTTGTCCACCACATCGGACAGAAGGTCGAACCAGAAGCAGGAGAGCTGCGTGAGCACCTGGCCCTTGTACGGGATCTCGTCTTCCAGGATATAGTCGAAAGCGGAAATGCGGTCGGAGGCAACCAGGAGCAGCTTGTCTCCCAGGTCGTACAGGTCGCGCACCTTTCCCTGTGCATCGGGTTTGATGTCGATTACGGACATGATGATCCTTCCGTTTGAGCCTATTCGCACCTGCCTATTATGGAGCATCTTCGCAGCGGGCGCAGAAAAATTCATGTTGGCGCATGGCGTTCACGGCGCGAACAAGCATCGGCCTCGGTATGGAGCGCGCAAAGACCAGATGAAGCCCATTACCAGCGCGGGGTCGGGCTATGCCGTCCGGCACGCTACCCCTTATGCCCCGAAGCGGGAACGGGTGGGCTTCTTGCGCTCCGAGTCGGCCGTGTACAGCGGGATGTAGATGGTGAAGCACGATCCCTCGTTCGGGCGGCCCTCCACGCGTACCCAGCCGTTGTGCTGCTCCACGATCTCCTTCACCACGGAAAGGCCAATGCCCAAGCCGCCGGTTGCGCGGGCACGGCCAGGGTCGGCGCGCCAGAAGCGCTGGAACACCATCTTCGCTTCCTCGGGCGAAAGGCCGATGCCGGTGTCGCGCACCACGATCTGGCCCATAAGGTCGCCCTTCTTGGCCATCACCGTGATGGTGCCGCCTTCAGGCGTGTAGCGTACGGCGTTGGAGATAAGGTTCGCCGTTGCCTGGCGCAGCAGGTCGGCATCGCCGTAGACGTACACGTGCGGGTCGTACTGGAACTCCAGGCTCAGGCCCTCTTCGTTGATATACGCCTGATGGGTGGAAACAACCGCCGAGAGCATTTCGGTAAGGTCCACCTTCTTGCGCTCGATGGGCTTGGTGCGGCTTTCCAGGCGGGAAAGCTTCAGCAAGGCATCCACCAAACGCGAAAGGCGGCGCACCTCGGAATTCAAGGTTTCCAGGCGCTCCTCATCGGGCTCGAACACGCCGTCGATCATGGCTTCCACCGTCGACTGGATTGCCATAAGCGGGGTGCGCAGCTCGTGGGCCACGTCGGTTACCAGGCGGCGTTCCAGTTTGCGGTTCTGCTCCACGGAATCGGCCATCAGGTCGAACATGTTGCCCAGGCGGGCGATCTCGTCGTTGCCCTTCATGCCGGTGCGCGCGGAGTAGTCGCCTTCCTTCAGGGCCTTCGCCGCGTTGGTGATACGGCGGATGGGCGCCGCCAAGCCACGGGCGAACACGCAGCCCACCACGCAGGCCACCACGATGGCGATGATGCCGGCAAGGGCCATGGCCTGGTACGACTTCTCGCGGAACTCCGCATCGGTTTGGGTAAGCAGCGTTTCGGAGCCGTGCACGCGCACGAACACCGTTCCCACCTGCTGGTCGTTCACCATGATGGGGGCGCTGGCCACGTTGCCGCCGGTTTCCTTGGCGCCGGCCTGCCCCAATGCCCTATCGGGCGAATCGTCGTAGACCACGGTGCCGTCTTGCGCGCGCACTTTTATGAAGATGGAATCGTACAGGGTGCTGGCAGAGGAAGCCGCGTTCAAGGCGCCGTTGTACCAGTCGCCGTTGGAACGCTGATAGCCCTGCGAGATGGAATCGGCCGTGGAATCGGCGATGCGCTGGATGTTCTCGGATGTGTAGGTTTGGAAATGCTGCTCCCACACCACCGACACAACAGCAATGCACGAAACAAGCGTGATCAGGGAAACCGCCAAGGCAACCAGCACCACGCGCTTGGTGAACGAGAGGTTGAACCCCTCTTTTTCCGAACCGGGCCGCTCTTCTTCGCCTTGGCCCCAATCAGCGCCTTTGACCTCTGCAGACACGGATGCCTTCCTTCCCTTCGCCTCCCCAAACAAGAAACGGCGCGCCCATGCCCGCATGGGCTAGAGGCGCGCCGCCGGGACAGCCATTTTCAGCTAGTTGTTCTTCGTTGGATCTTCGAAGCGGTAGCCCACGCCATGCACCGTGTGCAGCCACTTGGGGTTGCGGGGGTTGTCGCCGATCTTGGCGCGCAGGTTCTTCACATGGGAATCGATGGTGCGCTCATAGCCCTCGAAGTCGTAGCCCAGAACCTTTTCCACCAGTTCCATGCGCGAGTACACGCGGCCGGGGTAGCGGCACAGGGTGGTGAGCAGCTTGAACTCGGAAGCGGTGAGGTCCACCTCTTTGCCGCTGACCATGATCTTGTGGCCCGAGATGTCGATGGTGAGCTCGCCGAATTCCAGCACCTCACGCTGGGGCTCGGAATCGGAATGCACACGGCGAAGCAGGGCACGAACGCGCGCAACCAGCTCGCGGGGGCTGAAGGGCTTGATAAGGTAGTCGTCGGCGCCCAGCTCCAGGCCGATGATGCGGTCTTCCACCTCGCCCTTCGCAGTGAGCATGATGATGGGGGTGTCGGAATTGTCGCGAATGGCGCGGCAAACGCGCTCGCCCGGCACGCGGGGAAGCATGAGGTCCAGCACGACCAAGTCGAAGTGGTGCTTGGAGAATTCCTCCAACGCCTCCTGGCCATCGCCCACGGCGGTTACCCAATAGTTCTCGCGCTCAAGATATGCTGCTACCGCATCGCGAATAGCCTTCTCGTCTTCCACGAGAAGGATGCGACGGGTGTTCTCGTTGTTGTTCATAGAAGTCATCAATGCCTCCTAGCATGTATCAACAGCCCATGCGGGCTTGTCTGCGAAAGCAGCGGCCTGCAAGTGGGCGCAACGATTTGTGGCGCGCACAGTGCCGTTTGAGATTATTGTATCAATTGGGTTTCTGGCGAAGCCAACGGATACCCAAATGTCACAATACCCCTCGGCATGGCCTGCATGCCGAATAGCAGGCTGAACGCTGTTTCAGGAGATCACGTGCCCACCAAACGCAGACAGAACACACCAAGCAGGGCCACCCGTCCCAAGGTTGCCGTACGCGGCCGCAATGCCTCGGTACGGCCATCCGTGAAAAGCGGCCCGAAGCCCTCTGTGCGCAAAAGCGCGGCACAGGGCTTTTCCACCTCCGTTCCCGGTCGCAGCCCCAAAGGCCCCGGGCAACCCCAAACCTTCGGCCCGGCGTTCGGCGAGGTTGCCAGCGGCGTAACCAAGAGCGCCCTTGAGCCCAAGGTGCTGCTTACCCGGCGCAACCTCGTTATCGGCGCGGCAGCTATCGGCGGCGTCGCGGCACTCGGGGGCGGGGCAACGTACGCCATCGGCCAGCTCACCGGCGGCAAGGAGCCTACGGTGGACAGCATCAGCGTGGCGGAAGGGGACGTGGAAACCCTTAGCGGCTACGAGCAGGCAAGCTACAGCGACCATGTGAAGATATCCGGAAAGTACAAGATGCCCTACGGCACCTTGGTATGGGCGGACAACAACACGGTTGCCGCCTTCCTTTCGCCCAGCGAAAGCGCCAGCCCGCTGAACACCGCGGGCGTGCTGTTCCTTTCCAACGGCAAGAGCGTCACCACCCTGAAGGCCGCGCAAGGCGCCGACGACGGCTACGAGATCGTGGACGTGCGCTGCAGCGAAGAGGGCATGGTGTGGACGGAATCGAATACCTACCGTTCCTCGTGGCGCGTGTACACCGCCAAGCTCGGCAACTCGGAGCTGTCCGCCATCACCATGGTGGACAGCGGGGACGCCAACTGGCGAATGCCCTCCCTTGCCGCAGTCGGCCAGACCGCATTCTGGCAGGTTTCGCCCAACACCAGCGGCGATGCCGCCAACGAGCGCTCGGCCCTGAAGGCGGCACGCTTCGGGTCGAACAGCGTTTCCGTTCCCTGCACCTCGAAGAAGGCCTTCGCCACGCGCGTTGCTGCAGCAACCGACGGGGTGGTGGTAACCCCGCGCGCCGAGGCAACGGGCACGTACTACACGCTTACCAAGATATCGGCCAACGACCTTTCGGCGGTAGACACCATGACGCTGCCTTCGTCCATGAGCCCCGACCTTGCCGGTTACGGGAAAAGCGGGTTCAATTTCGGCTTCAGCAGCATCTACAGCTACGGGGGCGGCATCGCCAACCTGGGCACCTACACCCCCCGTTCCGCCGCGCAGACGAACAGCTACGACGGCAAGCAGTGGTTCCGCTTCGCCCGAACCCCCATGGCCACGCCCTGCTGGAGCGGCGAATGGTTCGTGGTGAAGTCCACCACGGCCCTGTGCTGCGTGAACTTCGCGAACAAGCGCTATTTCACCATCGACACCGTCAGCGGATCGGACGACTACGGCGAGCATCTGGTATCGAGCGGCATATGCGATTCGTTCGTGGGGCTCTCGCAGATATCCTCCGACACCAGCAGCAGCGAAGACCACGCGCTTGTCCGCGTGTTCACCCCCATCTCGGGCAGCATCGGCAGCGCGCTGTAGTCAATGCGCCGGCCGGCGCGGGCAAGCGGCAGGCGATAACCAGAGCCGCAAAACCCCGGCGCGCGCCCGAGCCAACTCTGTACACCGGCGCATCAGAACCTGAAGCGCACCGCGCTCAACAACCCCAACACGCAAAACGCCCCTGCAGCAACCATGCTGCAGGGGCGTTGATCTGCTATGAGCGGGTTCGGCCCAAAGCCAGAACCGGAACTAGAACTCCAGCTCCTGAAGGCGCTCGAACACAACATCCTTGCGGGTAAGGAAGTCCCACGGATCGAAGATCTCATCGAGCTGCTCCTTGGTGAGCGTTGCCTCAGGGTCGTTCTCCAGGTTCTCGCGATACGTGGGGCCGTCCACGGCGTTCTGGATGTCGGCCCACACCTTCATGGCGTTGCGCTGCACGATGACGTAGGCGTCTTCGCGGGTAATGCCCGTCTGAACCAGGGCAAGCAGCACCTTCGAAGAGAAGATAAGGCCCTTGGTGCGCCACAGGTTGTGCTCCATCTTGGCGGGGTAGGTCTGCAGCCCGTCGAGCATCCACTGCATCTTGCCGAACATGTAGTCCAGCGCGATGAAGCTGTCGGCCAGGGCAACGCGCTCGGCGCCGGAATGGCTGATGTCGCGCTCGTACCACAGGGCAACGTCGTCAAGCGCCACCTGGGCGTTGGACTTCACCACGCGCGAAAGACCGCATACGCGCTCGGCGGTGATGGGATTGCGCTTGTGGGGCATTGCCGAAGAGCCCTTCTGGCCCTTGGCAAACGGCTCTTCCGCCTCGATGACGTCGGACTGCTGCAGCAGGCGCACCTGCATGGCGATGGACTCCAAGGTGGAAGCGGCAACGGCAAGGGCGGTCATTACCTGGGCGTGGCGGTCGCGGGCCAGCACCTGGGTGGAAAGCGGGTCGGGCGTAAGGCCGAGCTTTTCGCAGACGTACTGCTCGACGAACGGGTCGATGCTGGAGTACGTTCCCACGGCACCGCTGATGGCACCGGTGGCAGCAACCTTGCGGGCTTCCTCCAGGCGCGTCTGAGCGCGCTTGAGCGCCCAAGCCCAGCTGCCGAACTTCATGCCGAAGGTCATAGGCTCGGCATGGATGCCATGGGTACGGCCCACGCACAGGGTTTCCTGGAACTCGAAGGCGCGGCGCTTGCAGGTTTCGCCCAGCTGCTTCACGTCTTCCAGGATGATATCCACAGCCTGGGTGATCTGGTAGGAAAGGGCCGTGTCGCCCAAGTCGGAAGAAGTCATGCCGTAGTGAACCCAGCGGCTCGGGGGCTCCTTGCCCTCGGGAACGTCGGCGTCGATGTACTCGGCCATGTTGGTGGTGAAGGCGATGACGTCGTGGTTGGTTACCTTCTCGATCTCGTCGATGCGCTCAACCGTGAAATCTGCGTGCTCGCGGATCCAGGCGGCCTCTTCCTTGGTGATGCCCGATTTGCCCAGCTCGGCCTGTGCCTCGCAGGCCAGGACCTCAATCTCTTTCCAGATCTCGAACTTGTTCTGAAGCTCCCAGATGGCACCCATCTTGGGGCGCGTGTAGCGACCGATCATCCTGTTCCTCCCTTATCGCAGGCCCTTTGCCGGGCGTTTCGAGTCGATTGGTATTCTACCAACACTATAGGGAGTTTACCGAACGGCGAACCTACAACGATCGCACGATTTCGCGCGCACGGTTCAGCAGATCGGTATCGGCGGCAACGATTACCTGGTCACCGGGGAAAATGCGCGTTTCGCTGCCCACAACCTCCATGTCATCGCCGTGCGATACCGCGATAAGGCGGATGCCGTCCTCGAACTCGAGGTCGAGCGCGCGCACCCCTTTGTAGTTGTCGTGATAGCGCATGGAAGGAACCTTGATGTCCAGCAGGCCGATCTGGTCGCTGGTCAGCGAGACGGCAACACCCATGGAGCCGAGCATTGCCTCTTCCTGGATCATGTGGGCGATAAGCGCCGTAGAGGAAACGGATTCGATGCCTAGGCGGCGGAAAATGCGCAGGTTGCGCGGACTATTCACGCGGGCGATGCAACGCGGCACCTCGTACACCTGTGAGGCGATCTCGCACGCGGCGAGGTTGTCCTCGTCCTGGCCGGTGGCCGCCACGAAGATGTCGGCCTGCTGTGCGCCGGCGTCTTCCAGCACGGTGGCCGAGCAGCCGTCGCCGTTGATAACCAGGCAGGAGCCGTCTATCGTCTCGGACAGCTTGCGGGCGCCCGACTCGGTCTTCTCCACCAAGGCAACCTGGTTGCCATCGCGCAGAAGTGTGCCTGCAAGGTAGGCACCCAGCTTGCCGCCGCCCATGATTAGGATGTACATGACCGAACCCTCCTAGTCTTTCGCGTACTTCGCGATGGTGGGGATCATGGCATGGGAAACCACGGCAAGCACCGCATCGCCATGGTAGAGGATGCTCGATGGCGAGGGGATGGAGCTAACCGTGCCGTCGGCGCGCTCGAACGCGCACACGCGCACGCCGTGCAGGCTTTCCAGTTCGGATACCTTGATGGACTTCTGCTCCTTTTCGGAAAGGTCCAAGGCGAACTGGAGCACCTCGAAGTCGCCGAAGGTGGCTATATGGTCGCCGATGCCCGAAATGGCCTTCGAGAACATCTCTTCCGCCACAAGGGTGGTGCCGCACACGTAGTCGATGCCCAGCTGCAAGTAGGTTCGCTCGTGGCTGCTGTCGTACAAGCGCGCCACCGCATGGGGAACGTCGTAGAGGCGACGGGCGATCTCGACCACCATCAGGTTGGCATTGTCGCTCTGGGTTACCGCGGCAACGAAATCGCATTCCTCGATGCCCGCATTCACCAAGATCTCCTCGTCGTAGCCCACGCCCACGAAAGTGGATCCGTTGAAGTCGCGGCCAAGGGAAACGAAGGCCTTCGGGTCGCGGTCGATGACGCAGACGTTGTTGTCGCGCTCGGATAGCATAAGGGCCAAGCGGGACCCAACGCGCCCGCAGCCTACGATGATGATGTTGCCCATGATGATCGCGCCGCTTCGCGCAGCGCCTCCTTCGCGTTACAGGAACCGATAGCTGACCGTACGGGTGCCCCAGTCCCCATAGGAACTGAAGCCGAATGCCTTCCAAACGCCAGGGGCCAGGTCGAGCGCACGGCCGTAGCGAGCGAAGCCACCCGTATCGGTGACGGTGGCGATTACCACTTTCCCGTCATAGCATACTTCGCAGATGCTGCCCACTCGGTAGGCCTGGGATTCGGGCACCGCTACGGTGATGGAGTTGTCGGTAAGGTCGATGCCGGAAGCGGTGGCGGTAACACCGAAGTTGCCGTTGCCGTCATCGTTGGTGGCGATGCAGTATGCGCTGGCAATGCCGGAAGACCAGGTGCCGTCGTTGACATCGGGGGCCACATGAGGGGCGGTGGGAAGAGGATCGAGCGTGCAGACCTCGGCCGCCTTCTGCTGGGCAAGCGGGTTGGTGGGGTCCACCGCAACAGGAACGACCACGGGGTCGGGATCTTTCACCGTGATGGAGCGTTGGGCGGAAGCGGCTGCATTGGAAGCCTCGGAAACCGTGATGCCATCGGACTGGCTTGCCGTCTGCTGGTTGCCGGCAGCGCGCTGGGATGAGGAGATCTGCGTATCAACGGAGCGGGTCCCGCTCAAGCCGAGCGTACTGGGATCTTCCGTGCCGGAGCCCTGGGCCCGTCCTACCGAGAATACGGCCACAAGCACCATCGCCATGAGCAGCATGAGGCCGATCATGACAAAGGGCATCAGACCCTTCTTGCTATGTTTCGCGGTATTAGCCAAAAGCTCCCTAAACGCGGCTTCGCCCTTGCCGCCCAGCGTTGCTGGCGGTGCGGACCTTGCTGCATTCCCTGCCGATGAGAACCGGCACGTCATGCCATTGCGTGTGCCCACGCGGTTGGAATTATACCGTTTCGGCCGATCGGGACCAAATCCGGCCGCCGGCGAACGGTTTGCACCGGGTTCCACGGCACCGCCTACGCAATGCGGTTTCGAACCCAGACTAGCCTCTGAACAGCGGCGATGTCATATTGTGGTGAAAGTACGATGAAAACATGGCAATGCGGTCGATGACGCCCATATCGAAATACGAGATAGCCAAGGCAAGGGCCGCCAAGCCGGTGCCCAGCGCAAGGAAATCGCCCCTATCGAAGATGAGCGCTACCGCCATGCAGGCGGCGACGACAAGCCAGAGGACTTCCGTTGCGTCCCCGATGCGCGACAGGGATTGCACCGGGCAGATGCCAAGGGTGAACGGCAAGAAGGCAAGGCACACCTCTATGCAGGCAACAAGCCCGCACAGGCGCACCCGCAACGAGAGCTTATGGCCGAAGCACACCAGCAAGGTGGTTCCCACCACCACGAACAGCAAAGGCCAAAAGCCCCACGTGGAAAGCTGGGGCATATAGGAAACGCCGTAGTTCACCGCTACGGCGAACAGGGCCGCAATGAACACGACCAGCGAAAGCACGACGGGCAGGCGGTGGGCGGCACGCTCGCGGTTGAACTCGAAGGCATCTTGCGGGGACACGCACGGGCAGCACCGCTCGGGGGCGTTTTCGCCTGTCGGCGGCGCGGGCGGGATATGGCCGGCGCCGGCATGCACGCCGTATGCGCGGGAAGAAACGTACGGGCGATCCTCGGCATGGACAACGCGCTGGTACCTATCGGAGCGAATGGAAAGGGGATCGACGTCCAACGGGCGCTGGTCGTCGCGGCGGGAAGGAAGGAAGGCCGCAAGGGCAACGTAGGGGATAACCGCAAGCCCGAAGGTGCACAGCGTAAGCACCACGGCGGTTACGCGGACGACAACCGCATCGGCGTCCAAGTGTTCGGCGATCCCCGAGCACACGCCGGTCAGAACCCGATCTTCGCCGCGGAACAGGGGCTTGTGGGCGCCTTCGCGCACTCGCAATGAATCATGCTGCACCTGCGTTTCCAACTCGCTCCTCTCCCACTGGACCATTGAACAACGGGCACGGGCATAGTGCCGGCACTGTTGGGGAAACGTTTACTTCCGCCCAGGACGGGCGCACGGCCCGCCAACGTGCCGCCTCCCCAGTAAGTGCGGAAGCGGCAAGCGCATCGGCGGGCAAGAGAAGCGCCGTTCCAGTGGAACGGCGCACGATGCCGGGAATCACAGGTACCTGAAGTAGGCCGCGCAAGACCCTTCGCTCGATACCATGCACGGCCCAACCGGGTTCTCGGGCGTGCATACCTTGCGGAACAGCGGGCACTCGTTGGGTGCCATCATGCCGCGCAGAACATCACCGCAGCGGCAGCCTTTGGGCTCTTGAGTGGGCTCCACTTCGGGCTCGAAGCGCTGGAATGCGTCGAACTCGGCGTACTCGGGGCGGATGGCGTAGCCCGAACCGGGAATAACGCCCAGGCCGCGCCAGGTGGCATCGACCGTGCGGAACACCTCGTTGATGGCCGCTATGGCCACCGGATTGCCCTCGGGAGCCACACCGCGGGTGTAGGCGATCTCGATCTCGGCGCGGCCTTCGTGCAGCTGGCGCATGAGCATGGCGATGCCCTGCAGGACGTCCACCGCCTCGAAGCCGGTGATAACGCCGGGGATGCCGTACTTTTCCGCCAGGAACCGGTACGGCTCCATGCCGATGATGGTGCTCACATGGCCCGGCAGGATCAGCGCATCTATCTGCAGCTTCGGGTCGGAAACGATGGTCTCCAACGCACCGGGCATGTTCTTGTGGGCAACGAACACGCTGAAGTTCTTCAGGCCCAAGGCCTTCGCGCGCTTCACCGCCATGGCAACCAGCGGCGTGGTGGTCTCGAAGCCCACGCCCACGAACACGATCTGCTGATCGGGGTTTTCCTGCGCCAGCTTCAGCGCATCGAGCGGCGAGTACACGATGCTCACCGAACGTCCCTCGGCCTGCTCCTTCAGCAGGCTCGAGGTGGACCCGGGAACACGCGTCATGTCGCCGAACGTGGCGATGGTGACCCCGGGCACGCGGGAAAGGGCGATTACCGTATCGATGTCCTTGTTGGAGGTGACGCATACCGGGCAACCTGGGCCGGAAGCCAAGCGAGTGCCCTCGGGCATCAGGCCGCGCAGGCCGTTGCGGGCAATGGCGACCGTATGGGTACCGCACACTTCCATGAGCGTGGCATGATCGGGTGCCCACTTCTGGATGGAATGGATAAGGCCCCGGGCAAGCTCGGGGTCCTTGAACTGCGAAAGGTCCATGGTTGCCGCCTTACAGGCCCTCTACATCGGCCAACTCGGGGATCTGCTTGATCAGGTCGAGGGTCTGCTGTGCGTCTTCCTCGTTCACCACCTCGATGGCGAATCCGGCATGTACCAGGACGTAATCACCCACTTTGGCCTGGGGAGTAAGGTCGAGCGCCACTTCACGCGTGACGCCGAGGATATCCACGATAGCAAGGCTGTTGTCTTCGATGGTCTTCACCTGCGCAGGAATTGCCAAACACATTGCGCATCACTCCTTACTTTGCGCCTGCAATCCTAGCACAGCCTGTCCATAGGAAATGGATGCGTCGTTCGGTGGCAGGTCCTTATTCAGAGCAACCGTGAAACCGCGCTCCTGCAAGGCAACAAGGCAACGTTCTACCAGGTAGCGGTTCATGAACACCCCGCCGGCAAGGGCCACAATCTCTATCCCATAGGCGGCGCGCACCAGCTCGGCGGCTTCCACGACAACAGAAACGAACGCCTCGTGAAAACGTGCAGCAATAACCGTTTCGGGGACGTTTGCCTGAAGGTCGTCGAGTATGGCCGAGAACACGCCAGCGGCGTCCATCAGCAGAACCGAGGTATCGGCAGCGGTGCTTTGCTCGGTAGCCGTGTTCTTCAAGAAGCCGATACGGTAGCGGTCGTCCTTCACGGAAAGGTCCTCGTAGGCGGCGCGCACAAGCCCCTCATGCGCGGCGGCCTCCAAGAGGATGGCCGCCTCTCCCTCGTAGCTGGGCTGGCGGCAAATGCCCAACAGCGCCGAAGCGGCGTCGAACAGCCTTCCCACCGAAGAGGTTTCGGGGGTGTTCAGGCCCTTCTCTATCATCTGTTCGAACACGGAGGCGCCTTCGACGGCTTCGGCGATGAAACTTTGGGCACAGGGATGGTCAAGCAGGTCGAACGCCCACAACGCCCCGAAGGCGATGCGCGAAGGGTCCTTGATGGCGGCCGCTCCACCCGGCAGCGGGATGTAGGCGAAGTTCATGAAGCGCTCGTAGGCGTGCAGGTTCGAAAGCAGAACCTCGCCACCCCAGATGGCGCCGTCCAAGCCGTAGCCGGTTCCATCGAAGGCGAACCCGCATACGGGGCCCTCCAGCCCGTTTTCGCCCATAACGGAAAGGATATGGGCATGGTGGTGCTGAACCCGCTCTACCGGCATGCCTTGGGCCAGGGCCCATTTGGTGGAAAGGTATTCAGGATGGTAGTCGCACACCAAGCGCTGGGGATCGAAGCGCAGAAGATCCGCATAGCGGCGGCGCGTTTCATCCCAAGCGTCCATAACGGCGGCACTTTCCAGATCGCCGATATGCTGCGATGTGAACGCGGAGCCTGCACGGGCGTAGGTGATGGTGCTCTTCTGCTCCGGACCTGCAGCCAGAACCTCGGGCGCTGCGTCGGCGGCGCGGGGAACGGCGATGGGAAGCGGCGCATAACCGCGGGCACGGCGGATGAACTGGATCACCTCGCCGGCAGGGCCGCCGTCCAGCACACGCAGCACCGAATCGTCGTAGCGTCCCTCGATGGCGCGATCGTTCACCAGGAAGGCATCGGCCACGTCGGCCAGTTGGCGAAACGCGGCTTCCTCGTCGGTGACGATGGGCTCGTTGTGGATGTTCCCGCTGGTCATAACCAGCAAACCGCCGAAGGCCCTGATAAGCAGGTGCTGCACCGGGGTGGTGGGCAGCATCACGCCCAGCTCGGGAAGCTTGTCGGCCAGGCCGTGGGCAAGGGCAACGTCTCGGCGCTTGCGCAGCAAGACGATGGGACGGGCGGGGCTTTCCAGCTGGGCAGCCTCGGCCTTGTTCACCTCGCAGAACCCGCGCGCCTGGCTCACCGAAGCCGCCATAACGGCGAAGGCCTTGCCCGGACGGCGCTTGCGTGCTCGCAGCCGGCCCAGCGCATCGGGGTTCTGGGCATCGCACACCAGGTGGTAGCCGCCCAGGCCCTTCACCGCCACAATGCCGCCTTCGCGGATTACGCGCACCGCCTCGTCTATGAACCGATCGGAAGCCTGAACGTCATGCGCCCATTCGATGCTATCGACGCAGGGGCTGCCACCCTCGGCAACGCAAACCCATCCCAGATGGGGACCGCACTCGAAGCAGGCATCGGGCTGCGCATGGAAACGGCGGTTCGCGGGATTGTCGTATTCGGCCTGGCATTCAGGGCACATCTTGAATTCCGCCATAGAGGTGGCTGGGCGGTCGTAGGGCAACCCGCGCATGATGGTGAAGCGGGGGCCGCAGTTGGTGCAGTTGATGAACGGGTAATGGTAGCGCCTGTTCTGCGGGTCGAACAGCTCTTCCACGCAGGCATCGCAGGTGGCCAAGTCGGGCGAAACCAGGGTGGTTTCGGTTTCGGCGCCTTGCTCCGAAAAGCGTATCTCGAACGAGTCGAACCCTTCCAGGGGCACTTCGGCTATGGCTATCTCCTTCACCTGAGCCGCCGCAGGGGCATGCTCCGAAAGGTCAAGCACGAAGCGATCCAGCGCATCGGCCTCGCCTTCGGCGTGCACTTCGACGCCATGGACGTTGTTCAGCACCCAGCCGGTGACCATATGTAATTTAGCCTCACGATAGACAAAGGGGCGGAAACCCACCCCTTGCACTACGCCGGAAATCTTCAGTTCAAGCGCTTCACGCGTCATGCGTAGACTGCCTCCTTGAAAACCTTCACCAAGGCGCGGATGGAAACCGCGGAATTGTCGGCCAAATGAACCTGCACGCAACGGCGCCCACGTTCGGAAAGGATAGAGAAGTCGCCGGACGCCTGGGCCTTGGCAAGCTCACCCAAGCTGTCGGCGCGGTTATCGGTGATGTCGATGTCTCGCGGCTCGTCCGCGGAAACGATAAGGAACACGCCCTTGTTGGGGCCGCCCTTATGCAGCTGACCAGTGGAGTGAAGGTAGCGCGGGCCAATTTCCAGGCAAGAAGCAACGCCCTTCAAGTCCGCAACCGAATGGCGGATCTCCTCCAACGCTTCGCGGCGGCCTTCGCCTGCGAACGGCAGGAAGGCGTTGAGGCAGAAATAATCCCCCGGCTGAATGCTGTCCATCAGCGCTTTGAGCGCGCAGACGAGAGTCTTTTCCTCCAGTTCACCCTGCAAGGCTTCGGATACGTGAACCTCGGCATTGCCGATGGGGATGCCGGCCAGGCCGTTCTCCACGAATTCCGGTTCGCGAGCGCCCTCGGCAAGGATGCGCAGCACTTCCTTCTTGGCAACCGCCACATCGGGCTGGTCGAACGGGCATACCTTCATAAGGTAGCCGACCATCGCGATAGCGTATTCCCACATAACGAAATGAGCTGCCAGGTCTACCACGTTCATGACCTTGAAGTTCATGCGGGGAATGGCAGGATCGATGAATTCCAGGGCATGGGCGAAGTTCTGGCGATCGTCCCAAAGGTCGGTTTTGGTGGTGTAGGTGATAACCGTGCGATCCTTCGGGTCTTCGCGAAGAACCAGCGAGTCAACCTCGATGTTGGGCAAGATGCCGAAGCCGTTCTTCCCCAAGCTTTCGGCCACCAGCTGCTCGATCCACAAGCCAAGGACGCGTCCACGCTTCGGAGTGAAGAACGAGAACTTGTCGCGGCCGGCCTTGTAGTTGTCGTACAGGAAGGCGGCCAGGTTGGCGGCGGGGTTGTCGATGTCATCGGATGCGCACAGATCCTCGGCTGCGCAGGCGCTCTCCATCAGGTCGGCGAGGTTGATGCCCACAAGCGCCGCCGGCACCAGGCCGAACACGGAAAGCGCGGAATAGCGGCCACCTACGGTGGGCTCGCCGGTGAATACCTTGCACCAGCCCTCTTCCTTCGCGCGCTTTTCCAGGTCGGAGCCAGGATCGGTGATGGCGATAAGGTGGGAGGGAATCTCCTCGACCGGAAGGGTTTCCGCGAGCACCGAGCGAACTGCCTTCATGATAAGGGTGGGTTCGATGGTGCCGCCGGATTTAGAGGACTGGATGATGAGCGTGGTATGCGGGTCGCACTCCGAAAGGATGCTGCGCACGCGTACCGGGGAGTCGGAATCCAGCGTCTTGAACGTGACGAGCGAAGAATCCGGCTTGTTGTACTTGGTGATGGTCATGGGCGCCTGGGTAGACCCACCCTGGCCGATGAGGATAACGGTTTTCAAGCCGGATGCGATCTTGCTGTCGGCGAATCCCTGGATCTCGGCTATGGGGTAGGGGGGCTCGCTGGCAAGCGTTGCCCAGCCCATGTACTCGCTGGCGCACTGCTGAGCCTCTTCGGAAAAGCCATAAAGAGAGCTGTCCTTGCGCCTGATGCGACTGGCTACCTTGCCGTCGACCAGCGCCTGTAAGGAGGGAGGGTAGATCCCCTGAATGGCAAAATCGATCATTGTTCCTTCTTTCAATAGTCCCCCGATTTTACCAAATGGCAACGATCAAGGCGCGTTCAGCCCGTATGCGGGCACTTCCGTTAACGAACCTTTACGTTCGAGGGCAAAAGAAAAGGCCGCTCGAGGCGG
>CAVBGJ010000018.1:0-31246 GCA_963595065.1 Christensenellaceae bacterium Phil1 | reverse complement strand
GGGCCGGGGCACCGCCCCTCGGGGATTCCCGTTCCGCTGTTTGACGAGGCCCGCTTCGGCGGGCCTCGTCTGCATGCGCTGCACTGCTTCATGCATTTGAAGGAGATTCGCTTCGCGAATCGTGCAGGAGCGGTGTTCAGAGAACCCCGCGCGGCGGTCCCCCAGCCCACGACGCTGCCTTGCCGCTGTCGACGCAGCGACGGGCAGCGCCTGCGCGGCGAGAAGCCCTTCCGGAGCGCGGCTTCCGAGCGCTCGCCTTCAAGGCGGCGCCCCCGGTACTTGATCTTGGATGCCGGGATGAGGCTAACTATGCGTCAAGCCATTACCTGCGCCGCCCCTTCGCGAGCACTCGGAAGCCGAGACAAGCGAAGGGGGCGCCGAGGTGCGTGGCGCCGACCGGCGCGGACGGATTGAACGGGTTGGGAGGGCCTAGAAGCCCCACATGCGTACTTCGGTTTCCAGATCTACGCCGAACAGCTGCTTTACGGCTGCCTGCACATCGCGGATAACCTGCAGTACGTCGGCGGCGGAGGCGTTGCCGGTGTTCACTACGAAGCCGGCGTGCTTGGTGGAAACCTGGGCATCGCCCACCGAATGGCCCTGCATGCCAGCGTCTTGGATAAGCTTTCCGGCGAAGTGCCCTTCTGGGCGCTTGAACGTGCTGCCGGCGCTGGCCATTTCCAGCGGCTGCTTGGAAGAGCGGCGCTCGGCCAAATCGTCCATCTTGGCGCGGATCTCGTCAGGGCTGCCCGGTTGCAGCTGCAAGGTGGCGGCAAGCACGATAAGTCCCGTGTCGCCCATCATGCTGTGGCGGTAGCTCCAATCGGCCTGTTCGGCAGGCACTTCCCGTACCGATCCGTCAGGGAAAAGGCAGGTGACGCTTGTGGCAACGTCCTTGAACTCGCCGTCGTAGGCGCCGGCATTCATGATGGCTGCCCCGCCAACAGACCCGGGGATCCCGCTGGCGAACTCGTAGCCGGTAAGGCCAGCCTCAAGCGCTGCCTGCGCAACGGCCTCGTTAGTGGCACCGGCCTGCACGCGCATGGTGCTGCCGTCGATGCTGATGTTCGCCATGCGCTGGCCGATCTCTATCACCACGCCGCGCAGGCCTGCGTCCGATACCAAAAGGTCGCTGCCGCAGCCGATAACCCACCACGGTTCGCCCGCATCCTTCGCGGCGGAAATGGCCGCGGTGATGTCGGTGGCATCGCTGGGGTGCACCAGGTAGTCGGCCGGGCCGCCGCAGCGGAAGGTGGTGTGCTTGCGCATGGGCTCATCGCGTAGCAAGTCGTCGCTGGCGAAGGTTTGCGCCAAAGCGGCGCCAAGGGCTTCGTTTCCCATTACTTGCCGAACTTCTTGTTGCCGGTGATAACCGCCATGCACATGCAGAAAATGCCTGCGTATGCCCAGAATTTATGGTTCTTCATCATGTTCCCCTTCCGCTTGGAATGGCGCGCAGGCGCACTTCTGCGCCCGCGATGGTTGCTTTTCTCTAGTGTAGCGGCAAGCCGACATGGACCGCCATTTTGCCTCAACTATCACGCTTCCTTCAACAGCTCGCGTGCTGCTGCAACCGAGTAGGGGTAGTTCCCATCGGGGTTCAGGCTCTTTATGCAGGTGCTGGTGATGCGTGTCATCTGCTCGGCGCTTTCCACCTGGCCGTTGCGCATCCAATTGCGCAGGATGCTCACCACCCCGCCGGCGATGTAGTCGAACTGGTAGTGGCATATGGTCTCGCACATGCGCTTCGCGCTTTTTGCGGGGATGCCCTCGAACGTCAGCCGCTCGAACACCGCATTCGGCACCTGGGCATTCTTGATGCAGGCGTCGCGCACCACCTCGATGAGCGAGGTGAAGAACGAGCTGTCGGCGCTGCTGGAGAACACCACGTCGAACAGCGCTTCGTTCTCGATGAAGAAGCGGTAGATCTCGGCTATCAGGCCATCGTAGCTTCCCTGTGCTATCTCGCTGCCATGGGAATCAACCATGGCGCGGCAGGTTTGGCTCAGGTCTTCCTTCAGATGGTCGAACATGTCGAATATGTCCTGGTAGTGCGTGTAGAACGTGGCGCGGTTCACATCGGCCAGGTTGGTGAGCTCGGTAACGGTGATGCTGCTGAGGGGCTTTTCCTGGAGGAGCTGCAGAAGCGCGCGAAGAAGGGCCTCGCGCGTGCGGCGTGTGCGGCGGTCCAACCCGGCGGTGGTGCTTGCGGGCCAGTCGATAGCCGTGGTTTTTCCCATGGTTCGCTCCGATCAACAACAGATTCCTGCGGATTGTCGAATACCCGACAGCAGGCAGGCGTATTGCGTATTGCCGCCCGTCGCCGTTCTTTGATACTTGTATGTTAAACGACAAGTGACGAAAAACAAGTCGACCCAAATCTGCCGAAGAAGCGCACGCCGCACGCTTCGGCTTCGGGCTCAGCTGGGAAAGGAGCAGGCGCATGCTCAAGTTCTGCGAGGCATTCTTGCGGCATCGCAAGGCGGTAACCATCGGGTTCATCCTGGTGGCACTTGCCTGCGCGGCTTGCATCCCGCAGGTGAAGGTGAACTACTCCATGACCGACTACCTGCCCAAAGACTCCGCTTCGGTGGTGGCGCTCGACGACATGCAGGATGCCTTCGGCAGCTCCATCCCGAACGCTCGTGCCTATGTGGAAGGTATCGACCTTGCCACCGCCGACGCTCTTTCGCAGGAGCTTGCTGAAATCGACGGCGTGAGTGAGGTTATGTGGTTGGGCACCGCGGTGGACACCCACGTTCCCTCGGTCTTGCAGGACGCGGATACGGTGGCTAACTGGAAAACCGACGATGGCTACCTGTTCCAAGTGGCCGTCGAATCGGGCAAGGGCAAGGAAGCCGTGCCGCTCATTCGCCAGGCATGCGAGGAAACGGGCGCCTCCCAGGTCTCGCTCGAAGGCGAGGCGGTAACCACGGCGTCCGCGCAGCAGTCGACTGCCAAGGAAGTGGCGCTGATCCTGGTAATCGGCGTGCTCATCATCACGCTGATCCTGCTGCTCACCTCGCATTCCTGGTTCGAGCCGGTGATATTCCTTTCGGTCATCGGCGTGGCCATCATGCTGAACATGGGCACGAACCTGGTAATGGGCCAGATCAGCTTCGTCAGCCAGATCTGCGGCGCCATCTTGCAGCTGGCGGTTTCCATGGACTACGCCATCGTGCTGCTGCACACGTTCCGCCGCTGCCAGCGCGAGTTCGCCGACCCCGAAGCGGCCATGGCGCATGCCATGCAGCGCGGCTTCTCGGTGGTGCTCTCCAGCGCGGCGGTAACGTTCTTCGGGTTCCTCTCGCTCACGGTGATGCGCTTCGGCATCGGCGTGGACATGGGCATCGTTCTGGCGAAGGGCATCGTGTTCTCGTTCCTTACGGTTATGTTCCTTATGCCGTGCCTTATCCTGCTGAGCCTGCGGATGCTGGACCGCACCAAGCACCGGTATCTTATTCCGCCGTTCGATAAGTTCGCGAAGGTGTGCCAGAAGCTGATGGTGCCCATGGCGGTTGTGGTGGTGCTGGTGGCTGTGCCGGCGTACCTGGCCGAAGGGCGCACCGACTTCCATTACGGTTCTTCCGACTTCAACACTGCGGAAAGCCAGTTGGGGCAGGAGGCAGCGCATGTGAACGAGGCCTTTGGGAAGTCGCAGACCTGGGTGGTGATGGTGCCGGAAGGCCAATGGGCCAACGAGCAGGGCTTGCTCGATGCGTTGGAGAACACGCAGCACGTAACCGGCGTTACCTCGTATATCACCGTTGCCGGCCGCGCGCTGCCCACCTCGGTGGTACCAGAGGGCACGCTTTCGCAGGTGGTGTCGAACGGCTGGTCGCGCCTGGTGCTCACGCTCGACGTTTCCGAAGGGTCCGATGCCGCCTTCCAGATGGTGGAAACGGTGCGCGAAACCTGCGCCGAGTACTACGGCGACGCATACCGTCTGGTGGGCAACTCGGTTTCCACGTACGACCTGAAGCAGGTGTGCCACGAGGACTCGGGCAACGTGAAGCTGTTCAGCATGCTGGCAGTGGGCCTGGTGCTGGCAGTGATGTTCCGCAGCATTTCCCTGCCGCTGCTCATCCTTGCGGCCATCGAGGTTTCCATCTGGATCAACCTGGCCGTGCCGTACTTCCTGGGCGAGCACCTGAACTACATCGGCTACCTGGTAATCGACGCGGTGCAGCTGGGCGCGGCGGTGGACTACGCCATCATCTACGCGCGCGAGTACTTCGACCGCCGCCAGCAGTACCTGCCGGGCGAAGCGGCGCGTTCCGCCGTGAAGCACGCGGGCATCACCATCCTCACTTCGTCCAGCATCCTTATGTGCGCCGGTATCGCGGTGTGGCTGATCGCGTCAAACGGCGTGATCAGCCAGCTGGGCGTGTTGGTGGGGCGTGGCGCGTTCCTGGCCATGCTGATGATGTTCGTGTTCCTGCCGTGGCTGTTCAAAACGTTCGATGGCGTTATCTGCCGAACGACGTGGGGATTGAAGGTGTGCAGGAAATGAGGGAGAAGCTCATGCCATGGGTTCGGAGGCCCCGAGCCGGGATTGAAACCAATTACTCAGGCGCTGACAACATTGCCGCCGCCGATTCGCTTAAGGAGAACACGATGAATGCCAATCTGCTTTTGAAGCCCGCTGCCCGCGGCGCTGTCGCTTTTATCCTGGCGGCGGGGCTCATGCTCCCCGTTGCGGCGCCCACCAGCGCTTATGCCGCAACCGATGGTGCCAAGGACGAGGTGGTGTACGTCAAGGCCGCGCCGAATGGTGAAACGGACGGCATCTACGTGGTGAACGTCTTCGAGCAAGGCGCCGACGGCCAGGTGTCCGATCCGGCCGATTACGCCTCGGTGCAGAACCTTTCCACTACTCAGACCCTGTCGCAGGAAAACGGCACGGTAAGCGCCAACGTTTCGGCGAACACGCCGTTCTACTACCAGGGCAACCTGGATGCGAGCCGCGCCCTGCCGTGGAACATCCATATCAAGTACTACCTGGACGGGCAGGAAATGGCGCCTTCCAAGCTTTCGGGGGCAAACGGCCAGCTGAAAGTGGTGCTCGACGTGCAGCCAGTGGAAGGCAGCGATGCCGTTTCCGACTTCGCCGCAAGCTATGTGCTGCAAGCGCAGGGCACCTTCCCGGAAGAGGAGTTCTCCATTTCCGAGGCGGAGGGCGCAACCGTGGCGCGTTCCGGCAGCGACCAGGTGGTGAACTGCCTGGTGCTCCCCGGGGAATCGAAAACGTTCGAGATCACGGGCACGGCGAAGGACTTCAACTACGATGGCTGGCAGATCGCGGGCATGTCGCTTTCCCTGGCCATCGATCTGGCAAGCGAGGACACCTCCAAGCTCACAGAGAAAACCACCGAGCTTGAAGATGCCACGGCCCAGCTGAGCAGCGGGGCGGCAACGCTTTCCAGTGGAAGCTCGCAGGTGTCCGATGGCGCTGCCAGCGTGGCCGGTGGGGCGCAGTCCCTTTCCAGCGGCATCGACCAGGCGGCGGCGGGGCTTGGCCAGCTTTCTTCGGCCGGCAGCGACGTTTCCGCTGGTTGGCAGAAGCTCAGTCAGGGCATTTCCGCCTTGGCGCAGGGCATTGCGCAGACACAGCAGGGAAGCAGCCAGTTCCAGGCGGGCGTGGAATCGGCGGCCGCGCAGCAGGCTTCCGGCGCCCAGCGGGCCAAGGCCGACCAGGCAGCATACGCCGCAGCGGCCAAGCAGGTGCAAGCAGCCATGGCGACCTATCAGGCCAATCCCACGCCCGAAAACTTCCAAGCGGTATCTGCCGCCATCGCGGAAATGGACTCCGCGGCGCAGGCCATGGCGAAGTCGGCCTCGGCCGCCGGTGCATACCAGGCGCTTACGGGAGTGGAAGATTCCTACGCTGAGCTGGGCGAAGGTATCGACTCGTTGAACAGCCAATCCCAGGCGCTTCCCTCGGGCGCAAGTGAGTTCGCCAGCGGCCTTTCGGCGTATCTTTCCGGCGCAGACCAGGTGGCCGACGCATCTTCGCAGCTGCAAAGCGGAGCCTCGCAGTTGGCGCAGGGGTCCAGCAGCCTTTCCAGCGCAACCAGCCAGTTGGCGCAAGGGGCTTCGACCCTTTCCGCCGGCACCGAGGCGCTGGCAAGCAGCGTGAGCGGGCTTGACCAGAAGGTCATCGACGAGGTTCAGGCCACTATCGACGAGAAGCTGGGCAAGGGCTTCAAGGCGCATTCCTACGTGGTGCCCAGCAACACGGCGGTGGATGCGGTGCAGTTCGTGTACGTGGTGCAGGGCGTCTCCGAGCCCGAAAGCGGGTTTGGCGAAAGCGAGTCGGACGAGTCGAATGATTCGGCCGGAACCCAATCGATTTTCGATAGGCTTATTGCCCTCTTCGCCACCCAAGAGTAAAGTTCCCACCGTATTGAAGCGCGCTTGAGGGAGCGCGCATGGGGGATAGGGGCGCTGCATGGAAAAGTACCTGTTCTGGGGCACGTTCTTCTTCGCGTACCTGATCAACGGCATCACCGGTTTCGCCGGCAACATCTTCGCCATGCCGGTGGGCATGATCTCCATCGGCCATGCGGAATCCATCGTGGTGCTGAACTGCACGGGTTTTCTGGCCAGCTGCCTTATCGCCTTCACCAGCATCAAGCACTGCAACTGGAAAGAGTTGGCGAAGATGCTGGTGGTGATGGCCATCTTCATGGCCATCGGCGCATGGATCAACACCGTGGCGCCGCTCAGCATCCTTTCCAAGATCTACGGCGTGGCAGTGCTCGTCATTGCCATCCGCGGCCTGTTCTTCAACAAGGAAGAGCGCCTGCTTCCCGAATGGCTGCTGTTCGTCATCCTGGCAATCGCCGGCCTTATCCAGGGCATGTTCGTTTCCGGCGGCTCGTTTTTGGCCATCTACGCGCTGCAGAAGCTGAAAGACAAGGATGAGTTCCGCGCAACCACCACCATGACCTGGGTGTTCCTGAACGGCGGTTATGCCCTGTTCGGCATTGGCGGTGGCGGGCTGGAAGGCGACGGCCTGCTGGTGCTGGCCGTGTGCATCCCGCTGCTCATCCTTTCCACCTGGCTGGGCGGGCTTATCCAGAAGCGCATCAGCCAGCAACAGTTCGTGAAGTTCACCTACGTGCTGCTCATGGTCATCGGTTGCGTGCTGCTGGTGAAGTAAACGCTCCGCGGCGCTGCCTGGATCGGTTCCCGGGCTGGCTTTCTACCTTGGTTGCAGCGGGAACTAGCGGTTCGCCTTCAGGCGGGCGAAGAGGTTGGTGCTGTTCTGACGCACCCAGCTGATAAGCTCGCTCTCGGTCATGGTGAGCGTGACGTTGCCCATTTTCAGGGGCGTGAGCACCACGCCCATCATCTTGGTGCGCGGCTTCGCGTGCGCAAGGGCCTCGCGGGCCTGCGGGGTGGAGATCATCTCCTTGATGGCGGCGCGCTTCTCTTCTCGGGAAAGCGTGCAGTTGCTGTTGGTGATGTTCTCGATGCAGCCCACCAAGCGCTCGGCGTAGCGGCGCGCAAGGAATTCCCTTACTTCGGGCGTGTCGATGCCCCAGTACGCGTACAGCTCGTTCATCCAGCGATGCTCTTCCTCGCGCTTGCCGTACATATCGGGGCGGTATTTGGTGTTCTCGCTTTCCGCGCGGGCGCGCAGGAAGTGGTAGTAATGGCCGTCCAGGCAGCCCACGCGCTCCACATCGCGCAGGACATCCAGGTTGAAGGGCAGGTCGTCCCAGAAGGTGCCGGGGAAGCGGATTCCCTTCTCGTTCAAGAACGTGCGGCGGTACAGCTTGTTCCAGGGAGCGTACAGGAGCTGGGCATCGAAGAGCATGCAGGCGTGCTCGCGGAATTCCTGGCGGGTTTCGAAGATGCGATCGGGCGCATTGCGAAGCTCGCGGAAGTACTTGCCCTCATCGTCGTAGTAGGTGTCGATGGTGAAACCGGTGATAAGCAGGTCAAGGTCGTTTTCCGAGGCGACGCGGTGCATGTCCTTCAGCATGGTGGGCTCGCACCAGTCGTCGCCGTCCATGAAGTACAGGTAGTCGCCGCGGGCAACTTCCATGGCGGCATTGCGTGCGGCGGCTGCGCCCTGGTTCTGCTGGTGGATAACGCGGATGCGCACATCATCGTCGGCAAGGCGATCGCACAGCTTGCCGCTGCCGTCGGTGCTGCCGTCGTCCACAAGAAGGATTTCGTAGCTGGTGCACGTTTGGTTCTGCAACGAGCCCACTGCGCGGCGAAGCCACGATTCCACGTTGTACACGGGGATGATGACGCTTATCGCGGGGCTGTGTGACACGTGCACCTCTTCTGTGGCCTTCGATTCGGTTTCCAACGCGTTCATTCTACCTGCCGCAGATGCTGCGCCTGTCACCCAGGCGTCACAAACAGGGTAGCTCCATGTTTTGCCCGTGCCCTCTTCACAAACGGCGCACAAGTAGGGTCCCTTCGCGTCCTATTGGGGTTGTCGGATGCCGTCGGAGCCTTGATAGCCCCTATTTGCCGTGGTTTCGATGCGCCCAGTATATAATTGTCATTTGGCGTTGCCTTGAATGGCTGCGCTTGATTCGTCTACTGAACCGCCAAGGGGGAGCACATATGGATTGGCTTGAATACGCCGTGCTCTTCGCCGTGGCGGCGTTGGTCACCATCGCGCTTACTCCGCTTGCGCGTAAGATCGCCATCAAATTCGACGCCATCGACTATCCCAGCGCACGCCGCGTGAACATGCTGCCTATCCCGCGCATGGGCGGTATCGCCATCTTCGGCGGAATCCTTGCGGCCATGGCCGTGGCCGTTGCCGGCGTTCATTTCCTGAACTGGAAAGATCCGTTCGTTCCCATCCCCGACATGGATGTGAATTACTGGGGCGTGCTCGCCGGCGTGGTTGCCATCTTCCTGGTGGGTGCCATCGACGACGTCATCGATATGAATGCGAAGGTGAAGCTGCTTGGCCAGGTTGTCGCTGCCTGCATCGTGGCGGCTTCGGGCTTGCTGCTCTCCAGCATCCATAACCCCATCGGCTCCGGGTTCATCGATTTCGGCATACTGGCCTATCCTATAACCGTGTTCTACCTGGTGGCGTTCGCCAACGTCATCAACCTTATCGACGGGCTCGATGGCCTGGCTTCGGGCATCACGGGCATTTCCGCCATCACCATCCTGGTGTTCGCCGTGCTTACCTCCCGTCCCGATGCCGCCCTGTTCAGCGTGGTGCTTATCGGCACCTGCGTCGGGTTCCTGAAGTCGAATTTCTATCCGGCCAAGATCTTCATGGGCGATTCGGGCGCCCTTCTGTTGGGCTTTTCCCTGGGGCTTATCTCGCTGTTCGCCGTGGCGCGTTCCGCCCTGTTCGTATCGCTGCTGGTGCCCATCCTGGCTGCCGGCGTGCCTATCCTCGACACATTCTTCGCCATCGTGCGCCGAAAGCGCGAGCACCGTCCCATCGACGAGGCCGACAAGGGCCATATCCACCACCGCTTGATGAGCGCTGGCTTCAGCCAGCGTGCAACGGTTCTTATCATGTGGGGTTGGACCGCGCTGCTTTCCGTATGCGCCGTGGTGGTTACCCGCGCCGACAACCTGGTGCGTATTCCCGTGGTCATCGTGGTCTGCGCCGTCACCGCGTATGCCATCGTGAAGCTTCACCTGCTCGGCAACGCCCTGAGCCACCACTTCAACCCGCGCAGCAAGCCGAATCGTCCCAAAAACAACGAAGGGGAGTAGGGCGCCTGCCCCAAGCGGGGCTTTTCCGAGCAAGGGTGCTATTCTACGCTCTTCAGCGCCTCGATCATGTTGATCTTCCGCAGGCTGCGGTTCGAGAGCAGCGCCACGATAACGGCGAACAGCAGTGTGAGCGCGCAGGCTATCAGGTAGCTGCCCGGCTCGATGGTTACCGCGAAGTAGATGCTGGGCATCTTCAGCACATAGGTAAGCGAGTGGCTGAACGCGTAGCCTGCCGGTATGCCCAGCAGCATGCCGATGGCGGTAAGCAGGATGGTCTCCTTGTTCACGTAATGGTTCACCTCGTGCGCGCGGAATCCCAGCACCTTGATGGTGGCCAGCTCGCGGATGCGCTCGGAAATGTTGGTGGTGGAAAGCGTGAACAGCACCACGAAGGCCAGTGCCGCCGCCAACCCCACGATGACGTAGACGATGGTGTTGATCAGCGCGAACGACTGCGCGAACTCGTCGTTCATCTGCTGCGTGCTGGTAACGGAAAGGAAACCTTCGCGTTCGGCCAGGCTGTCGGCAAAGGCGCTTGCATCGGTTCCTTCGGTCAGGTTCAGGTAGAAGCCGTTCGCGCTTGCCTCCTTGCCGAACAGCTGGTGGTAGGCGCTTTGCGTAAGGTAGGCCGCGTTGCCCAGGTAGTTGTCGGCCACGTGGGCCACGGCCGCATCGGCTTCGTCGAGCTTGCTGGTTTTCAGGTGCGCGGAGCCGCCAGCCTCGACTCCCAGCAGCTCGGCGGCGTTGCGGGTGAGTATCATGCCGTCGGCCCCCAGCGCGAACTCCTCGCTGCCGCTACCAAGCGAAAGGTAGGGCGAAGCATCGGCTCCGTCGGGGATTACGAACAGCTGCATGCTCTCTTCGTCTTCTACGGTGGAAACGGTAACGGTGTCCACCGCGATGGGCTGCAGTTGGCCAACCTCGGCAGATTCCTGCAGGTAGCTCTGTGCGCTGTCGAAATCGTCGGCGGAAACCACAGCCTGCACATCGTAGCGGTACACGCCGCCGTACTGCAGCGGGGATAGGGCATGCACGGAATCACGGATGGCGAAACCGCAGATCAGCAGCGCCATGCAGCCCATAATCCCGAAGATGGTCATGAAGAAGCGCTTCTTGTAGCGCAGCAGGTTGCGCGCCGTCACCTTGTTCAGGAACGACATCTTCTTCCAGATGAAGCCGATGCGCTCAAGGAAGATACGCGAACCCGCCGGCGGCGCCTTGGGACGCATGAGCATGGCCGGGGTTTGGCGCAGTTCGGAACGGCAGGCTAGCACCGCCGCCCCGGCAATTCCCACCGTGAAGAACACGATGGCGCCGATGCCGTAGAGGGCATCGAACGAAAGCAGGTAGGTTGGCAGCAGGTACATCACCTGGAACACGCTGAACAGGAAGGTGGGGAACAGCACGAACCCGGCAACTTCGCCCAGCGCTCCGCCAACAAGGCACGCCAGCAGGGCGTATACCAGGTACTTGCCCAATATGGCGCGATTGGAATAACCCAAGCTCTTGTACGTGCCGATGAGCCCGCGCTCTTCCTCCACCAAGCGCGTGATGGTGGTGAGCGCTATGAGCACCGCAACCACGATGAACACCACGGGGAACACGTAGCCGATGGCCTCGATGGACCCGGCATCCGATTCCACGCTGGCGTACCCGGTGTTCGATTCGCGCGTCTGCACGTACCAACGTGCGTCTTCCAGCTCATCCACATCGGAGCGGGCATCGGCGATCTTCTGCTGAGCCTCGGCTTTCTCGTCCTCGAAGGTGGCCTTGTTGGCGTCCAACTCCGCCTGGCCGCTGGCCAGCTCGTCCTCTGCGGCGGAAAGCTGGTTCTTGCCCTGCTCCAGTTCTGCGGCGCTTGCGGCGATCTGGGTCTTTGCGGCCTCGATCTGCTGCTTGCCGCTGGCAACCTCGGCTGCATTGGCATCCAGGTTCGCCCGCTCTTGCTGAAGGCGTGCCTCGCTTTCGTCCAGCTGCTGCTCTTGCTGGGATAGGGCGGCAAGCGCCTGTTCGCGCTGCTGCTCTATGGCCTGAACCTGGGCATCGTGCTCTTCCTTGCTTATGGCTCCAGCCGCGTAGGCGGCATCTATCTGTGCAATTGCCTGGTCGCATTGGCTGTTCGCCTGGGCCTTCGCCTGTTCCACTTGTTCGCGGCCGCTGGCGATCTGGGCAAGGCCGCTGTCTATCTGGGTGTATCCGTCGCGTATCTGCGCCTCGGCTTGTTGTAGCTGCTGTTCCTGTTGGGCAATCTGGCTCTGCGATTCGGCAAGCTGCGCCTTCCCGCTTTCCAGTTTGCTGCGGTTGGCGGCAATCTCCTGTTTGCCGGAATCGATGGTTGCCTGGGCGCTGTCCAGCTGCTCTTGCGCACTGGCGAACCCGTCGTTGGCGGTTTGCTCCTGCTCGTCTATCTTGTCCAGCGCGTCTTGGCGAATCTGCTGGCTGCGCGCCTGTTCGCGCTCTTCCTTGATGCCATGGACCTGCTGCTCAACCGTATCGAGTAGCGCCTTGTACTCGCTGGAATAGGCGGCAGCGCCCTGCTCGTTGTTCACGTGGATATAGAGCGCGGTGAACGTGCTGGCGCTTACGGCGTCGGCCGTGGTGAAGAACTGATAGTCGGGGCTAGCGCTGGCGCGCACGGCGATGGACCCGTTGGGGTTGGTGAGCTCAGTGGAATCGATCACCGTGCCCACGATGGTGTACTCGCAGCGCTGGAACACCTCGGCATCGCCCGGTTCCAGCGAAACCGTGCTGCCTATCTGGGCATCGGAATCGGTAAGGTAATTCTCGGTCACGGCAATTTCGTTAGCGGCTTCCGGCAGGCGCCCATCAAGCAGGTAGGGCTGGTTGAAGCTGCCCTGCAGCGCCTTCACCCCCACGCTGGCGCGCTTGCTGCCCAGCTGCGTGTAGGTGGTTTCCTCGTAGGCGCCGGCAGCTTCGGCCACCCCGTCCAGGGCGGCAACCGCCTCCACATCGTCTTCGGTAAGCCCCAACGTGCTTTGGATGCAAAGGTCGTAGAGGCCTTGTTGGGAAAAGAACGAATCGGCCGATTGGCGAAGGTCCACACAGGCGGCGCGCAGGCCGCACACCATGGTGGTTCCCAGCACGCAGATAAGCAGGATAGAGATGAAACGCTTCCGCTCGCGCGCGATGGTTCGCAGGGTGTCTTTCCTTAAGGCGCTTGCCATGGACTTACCATTCTATGCTCGCGATGGGCGTGGGGTCGGGGTTCAGCTGCGTGCTGGTAACGCGCCCGCTGTTCACCTGTATCACGCGGTCGGCCATGGGGGCCAGCGCGGCGTTGTGGGTGATGATGAGCGCGGTGATTCCCTCGTTTCGACAGGTGTCCTGCAGCAGCTGAAGGATCTGCTTGCCGGTCTTGTAATCCAGCGCGCCCGTGGGCTCGTCGCACAGCAAAAGCTTGGGGTTCTTCGCAAGGGCGCGCGCGATGGCCACGCGTTGCTGCTCGCCGCCGGAAAGCTGGGCGGGGAAGTTGTTCAGGCGCTGCCCTAGGCCAACGCGGCGAAGTGTTTCCTCGGCATCAAGCGAATCGGGGCAGATCTGGCTGGCCAGCTCCACGTTTTCCAGCGCGGTAAGGCTGGGCACCAGGTTGTAGAACTGGAACACGAAGCCCACGGCGGCGCGGCGGTACTCCACCAGCTGCGATTCGCTGCAGCGGGCTATATCGCGCCCGTCTACCATCACGCGCCCCGAAGTTGCGCTGTCCATACCGCCTAAAATGTTAAGCGCCGTGGTCTTGCCAGCACCCGATGCCCCCAGGATAACGGCCAGCTCGCCGCGTTCCACCTGAAAGCAGGCGCCGTCGAGCGCATGGATCTGCGCGGCGCCTTCGCCGTAGGTTTTGGTTACGTTGTCGAACTCTATATAGGCCATGGGAGCCTCGCTTTCACCTTGCGTGGCCTGGGGCTTCTTCGTTGGCGCGTCCGATGGACATGCTTTTCGGTGCCTTTCCAGTATAGAAGATAGAAAGGAAGGACCGCCGGGCGGTCGCGCGCCGTTGCCAATCGGATTCCCAGCGAACAGCCAAACGATGAGTGAAGCGCGCTTTCTCGATGCTGTGGATTATCCGGGGATGGCAGTAAATCTGCTATACGGTAACGAATCGTTGATGAAGAAAGGGATAGGCGTCAGTCTTCCCTGAAGCGAAGCAAAGGCTAATCATGTTCTCTTATCTCAGGAACCACGGTAAAGTTGCGCTCTCGATCGGGTTCGTTGCGCTTGTCGCTGTGGCGGTTTTCGCGCCCACTTACGCATAGCGAAGAGGAATACGACAAGATCAAAGAAGAGTACGAAACCTATATGAAAGAGGACAAGGTTTGCCTGTACACGTACGCCGGAGGGTACGACCGCGAAAACCTGATGGCGTTCAGGATCGTCGAGGTCGGTCGTCACGATAACAGCGATGGCACGAAAAGCGAAGGAGCTTTGACGTTCCAGGCAAGATCCGCTTCCTACAAGGGAGCCAAGATGCTGAACAACGAAAATAATACGACCTGGGAAAACTCCGGCGTACGAAAGAGCCTGCAGAAGGGCTTCGGTCCTTCTGCAGGTGCGTATGCATGCGCGTGCTTACGTGGTTTTCTGCGGAAAACGTGAAGATTGGCAAAAGGCGGGGCCTTTGGCGGCCCGATGCGATTGCGTGCCGTTCGCGTACACGCTAAACTGCAAAAGTTCGCTTTCAAAAGCCCCGTACATGCTTGCGATTCGAACTCCAGCGAAGTGGAAACGATGCCCGTCGCGCAAGGTTGTCCAGAACCCGCGCAACGCAGCGTCCGGAAGCGCAGTTGGAGCTGCGGAGTAGGATCCCGCACCTCGGATTGGCAGCAACTTTTGAAAAACGACACTTGTTACTTTATTGGAGGAACACTGTGAAGACCTATTACGCAAAGCCCAACGAAGTTGAGCGCGAATGGCTTCTCATCGACGCAGAGGACCAGGTTCTCGGCCGCGTCGCTTCGAAGGCCGCTCACATTCTGAAGGGTAAGCACAAGCCCACCTACACGCCGCACGTTGACACCGGTGACTTCGTGGTCATCATCAACGCTGACAAGATCAAGATCTCCGGCGTTAAGGCTACCAGCAAGGAATACTATCGTCACAGCGGTTATCCCGGCGGCCTGAAGTGCGAAACCTTCCAGGAGGCTATGCAGAAGCACCCCGAGCGCGTCATCGAGCATGCAGTTAAGGGCATGCTTCCCAAGAACACGCTCGGCCGTGCAATGGGCATGAAGCTCAAGGTTTACGCTGGCGCAGAGCATCCGCACGCAGCTCAGCAGCCCCGCGAGATCAAGATGGAGGATAACTAATGGCAGGCGAAGCTATGTATTACGGCACCGGCCGTCGCAAGAACGCAATCGCTCGCGTTCGCATCGTCCCCGGCACGGGCAAGGTCACCGTTAACGGCCGCGAGGGTGTTGACTACTTCGGTCGTCAGGCTCTGCTCGACTACGCTACCACCCCGTTCGTGGTTACCGACACCAAGGATCACTTCGACGTTATCGCTCGCTGCAACGGCGGCGGCGTTTCCGGCCAGGCTGGCGCTCTTCGCCACGGCATCGCTCGCGCTCTTCTTGAGGCTGGCGACTACCGTGCAGAGCTGAAGAAGGCTGGCTACCTCACGCGCGACTCCCGTATGGTTGAGCGCAAGAAGTACGGCCTGAAGAAGGCTCGTAAGCGTCCGCAGTTCAGCAAGCGCTAAACTTACTCAGCCGGCGCCCTCTGGCGGCCGATTTGGGTCTCAAGCTTCAGCACCCGCTTCCTCACGTGTCCAAAGCACGCTGCGGAGCGGGTGCTTTGCTTTCAACCCAACTCGACTCGCCAGAGAGCGCCTCTTCTTCCTTTGCCGGGTTTGCTTACGTACCTCAGTACGCTGCGCAAATCTTTCACGGCAATCTGCTCACCCAAAACGAACCTTGGTGGCGTTTCGAGCGAAGCGCTATGGATTGGAGGAAGTCTCTTCGGAGGCTTCCTTTTTTTTCTGTTCGGAGGCTGCTTTCGGCTCGGCCCGACTCGCCGGAGAACGCCTCTTCTTCCTTTGCCGGGTTTGCTTACGTACCTCAGTACGCTGCGCAAATCTTTCACGGCAATCTGCTCACCCAAAACGAACCTTGGTGGCGCTTCGAGCGAAGCGCTATGGCTCGAGGGGGACTTCCTTAAGGGGAGTCCCCCTCATTGTGTTTCGAGCCAGAGGAGGCCTCTTCGGAGCTTCCCCTCTTCTCTGTTAAGCCGGCGCCCTCTGGCGGCCGATTTGGGACTCAAGCTCTAGCACCCGCTTCCTCACGTGCTCAAAGCGCGCTGCGGAGCGGGCGTTTTGCTTTCGGGTGGCCGATCGCGGCACTTGCTATGAGGGCGGCTTCCGGGAGGGAAAGCGAGAGGGCTTCTATATGCAGTGGTTATAGGTAGCTGCCGTCACTGCGAAAAAAATGAACATGTTCCAACGGTTTCACGTGGGCTTTTGCGCTATGATCTTCTGGGGTCTCGTCTGAGGAGGGGAAGATGAGAGTAGAGGATTTACGGTACTTCGAGCATCTTGCGGAAGTGCTTAATTACACGCGCGCATCGAAGGATCTGAGCATTTCTCAGCCTACGCTTTCGCTGGCAATCAAGCGCTTGGAAGACGAGTGGGGCGTTCAGCTGTTCTCCCGCAGCCGTTCCACGGTAGAGCTCACCGAAATCGGCCGCGACATATCGGATTGCGTAACCGGTGCCTTGCGAAGCTTGGACAGGGCGCGCACGCTGGCTGAAGAGTCGTTGGGAACGGAAAACGCCGTTATCAACCTGGGCACCATCCATGCCATGCAGGGAAAGTTCTGGTCGCAGGCGCTTATCGAGTTCCGCAAGTCAAACGCCTACGACCCGCACATCACCGTTACCCAAGCCTATTCACGTGAGCTTCTGCGTCGCCTGCGGACCGGTCAGCTCGACGTAGCCTTCGCCAGTCGCATCGACGATTCTTCCGACCTTCGCTACAACCTGTGTTGGAGCCAACCGCTGGTCTTGGGCGTAAACCGCAAGCACCCGCTGGCGAAGAAGAAAGAGGTATCCCTCGAAGACCTGAAGGGGTGCTCGGTTCTTTCGTACAACCCTGCCTCGCCGGTGTATCGCGAGGTCCACGACCTTATCGAAGGTTATGGGCTCGAGGTGCGCTTCGACCACGATGACGAAATCACCCTCTCCTCGCTCGTCGCCGCCGATGAAACCCGGTTGGCGCTGTTCTGCTACTCCCTCATGATCAATGCGTTCGATGACGTGGTGTGCATTCCCGTGCGCGAAGCCCCGGTTGATTTCCATAAGACCTACGTGGTCAGCCGCGATGAGGGGCGTCAGCCGAAAGTTGTGCAGGAATTTATAGATTTTATGAGCGCCTATAGATTTCCGCGCTTGCTTGGTTAATATAAGAACACGTTCTAAAACATGTTCAAAACGCGTTCAGCAACAAGCACTGAACCTGCTTGATGGAAACGCGATAGCGATACAGCTTTGGAGGGGAAGCCCATGTCGTACAACCAGCACAGCCAGAACAGCAACACGAAGCTCTCTGCCCCTGCTCAGGCAAACGCCAACGTCAAGGCTGCTCCTATGCCGCCCGTTGCGCAGGAGCAGGAAGTTCTTCCTTTCGCACGTAAAGTTCGCTGGTTCGCGCTTGGTCTGTTCGGTGGCATCTTCGGCATGATGGGCGCCCTCATTTTCCAGGGCAGCCTTACCCAGGGCAATCGCAAGCAGGCCGAATGGGCTACCTGGGTTGGCTTCGCCATCAACATGTTCTGCCTGGTTCTGCTTATCAACACCGGCTGCATCGATGCGGCAATCCAGCAGCTCAGCGGCGCGGCCGCAGCTCCCGCCCCGGTTCACACCTCGGTGGCATTCGGCTAAGTCGAACCTCACATACCGCACGTGCCGAGCCCGGTTCTCGCCGGGCTCTTTTTGTGTTTCGGCTACCGTCTGTGTTGCTGCTTGCCCGGCTCGTCCGCGCCGCGGGTTGGGGCACCGCCCCTCGTGGTTCCCGTTCCGCTGTTTGATGAGGTCCGCTTAGGCGGGCCTCATCTGCATGCGCTGCACTGCTTCATGCACTGGAATGGGATTCGCTGCGCGAACCGTTCAGGAAGTGCTGTCAGAGAACCCCGCGTGGCAATGCCCCAACCCACGTTGCTGCCGTCCAGCGGGCACCCCTCCATAGAAACAAACCCGTTGCCCCTCTGAAAACTGTTCGAAACAAATGCTCATTAGGGTTGAGACATACGTAAAAGGCGAGTGGCTTGTGGCACAATTAACCAAAGCTAACAGCTCGTTAAAAATGCCGCATAGGCGGCGTGATCCTTAAGGAGAGAAGATGGCCCACGTTTCTGACATCTACGGATCGATGGTGTTCAATGAGCATGTAATGAAGGAACGCCTTCCTTCCGCAACGTATAAGAGCCTTGCCAAGACCATCAAGGAGGGCAAGGCACTCGACATCGAGGTTGCCAACGTTGTCGCCCATGCCATGAAGGAGTGGGCTATCGAGCACGGCGCTACCCACTACACCCACTGGTTCCAGCCGCTTTCCGGTATCACCTCCGAAAAGCACGACAGCTTCCTTGATCCGGTGGGCGACGGCACCGCTATCATGACGTTCTCGGGCAAGGAGCTCATCCAGGGCGAGCCCGACGCATCCAGCTTCCCCTCCGGCGGCCTGCGTGCCACCTTTGAGGCTCGCGGCTACACCGCATGGGATCCCACCAGCTACGCCTTCATCAAGGATGAGGTGCTGTGCATCCCCACCGCATTCTGCTCCTACACCGGCGAGGCTCTGGACAAGAAGACCCCGCTGCTTCGCTCCATGAGCGCCGTGAACGAGCAGGCTCAGCGCGTGCTGAAGTTCTTCGGCGAAGACGGCCATCGCGTGGTTTCCACCGTTGGTGCCGAGCAGGAGTACTTCCTCATTTCCGAGAAGGATTACGTGAAGCGCCAGGACCTTATCGTTACCGGCCGCACGCTGTTCGGTGCCGCACCGCTTAAGGGCCAGGAGCTCGAAGAGCATTACTTTGGCGCCATCCGCCCCACCGTCAACGAATTCATGAAGGAAGTCGACGACGACCTGTGGGCACTCGGCGTATCCGCCAAGACCAAGCACAACGAGGTTGCCCCTGCTCAGCACGAGCTGGCACCCCTGTTCACCAACTCCAACCGCGCCATCGACGAGAACCTGCTCACCATGGAGAAGATGCGTCTCGATGCATCTCACCATGGTCTGGTGTGCCTGCAGCATGAAAAGCCGTTCGAGGGCATCAACGGCTCCGGCAAGCACAACAACTGGTCGCTTTCCTACGACAAGGTGAACCTGCTCGATCCGGGCGACGACCCCATGGACAACCTGCGCTTCCTCATCTTCCTGGCTTGCGTGGTTGAATCCGTGGACGAGTACCAGGAGCTGCTGCGCATGTCCGTGGCATCCGCTGGCAACGACCATCGCCTGGGCGCCAACGAGGCACCTCCGGCCATCATCTCCATCTTCCTGGGCTCCGAGCTTGGCGCCATCGTGGATGCGCTGATCTCCGGCGACGAGTACCACTCCGCAGAGGGCATCGCTATGGACCTGGGCGTTGCCGTTCTGCCGAAGTTCATGAAGGACAACACCGACCGCAACCGCACCAGCCCGTTCGCCTTCACCGGCAACAAGTTCGAGTTCCGCATGCCCGGTTCTTCGGTGAACCTGTCCGACTGCAACATGATTCTGAACACCGCGATGGCCAAGAGCCTGAAGGGCTTCGCCGATGCGCTTGAGGGCACCGAAGGCGCCGATTTCGAGAAGGCTGCAATCGCCTACATCAAGAAGACGCTCACCGATCACCAGCGCATTATCTTCAACGGCAACGGCTACTCCGACGAATGGGAGAAGGAGGCAGAGGCACGCGGCCTTGCCAACAACCGCAACACCGCAGAGGCACTGCCTTGCCTGGTTTCCCAGAAGTCTCTGGATCTGTTCAACGAGTTCAACGTTCTTACCGAGCCCGAGGTTCGCAGCCGCTACGAGGTGAAGCTCGAGAAGTACAACAAGCTCCTGAACATCGAGGCCCGCACCATGATCCGCATGGCTCGCCGCACCTACCTGCCCGCCATCAGCGACTACACGGCCGCATTGGCAAGCAACATCACCACGGTGAAGGCTGCTGTTGCCGGCGCCGACATGACCGAGACTGAGAAGGTTCTGCAGTTCATCATCGACGGCAGCAACAAGGCCGCCGCGGCAACCCGCGAGCTTATCAAGCAGCACGATGCAGCCGAGGCTATCGAGGATGCACAGGAGCAGGCAAACGCCTACGCCAACGACGTTATCTCGGCCATGGAGGCTCTCCGCGCCGAGATCGACGCCCTGGAAGTTGTTGTGGAGCGCGACTACTGGCCTGTTCCCACCTACAACGACATCCTGTTCTACGCGTAGTTCGTTGTAACAGTACAGCGCAGTACCTAGCTGCGTAGGGTATTTCAAGGCCCGGAGCATGGCTTAAAGCCGGCTCCGGGCTTCTTGGTTTGTAAGGAAGGCGTTACTTAAGCAACAGGTGTGGTGAAACAATCGTGAAATAGCCTCCATTTCGCCGGAGGGCGCGTAAGATAGGCGCGAGAGAAGTTCCCGAACCGCAAGGGGTTGTTTACGTTATGTCGAACGCAAAGGCGTCTGACACGCAGATTGTGAACAAGGCAACGGAGCAGTACCGCCTTTTCGAAATGGCAAGCCAGCCGCTGTTCAAGAAATACGAGGCCGCCATCCGTGAGATGCGCACCCGTTTCGAGATCCTGGATGCCGACCTGGAATACCGCCTAAGCCGCAATCCCATTCACCATATCGAGTCGCGCATCAAGGCGCCGAAGAGCGTCTACGACAAACTGAAGCGTTACGGCGTGCCTGTAACGGTGCGCTCCATGGAGGAAAACATCCTGGATATCGCCGGCATGCGCGTCATCGTCTCCTACATCGATGACGTGCGCGCGCTGGTGAAGGTGCTTTCCCTTCAAGACGACCTACAAATTGTGAAGGTGAAGGATTACATAACGAAGCCCAAGCCCAACGGGTACCGTAGCCTGCACATCATCGTGAAGGTGCCGGTGTACTTCCTGGATCGCAAGCAGTACGTGCCCGTGGAGATCCAGCTGCGCACCATCGCCATGGACTTCTGGGCATCGCTTGAGCACACGTTGAAGTACAAGCAGGATGCCAAGGTGGAGGGCATCGACATGTTCGACGAGTTGAAGGACTGCTCGGACATCATCCAGGACGTGGAGCGGCGCATGCAGATCCTCATGCACGCGGTGGAAACCTCCGACGTGGAAGAGGCCGCCAACAGCCGTCGCCGCCAACTGGAAGAACGCGAACGGGCCGTAGCCGGGGAGTAGGCTTTGCTTCATCAACCACCCACGGCTCAATACACCCCAGTTGCTTGCTTTTCGTGACGAACTGCGCCACTCCACCGCATTGGAGTAAAATAACTCCTTGAAAATTTCCCCCGTGCGAATTGCCCGCGCCCTAGGCGCTTCGGCAATCGCAAGTCGGAGCTTGCAAGCAACCCGAAAGGAAGAGCAATGGCTGACGTGACACCCGTGGATTACATCTGGAAGAACGGCGAGGCAGTGCCGTGGGAGCAGGCCACCACGCACGTCCTTACCCATGCGCTCCATTACGGCTCCGGCGTTTTCGAGGGCATCCGCTGCTATCACAACGAGGACACCGACGAGGCTGTCATCTTCCGCCTTCGCGACCACATGGAGCGTCTGCACCGCAGCGCCAAGATCGCGATGATCGACCTGCCTTACACGGTCGATGAGTTGTGCGATGCCACGGTGGACATCATCAAGAAGAACAACCTGAAGTCCTGCTACATCCGTCCGCTGGTGTACTATGGTTACGGCCAGATGGGCGTCGATCCCACGGGTGCTCCCGTCGACGTGGTCATCGCCGTGTGGCCTTGGGGCGCCTACATGGGCGAAGACGCGCTGAAGAACGGCATCGCCATGGGCGTTTCCTCTTGGCGCCAGCGTTCCTTCAACGCCATCCCACCCGCTGTGAAGTCTTCCGCTTCCTACATGAACTCCATCCTGGCAAAGCTCGAGGCCAAGAGCCACGGCTATGCCGAGGCTGTCATGCTCAACGAGCAGGGCTATGTGTGCGAGGGCACGGGCGAGAACCTGTTCGTGGTTCGCAACGGCATCGTTTCCACCCCGCCGCTGTCCGACGGCCTGCTTGAGGGCATCACCCGCGACACCATCCTCACGCTGTGCTGCGACATGGACATCCCCGCAATCGAGGAGTCCCTTACCCGTTCCGACCTCTACATCGCCGACGAGATGTTCCTCACCGGCTCTGCGGCAGAGCTTACGCCCGTCGCCAGCGTGGACGAGCGCAAGATCGGCGGCATGGGCCCGGTAACCGAGCAGCTGCAGAAGCGCTACTTCGATGTTGCCTACGGCAAGGTTCCCGAGTACGAGGACTGGATCACGCGCATCAAGTAAACCTCTATGGGTTAGTGAACATTGAAATCGAGCCGCATTTTCGGGAATCACCCGGATGCGGCTCGATTGCTGAAAAGGGCTGCCCGGCTTTTGTCGCGAAGAGGCAGCAGGTGGCGGCAGTGCAGCGCTTGGTCGCAGGGAACGGAAGGTAGCGATGGCAGAGATCAGGACAAAAGAGGTAGACGATCTGCTCGAGGTTCTTGCGGGTCTTACCGAACCCGACGATGTTTTCGCCCTTCTGGAAGACCTGTTCACCGTAAGGGAGATCAAGGACACCTCTCAGCGCTTGGATGTGGCACGCATGCTCCGTGATGGCAGCTCGTACGCGGTGATAGAGAAGGCAACAGGCGCTTCGGCAACCACCATCGCCCGCGTGTCGAAAGCCCTGAACTACGGTTCCGGCGGCTATCAGTGTGCGTTCAAGGTGCTTGACGCGAAAGACGCCGCCGAAGAATCACAGCGTGCGGATTCGTAGCTAGGCTGCGGCTGCAGCGATCCCGCGAGTCGTTGATGCGCCGCTGGTTGCGCAACCGCCGCGCACTTGGCAGTAACGCTGCATCGCTCATCACGCCGCACCATCCCCCAACCCCCACTTCACGGAAAGGAACACCCGCCATGGGCTCTGTCTTGGCATTCGCCAAACGAAAGAACGTCGAGGTTTCGGTTCAGCGCTACCTCATCGACGCGCTGGGAGCTATGGCGCAAGGCTTGTTCGCCTCGCTGCTTATGGGCACCATCCTTTCCACCATCGGCCAGCAGGCCGGCATAGAGGTGCTGGTGCAGGTGGGCGATTTCGCCAAGGCAGCAGCGGGGCCGGCCATGGCCGTCTCTATCGGCTTCGCCCTGAAGGCGCCTTCGCTGGTGCTGTTTTCCCTGGTGGCCGTTGGCTCTGCCGCCAACACCCTGGGTGGCGCCGGCGGCCCGCTGGCGGTTCTGGTGGTAGCCATTGTTGCCAGCGAATGCGGCAAGCTGGTGTCGGGGGAAACCAAGATCGACATCCTGGTAACCCCATCGGTAACCATCTTGGTGGGCTGTCTGCTTTCCATGGCCTGCGCCCCCAGTATCGGCGCGGGCGCCACGGCGGTTGGCTCGCTTATCATGTGGGCAACCGACCTTCAGCCCTTCTTCATGGGCATCCTGGTTTCCGCCCTGGTGGGCATCGCGCTCACCCTGCCTATTTCCTCTGCGGCGATTTGTGCCGCGCTCAGCCTTACCGGCCTGGCCGGCGGTGCGGCGGTTGCCGGCTGTTGTGCGCAGATGGTGGGCTTCGCCGTTATGAGCTTCAAGGAAAACCGCTGGGGCGGCCTTATCTCGCAGGGCCTGGGCACCTCGATGCTGCAGATGGGCAACATCGTGCGCAACCCCCGTATCTGGATCCCGCCCACGCTGGCCTCCATGATCACCGGTCCTATTGCCACCTGCCTGTTCCAGCTGAAGATGAACGGCCCGGCCATTTCGTCGGGCATGGGCACGTGCGGCCTGGTTGGCCCCATCGGCGTGTACACCGGCTGGGTGGCCGATGTTGCCTCGGGCGCCATGGTATCCATCACCGCCATGGACTGGGCGGGGCTGGTGCTTATCTGCTTCGTGCTTCCTGCGGTGCTCACCTATGCGTTCGGTCAGATCCTGCGCAAGATTGGCTGGATCAAGGAAGGCGACCTTAAGCTGGAATCCGCAGACGATATGGTGAAGGCGGAAGACTAGGGCATGGCAGCGCCAACGGAAAAGCCCACGGATTCGCCCCAAGGAGGTGCCGCGGAATCGCCCGCGGAAGATCCACGCGCGGCGGCCCAGGGCGCCGAAACGGCTTCGATCCTTGCGGCCTCGTCCGTCGCCGATCCTGCGGCTGCAGCTCTCGACGGTACCTCTGCAGCCCCCACCGTTGTTCCAGCCTCGAAAACCTCCCGAAAGCGCATCGCCGTGGTGGCGCTGGTGGTCCTTGCGCTGGTGCTGGGCGGCGCATGCATTGCGAAGCACTATTCCTCCAAGGCCGCCGAAAAGGGCTTTTCGCTGGTAGCTCCCGGCACGCTTACCGTTGCCATGTCGGTGGGCTTTCCCCCGTTCGAGCAGTACGACGAAGCGGGCAACCCCACCGGGTACGACGTCGCCGTGGTGCAGGAGGTGGCCAATCGCCTGGGCCTTGAGTGCCGGATCGTAGACGTGCCTTTCGGCAGCATCGTGAACGCGGTGGGCAAGGGCGAAAAGTACGACGTGGGCGTTTCGGCTATCTCCATCAATCCCGATCGTTCCAGCATCGTTGATTTCTCCAGCCCTTACTACATTTCCGATCAGGCGATCGTGTGCAAGAAAGGCGCCTTTAACAAGGCGAGTGAACTGAAGAAGGAAAATGTTGCGGCCCAGATGGGCTCTACCGGATACGATTACGCAACGGCGAACATCAACGATCATGTGCTGCCGTGCGCGAACCCGGGGGCATGCTTCGCCGCTATGGAGCAGGGGAGCGTGAGCGCCGTGGTAGTGGACGCCCCTGCCGCGCGCTACCTTATCGCCACGCGCTACTCGCAGTGTTCCGTCCTGGAAACCGTGGCCACCGGCGAAAAGTACAGCTTCGCCGTGAACAAGGGCAACCGCGCCCTTACCGAGGCAGTCAACGAAGTTCTGGAGGGGATGACCGAAGACGGCACCCTGGAATCCCTCCAGCGTCAGTACGGGCTGTAGGCGCTAGCTGTCCTGGGCGTGTAGCCTACTTGTGGTAGGGCTCGTGGCGGATGATCTTGAAGGCGCGGTAGATCTGCTCCACCAGCACCACGCGTGCCAGGTTGTGCGGCATGGTGATGGGGCCGAAGCTGATGCATTCGGTGGCGCGCTGCTTCACCTCGCCGGTAACCCCATCGCTTCCGCCGATGATGAAGCTGATGTGCGAATCGCTGCCCAGCGCGTAGGCATCGATCTTCTTCGCCAACCCTTCGCTGGAGGTTTCCTTCCCGCGGATGTCCATCAGCAGCACCGGGCCGCGCTCGGGCAAGGCGGCCAGCAGCGCGGTTGCCTCTTTCTCGGGGTTGGAATCGGGTAGCTCGCGCACTTCCACTTTGGCGTAGGCGCCAAGGCGCTTCAGATATTCCGCCACGGCGTCTTTCCAGAACTGCTCTTTCAGCTTGCCAACGGCGAATATGGTGATGCGCAGCATGCGCCCCTCCCGTCTGGCGGGCGTTACCCGTCGGAAAAGAAATGATGCTAGATTACTTGATCGCACGGTATCATAACCATCGAATGAAAGCGCGCCCCCGGTGCGCATCCGCGAAACCAGCAAGTAGGAAGCGAGCGCTATGTCACTCCCCGCATCTGACCTGAACAAGAAGGCCGACGGCCGCACCACCATGGAGTTGGGCAAGGTTCTGCCCCGCACTGCCGAAGTGAAGGACAACCACCTGTTCATTGGCGGTTGCGACATGGTAGAGGTTGCCAAGGAGTTTGGCACCGCCCTGTACGTGTTCGACCAGGCCGATCTCGAAGCCCGTATGGACGAGTACGTGCAGTCGTTCAAGAAGTACTACGGCGAAAAGGCTCAGGTGGCTTACGCGTCGAAGGCGTTCCAGAACCGCGCCATCGTGCGCCTGGCGAACGAGCACGGCATGTGCTTGGACGTTTCCGGTGGCGGCGAGCTTGCCCTTGCCCTGGCGGCGGGTTTCCCGGCCAAGCGCGTTATCGTGCACGGCAACAACAAAACGCCCCAGGAACTGCGCGAGGCCATCGAGGCGGGCGTGGGGTGCATCGTCATCGACTCCCGCATCGAGCTGTACCGTATTTCCGAGATTGCCCAGGAGCTGGGTGTTACGCAGGACATCTACATGCGCATCACCCCGGGCGTGGAGGCCGACACGCACGAGTTCATCCGCACCGGCTGTGAGGACTCTAAGTTCGGCTTCACCATGCGCGAGGACTTCGCGTTCACTTGCGTGAAGAACGCCATCGAAACCCCGGGCGTGCGCCTTACGGGCCTGCACTGCCACATCGGCTCGCAGATCTTCGCGCTGCATTCCTTCCGCGAAGCCATCGAGGTCATGATCCAGTTCATCAAGCGCATTAACGATGAGTACGGCTACGAAATCGAGGGGCTGGACCTGGGCGGTGGCCTGGGCATTGCCTATGTGGCCGAAGAGGAGCCGCCCACCATCGAGAACTTCGCGAAGCTCACCTGCACCGCGGTGAAGGAGCTGTGCGCGCAGTACGGCGTGGCCGAGCCGCGCATCGCCGTTGAGCCGGGCCGCTCCATTGCGGCCACCCCGGGCGTAACCCTGTACACGGTGGGCATCCTGAAAACGCTGCCCGGCATCCGCAACATCGTGGCCATCGACGGCGGCATGTCCGACAACGTGCGCACCGCACTGTATGGCGCCGATTACGAGCCCGTTATTGCCAACAAGGCGGCCGAGCCGCGTACGAAGGTAGTAACGCTGGTGGGCAAGCACTGCGAGTCGGGCGATGCGGTGGCGGCGAACGCTTCCATCCAAGACCCCGACCTGGGTGATATCGTGTGCATGTTCGGCACCGGCGCCTATTGCCATTCCATGAGCAGCCGCTACAACGGCCAGCCCCGCCCCGGCGTGGTGTTCGTGAAGGACGGCAAGGCGCGCCTGGTTTCTCGCCGCGAAAGCTACGCCGATCTGATGGCCTGCGACTGCGACTAGCTCAAAGCGGCGCCGCCAAGCGACTTGCCAAAGCCATGGCGCCTCCATTCAGCACCTGTTCATGGTCAATTAGCGCTCTTGCCAATCGTGATGGTTGGTAAGAGCGCTTTTGCTTATACAATGGGCTGAATACAGATTAGCGCGGGGCGGTGTTGGTGCCTCGGTTCGGCGGAAAGGAATGGGTATGTCTGTCAAGATTGGCTTGGTTGGAACGGGCACGGTTGGCGGCGGATGCCTTGACATCCTGCAGAATCACCAAAGCGATTTCAAACGCCATTTCGGCATCGACCTGGAACTGGTGCGCGTGTGCTCCCGCCGTTCCGATGTTGCCAAGGCCCATGGCTTGGAGGACATCTTCACCACCGACTTCAACGAGGTTATCTCCGACCCCGAGGTAGACCTGGTTATCGAGCTTATCGGCGGCACCGGCATTGCCAAGGACGTTGTCATCGGCGCCCTGAAGAACGGCAAGGCCGTGGTTACCGCCAACAAGGCGCTTATGGCTTCCGCCGGTGAAGAGATCATGGGCTTGGCCGAGGCCAACGGCCTGGAAATCGCGTTCGAGGCCAGTGTCGGCGGCGCCATTCCCATCATCGACCCGCTGAAGCATTCGCTTATCGCCAACCGCATCGATTCCATCATGGGCATCGTGAACGGCACCACCAACTACATGCTCACCCGCATGGACGAAGACAACATGGCCTACGACGAGGTGCTAGCCGAAGCTCAGGCAAAGGGCTATGCCGAGGCCGATCCCACGGCCGATGTCGATGGCCTTGATGCCGCGGCGAAGATCGCCATCCTGGCTTCCATCGCCTTCAATTCGCGCGTGACCATGGATCAGGTGTATGCCGAGGGCATTCGTCGCATTTCCCCGGTGGACCTTACCATGGCCCACGAAATGGGCTACGCCGTGAAGCTCTTGGCCCATGCGTATCGCACCGAGGCGGGCATCGACGTGCGCGTGCACCCCACCATGATCCCCGAAAAGCACCAGCTGGCCATGGTGAACGGCGTGTTCAACGCCATCTACACCGTAGGTGATGCCGCGGGCGAGAGTATGTTCTTCGGTGAAGGTGCCGGCGCCGGCCCGGCGGCAAGCGCCGTTATGGGCGATGTGCTTGAGGTTGCGCGCCATCTCCAGATGGGCATCAAGCCCATCGTTGGTTGCACCTGCACCGACCAGCTGCCTATCCTTTCCATCGAGGATTTGAAGACGAAGTACTATATCCGCTTCATCGTGGCCGACCGTCCCGGGGTGCTGGCGGCCGCGGCCGACATCTTCGCCAAGTACGATGTGTCGGTGAAGACGGTTACCCAGCGCGGCAACGCCGCCCGCGACGATGTGGATCTGGTATTCGTCACCCACACCGCCGAAGAGCGCAACGTGCGCAAGGCCATCGAGGATATCCTCGCCCTCGAAGGCGTGGTTACCGGCGGCTTCCCGTCCGTGATCCGAGTTCAGGACTAGGGGTTGCGCCGTTCTACGAACGGCGCAAACGGTCGATGCTGCGCGGGATCCTGGCGGCACAGGTGGGCTTCAATCGATCGGCGCGGCCCGAAGGCCAGCGCCTCCCTCTTTTAGCCCACCTGCACTCACCAGGATCACGCTCGCTAACTTTGCCGGCTCAATGATTCTTTTCAGCTGAGGGCGGCAGCTTAGGGCTGCTTAGGAATTCCCGTTCCTCTGCTCAACAAGAAAGGCTGCCAATGGCAGCCTTTCTTGCTTCATGCGCTCGAAGATGCAGTGCATCGAACGTTGCGCCGTCGTTTTTCTTATGCTCGGCGGCCGATGGTGGAAAGGTCGTAGGGGGTGCTTTGGTACACGTAGTAGTTCAGCCAGTTCGTGTACAGCAGCTGCGCGGTGGCGCGCCAGTTGGAGATGGGCTGCTGCGTGGGGTCGTCGTTGGGGAAGTAGTGCTTCGGCATATCGGGGTTCAAGCCCTTTTCCGTGTCACGATGGAACTCGTTGGCCAGCGTGTCGGTGTCGTACTCGGGGTGGCCGAACACGAAGAAGTGGCGACTGTCGGTGCTCTTGGCAATGAACACGCCCGCCTCTTCGGAAGTGGAGATAAGCTCCAGCTCGGGTACCTTCTCGATGTCCTCGGCGTGCACTTCCGTCCAGCGCGAATGGGGTGCGTTGATCTTGGTGTCGAAACCGCGCACCAAAGGCGAGGTGGGCTTCAAGATATCGTGCTGGAAGATGCCGGTCATCTTGTGCTTCAGCAGGTACTTCGGCACGCCGAAGTGGTAGTAGGCGCCCGCCTGCGCTCCCCAGCACAAGTACAGGGTGGAATACACGTTGGTCTTCGCCCACTCGAAGATGTCGCACAGCTCCGGCCAGTAGTCCACGTCTTCGAACGGCAGCTTTTCCACCGGCGCGCCCGTTACGATCATGCCGTCGTAGTAGCGGTGGCGCACCTCTTCCAAGTCAACGTAGAACGAGCGCATGTGCTCGGCCGGCACGTGCGATGCCTGGTGCGTGGTGGTTTGCAACAGGTCCACTTCCACCTGAAGCGGCGTGTTCGAAAGCTTGCGCAGGATCTGCGTCTCGGTTTCGATTTTCAGGGGCATCAGGTTCAAAATCAGCACGCGAAGCGGGCGGATGTCCTGGTGGATGGCGCGATGCTCGGTCATCACGAAGATGTTCTCGCTTTCCAGGATATCGGTAGCGGGCAGCGCGTCGGGGATTCTGATAGGCATGGTTGCTCCTTTGAAACAGCGTGGGCGCAGGCGCGCAGCTGCAATATTGCTTGGTCAGAACGATTTTAGGCAACCCAGGTGCCCGGTTCCACGTCCACGGTCCAATTAATAGCCAGCTATAGGCAAATGCTTTGACCGGGCAACCTGTGGTTTGCGCTGTTCGTGTGCTGTGTGCTGCGAGCCGGGGCGAATGGGAGGGCTGGCGGTTCGAGACATTCACTTCGGTGGCGGGCTTCCACTTCTGCCTGCGTGGGTTCTCTGTGCCTACGACCCGCAGGCTTTTGCCTGCATTGGTTGCCCGGGGTGCTTTTGCAGGGCATGCGCAGCGGCGCTGTGCCTATAATGCAATGAGTGAATAAACAGAGGTGCAGGCCTTTTCCCATTTTCATGGATGGGCGGATGCCGCAGATGAAAGGTATTGCCAGAGCCCATGCGCGATGTGCACAGCCATATCCTTCCCGGGTTGGACAACGGCCCGCGCACCATGTCCGGTTCGTTGATGATGCTCTCTGCAGCTATGCGGGCCGGTGTTACCTCCATCGTTTGCACCCCACACTGCCACGATCGCCGTTTTCACTTCGGGGCTGCATGGCAGGCGTTCCTCCAGCTGAAACATAGGGCATCTGCTATTCCTGGCGCCCCTCAGCTAACCATGGGCTTCGAGGTGGGCTATCACAAGCTGAAAAGTTTGGGGATGGATGCTGCCCCGCAGTTGGGCAACGGCTTCGGGGAGTTCCTGCTGGAGCTTCCTTCCGGTGCCCTTCCCTTGGATTGGGCCCATATAGTGCGTCAGTTGCAGCAGCGTGGATTCAAAGTGGTCATCGCCCACCCCGAGCGATGCCTCGAGGTGCAGTCGGATATACGGATTGCCCGGCGCTTCGTGGATGTTGGCTGCGAGCTTCAGATTGCGGCAGCGAATATCGATGCCGGGTTCTTCAATGCCGAGCGACGCACAGCGAAGAAGTTGGTGCAGGCCGGTCTGGTCTCCTATGTTGCCAGCGAGGCGCACGTTCCCGAAGACTACGAGTTGTTCGCGGAGGCCTGGAATTTCTACGGCATGGCCGAAGCGGAGTCGCAGTCCCCGCTGCCGCAGGGGGAAGCCCAACCCGCCTTGGTCCATGACCGGCAGGCGCCTTCGGCTGCTTTGGATCAGGGCAGTTCGCAGCCCCGGCCGTCTGCTTCGCAGGCTGTCGTGCATGGCTCTGCCCCGCATCAGGGGCAGCGGGCCGGGAGAGGGTACTCCCAAACAGCTGCTTTAGCCCAAGGCGCTCAGGCTCTCTCGCAACCAGGGTGCGCTCAGCCCGAGCCTCAGCTTCAGTCTGGGCGAAAGCGCGGCAAGCACGCCCGTTAAGGGTGCTAGCTGGCTATTGGAGCAGCGTCCCGTTATCGATTGCGCAGGCGGCGGGCGGTAAGCAGGGACGCACTGGCGACGGCGAACGCAACCGCAGCAGCACCCGCGACGCCTGCGGCGTCCCCTGTTTTGGCGGTTGCTGCCTTTTCTGTGTCGGTGGAGTTTTCCGCTGCCGCCTGCTTGGTGCCGTTATGCGCGCTCACCGCAAGGGCGTCCATCGCATCGGCGACTGTATCGGAGCTTGGCGTGTTCAGCGCAACCGTGGTACGGAAGTCGCTGCCTGCCAGCGCAAGCTGTTCCTTGGCGTTGGCCACGGCAGCCG
>CAVBGJ010000017.1:0-37990 GCA_963595065.1 Christensenellaceae bacterium Phil1 | reverse complement strand
CGGCGGGTGTGCAGGAAGGCCACCACGGCGTAGGTTGCCAACCCCACGGCAACGCAGATTGCCAAGTCTTCAGCGGGCGTGTAGATGACGATATTTCCGCCGTACTCCATCAGCATCGCCTTGAACACAGCGGTGAGCGTGACGATGATCAGCGGCAGCGAAAGCAGCAGCGAGCAGACAACCGTCCAGGTGATGGAGCGGATGTACAGGCGGTTTATCTCACGGTCTGCGTAGCCGAACACCTTCATGTAGCTGATGGCGCGCGAGCTGCGGTCGATGACGGTTTTGGTGAGCAGGTACATGAACACCAGGAATATGCTTACGGCAAGTCCCAGCAGCATGTCCGTGATATTGCCCATGGAATTGGTCATCTGCACGGCGATCTTGTCCATGCTCTCGGGCGTAAGATCGCTTGCAAGGTACAGTTCGTCCAGGTCGAGTGCCGTATTCGAAGCGTAGCCGTTGAAGTAATCGGCATCGTTTTCGAAGAGGCGGTTGAAATCGCTAAGCGGCAGGTACACCGCCATGCTGCATTCGCTGCCATAGCGTGCATCGATGGTTATGTCGTAGTTCTTTCCCTCGTACTTGTCGGCAAGGCGGATGGCTTGGCCTTCGCTCAGGCCGAATTTATCGATCATCCCGCCGGATACGGCCATCTGGCCTTCCGAAAGGTTGAGCCCCGTCCAGTACGCCGAATTGGGCTGAACGCCATAAACGGTTACCGATTCCGTTCCCGCATCGCCGGGCCGCTCGTAGTCCAACGAAGCAACGGCGTACTTCTCGGCTTGGTCGATTGCCGATTGGCTGATCTTCTTCGTGTTCACGGGGTGGCCGTTCGTGTCGATGCTCTTCACCTTCACCAGGGAATCCAGCAGCTCGGTGGGCGTCTTCCCTAAATCGGCGATGTTGCGCACGCTGCTCATTTCCTGCGCCGCCGCCCATGCTGCGCGCTCCGAATCGGTGCCGTCTATTTCCAGCGGCGCCTTCAACGTGTACATATGTTGGGCGGGCACGTCGTTTGCCAGCGACTCGGCGTAGTGGGTCATCGTGGGCATTATGCACAGGCCGAACAGCAACAGCATGCTGGCGAAGGTGATGCCGAAGAACAAGGTGGCGAAGTTGCCGATGTTCTGCAGGAACACGCGCAGCCGGAAGCGAACGGGGAAGGGCAGCTTCTCCGGCAGCGCTATGCCGTGCTTGCCTTTCCCCTTCGACGTTTCGTGCCGAAGGAACTGCAGCGGTGTGCAGCGCAGCTTGCGAAGCAACCCCAGGAAGGTGATGCCTATCAGCAGCGCAAGTGGGGCTGCGGTGGTGGTAAGGAACACATTCCAGTCCCAGGTTGGCACATACGGCGGAAGGCTGTACGAGTTGTAGTACAGGTTCTTCATGGGCTCTGCCATCAGCGTGTAGCCCAGCACGTTGCCCACGATGGCTGCCAGCATTCCCACCAGCGCGGGAAGTGCCAGGTAGTGCCGAAGCAATTCGCTTTTGCGCCAGCCCGAGGCCATGAGCGTGCCGATAATGGCGCTTTCCTCCTCGATCGTGCTGGTGGTGAGCACCACGAACATGAACGCCATGATGGCTATAAGGATGAGCAGCAATGCGCTCCACATAGAAGAGTCGCCTTCGATGTCGTCCAGCGGGTAGCCGATGCCCTGGTTGGCGTCCTTGTCGATGAAATCCGTCAACGCCACGCCGGCGTCCGTGAGCGCTTCGGTCATGTCCTCTTCGGCGTTCACGCGGTCTGCATCGGAAAGCTGGCGGTTGTCGAACCGGACGGAATAGGTGTACGTGGGCGTGTGGTTTTCCTTGAATTGCGCGAAGGCATCGGGTGTGACGGTGGCCACGGTAAAGGAAACGGCGTTGAACACGAAGTCGCTGTTCTTTTCAAACAGGGCGCTGTAATCGGGTAGGGTCATGATGCCGCAGACGGTGAAGTCCTTGCCGTCGATCTGCACCGTTTCCCCAACCTGCACGTTGGCGTTGTCGGCGAACACGCGGTCGATGGCCACTTCATCGGCGGCCTGCGGCGCCCTGCCCTGCGCGTAGGCGGCCAGGTTCACGTTGGCGCGCTCCTGGTACACGCGCGCGGTGCTGCCGGTTGGCGCATCGGCGGAGGCGAAGGACACGTCGTAGCAGTAGCTTTGGTACACGCGCGCTTTTCCGGCGCCGGCTTCTTCTGCTGCTTTCGCGGCGGCGGAAAGCTCGCTGTTGGTGGCCTCGAAATTGGTTGTGAAGCGGGCATCCTCGATGAGGTAGGTATCGTCCATGTTGTGGATGAGCTTCTGAATGGAGCTTGCCGCTGCCAAGAAGCCGCTGGTCAGGCTAATGGCGATGATCATCATCAGGAAGATGCCCAGGTACTTGCTGAAGTTGTTCCGCAGCTCGCGGGGGAAGCGCTTGGTAAGGGGAGACATGGCGCGCTCCTACCAGGAAAGGTCGCGGGCGCGCATGGGGCAGGGGTTCAGCTCGTCTTCGGCGAACATACCGTCGCGCAGGCGCAGGATGCGATGGGCCATGTTCTTGATGGCGTCGTTGTGGGTAACGATAACGATGGTGCAGCCGTATTCCCGGTTGATGCTCTCCATCAGCTCCAGGATCTCCTTGGAGGTTTGGTAGTCCAGCGCGCCGGTGGGCTCGTCGCACAGCAAGAGGCCGGGGTTTTTCACCAGGGCGCGGCCGATGGCACAGCGCTGCTGTTGGCCGCCGGATACCTGACGGGGGAACTTCGAGCGGTGATCCCACAGCCCCAGCGATTTCAGCAGGCTGTCGATGGGCAGCGGGTTCTTGCTCAGGTACTGGCACACCTCGATGTTCTCGCGGATGGTAAGGTCGGGCACCAGGTTGTAGAACTGGAACACGAAGCCCAGCTCGCGGCGGCGGTACTCGCCCAGCTGCTTCGCGGAAAGCGAGGTGAGCTCCAGCCCGTTCACTTCGATGGTGCCGCCATCTGCGGGTTCCAGGCCGCCGATAAGGTTCAGGAAGGTGGATTTGCCGCTTCCGGAAGGCCCCAGCAGCACGCAGATCTCGCCTTTGTTTATGGCGACGGAAAGGTTGTTCAGCACGGTTACGCGCGCCTCGTCCTCGCCGTAATGCTTGCAGAGGTTGTTCACCGAAAGGTAGGGTTTGGCTTTTGCGGGCATGACGTATCGCTCCTTGGCGAAGCGGCGCGCGGTGGTGACGCGCCGGTGATCGTTAGACATAGCTAACTTTACCGTGAAGCGTTAACCACGGCAAACTTTTTAGGGCAGTCTGCTTCGGTCGAACAAGGGGCAGCGGCGGAATGTACACGGAGCACATGCTTGGAATGATGTTCCGCGCTGGCGGTTTCGTTGTTTTGGTTAGATGGCCATTATCGTGTTGGGTGCCACCACGTAATCGACGGGGATGTCGTACTGGTCGGTGGGGATGGGCTCGCTGGAAAGCTGGCTGGGGCGCGCCAGGGCAACTTTCGTCCCCTTGAACCCGGCCAGGAACCTGTCGTAATAGCCGCCGCCGTAGCCGATGCGGAAGCCCTGATCGTCGAACGCCAGCCCAGGCACCAGGCACAGCGCGCCTTCCATATCGCTGGCGGAAAGGGGAAAGCTCAGGTGCGGGCCTGGCTCCAAGATGCCCATGTAGCCGGGCTTCAAATCGTTGAACGATGTGATCTCGTAATAGAACATCTGACGATCCGCGGCGCACCGCGGCACGGCAACGCGTTTCCCATCGTCTAGCGCCTTCTGGATAATGCCATGGGTGTGCACTTCGGTGCTGTAGGAAACGTAGGCTAGCAGCAGGGATGCTTCCTGGTACATGGCGGATCCAAGCAGCTGATACTGTATGGCCGAATCCTGCCGTGCGCGATCCTTTTCGGGAAGCGCCTTGCGGATGTCCAGGTACTTTTCCCGAAGGAGCTTCTTCTGCGCTGCTGCCTGTTCGGTGGGTTCCATGGGTATCCTTCCGCCGCGTTCCGCTTACCTGCTGATTATCGCACGCAAATGTTGCGTGCGAGCAAAACACAAGGCCCCGCGCTTGCAGGTAAGCGCGGGGCCTTGAAGCATGGCTGGTATGTTGCCTTCAGCGATTAGGCGTTGGCCTTCGTCTGGGCGAACGCGTACAAGCCCACGGTGTATCGGGTGATGTCGGAGCGGTTGATCACACCCACCATGGTGCCGCCGTCCATTACCGGCGCCTTCTTCAAGTGGTTTTCCGCAAGCAGCGAGCATACATCGCGCATGTCGTCGTCGGCGTTCACGGTAAGCACGTTCTTGGTGGCAATGGTCGAAACGGGCATGCTGGAAAGCAGCTCGATCTTCTTGTCGAAGTCAGCGCCGTCTTCGGTGGTGTAGGCGTAGAAGCTGGTGAACGTGGGGTTCTGGCGGGAAAGCGTGCCGATGATGTCGCCGTCGCTCACGAAGCCGGTAAGCTTGCCGGCCTCGTTGACCACAGGCGCACCCGAGATGCGCTTCTGGGCGAGCAGGCGCAGGGCTTCAAGCGCGCTGGCGCTTTCCGGCAAGGTGAATACCTCGGGCTTCATCAGCGAGCGCACGGATGCTTTGGAGGTAACCACGGCTCCGGCTTCGGCCGGTGCGGTGCTCTTGCTCTCGGCGGCTGCGGGCTTAGCTGTTTCCTGTGCTGCGGCACTGCGCTTCTTTAAGGTCAGCGCCAGGCCGAACGCGATTACAGCGAGCACCAGCGCGAACAGGAAGCCCCAGTGGGAACCCTGGGCGAAGGCTGCGCTGGAATCGGTGCTGCCAGTGGCAAGGAAGGTGCTGGACCCAGTTGCTACCAGGTAGGTGGCGATGGCGGTGCAGATAGCGCCCATAACCTGCTGCATGGTGTTGATCATGGTGCTGCCGTCGGTGGAAAGGCGCGGGGGCAGCGACGAGAGCGCGTGGGTCTGACAGGGGCTCATTGTCAGCGGCACGCCGATCATCAGCAGGATATGGCATGCGATCACGTAGCCCAGCGGCGATTCGGGGGTGGTAAGCATCAGCAGCACGCAGGCAACGATGGAAAGCCCGAAGCCGGCAAGCGCGGGGATGCGTGCGCCGATGGCGTCGTAGATGCGGCCGGCGATCATGCTCACCAGCGCGTTCACGATGCCGCCGGGCAGCATGACCAGGCCGGCGAAGCCCACTGCCAGCAGCATGCTGTTCTGATAGAACTGCGGCAGGATGTACATGGTTGAAAGGATGATGCCGAAGTTGAGCATCACGCACGATGCGCCCACGCGGAATCCGGGGATGCTGAACACGCGCAGGTCGATGACGGGAACCTCCATGCCCATCTGGCGCTTCGCGTACACCACCAGGGCCACGATGCCCACAACGAGTGCCGCGATGGTGGGCACAGAACCCCATCCGTACAGGCTGGCCATGCCCACGCCCAGCACTACGCCGCCGAAGCCCAGGCAGCTGGTTACCACGGAAAGCGCGTCGATGCGGGGCTTGGTAAGTTCGTAGGGGTTCACTTGGAACTTCAGCGTGAAGAAGATGCCAATTGCCAGCACGATGGCGAAGCTGAAGAACACCCAGTTCCAGGAAAAGGCGCCGATGATGATGCCTGCCAGCGTGGTGCCAACGGCCGAAGCGGACATGATAATCAGTGCGTTGATGCCCATTGCTGCGCCGATCTTGTGCGGGGGGATAACCTCAAGCACCATGGCGAACATCAGCGGTAGTACCAAACCGGTGCCGATGCCCTGGATGATTCGCCCGGCAAGGCACAGCTCATAGGTGCTGGAAAAGCCGCTGATCAGAGCGCCTACCAGGAATGCTCCCAGCGCGAACACCGTGATCTTGCGGGCGCTGAACCATTTCATGAGCAGGCTGGAGAACGGCAGGACGATGCCGATTGCCAGCATGTAGCCCACAACGAGCCACTGGATCAGGCCAAGATCCACGCCGAACGCAGCGGAAAGCTGCGGCAGGGCGATGTTCAGCGCGGTTTCGCTGTACATGCCGGTGAAGCCGCCAAGGTACAGGCCCATGAGGGCAAGGTAGGGATGGGGCACGCTGATGCGCGCCTGGGGGAGAGCCCCGTTTTGAGGATGAGTCACGTGTTGTGCTTCCTTTCTTCACGGTTCCCGTATCGGGCTTTTGCTGCAGTGACGGTGGCTTGCGAATGGGCGTGCTTGCTCGGGCTTTTCTGACCGTGTTTGCGCCGGTATGCCTGGCTTTTGCTAGCCGAGTGCTCGGCTCCCAATTCGGGAAATAAAAAAGCGCTCGCAGCGTTGAGCTACGAGCGCTTCGTATGGGTGAAGCTACCTCACTTCTTTTGACAGCTCTGCATTTAAGCACAAACCGAACCCGCTTCGTAAGCGTTTTTTGACCGCATCCACAAAACCTGCCAACAACGCTCCGGGGCGCCGCCGGCCACCAGCCCGCGCAAGGAAGACGATCAGGCGAAATGCGCAAGGCACATCTCGATGAAGGCCGTCATGGTGGCAAGGAACTCGGGCTTCGGGCGATGAATGCCCAGCTCTTCCAGCGCCAGGGCGACCAAGGGGTTGTTGCCGCAGCTGCTGCACATCCCCACGGCCTGGTTGTTCACCATGCTAAGCGCAAGCTCGAAGTTGCTGCGGGAAAGCCCCAGCGCCGGGCACAGCTGGTTGGCCAGCTTTTCCTCGTGGTCGAAGTAGCCTTTCTTGAATGCCTTCAGGCGCTCCAGCGAAACGTTTGTCTCGATGATGGTGAGCAGCAGGTTGCCGTATATGAACCAGTCGCGGTTGGCGTCTGCCACCTTCGCCCAACGTTTCGCCGCTTCGGTTGCATCCAGATGGCAGCCTTCGGGGAATTCCGATAGCAGGGCATCGAAATACGCCTTGCGCGCATCGGCGGAAAGCTCCAGGAATATCTCTTCCTTGGTGGTTACGTACTTGTACAGGCTCGCGCGGCTCCAGCCCAGGCGCTCGGCGATGGTGGTGAGCGTTATCTCGTGGTAGGGGAACTCGCGGTAGAGTTGGGCGGTGACCTGCTTGATGTCGGCCAGGCGCTGGCATTTCTGCTCGGCGCTGCGCGCTCGTATGAAGTCCTGCCTCATTGCTCTTCCTTCGGGTTCGGGCCAGCGCCGATTAAGGCGCGCTGTGCTCTAGATTATCGCAGAACTTCAAAGGTGGAGCCGATGGCAACCAGGCCGCTCGCTGCCCGATGCGGTGCAGGGTTACGGCTGCCATGTTTTGCGTCAGGCCGCTTGACGTGGCGCCGGTCTTGCAGCTACCCGGTCGGGGGTCCTGGTTGCCCTTCGCCCACAGCCCTTTAAGGATGTATGCCGCTTCGGCTTATTCGGCCAGAACCTTGCCCAGGTGCTTGCACGCTTCGGCTGCTTCGCCTTCGGGGTAGTCCTTGGCTATAACGGTTTCCACGGGGCTCACGCCGGCTTCTTCGGCGCGCTGGACCCAGTAGTCCATCCATTCGCCGTTGTTCCAGTCGTACGACCCGAAGAATCCGACCTTCTCATCGCCCAACAGGGGCTCGCATTCGTCGTACATGGGTTCGAACTCGGTATCCTCAAGCTCTTCGTCGCCCATGGCGGGGCATCCGAATGCGAACGCATCGAACTCGGGAACCCGCTCTACGCCGAAGTCGGCTGCCTGGATGATGGTGGGGGTGCCGCCTGCTTCGGCAACGCCCTCTGCTACGAGATCGGCCATGGCTTCGGTATTACCGGTGCCGCTCCAGAAAACGATAGCTACGTTGCTCATAAGTGCTCCTTTTCGGTTTGGGCATGATAGCCCTCGTGCAATCACCAACAAGTTAACAAAGGCTAACTTCATGTCAAGCAAACGTGAGCAAACGGTTTTTTCCGGTTCCAGGCGGCAGTGATTGTCGGCATTTTCGACAGGCAGAAGGAAGGCTTGGCCATGGGACTGGCTTTTCGCCGGGATGGTTGGTTGCCGGTGCGGACCCCGCCCGTCTCGATGGGTATGGGGCTTTGGTGTTTGGCTGGGCGCGGGGTCGCCGTAGGTTGGTTGGAACCCTGCTGGCTTTCCCGTGCAGTAGAATGTGTTCCAATAAACCGACGACGAACCGGGCACACTGCCCGCGGAAGGGGAGCTTCGCATGCCCGCCCAATGCAACCTCATCATCGATTCCTGCTGCGACCTGCCGCTCGACATTGTTCAACAGCCGGGTATCGAGCTGATCGACTTCAACTACATCATCGAAGGAGAAACCTACAAGGATGATTTCTACCAGTCCTGCACTCCCAAGGAGTTCTACGACCGCATTCGCCAGGGTGCTACGCCCAGCACCTCGCAGGTGGCGCCGGCGGAAACCGAGGCTGTCTTCAGAAAGGCTATCGAGTCGGGCGTGCCCACGGTGTACCTGTGCTTTTCCAGCGGCATATCCAGCAACTACAGCACGGCTTATGCCATCTGGAGCCAGCTGAAGGCGGAATGCCCCGATGCGCCCATCTTCATCGTGGACTTGTTGGTAGGCTCCACTCCCGAAGGCTTGCTGGTGCTTGAGGCATTGCGCCAGCGCGAGCTGGGCCTAACGGCCGAGGAAATGGTGGCCTGGGCGGAAGAGGCGCGTTACTTCGTGCACACCCTGTTCATGGTGGACGACCTGGATGCCCTGCATCGCGGCGGCCGCATCCCTGCTTCAGTGGCGTTTGCGGGCTCGAAGCTCGATTTGAAGCCCCTGCTCAACTTCGACACCAACGGCAAGCTCTCCCTTGCCGGTGCCGCGCATGGCAGGAAGAAGGGCATAAAGCAGCTGGCCGCCTGCTTCGAGAAAGACCACGCGCAGGACAGCAAGGTGGTGCTGGTGGGCAACGCCGACTGCGGCAAAGATGCCGATAGGTTGGTAGACCTGCTCAACAAGCAGGACGAAACGCTCACGGTTATCAAGCACGACATCGGCGCCACCATCGGCAGCCATGTTGGTGCGGGCATGGTGTCCATTTCCTTCTGGGGAGGGGACAGGCGCGAAGAGCTTTCCGTCGCCGACCGCATTGCCCGCAAGGTGAAGCGCGGGAATTAGGCGGCGAACCGCCAGACTGCGGATTGCTGGTTCATTTGAGAGCCGCTGCGGCGTTTACCATACGAATCAACCAAAGGCGATGGCTGGGGGAGCGCCCCTCGGCCATCGCTTTGTTCTGCCAGGTGGCAGGCTCCGACTATTGCTGGCTGGTAGGGCGGTCGGGGCGCTAGGCTGGCGGTGCCATTCGAGGTTCGTCTTGTTGGCACGCTTGCTTTGCGTTCGGCCCGTGGCTGTCTTGTGTTCGCGCATGTTTGCTCATTATCTGCCCCAGATTTCCCGATAATCCATCCCGATTTTTCCTGGCCTCGAGGTTGACGCTGGTCCGTTTCTTTCTATACTTATGAACAGATGCTCATATGAAGAAAGGTATTTGTATGGCAATCGAAGAAACCACAGACCCCGGGGAAGGCGCCCCTGAAGAAAACGGCCACACCTGCTGTAGCTGCTCTGCCGATGCGGCAACCGACGAGGTTTCGGTCATGCCCGATGAAGAGCTGCTGTACGACCTGGCCGACCTGTTCAAGGTGTTCGGCGACACCACGCGCATCAAGATCCTCTACGCCCTTATGGCCCAGGACCTGTGCGTGGCTGATCTGGCCGAGGCCATCGGCGCTACCCAGAGCGCGGTTTCCCATCAGCTGCGTACGCTGAAGCAGTCGCGTCTGGTTCGCGCCAAGCGCGATGGCAAGAACGTTATCTATTCGCTTTCAGATGGGCATGTGCACACCATGCTCGCCCAGGGCATGACGCATATCTGCGAGTAGGGGCGGCAGTTCTCCTGGAAGCGCGGGTGCAACGCTTGCTCCCGCGAAATGACTGAAGGAATAAGCGCGCTAGGCAGTAGGCCAAGTGCGAAACGAACGAAGGGATTTCCCATGCGCAAGGTATTCAAGCTTCAAGATCTGGATTGCGCCAACTGCGCTGCCAAGATGGAAGACGCCATCAAGAAGATCGATGGCGTGAACACGGCTTCGATGAGTTTCATGACGCAGAAACTGGTAATCGACTGCGAGCCGGAGAACCTCGACGCCATCATGGACGAGGCGGAGAAGATCTGCAAGAAGATCGAGCCCGACATGACCATCCTGCGCTAGCCCGCTGCCGCTGCGCAACTTGCCCTGCCGCCGTTTCCGTGGATCCCAACCTGGATTGCGAATGCGGCGTCCTGATCTGCCAAGACCCGATGCGCACGTTTGCGCCGGAAGGGGCCCTACCATGAATAAGAAACAGAAACGTACACGCAACCGTATCGTTGTGGCGCTGGTGCTGTTCGCGTTGGTGTTCGCGGTATCCGAATTCGTTCCGCTTGCCAGCTATGTGGGCGGCGAAACCAATGCGGTGTACCTGGAATTCGTCATGTTCCTGGTGCCGTACCTCATCGCCGGCTACGACGTGCTGTTCAAGGCGGGGCGCAACATCGTGAATGGCCAGGTGTTCGACGAGAACTTCCTTATGACCATCGCCACGGTGGGTGCCTTCGCCTTGGTGCTGTTCCCGGAGTCCGACCCGCATATGGCCGAAGGCGCGGCCGTGATGCTGTTCTACCAGGTAGGCGAGCTGTTCCAGGGCTATGCCGTGGGCAAGTCGCGCCAGAGTATTGCCGACATGATGGACATCGCGCCCGACTACGCCAACATCATGCGCGATGGCGAGCTGGTGAAGGTCGATCCGTACGAGATATCCGAGGGCGACCAGATCGTGGTGAAGCCGGGCGAGCGCGTGCCACTCGACGGCATCGTTGTTTCCGGCTCAAGCCAGCTTGACACGGCAGCGCTCACCGGCGAATCGGTGCCGCGCCACGTCGAGGAAGGCGCAGAGGTGATCTCCGGCTGCGTGAACATGACCGGCCTGCTTACCGTGAAGGTGACCAAGCCCTTCGAGCAGTCCACGGTTTCGCGCATCCTGGAGCTGGTGGAAAACGCCAGCGAGAAGAAGGCCCAAACCGAGAACTTCATCACACGATTCGCGCGTTACTACACGCCGGTGGTAACCATCGGCGCCCTGGTGCTGGCTGTGCTGCCTCCGCTTCTGTTGGGGCAGAGCTGGGCCGACTGGGTAGAGCGCGGCCTTACCTTCCTGGTGGTTTCCTGCCCGTGTGCCCTGGTCATCAGCGTGCCGCTGTCGTTCTTCGGCGGCATCGGCGGGGCATCGCGCCTAGGTATCCTGGTGAAGGGCAGCAACTACCTGGAATCGCTCGCGAAAGCGGAAACGGTGGTGTTCGACAAGACGGGAACCCTTACCAACGGCACGTTCAATGTGGTTGCGGTGCACCCCGAGGCTGCCGCCGAGGTAGATCCCGAGCTCATCCTTTCCATTGCCGCCCATGCAGAGGCGTATTCCGACCATCCCATTGCGCTTTCCATCAAAGAGGCGTTCTCGGGCGAGATCGACCGCAATCGCATTGCGGAAGTTTCCGAGCAGGGCGGCCATGGCGTTCGTGCAGTGGTGGACCAGCATGTTGTGTTGGTGGGCAACGACAAGCTCATGCGCGAGCAGGGTATTGCCTACCACGATTGCGAGCTTACCGGCACCATACTCCACGTTTCCCTTGACGGCACGTACGCAGGCCACATCATCATCGCCGACGTGGTGAAGGAAGATGCCGCGAAGTGCATCGCCGACCTGCATGCGGCAGGCGTGAAGAAGACCGTCATGCTCACGGGCGACCGCACCGAAGTTGCCCAGGCGGTTGCGCAGAAGCTCGGTATCGACGAGTACCACGGACAGCTGCTTCCCGAAGACAAGGTGAACCAGGTGGAGCGCCTGCTGGGGCAGACGAGTGAAAAGGGCAAGCTTGCCTTCGTGGGCGACGGCATCAACGATGCGCCGGTGCTCACCCGCGCTGACATCGGCATCGCCATGGGCGCGATGGGCTCCGATGCCGCTATCGAGGCGGCCGACATCGTGCTGATGGACGACAAGCCCTCGAAGATCGCCTCGGCAATCCATATCGCTCGCAAAACCATGGGCATTGTTTGGCAGAACATCATCTTCGCCCTGGGCGTGAAGTTTGCCGTGCTCATCCTGGCTGCAATCGGTCTTGCCACCATGTGGCTTGCCGTGTTCGCCGATGTGGGCGTTGCCATCCTGGCCATCCTGAACGCCATGCGCTGCATGTCGGTAGAGAAGTACCGCTAAGGGGTGCCGGTGCCATCAAAAACCAGTCAGACTTTCAGCCTTGAGGTAGATGGGATAACCGTCCGGGTAACGCTGAAGCGCATGAAAAGCATCCGGTTGCGCGTTCGTCCTACGGGAGTTGTGACACTATCGGCGCCTTTCGGCACACGAAAGGAAACCCTGCGTTCCTTTATCTCGCAGAAAGCAGGATGGATTAGGAAGCAGCAAGCCGAATACGCTCATTCACCTGCGGCGTTGGCAGAGCGGGCCAGCGCCGCGGAAGTGGAGCAGTGGCGTGCGGTGGTGAAGGCATGCGTGCCGCCCTTGGTTGCCGAATGGGAGCAGATCCTTGGGGTGAAAGTTACGACACTGGCGTATCGCAACATGAAAAGTCGATGGGGAAGCTGCCAGCCGGCTACCGGAAGGGTGTGCATCAACATCCGACTGGCCCTGTATCCGCCGGAATGCCTGGAGTACGTGGTGGTGCACGAGCTGTGCCATCTGCTCGAGCCCAACCATGGAGCGGGTTTTAAGCAGCTTATGGGCAAGGTGATGCCCGATTGGAAGCAGCGCGAACGAGTCCTGAACCCCCGTTGACCGAGGTTGCCTGCCAACCAGGGGTGCCGCTGATTGGGGTTCTGCTGATCGAGGCGTTGTAGTACGGGTCCCGGTGTACGGGGTGCCCACGATTTGGGCATCAGCCGTCCGCCGCTAATTGGAGTCCCTGAGCCTAGCCCTAGCCGATCGCGGTCGCCGCTAACCCCGCACGCCGCCGTTTGCGATGGCTACGGCAAGTGCGAAATCAGCTTTCCTGCCAGCATCGCGATTGCTGCGCATACCAGGCTGGCGATAACCCACAGGGCGGCCATCGCAGCCCAGAACGCTTCCGGGAACAGCTGTATCAGCAGCGAGCTGGAGCTGAACGTCCAGTTCCCTTGTGCGAAGAGCATCTGGTGCATCCAGGTGAACAGCCCGTTGAAGTCGGCCACTGCCCATGCCCCCAAGGCGAACAGCAGGGCGAATACCAGCCCGGCACCCGTCATAAGGGTGCGTCCGGCGCACTTGCGGCTTGCGATTACGGCCAGCGCGATAAGGCCGGCAACGGCGAAGCCGCCCACCACGCCGACGGAAATGCGCCCGGTGGCGAAGATGGGCGTGCAGTCGCGCAGGTGGGAAAGGGCGCTTTCCGAAAGCGCGTAGCGCTCCGATACGGCCCCGGCGGCATTGGCAAGGGGCGAAAGGGTGGGCGCTTGCCCGCTTCCGGCATCGGCGTATTGAGCCCCCGACTCTTCCCGCCAGCTCTCGAAGGCGCTGGCTAGCGAGGGGTTGGTCTGCTTCAGAGCATCCTCTATGGCGGTGAAGAGCTCTTTGCCTGATGTCCCCTCGATGCTGTAGGCGCGTGCCGCCTCTGCGATGGCGGCCATGTCTTCCTCGGGGAACACCGAGTTCTCCCAGCCCGAGAAGGTGCCGCCGATGGTTGCGGTGGCCTGCGGGGTGGTGCAGGCGACGAAGCCAAGCCCGAACAGGGTATAGGCCACTGCCACGCTGGTGGCAAGGGAAAGCAGCCAGACAAGCGCCTTTCGCACGATGCCCATGTGCCTAGTCCCTTACGCGGATAGTGGCGGCGGTGATGCCCTTCAGGTCCTTACTGATGGTGGGAAGCGGTCCCAACCTGCTGAAGATGCCCTGGAAGCGACCGTTGTACAGGTACAGGCCGCTGAGGTTGTTGTACAGCGCTCCCTTGCGGTCTACCTGGGAATCCTCAAGTTGCTCGATGCCCTCGTCGGGTGGCAGGGTACGCGTTTTGTAGGGGGTCAGGTACGTCTGCACGATGAACGGCGCTCCCGATGCCCCGTTCGCGAAACGGGCGATGAGCGCCTCCCATTCCTCTTGTGAGCAGGAGATGCCGGCATACACGTCCTTGGCGCCGTAGTTGTCGGTGGGCTTGATGATCCATGCATCCTTGTTGGCGCGTACCTCATCGAGGCTTATCTCGTTTTCATCTAGGAACAAGGTGCGCGGCACATGCGTTTCCACGAACTCGTTTTCCTCGGGCGTCAGGATCGCCTTCGTCTTGGGGTGGCGCAACACCTCGAAGATCTGCTTGTCGTGCACCAGGTGGCCCGCGAAGCTGCCGATAAGCGCAACGGCCTCGTGGCGGCAGGCCTCTATTAGCGCTTGCGATTCGTCCCAGTGCTCCAGCACGTCGTTGGTAACGCTGCGGCGCCAGATGGCATGCACCGGCAGCCCGTCGGCGTCGCACAGCATGTGGCCATCGAAGGTAAGGTCGCGCACGTCGCACACCACGCATTCGTAGCCGTAGCGCGCGAAATGCTGCGAGAACACCTTGAACTCGTCCACCACGCCGCACTCAAGGTAGTCGCAGATGGCGAAGCGCGCGCCGGGCACGAAGTGCTTGGAATGCTCGAATATGCGGATGAACTCGCGCACCCAGGAATCGAACAGCTCGGTCTGCTGCACTGTGTGGCGCTGGGCGAAGGCCTGGAACGTGGCGGTGTCCCAGATGCTGTTGGTTATCTCGCGGTTCTCGTTCATGCCGGCCGATCCGTCGCCGTTGAACTCGCAGAAACCGCAGGTAAGGTCGTCCTCGTTCAAGAACACGTCGATGCGCGCGAAGGGCAGGGGGTCGGCATACCCGCGGGGCAGTAGCACCAGTTCCTTCAGGCGCTCGTCGAAGCTGAACACATCGCGGTACTCGGGCGTGGCAAGGTAATGCTCTATCACCTTGCACAGAATGCGATGTGTGGTTTCCGCCACGTGGCGCAGCGCTTCCCAGCTTTCATCGTTGTACAGGCGCGGCACGAACGACGAGGCAACCACCTTGTGGTGCACGATGGCCGTGGAGCCCTGCATGTAGGAATAGGCGCTTCGGCGTCCGGCGATGTCGCCGTCCAGCTCGTCGGCGATAGCGAAGTACTCTTCGGTAAGCTCTGCGTTGCTTTTCATGGGCGCCCTTCCTGTTGGGTTCGTTGGGTGTACCTATGATAAAGCCCCTTGGGGAAGGTGCCGCGCCTGGTTACGAAAGCTTCACGCGTTTGTTCATGGCGCCGGAAATGCCGCTTACCACGTTGTCGCTCAAGAGATCCACCATCTCGTCGAAGGGAACGTCCTTGCCCTTGTACAGCCAGTACAGATACGAGTTCAGCACACCCCCCAGGTAGAACTCGATCAGGATGCCCAAATGCTCTTCCCGTCCTTCGGAAAGCGGGCCGGTCTGCGCCACGATGCGCTCTTTGGCAACAGTGGTCCATATGCGCAGGAACTCGTTCAGGGGGACGTTGGTGGCAACGGTTCGCAGCTGTTCGCGCGTGAACGGAAGCGATGTTTCGGCGGCCGCCAGCAGGTGGCGCGTGTACAGCGTGGGGTCGCTGATGAAATCGCGGATGTCCATTCCCCGCAGGCTTTCCTCCATCTGCGTGCGCACCACGTCTTCAAGCAGCGCTTCGATGGAGGTGTAGTGCGTGTAGAACGTCTTCCTGTCCACATCGGCGCGTTTCGCCAGTGCCGTGATGGTGATCTTGCTGTAATCGGTTTCCATGAGAAGTTGAGCGAATGCCTCGCGAATGGCGTTTCGTGTGCGAAGTACGCGTCGATCGGTTTTCCGTGCCCTTGAATCCGCCATAGGTAATCCCCAACTCCCCTGAGTGTGTTGTCTAATGAACGATTCTGCCGTGCTTGGGTATTGAGCAAGCTGACCTGAAAAATATAATCAACACATGTAGAAAAATCAACGTTTGGGATTTGAATAGACGGGAAACCGGCGTGAGCGGTTAGCGCCGGTGGCCTTCCCGAACGGGGACAAAGCACTACTGAGGGGAGTAGGGGTAATGAAAGCAACCGAGCATATCAAACGAGCAGCGTACGAAAAGGCAGTGGATTATCTTCTTGCCGACCCAGAGAACCATATCGTGAAGATCATGGACCTGCTGGACAAGGCCGCTCCGGCAGATCTGTTCGCTAGCCAGCGCGCGGCGTTCCGCGGTGCCATCGACGAGAAGAGCAACTGGTACCAACTGTTGATGCACATCATGAACGACTTGAACCCCGAGGTTCGCGACAGCTTCATCAAGACGCTCATCATCGACGGCAACCTTATGGCGTGGCCGGTCCAGGAAGCCAACCGCGATAAGTACCAGTGCAATATCCCGTGGGCCATCCTGCTCGATCCCACCAGCGCATGCAACCTGCATTGCACCGGCTGCTGGGCGGGCGAGTACGGCAACAAGCTGAACCTGAGCCTGGATGAAATCGACTCCATCATCCGTCAGGGCAAGGAACTTGGCACGCACGTATACATCTACACCGGCGGCGAGCCCTTGGTGCGCAAGCGCGACCTTATCAAGCTCTGCGAGATGCACCCTGACTGCGTTTTCCTCTCCTTCACCAACGGCACGCTCATCGATGAGGCGTTCTGCCAAGAGCTGATCCGCGTTAAGAACTTCGTGCCCGCGCTCAGCGCCGAGGGCTTCGAGGAAGCTACCGACGGCCGTCGCGGCGAAGGGGTGTACGCCAAGGTGCAGCATGCCATGGAGCTGTTGAAATCGCACGGCCTGCCGTTCGGTGTGTCCTGCTGCTATACCTCCGAGAACTGGGACTCCATCGCTTCCGAGGAGTACTTCGACTACCTTATCGACCAGGGTGCCCTTTTCGCCTGGATCTTCTCGTACATGCCGGTTGGCGTGAACTCGCCGGCCAGCCTTATGGCCAACCCCGAGCAGCGCGAGCACCTGTACCATTTCGTGCGTGAGATGCGCAAGACCAAGCCGCTGTTCACGCTCGATTTCCAGAACGACGGCGAGTTCGTGGGCGGCTGCATCGCCGGCGGGCGCCGTTACCTGCACATCAACGCGAAGGGCGATGTGGACCCGTGCGTGTTCGCGCACTACTCGAACGCCAACATCCGCGAGGTATCGCTGCTCGACGCGCTGCGCTCGCCCCTGTTCATGGAGTACTACCGCGAGCAGCCCTTCAGCGACAACCTGCTGCGTCCGTGCCCCATCTACGAGAACAGCGGCAAGCTTACCGAGATGGTGAACCGCGCCGGCGCCCATTCCACCGACCCCGAGGCGCCCGAGCCTGCCGAGGACCTGTGCGCCAAGACCAAGGCCATGGCCGATGCCTGGAAGCCCGTGGCCGAGCATCTGTGGGAAGACCCGTCGGAACCGTTGTACGCCAAGCGCTGCGAGGAAACGCAGGGAATGGCCGAAACGGACATGACCAAGTTCGAGCGTTTGGGCAGGAAGCGCCAGCCCATGCCCGAGCGCAAGGAAGCCTAGGCGGCGCTTTTCGCCATCGTGCTGGTTCCTCGCGGCCTAGGCCGGGCGTGCCGCTTGCGTGTACGGTTGTTGGTTTCGCGGGGCGTTAGCGGCAAATCCCGCACAAGCGGTTACTATGTTGACAATCAAGAGCAAGGGCGGTGCCGTAGGTGCCGCCTTTTCCGGAAGGACATAATTAGATGCAGGAAGAACAGCATTCGTACCTTTTCACCAGTGAATCGGTAACCGAAGGCCATCCCGACAAGATCTGCGACCAGATCTCCGATGCCATCCTGGACGCCATCTTGGCCAAGGAGATCGAGCTGCAGGCAGCAGGCTACGTTGCCCCCGGCGGCTTTCCCGCCGACCCCAGCCAGGTGCGCTGCGCCTGCGAGACCGTGGCCACTACCGGCCTGATCATGGTCACGGGCGAGGTTCGCACTCAGGCATACGTGGATGTACCCGGCATTGCCCGCCAGGTTCTGCGCGAGATCGGCTACGACCGCGCGAAGTACGGCTTCGACTGCGATACCTGCGGCGTGCTGAACACCATCCACGAGCAGTCGGCCGACATCGCCCAGGGCGTTGACGAGTCGTGGGAAACCCAGAGCGGCAAAGCGGCCGACCCGTACGACCAGATCGGCGCCGGTGACCAGGGCATGATGTTCGGTTACGCCTGCAACGAGACCAAGACGCTTATGCCCATGCCCATCTACCTGGCGCACCGCCTGTCGGAGCGTTTGGCCCAGGTACGCAAAGACGGCACCATGCCCAACCTTCGCCCCGATGGCAAGACGCAGGTGAGTGTCCGCTACATCGACGGCGTGCCCACGCAGGTGGAAAAGGTGGTTATCTCCACCCAGCACTCCGAGGAAACCGATCCGGATACCCTGCGCAAGGAATTGGTTGCCAACGTCATCAAGCCGGTGTTCGATGCCGAGGGCGTGGCCCTTGCCGATAACCTGGAGCTCTACGTGAACCCCACCGGCCGCTTCGTGGTGGGCGGTCCCATGGGCGATGCCGGCCTTACCGGTCGCAAGATCATCGTGGACACCTACGGCGGCATGGGCCGTCATGGCGGTGGCGCGTTTTCCGGCAAGGACTGCACCAAGGTAGACCGCTCTGGCGCGTATGCGGCCCGCTGGGTTGCCAAGAACGTGGTGGCTGCCGGCCTGGCAACGCGCTGCGAGGTGCAGATTGCCTACGCTATCGGCGTGGCGCGCCCCGTTTCCGTTATGGTGCAGACCTTCGGTACGGGCACGGTTTCCGATGCCGCTATCGAAGACGCCGTGAACAAGGTGTTCGACCTGCGCCCCGGCGCCATCATCGACGAGCTGGACCTTCGTCGTCCCATCTATCGCAAAACCGCAGCCTACGGCCACTTCGGCCGCGAGCTTCCCGAATTCACTTGGGAGTGCACCGACAAAGCCGAGGCCTTGAAGGCCGCGTGCGGTGTTGCATAGGTAGCAAGGTAGAAGCTTTCCTTTCCAATCGAATAGATTCGATTGAACGTGAGCCCCGCCCTGTGCGGGGCTTTTGCGTTGCGGCCTGTCTGCGCCGCGGGTCGGGGCACTGCCCATCGGGGATTCCCATTTCCGCGCTGGTATACTCGGATCCATGAGATACGCATCGGTGATCCTGGACATACCTACTGCCGCGCTGGAGGCTCCCTATACCTATGCGGTGCCTGAAGCCTCAGATGAGCGCTCCGTTCTGTGTGCTGGCGGCAAGAAGAAGCCTTCTGCAGCGAAGCGCCCCGTCCAGCCATCGCTCGAGGATTTCCTTGAAGCCCCGGTAGAAGAACCCGCCGCACCCTCGGCAACCGCTCCGCAGCCCGACCCAGTGGCTGAAGTACAAGTTGGTTGCCCCGTGCTGGTGCCGTTCGGCGGGCGCAAGGCGGTCGGTTTCGTTGCCGCTGTTTCGGCAGAGTGTCCGCCTGGCGTTTCGCCCGAAAAGCTGAAGCCCATCGAAGAGGTTCTGGGCAAGCCGTGCTTCAACGCCATCGGTGCGCGTTGCGCGCAGTTCTTGGCCGACCGCTACCTGGCGCCGTTCTCTTCCTGCATCCGCTTGTTCATGCCGCCCGGTGGCGTTCCGCGCATGGAGCGCGTGAACGGCACCTGGCAGGTAACGCGCCCCATGGTCGCCGAGGTCGACGAGCGTTGGGTGTTCCTTACGCCCGAAGCCAACAACTTCACTCCCCGGAAAGGCGCGGTGAAGCAGGAGCTTATCTTGGCGGCTTTGCGTCAGGGCAATCTGCGCGTTGCCGAGCTCACTGCGGAATACGGCAACGTTTCTTCGTCTTTGAAGTCGCTGGAAGGCAAGGGCGTTATCCATATCGAACGGCGCCGCCGTATGCGCGGCATCGAAGTCGAAAGCGCTGCATTCCAGCAGCGTGTCCACGAGCGTCCGCAGCTCACCGCAAGCCAACAGGACGCCGTTGCGGCCATCGCCGATGCCGCCCGGTACGCCGATGGCCATGTGGTGCTGGTGGACGGTGTAACGGGCTCGGGCAAGACCGAGGTGTATTTGCGCGCCATAGAGAAAACGCTCGCGGCGGGGAAGGGCGCCATCGTCTTGGTACCCGAGATATCGCTCACCCCGCAGACGGTGGCGCGCTTCCGCGGCCGCTTCGGCGACACGGTGGCCGTGCTGCATTCCCGCATGAGCCAGGGCGAGCGTTTCGACCAGTGGGATCTTATCCGAGAAGGCCAGGCGCGGGTGGTGGTCGGCGCCCGCAGCGCGCTTTTCGCCCCCATGGAAGATGTGGGTATCGTCATCATCGACGAAGAGCACGAGGGTAGCTACAAGCAGGACAAGGCCCCACGCTACGTAACGCGCGATGTTGCCGAATGGATGGCGCGCGCCCATGGGGCCGTGCTCGTTCTGGGGTCGGCTACTCCTTCGCTGGAAGCGCTGCATCGCTGCCGTACCGACGAGTGGTGGCAATGCGTGCAGATGCCCGAGCGCGCCAACGGCAAGCCCCTGCCGGAAATCAAGGTGGTCGATATGGCGCGCGAGTTCGGCGGCGGCAATCGCTCCATGTTCTCGCGCGAGCTGAAGGCAGCCCTGTTCGATGTGCTCGAAAAAGACGAGAAGGCGGTCCTTCTGCTGAATCAGCGTGGGTTCGCCCAGTTCCTGCTGTGCCGCGACTGCGGGTTCGTTCCCGAATGCGATTCTTGCTCCACCTCGCTTACCTACCATGAGCAGTCCGCCAAGCTGATATGCCACCACTGCGGCAAAACCTGGCGCGTGCCGGCGGTGTGCCCCAAGTGCGGAAGCCCCTACCTGAAGCGCTTCGGTGCGGGCACGCAGCGAGTGGAGGCCGAATTGAACATCCTGCTCGATGGCCGGGACTGCCAGGTAATCCGTATGGATGCCGACACCACCTCGCGCAAGGGCAGCCATCAACGCCTGCTGGAGCAGTTCGCCCAGCCTGGCGCGGCAGTGCTTCTGGGTACGCAGATGATCGCGAAAGGGCTGGATTTCGACGACGTTACCCTGGTGGGCGTCATCAACGCCGATACCATGCTGAAACTTCCTGATTTCCGCAGCTCCGAGCGCACATTCGATCTTATCGAGCAGGTTGCCGGCCGTGCCGGCCGTGCGCAGAAGGCGGGGCGCGTGGTTGTTCAAACCTACAGCGCGCAAGACGTGGCCGTGCAGGCTGCTGCGCACTACGACCGTGACCGCTTCCTTTCCAGCGAGCTCGAGCTTCGCGAGGGCTTGGGCTATCCGCCGTTTGTGCGTATGGCAAACGTTCTGGTGTGGGGCCGGGATAAGGACCGGGTGCGCAGCGTGGCTGCGGACCTGTATACGGACCTGAGCCGGTTGACGTCAGAGCAAGGCGGCTCGTGGTCGGTGTTCCCGCCTACTCCGTGCGTGCTCGAGCGCCTGAAAGGGCAGTGGCGCTTCCATGTCGTACTCAAGTTCCCCCTTGATGCCGATCTCTCCCGGTGCCTGGGCGCGTACTTCCGTTCGCGCTGCGTCGAACGCGATGTCAAGGTGAGCATCGATGTAGACCCGGTAAGCCTTCTGTAGGCTGGGGCTGGCGATTGGGTCTATCGAAACCATGCGGTTAGCGTTATAATGGCGTGATGTTTTCAATGGGCGAACTGCGCCCTGATTAGCAAACAAGCGTGGGAAGGAAACGACGTGGCTAAGGCTTCCTCACAACAGTCTGAATCCCAGGAAGAGACAAAGAAGGAAACGGCGAAGAAAGCGCCAGCCAAGAAGACAACCACCAAGAAGACCGCGGCGTCTTCCACTTCCAAGAAGAAGGCCGCCCCTAAGAAGGAGAGCGCCAAGTCGAAGTCTGCAGCTGCCTCCAAGAAGAAGGCGGAAGAAGCTGCGGCTATCGAGCTCGATGTGGACGAAGAGCAGGACCATATCCTGGAGTCCAATGCAGAGCCCACCGACCTGAAAGACGATCACGAAGACAGCGTGAAGGCTTCCGACCTTACCGACGAAAGCCTGCTCGAAGGCGTACCCGAGGAAGAGCTCAAGGCCGCTTCGGAGATCGCTGTGCCCAAGGTTTCCCATAAGGGAAAGAGCACTCGCAAGCGAAGCACCCGCAAATCTTCGGCGGATTCTTCGGTTGCCCTGCTCACCGGCGACCCGGTTCGTATGTACTTGAAGGAAATCGGCAAGGTTTCCCTGCTTACCGCGGCAGAGGAAATCGACCTTGCTATGAAGATCGAGGCCGGCGTTGCCGCAACCGAGGAGCTTGAGAAGGCCGAAGAGGAGGGCATCGAGCTCGAGCGCCGTGAGCGTAGGCGCCTTACCCGCGTCGAACAGGTGGGCTTGGATGCGAAGCAGCAGCTTATCGAAGCCAACCTTCGCCTGGTCGTCTCCATCGCGAAGCGCTACGTTGGCCGCGGCATGCTGTTCCTCGACCTTATCCAGGAAGGCAACCTTGGCCTTATCCGCGCGGTAGAGAAGTTCGACTACACCAAGGGCTTCAAGTTCTCCACGTACGCCACCTGGTGGATCCGTCAGGCCATCACGCGCGCCATCGCCGATCAGGCCCGTACCATCCGCATTCCCGTGCACATGGTGGAAACCATCAACAAGTTGGTGCGCATTCAGCGCCAGCTGCTCCAGTCCCTTGGTCGCGAACCTACCCCGGAAGAAATCGCCGAGGAAATGGGCCTTACGCCGGAACGTGTGCGCGAGATCCAGAAGATCAGCCAGGAACCGGTTTCCTTGGAAACGCCCATCGGCGAGGAAGAAGATTCGCAGCTGGGCGACTTCATCGAGGACGACGCCGCTGTCGTTCCGCCCGATGCCGCTTCGTTCAGCATGCTGCAGGAGCAGCTTGCGAAAACGCTCGAGGGCTTGGCCGAACGCGAGCGCAAGGTTATCAGCCTGCGTTTCGGCTTGGAAGATGGCCATCCTCGCACGCTCGAGGAAGTTGGCCGCGAGTTCGGCGTTACCCGCGAGCGCATCCGCCAGATCGAGTCGAAGACGCTGGCCAAGCTGCGCCATCCTTCCCGCTCTCAGAAGCTGAAGGATTATCTGGAAGATTAAGCTGTTGCGCCGTTCTGACGAACGGCGCATTACTTATGGAGGCGCAATGACGCTGTGAGAGCCCCTGGCGGCACGGGCGCGGCTCCAAGCAGGCTTGACGTGCGAAGCACGCCTGGCGCCTGCTTTCCCCACGCCCGCACTCGCCAGGGGCTCTCTCGCTGTTTCGTCCAACTATGCGGCTTGATTTGAACGACCACTGTTGGGGCTTTGCCGATTCGCGCCCTGAGCTCGCCCTTTTCGCTTCCCCTGTACTCGTCAGAATCGCGCTCGCTGATTTACTGGCGCATGCTCAGACTTTGCTACATTTTTCCTTGAACATCCGTTATCGGTAAGGAGTCCCTATGGACAACGGAAAACTTGAATTCTTCGCTACGTGCCCGCAGGGGTTTGAGCAGATCTTGGCCGATGAGCTGAAGCGCCTTCGTGCGCAGAGCGTGCGTCCCTTGAAGGGCGGGGTGGCGTTCTTCGGTGGCAAGGTTGATGGCTACCGGGTTTGCCTGTGGTCGCGCGTTGCCTCACGCGTGCTGCGGGTGATAGGCCGTGTGGACGCCGATAGCGCCGATTCCCTTTATCGTGGTGTGAAGGAGCTTCCTTGGGCTACGGTCATCGGTGAAGGTTCGACGATTGCCGTTACGGCACGTGGCACCAACGATGCGCTGCGCAACACCCAGTTCACTGGGTTGAAGGTGAAGGATGCCGTATGCGATTGCTTGCGCGATGCGCGTGGCAAGCGCCCCGACGTGCAGCCGCAGCGTCCCGATGTGCCCATCTGGGTGTCGCTGCATGGCAAGAAGGCCACCGTTTCCATCGACTACGCGGGCGAATCTCTGCATCGCCGCGGCTACCGTGTGCCGGGCGAAAACGTGGAAGCGCCGCTCAAGGAAGCCCTTGCCGCCGGTATGTTGGTTTGGGGCGGCTGGGACCATCTTGCCGCTCCTGCGCGGCGCCGCGCGGAGGCTCAGCGTGAAGGCGCTGATGGCGCAGTGGAGGCTCCGGTATTCGTAGACCCCGCTTGCGGCAGCGGCACGCTGGTGCTGGAAGCTGCCATGATGGCCACCGACCGCGCCCCTGGCCTTGCGCGCGACTACTGGGGCTTCGAGGGCTGCGCCGACTTCGACGCCGATGCTTTCGACGACCTTCTCGCCGATGCCGATGAGCGCTTCGAGCGCGGCCTGGAGGGGGCGCCGAAGCTGTTCGGCTTCGATATCGACTCCCAGGCAGTGGGGATCGCTCGCGGAAACGCGCGCCGCTTGGGCCTCTCCAAGCTGGTGACATTCGGTTGTGCCGATTGCGAAAACCTTAAGGCCAGCCTGCGCCAAAACGGCGTTGGGCTAGAGCAGCGGGGCTTTATCGCCCTGAACCCGCCATACGGAGTGCGCCTTCTGGCGCACGGCCTCGAGGGCTTTTACGCCCATTTGACAAAGGGCCTGCGCAATCTTCCCGATTCGTGGGATATGACCGTTATCACGCCCGATGTCGACTTCGATGCCTCTGTGGGCTTCGATGCGCAGCGCACGCTGCCCGTGTTCAATGGCGCTATCGAGGCAACGCTGCGCAGCTACCGTTTGGGTCATACCTCCATCATCGAGGCTCCTCTCGTCACGCTCGAAGGCGCTGAAGTGAAGGTGAGCGTTTTCTCCGACCATGCGCTGCAGTTCGCCGCGCGTTTGCGCAAGATGGCCAAGGCGCGCCGTAAGTGGGCGAAGAAGAACAATATCCATGCCTATCGCATCTACGATGCCGACTTGCCCGATTATGCGGTGGCGGTGGACCTCTTCGAAGAGGCGAGCTCCGGCAAGGTGAACCTGCTTATTACCGAGTACCAAGCCCCGAAGGAAATCGACCCGCAAAAGGCTTCGCTTCGTTTCAAGGATGCGTGCGCGGTTGCCCCGGTTCTGCTTGGGGTGCCTGAGGAACAGGTGTTCACCCGTGTTCGTCGTCAGGCGAAGGGTGGGTCGCAGTACCGCAAGCAGGAGCACGTATCCCATCGCATCACGGTGGAAGAGGCGGGGCATCCCTTCGAACTCGACCTCTCGGGCTACTTGGATACCGGTTTGTTCCTGGACCATCGCATCACGCGTGCAATGGTAGGTAGGATGGCTGCCGACAAGCGCTTCCTGAACCTGTTCGCCTACACCGGCACCGCAAGCGTGTACGCTGCCGTCGGCGGTGCGGTTTCCACCACCACGGTCGATATGAGCCAAACCTACCTCGACTGGGCGAAGCGCAACATGAGGAACTCCGGCTTCACGGGCGGTGCCCATCGCTTCGTGCGCGCCGATGTGCTTTCCTGGATCGAGCAGGCTGCTGAAGCCGAGGCGGAAAGCTACGACTTGGTGTTCGTCGACCCGCCCACGTTCTCCAACTCGAAGACCATGGGCGAGCGTACGTGGGATATTCAACGCGACCATGGCGAGCTCCTGCGCCTGGTGCGTCGTATGTTGGCGCCTGGTGGGAAAATCGTGTTCTCGGGCAACCTGCGCTCGTTCAAGCTCGACGAGCTCAAGGTTCGCGCTTGTGGTTTGGCCATTGAGAACGTTACCGCCGAAACCATCCCCGAGGATTTCTCTCGCAACCCGAAGATCCACTTCTGCTGCGTGCTCACCGATCTCCGCGGATAGCTTTTACCTCAGCTGATCTGCTCTTTGACCCGGGTGTAAATTATGTCACGCCCGGGTCAAAGCCGTTATTAGGCCTTGTCTCCACGCAGAAGCGCATCCACTAGCTCGTTGTCTTCCTTGCCGGGCGCGAAACGAGCCGTGGACCCCATCGTCCAAATAGCGAACGCGGCTTCGGCAGTCGGTGGTTCCGCAGAACAGCAGCCCATGCTTGGCGATGTAGCAGGCATAGGTTTCCGTTTCCGACCACAGCATCACGCCCGCCATGTTCTCAAGCTCGTATGCCACGGCGTAGTTGCTCCAGGGGATTTCGCGTGCGCGCACATAACGGTCCAGAAGCGATGCAAGGCGGGTTACGCGGCGTAGCGTCTCGGTGGCGCCGATGAAACGCGCAGAAGGCGGTACGGCTATGCCCATGGCCTTCAGTTGCGACAGGGCATCGTTTTGCTGCTCGGGGCTCAGCATCACGCCGGGTACGGTGAGCTTCATCGACTCATCGGGGAACAGCTCGATGGCCGAATGGATGGACCTGCCGGGAATTTCCTTCGATGAACGGAATATCAGCGAGTCGTGCGCGTGCTGCACGTGGCAATTCATGCCTTGCTGGGCGAAGGCGGCGCGCATCGCTTCCACATGGCTTTCCTGAGCCGCTCTAGAGGGCGTGTTGGCTGCGTGCCGTCCCATTCTGTACAGATACAGGCTGAATAGCGGTAAAGCTTCTTCTGAGGGGCATGGGTCGTGTCTGGTCGGGTTGGTGTCGGCTGGATACCATACGGTGCGCTGGCAATACTCCCGTATCTCTTGGGCGCGCCTGGTGGCCTTGCTGTACAGCTCCACCAGTGCCGATCCCAGAGCAGGGCCGGAAGTGGAACCCTCCCGGATCTCCACGATGCCATCGGCAACGTAGGGCGGGAAATCGCCTTCGTGCACCTGAACCACCAGTACGCCCTGGGCAGGGTTGGCCGGATCGATGATGAAGCGCGTGTCGAAGCGTGGGGTAGGGGAAACGTGGTGGCGGCACAGCTCGCCTAAGATCTGCGAGTAATCGGCCGTAGGCTTCGGGATGGGGCATACCGCCTTATCATCGTCGGCGATGCCGATAACCAGCCACCCGCCATGGGAATTGGCGAACGAGGCGATGATCTTGGGCACCTTCATGCGAACGTTCTCGTTCCAGGTTCGCTTGAACTCCAGCGCGAAGCCCTCTTCGAGTTCCTTCAGCTGGGCAAGATCGGCATAGGTAACCTCTTCGAGCTGTTTCGGCTTACCTTGCCCATCGCGAAACGGACTGTACATGATGGCCCCTCCTGTCGTATGGGAACATCATATCGTGTTTGGAAGGGAGCTCTATTCGTCCGTATCCGTTCGTTCTTTCTCGGCGCGTCGCTTGGCGGCGTACTCTTCCTCGATCTGCTTGGCGAATTCGTCCATTTTGGCTTCGCCTTCGCTTTTGATGCCGAACAGGGTACGTCCGCTGGAAACGCGAGGCTTTACCTCGCCGCTCAGTTCGTTGGCGATTGCTTGCTGGATGCGCTCCCAGCGCTTCTGGAACTCGTTGTCCATGATGCTAGCGCCCCAGGGTGCGCTTCACATGGTCGAGCAAGGCAAGGCAGCCTGCTTCGACATCGTCGTACGTTGCCTGGAAGTTGCCGGTATACCAGGGGTCGGCGACATCGCGTGAAAGGCCCGTCCAATCCATCAGCAGGCTCAGCTTCTCTTGCGGGTCGTTGCTGAACAGCAGGCGCATGTCGCGCAGGTTGCACTTGTCCATGCCGACAAGGTAGTCGAAACGATCGTAATCGGCCTTCGTCGCCAGGCGCGCGGCGCGGGGCTCGTAAGGGATGCCGTAGCGGTCGAGCATCTCTTTCGTTCCGTGATGCGTGTCGCTGCCGATCTCGTCGCGATGCATAGCGGCCGATTCAACATAGGCCATGTCATCGAGCCCTGCCTTGCGCAGTTGCTCCTTCATAACGAATTCCGCCATAGGGGAACGGCAGATGTTGCCATGGCATACGAAAAGGATGGATATCAAAGAATGCCGCCTTTCGTGAACGGTTTTGCTGTGGGGCTACGGTACTCCCTAGCCGTATCAACAAAAAAGGTCCGCCTAAGGCGGACCTTGCAAATTCTGGCTCCCCGGGTAGGATTCGAACCTACAACCCTCCGGTTAACAGCCGGATGCTCTGCCGTTGAGCTACCGAGGAATTCGGTGCGTTCTTCGTGACGCAGGAATTTATTATACGCATCTTATCGATAAGCGCAACAACTTTTTTCGAAAGAATTGTCGAGATCTCAGCGCCGTCTGAGGGACGGACGACGGCGACCGCGTCCGCTTCTGGAAGCTTTCTTCACCGGGCGCTTTGGATTAGGCACCAGACGGTCGGCGGTATATTCGAACCCTTCCACATCGTAGGTCTCAAGAAGATGCTTGGTGTGGTACTCGATTTCGCGCAGTTCCAAAATCTGGTCGGGGGAGAGGAACGTATACGCGGCTCCTTGCTCGCCCGCGCGTCCGGTTCTGCCGATGCGATGGATGTAGTCCTCCGGCGAATCCGGCACCGTGAAGTTCACTACGAAGCTCACATCGGTAACATCGATCCCGCGTGCCAAAACATCGGTGGCAACCAGAACATCGATCTTACCCTCGCGGAAGTTCTTCAGTGCGCGATCTCGCTTGCCCTGGGGCTTGTCGGCATGGATGCTGTCGGCGCTAACGCCGGCATCCTTGAGCCTGTTGGCGCAGGAATCGGCAGATTGCTTCGTCCGTGTGAAGACGATCACGCGCTCGGATCCCTTTTGCTTAAGAAGCGCTACCAAAAGCTCCTGTTTCTGCCGTTCGGCTACCGGAAGGACGAATTCCGCAACAGTATCTGCCGTTTCTCCCTTGTGGGCGATCTCGATAACCTCTGGATCGCTCTGAACCATCTGCGCTTTCGCCTGCACATCGGAAGTGAGTGTGGCGCTGAACAGGAACGTTTGACGGCTCTTCGGCGTTTTGCGCACGATGGAGTTGACGGAAGGCCAGAAGCCCATGTCCATCATGCGGTCAACCTCATCGAGTACCAGATAGTGGATCCCATCAAGCGAAAGCGCACCCTGGTTCGCCAGGTCCAGCAAGCGCCCGGGCGTTGCGATAAGCACATCGCAGCCCTTCTTCAGCTTGTCTATCTGCGTGGTGTACTTCTTGCCGCCGATAACGGTAAGAGTGCGGAAATCGGTGCTCTTGGCGATAACCGATGCACATTCGGAGATCTGCTGGGCAAGCTCGCGCGTGGGTGCAAGGATAAGGGCATAAGGACCCTTTTTCGGTCGTTTAGAGCCGAAATGGCGAACCATCTGATCGAAGATGGGCAAGAGGTAGGCCAGGGTTTTGCCGGTGCCCGTTTGCGCAGCTGCAAGTATGTCCTTGCCCTCGATTCCGGGGGGAATCGACTGTGCTTGTACGGGGGTTGGTTCGGTGAAGCCGAGTGCGTCAACGGCCTCGAGTGAAGGCTTGGACAGGCCAAGCGTGTTGAATGTAGTCTCAGTCATAAAGTCAAGTGTAGGCGAGAGCAGGCCAATAGTCTATCGACAAGATCCCCAATGCTATACTTGAGTCCTATTCGAATGCCGCATCCGAGCTGCGTTCATTGATTACCCTAAGATATCGAAAGAGGCTAATAGCGCATGAGTTCAAGCAGTTTCGAGGCAAGCCTTAAGCGCAGCGAAGAGATCCGTACCGATATTGAGGTGAACCCTGGCAAGTACACGATGCTCACCGGCGACCGTCCAACAGGTCGCTTGCACCTGGGCCATTATTTCGGAACCATTCGTGAGCGCGTTGCCTTGCAGAACAAGGGGATTACCACCCGGATCGTTATTGCCGATTATCAGGTCATCACCGACCGCGATACCACCGATAACATTCAGGACAATGTGCGCAACATGGTCATCGACTATCTTGCGTGCGGGATAGATCCCGAGAAAACGATCATCTTCACCCATTCGGCCGTGCCCGCTCTGAACCAGCTTATGCTTCCGTTCCTTTCCTTGGTTTCCGAGGCTGAGCTGCTTCGGAACCCCACGGTCAAGTCCGAGCAGGAAGCTTCCGGCCATGCTCTTACCGGGCTTCTGCTTACCTACCCCGTGCATCAGGCATGCGACATCCTGTTCTGCAAGGGCAACATCGTTCCCGTGGGTAAGGACCAGCTTCCCCATATCGAGCAAACGCGTCAGATTGCCCGTCGCTTCAACGAGCGTTATGCGCAGGTGTTCCCCGAGCCGGAGGGCTTGCTGAACGACGATACCCCCGAGATTCCGGGTCTTGATGGCCGCAAGATGTCCAAGAGCTACGGCAACGCTATCAGCCTTGCCTTCACTGCGGAGGAAACCGCGAAGCTCATCAAGAAGTCGAAGACGGATTCCGAGCGTTTCATTACCTACGACAAGGAAGGCCGCCCCGGCGTTTCCGCCCTGCTTACCACGGCGGCATTGTGCACGGGTCGCACCGAGGTAGAGATTGCCGAAGAGATCGGCAACGGCGGTTCTGGCGCTCTGAAGAAGTACGTCACCGAATCGGTGAACGAGTACCTTGCTCCCATTCGCGAGCGCCGCGTTAAGCTGGCAGAAAACCCTGCTTTCGTCGACGAGATCCTCCATGAAGGCAATCGCAAGGCTAACCTGATCGCCAACGAAACCCTTGATCAGGTTCGTGAAGCGATGCATATGGTTTACTGATGACTGCGTTTTCTTCTGCCGATTATATGCGGTAGAATAGCCCACGCAGCTTTTCAGCAAATGCAACAGGGCCCATAGCTCAATGGTGGAGCAGGGGACTCATAATCCTTTGGTTCTCGGTTCGAATCCGGGTGGGCCCACCAGAACAATCAAAAAAGCCACCGAGCAATCGGTGGCTTTTTTTTGCAAAAGAGAGATAAGGGCCGTAGGGCAAATAGCGAGGAACGCCTTGAATACTGCGTCTCACCGCCTGAAGCCTAACAGCTGTGAAGCTCGCTCCATCGTCGATCGCCCGCACTTCCTACTTGTCTCTATGTGGCATTCCAGACATTGCCCGTGGCATTAACAGCTCGCCGGATGGTTACTGTGCAGCAAGTACTTTACGGAAGGGCTTGTACAGAAAAAGAGCCGCTCAACTCGTGAGTGGCTCTCTGATGGGTTCTGATTCGGAAAGGCTTTCGTTAGAACCTTCTCTTTATTTAACTTCCTTGCGAACCTTCTTGGCCTTCTTCAACGTCGGGCGCTCTTCCTTAACCTGCTGCATAGAAAGAATCGCCAATACGATGAACACAATGTTGATCAGGCAGGCTGGGCTCGGAAGATGGGAGAGGACCAGGAAAGCGATTTCCATTACGACCGAAACGATGCCAAGGCCGTAGAGCAGTCCTTTAAAGAACGTAGATTCCTGCTTGTCGTAGAGCCAAGCGAAACCTTTGAAGTTCAGAACAACCAGGGCAACCGCAGACCAAAGGCAAACCAGCGCCTCCACACGTAATACGGTGCCAAGCTGGATGCCGTTCACCTCGTGTCCACCAGAAGCAACGAGCTCCCAATCGGTGAACGTCTCGCCGGTGAAATATGCAAGCACCATGCAAGCGCAGCCCCACACCAAAAGGACGATGGCGTAGATGAAGTAAGCGTTCCAGATGTTATGCATCTTCTTCCTGGTGGGAGTCATGGGATAACCATCGTCGCCGATGCGCACATCATTCGCGTCGTACCAGATCTCCAAAGGCTTCTTCTGAGGCTTTTCCTCAGCGTTCTTCTTGTCCTTCTTTTTGAATAGAGCCATGCGGAACCTTTCTGTAAGGCGTATGAGACAGTTCTATGTAAGTGCTGGACCAGATGATATCTGAACCTTAGGGGAGGGTAGTGCAGGGCATTACGCTCCCCTAAGGAAAGACATAAAGCAGACCGTATAAAAAGGGAGGAAGCAAAGCTTCCTCCCTTTCCGGAATCTAGCCAAGATAACTCTTGGTTGTAAGAGTTAAAACTAGTCGAGCTTAGAGCCAGCGATCCAGGTCTGGTACTCGAGAGTACCGTCATGATCCTCGATGCCCTTAGCGATGGTGATGCGCTGAACGGTAGGAGCGCCTTCCTCAAGCCACATAGCGCGGCAGTCGCGGTAGAGCAGCTCGGTAGGACCATAAGGAGAATCCTCGAAGTAACCGTCGCCACCGAAGATCTCGAGCATCTCGTCGGAAACGAGACGAACGGTATCGATGGAGAACAGCTTGCAGATTGCAGCCTTCTCAGAGACGTACTCGCCCATGTTGTCCAGGTCGAAGTCGTCGCAGAAGTCGATGATGGTGCAGCGGAGAGCATGGATCATCATCTGCATGTTAGCGAGCTTAACGCGGATAGCCTGACGCTTGATGATCGGCTTACCGAAGGTCACGCGGTCGCGAGCACGAGCGATGGACATCTCGAACATGCGCTGGGAAATACCGAGGTTGGAGGTTGCGATGTGAACGCGGGAAACCGCGAGAGAGTGCATAGCAACCTTCATGCCCTCGCCGCGCTTGCCGAGCATCAGCTCAGGACCAAGCTCAACGTTGGTGAACTTCAGGCCGGTGTGACCGGAGCCACGGCAGCCCATCATGTGAGGCATAGGAACGATCTCGAAGCCAGGTGCGTCCATAGGCACGAAGAATGCGGACAGACGGTCGTCACCCTGCTTGTCGGGGTCGGTTACGCAGATTACGTAAGAGAACTGAGAGCAGTCGGTGTGAGAGATGAGCCACTTCTCGCCGTTCAGGATCCACTTACCCTTGCCCTCGTCCCATACAGCGGTGGAGTGCAGGTCAGCACCGGTGCCGCCGGACTTCTCGGTGAGAGCGAAGTTGGTGAAGATGGTCTTGTCCTGGAAGAGAGGCATGTACTTCTCTTTGATCTCAGGCTGACCGAAGTCATTGAGGATGCGCCAGTTCAGGTCGGAAGCATAGTGCATATGCATACGCATGCCCGAAGGACCACGGGAGAACTCTTCCTGAACCTGCAGGATTTCCTTCTCGGAGAGGCCCCATCCACCGTACTCTACAGGGAGAGAGTAACGATAGATGTCGTTGTCGATGTTGGACTGGTAGAACTTCTCGGGGAACGTGTTGGTTACCTCGATCTCCTTCTGCCATTCGGTGTAAGGACCTTCGACCATTTCGCGAACCTTCTTGAGGTACGCCTTGAACTGCTCGTCGGTGATGGTTGCATTCGGATTCATAAACCCTCCTAATCGGTTTGTGAGTGGAACCTTGTGGTTCCTGTTAACCCTTATGCGGCAGATTCCGGATATTCCGCTGGGAATCAGTTTAGCATTTTCGCGCTAAAGAGTGTCCAATAGGATATCGCCGATCTATAAATCATCTTTCATAGGGTTGCTCTATCGTTCTTGCTGAGGGTGGCAAAGGCCCTTCCGGAGCTGGACCCGTATCCTGCTCCTTCGGATATCCCGTCTACGGTTTCCGCAGGTCTGAATATCCTTTCCAGGGATGTCGTGCATGGTTCCTCGAACGGCACGGAACGATACATTTATATATTAGTTAGCGAATGCATGGACTGATAGACGGCACCTATGGTTCATACCTATTTAAATCGGTTTTTTCTTTCTCCGCCCATCTTTTTATCTATTGGACGATGTCCTTTTTCCGCCTAAACTAGACGAAGCGAAAGTCCGTTTTCTGGTACCCGTGTGCCAGAACAAGTTCGTCTGCCACAAGATGCGGTAGACGAGAGAAGGAGAAGATTATGGATTATGCTCTCACCGACGAGCAGGAACTTCTTGTAGAGTCCCTCAAGGAGTACGCTGACCGCTACTTTGACGACGAGTCCGTTCGCCAGATGTACGAGAACCATCAGGTAAACGCTGAGGCTCAGGACGCATACCGCGACGCTGGCTTCCCCTTCATGGGCCTTCCCGAAGAGGTTGGCGGCATCCCCACGGATCATGTCACCCTGGGTCTCATGACCGAGAAGCTCTACGAGTTCACCGGTGCCATGACTCCCTTCATGACCGGCATGCTCGCTTGCGCCGACCTCGCTGAGTTCGGTACTCCCGAGCAGTCTTCCGTCATCATGGAAGAGTACGAGAAGTCCGGCCAGTCCGTTGCCGCTCTCTGCCTTTCCGAGCCTGCTGCCGGCTCCGACAACATGGGCATGACCATGACCTCCAAGAAGCAGGCTGACGGCACCTACGTGCTCAACGGCCAGAAGACTTGGGTTACCAACGGCGCTGACGTTCCTTACTACATCGTCATCTGCAAGGACGAGGATCCCGCTCGCGAGAACAACAAGATGTCCCTGTGGCTCGTAAAGCGCGAGACCGAGGGTGTTTCCACCGCTCACCTCACCAAGATCGGTCAGCACACCGTCCCCTTCGTAGACGTATTCTTCGACAACGTTGTCGTTGAGGAGTCCGCTCGCATCGGCGAGGCTGGCGCTGGCTGGCTGCTCCTGATGAAGAACTTCGAGTTCGAGCGCTGCCTCGTTGTTGCTCAGGGCCTTGGTCTTGCCCAGGCTGCTCAGAACGATGCCATCGCTTACGCCAAGGAGCGCATCGCATTCAACAAGCCGATCATCACCAACCCCCGTGTTCAGGGCCTCATCGAGGAGAACGAGATCATCCTCCAGCAGACCCGTCATTGGCTGTACTACTGCCTCTGGAAGCTCGACCAGGGTCAGTCCATCAACGCTGACATCGCAATGCTGAAGTCCTGGGGCACCCGTGCTCACCTTCAGGTTGCCGACAACGCCATCGAGGTTTATGGCGGCCTTGGTTACACCGAGGAAGTTCGCGTTGGTCGCATCTGGCGTGACCTTCGTGGTAACATGCTTGCTGGCGGTACGTGCGAGGTTATGGACTACATCGCTGGTCGCGCAATCCCGAAGCAGTACAAGTAACCTACGCGCATTGCTGCACGTAACTCCCATTTGTATAGGAATACAAGGAGAATAGGAGCAAGAAAGTTATGAAAATTGTTGTCGCAGTAAAGGTAGTTGCTGACGACCAGGACATCTTCGTCGCTGGCGATCGTTCGCTCGACTACTCCAAGGCCCATCAGGTCATCAGCTCTTACGACAAGAACGCTATCGAGGCTGCTGCTCAGCTCGCTGCTGCCAACGACGGCACCGTTACCGTAATCAGCGCTGCAACCTCCAAGGCTACCGACGCAAAGCTGAAGAAGGACATCCTGTCCCGTGGCGTTGACGAGCTCATCATGGTTACCGACGACGCTCTGGCAACCGCTGACTCTTTCGCAACCGCTCAGGTTCTTAAGGGCATCGTTGACGAGAAGGTCTCCGACTACGACCTGATCATCACCGGCGACGGCTCTGCAGACTTCTACGCTGGCCAGGTTAACGTCCAGCTCGCTGCTGCACTCGACGTTCCCACCATCAACGAGGTTACCTCCATCGCTGTTGAGGGCGACAAGGTCGTCGTCGAGCGCACCCTCGAGGAAGAGGTTGAGGAAATCGAGGTTCCGCTTCCCGCTGTTGTTGCTGTGTCTCCCTCCATCGGCGAGCCCCGCATCCCCGGCATGCGTGAGATCCTTGCAGCAGGCAAGAAGCCTTCCACCGTTGAAGAGCTTGCTGGTGGCGTAGACGCCAAGATCGAGATCGAGGAGACCAAGGCTCCCGAGCTCGCTCCCCGCAAGCAGCAGATCTTTGAAGAGGGCGACATCGACGCATTTGCGGCAGCTGTTGCTGAGGCACTTAAGTAAAGAGAAGGCGGTACTAAAACATGAAGGCATTTGTTCTTGCTGAATCCACCGACGCACAGCGCGCTCTTTGCGCTGGTGCTCGCTCCATCGCTGACGAGGTAGTACTCGCAGTTGTCAAGGGTGCACCTCTGACGGGTGTTGCCGACAAGGCCTACGACGTTGAGCTCCCCGAGGGTCAGCCCGTAGAGAACGCTGCAGCTGGCGTTCAGGCTGCTTACGATGCTGCTCAGCCCGACGTGGTTCTCGTTGAGCCCACCCCCCGCAACAAGATCCTCGCTGGTCTTCTTGCTGCCAAGCTCGGCACCGCAGTTGTTTCCGATGTCACCGCTTTCGATGGCGACACCGTAACCAACATGTACTTCGGCGGTCTCGCTGCTTCCAAGCAGAAGGCTACCGGCGCTAAGGTTTACACCGTTGCTGCCACCGCTTTCGCTGACGCTGAGGCAACCGGTTCCGACGAGGTGGAGACCATCGCTTACGCTGCTCCTGCCAAGGCTCTGGTTCTCCGCGGCACCAAGGCTGTTCCCCGCGAGGGCGCAGACCTCACCAAGTGCGACGTTGTTGTTGGCGCTGGCCGTGGCTTCGCTGAGGAAGCAGACCTGCAGATGGCTCGCGATCTTGCTGCCAAGGCTGGCGGCGAGCTCGGTTGCTCTCGTCCTCTGGCTGAGAACGTTGATTGGCTGCCCCGCAACCTCTACATCGGCGTTTCCGGTCTTCAGCTTGCCCCCAAGGCTTACATCGCTCTTGGCATCTCCGGCCAGATGCAGCACATGGTTGGCGTTCAGGGTGCTGACACCATCATCGCTGTGAACAAGGACCAGAACGCACCTATCTTCAAGCAGTGCGACTACGGTATCGTCGGCGATATCTACAAGGTTCTTCCTGCCTTGATCGAAAAGCTGTAAAAGCTTATTATTGCAGGGCGCAGGCAACTGCGCCCTGTTTTTTTGTTCACCCTCTGAAAGGAAAAGCATGTCCGATTTTGACGCGATCGTCGTCGGTGCAGGCTGCGCAGGTTCTGTTGCTGCTTACACCCTCGCGTCCGCCGGAAAGTCGGTTCTTGTCGTCGAGCGTGGTCAGTACGCTGGCGCAAAGAACATGACCGGTGGCCGTATCTACACGCATTCGCTGGCTAAGGTCTTCCCCAATTACCAGGAAGCTCCTCTTCAGCGCAAGGTTACGCATGAGCGCATCTCTCTCATGTCGCCCGACTCCAATTTCACCATCGACTATTCTGCCCGCGAGCTCGAAGAGGCAGGCAAGGAGTCTTACACCGTACTTCGTGGCCCCTTCGATCAGTGGCTTGCCGAGCAGGCAGAAAATGCTGGCGCTGAGTTCATCTACGGCATTGCTGTAGAAGACCTGATCATCGAAGATGGCAAGGTCAAGGGCATCAACGCTTTCGGCGACGAGATCACTTCCGATGTCGTCATCCTGGCCGATGGCGTTAACTCCCTGCTCACCTCCAAGGCTGGCCTTTCCAAGAAGGCCCCTGCTATTCATCAGGTAGCTGTTGGCGCCAAGGAAACCATCGAGCTTCCCGCCGACGTTGTTGAGTCCCGCTTCCTGTGCAACCCCGGCGAGGGTGCTTCTTGGCTCTTCGCTGGCGATTGCTCCAACGGCATCATTGGTGGCGCTTTCGTTTACGCTAACCAGGAATCCGTTTCTGTTGGCATCGTTGCTACCATGAGCGAAGTTCTGAAGCAGGATATCCCTGTGTATCAGATGCTCGAGAACTTCAAGAACCGTCCCGAGATCAAGCCCCTTATCGCTGGTGGCAAGACCGTTGAGTACTCTGGTCATGTTGTTCCCGAGGGTGGCGTCAAGATGATGCCCGAGATCGTCGGCGACGGCGTTATCGTTGCTGGCGATGCAGCTATGCTGTGCATGAACCTTGGCTACACCGTTCGCGGCATGGACCTTGCTGTTGCTTCCGGCGAGATCGCTGGTAAGGCAGTTATCAAGGCTCTCGATGCTGGCGACACCTCTAAGGCTGGTCTCGCCGACTACAAGAACATGCTCGACAGCTCCTTCATCATGCGCGACATGAACATGTACGCTGATGCTCCTGAGTTCCTGGAGAACTGCCCTGGCATGTTCCGTGGTTACCCCGAGATGATTCGCGACATCATGACTCCGCTGTTCAAGGTTGACGGCGAGCCCCGTCAGCATGTTATGAAGCTTGCGCTTCCCCCGGTGAAGAAGCAGGGTCTGTTCAAGCTGGCTAAGGTTGCTATGAAGGGAGTGAAGGCGCTGTGAGCGAACTTAACATCACCGTTAACGTCGACGAGAAGCTTTCTCTCAACAAGTTTGAGGTCGACGAGGAAAACGCACACATCAAGATCAAGGAAGGCGTTAAGGCTTCCGATCCTGAGTTCCACAAGCTTGTTATGTGCTGCCCCGCAGCTCTTTACAAGATGCCCGCAGAGGGCGACGATCCCATCTTCGACTACGCTGGTTGCCTTGAGTGCGGTACGTGCCGCATGATCTGTGGCGAAACCATCCTGGAGAAGTGGGAGTACCCCCAGCCTACCATGGGCGTACAGTATCGTTTCGGCTAGGATTTTCGCGCAGTAGCGCACTTAGCGAAATACTTTGCTTGTAAGAGGAACCCGTTAACACGGGTTCCTCTTTTTGTTTGTGGTTGCTCATTTGGCTGGTTTGGTCTGATACCCATGCTTCGGCTTAAAGGCCAAGGTTATGGCTCAGTAGGCCTGGTAATGGGGTTGTAGGGCGATAGCGGTGTCGCATGACAAATAGGGTGCTGATGAATA
>CAVBGJ010000016.1:0-38004 GCA_963595065.1 Christensenellaceae bacterium Phil1 | reverse complement strand
CCCATCTTCAACGTGACCTTCGAGCCGGGCTGCCGCAACAACTGGCACATCCACCATGCCAGCACGGGCGGCGGACAGGTGCTCATCTGCATCGACGGAGAGGGCTGGTATCAGGAAGAGGGCAAGCCGGCGCGTGCCCTCAAGCCTGGCAGCATCGTGGAGATCCCGGCCAACGTGAAGCACTGGCACGGAGCGAAAGCCAACTCATGGTTTTCCCATCTGGCCTTTGAGTACCCCGGAGAAAGCTGCTCGAACGAGTGGTGCGAACCCGTGGACGACGATACCTATAACGCATTGGAGGCGTAACCACCGCTGCCCCAGACAAGAAGATGCTGGCTGCCTACCACAGCTGGAATCACGCAGCACCATCGAAAATGTACTGAAGGCGTCGAGCATTGCCCGGCGCCTTCGGCCATTTCCTGCGCCTAGCCGCTAACCGCACATCGCCACAAGGGCTGTGCCGGCAACAATCATGGCAAGGCCGGCACCGCTTTTGAGCGTAAGGCGCTCCTTGAACACCAACCAAGCGAAGGCGATGGAAACGAGCAGCGAAAGCTTGTCGATCTGCACCACCACGCTCACGATACCCGCCTGGATAGCGTAGTAGTAGAACAACCACGAGGCACCCGTTGCCAAACCGCTTGCCGCAAGGAAGCCAAGCTCGCTGCGCTTCACGTGAGCAACCTGGCCCATCTTCCCCTTGCCCGCAACGATTGCCCACGCCATCGCCAACACCACACAGGTACGGATGGCGGTTGCCAAGTTGGACTCCACACCCTCGATGCCCACCTTGGCCAAAACGGACGTGAGCGCCGCGAACACGGCTGCCGCTACGGCATAGGCAAGCCAAGTGCGCTTGCCCCCATTGCCGCCAGGTGCGGCACCCTCTGCCGCAGGCCTCTTCTCTATCATCATGAAGGTGCCCGCGGTAGCGATGGCCGTCCCAACAAGCTTAAGGGCGAGGTTGTCGGTCTCGGCGAAAAGCACGATGGAGATAGCCACCGCCATCAGCGTGCTGGATTTGTCGATGGGCACCACCTTGTTCACGTCGCCCGTCGATAACGCCTTGAAATAGCAGATCCACGACCCGCCCGTCGCCAAACCGGAGAGCACCAGGAACAGCCAAGACTTCGGGGTGATGAACGCCACTTGCCCGAACGATCCGGCAACGCCCACCATCACCCAGGTGAACACCACGACCACACAGGTGCGCAGCGCCGTTGCAACATCGGAATCGGTGGTCTTGATGCCGCATTTGGCAAGAATCGAAACGACGCCTGCAAAGAATGCAGAAGCGAAAGCAGCAGCTACCCAAGCTTGCATGAAACCCCTTTTCGGCAAACGAAGCCGAGAGCACGGCTTCCCGCCTCCGTTATACCAAAGGCAAGGCCGAGCTGAAACCGCCAAGCCAAAGGCTTCGTTCGGACGGTACGGACTGCACCCCTGCCCTCGCAGCATCAGAAGCGGGGAACAAGGAAAAATCGCCCACGCCCAAGCTCAACCGCGATGCAGACAGTTCGAAGCGCACGCAGCGTGCGACAGGCCAAGGAAACCCGCACAAAGACGCACTAGCAGACGAGCTTGGAGTCTTCCGCCTTCTTCACGTACCAGTTCAGGAAGCGCATCAGAGGCTTGCGCAGCAGCAGGCCCAGCAGCAGGAACGGCACCACGAACAGCAGCAGGCAGCCGATCTCTACCCAGAAGTCGCCGTTGTACACGCCCATCATGGCAGCGCGCATGGCATTGATAACGTGCGTCGCCGGCAGGAAGGGGCTGAGCGTCTGGAAGAAATCGGGCAGCATCTGCAACGGATAGCTGCCGCCGCCCGAGGTTACCTGGATGATAAGCAGGAACACGGCGATGGCCTTGCCCAAGTTGGCAAAGGAAACCACCAATGTGTACATGATGAAGGTGAATACCAAGCCCGCCAACCAGAAGCAGATAAGGTATAGCAGCGGCTCGTTGGCCTGTACGCCCAGGAACAGCATGTTGCCCACTGCCAGAACCGTGGTCTGGCACAGCGACACGAACGCGAACACGCCGAAGCGTCCCAGGAACAGCTGGTGCAGCTTGGGGTAACCCAACGCGATCTGTGCCTTGCGCGAAACGTTCACTTTGATGGCAACCACCAGCAGAAGCGAGCCTACCCACAGGCCAAGAGTGGTGTAGAGCGGCGCCATCTGCGAGCCGAAGTTGTCGGCCGGGAACACCTCGTGCCTATCCAACTGCACCGGTGCGGCAAGCGCAGAGGCCAACGCATCGGGGTCGGAATAGAGCACGGCACGCAACTGGTCCATGTCCCCCGTGGAAAGCGCGGTGCGCATGGTTTCGCCAAGCTCGGTGAACTTGGCGGAAGAGTTCTCCAAGTCGGCGGCAGTGGCCTCGAGCTTTTCCTTGGCGGTGCCGATACGGTCGGAAAGCGAGCCGGCGCTTCCCTGCAGTTCGTTGCCCATAGACCCCAAATCGGAAGCGCTGGAGGCAAGCGTGCCGGACATGCCCGAGATCCTCTCCGAAAGGTCGTCGAGTTGGGGCCTGATGGAATTGTTGTACTCGTCCGAAAGCTCGTTGATGCTGCTTTTCGCCTTGCTGGCAAGCTCCTTGGCTTCCTCGTGCTTTGCGTTCGCATCTTCAGTCGAGCTGTTTATGTTGCTGGCGGCAGAACGCATGTTGTTGGCCAAATCGGACTGGGCCTTCGCGGTATCGCGCAGCTGGCCGACGAACACATTCAAGTTCGCTGCCTGATCGGGATCGATTTCCTCGTACAGCTTGGAAAGCTCGTCAACCTTGTCGGCAATGGTGTAGAAGCGAGAGGCCAGGCCGTCAACGTCATCGGCGCGGTTGTTCAGGTCGTTCGCCGCATCGCCGGCAACAACCGTGGTGGAGTCGAATGCCTTGTCCAGCGAATCGGAGACGCCATCGTAGCCTGCGGCGGCGTTCGCGATGGCCTCGCCCAAGCTGCTGTTGGCGTCCTTCATAGCCTCGGTGATGCTGGAAACGGAGCTCTTCGCCTGGTCAGCGGACTCAAGCACCTCGGATGCCGAGCTGCCCGCTTGCCCAAGCAGGTCCGCGGAGCCGTTGACCAGCTGCTGGGTTGCGCCAAGCACCTGGGAATACGACCTCAGCACATTCGACGCCTGCGACATCTGGGATCCCAGGGTGTCCACATGGTCGGCCAACACCCCAAGTTGACCGCTGGAATCGGAAGTGTCCGCGTATCTTATCAGCGAGCTGGCAACGTTCAGGCCAACTTCCGCCAAAGTCTTGGAAAACGCCTCGTTCACCATGTTCGAAGCCTTATCGGCACTCTGATCGGTAAGCTTAGGCGCCACCACGTTCTTCTTCTCGTTGCTGTAGTACAGCAGGCTCGCATGCTCTACGTCATCGGAATAGAACGTCATCATGTCCTTGCTGAAGCTCTGCGGGATAACGACTGCTGCGTAGTATTTGCCCGAGCAAGCCCCATCGATGGCATCCTCTTCATCGGTGAACACCCAATCCATCTGCGCGTTGGCGCGCAGGGACGAGGAAACCTGCTCGCCCATGTTCACCTTCAGCGGAACAAGATCGCTCTGATAGCCCTCGTCGTTGTTCACCACCGCAACCTTAAGGTTGCCGGTGTTCTGGAACACATCCCAGCATGCCAAGACGTTGTACCAGCTGAAGATGGAGGGAAGCAGCACCAAACCCAGCACGATGATGAGGGAAACCATGTTGCCGAAGATGCGCTTCATGTCGTCTTTGAAAAGCTGACGGATCATTCTCATTTACGCACTTCCCTCCTCAAGTCAACGGGCGCAGGAGCGGGCGATGCGGAAACGCCATCGCGGGCCTGGAACAGCATGGAAAGCTCTTCGTCGGAAAGGTCGTCCAAGGCGATATCGTGGGCCATGCGGTCACGGATGAACTCAAGGCCGATAAGGAAGAACACGGTTACCGCGAACCACGCCAGCCAGCAGGTAAGGATCACTACCTTCTCCAAGCCCAGCAGCCCCAAGATGGGCGAAACAACCGCAGGAACCGCCAAGGCAAGGATCAGAGCGTAACGCCTGAGCCTGGGATACCAATGAATGAACTTCTTCGCACTCGCCATCAGACGCGCGCGGTACTCGCCGCGGTCCGCCAGAACGCGGAACAGCTGATCCAGTCGGTAGCGGCGCGCCGGCAGCTCGGATTCCTCGCCGTTGAAGATATCGCTCGAAGCGATCTGCCTGCTGAACATGCGGTTCATGTTGGTGAGGTACGGGCGCGCAAGGAAGCCGCCGATGAAGAAGATCAGGAAGAACAGCAAGAGCACCGCCATGAAGCCGACCCATTGCAGTCCGTAGAAGCCGGCAATGGTCTCGCGCAAGGCGTTGATGCCGTACGTGAAGGGGAACATGGGGTACACCGTCTGGAAGAACGGCGGGGTCATCTCTATGGGGTACAGGCCGGTAGCGCCGGGGATCTGCACGAAGATAAGGATGATGCACATGCCTTTGCCCACATGCTGGAACAGCACCGAAAGGGCGAACTGGATACTCAGGTAGGTTAGCGAGGTGAACATGGCGGTGATGAAGAACAGCGGAACGCTGGCCACCTCAACCCCCAAGAACAGGTTGCCGGCGCAGCACACAACCGCCTGCATCACCACAAGCGGGGCCAAGAACAGCCACTTGCCCAGGTAGCGCTGACGCGAAGAGAGGTTCCGTATCCCCTCATCGTCCACTTCCTGGCGCAAGATCACCAGCAGCATGAACACGCCGATCCACAGCGTCATGTTCATGAACAGCGGCGCCATGGCCGACCCGTAGGAGTTCACGGAATACAACTCGACGGTTTCAAGCTGCGTGGGCGAAAGCATGAAGCTGGCTATCTTGTCGGCATCTATCTGCCCACCGAACAGCTCCTCCAGGGCACTGGAAGTGCCCAAGGCAAGCACATCGGTCTTCACCGTGTCGATATCGCTCTGGAAGCCTTCAAGCAAGCCATCGGTCTGCCCAAGGGCATCGGCGGTGGTTGCCAGCGCGGAATTCAGCTGGTCAAGCGCTATAACCGACTGGTCTATGAGCAGCTGCTGGTTGGACACCGCCGTGGACAGGCCAGCCAGCGCGTTCGAAAGCTTGGTAATGCCGTCGTTCAGCACGGGAAGCGTCTGCGAGTTGAACGTGTTGCGGTAGTCCTTCGACACCGCAAGGGTGTTCTGGAGCGCATCGTTCATCTTGCCCGCCGCCGTGTTTATGTCGTCGGAAGCGGTGCTCAGATGGCTGTAGGCGGTGTTCAGGTCCTGCACCGTCTGCTCGAGAGAGGAGTTCTGCTGCTCCAAGGAGGCTATGGCCTCTTCAAGGGCCTTCTTCGCGTTGTCATCGAGCCCGGGCGTGTCCTGCAGGGTCTTCAGCACCTGGATCATCATGGTATTGGAGGAAATGATGGTATCGCTGGCCTGCGACACCACCGCAACGGCGCCTTCGGCGGCTTGTACCTGGGAATTCACCGTGTTAACGGCCGTATTGGCGTTGTTGCAGGCGCTTCTGGCAAGCTCGTTGGACTCGTCGAGCACGGAGTCCATGCGGGAAACCAGCGGGCCGACGGCGTTTTGGGTGGAGGTAAGCAAGCTCGAGGCTTCCTGAAGCTGATCGCTCAAGCCCTGGATGCCGTCCTTGGCGCTTTGCAGTTTCTCCTTCGCGTCGGTGGTCTTGGCGGAAAGGTCGTCCGAGGCGCTCTTCAGGTCGGTCACGGAGTCGCGCGCTTCCTGAAGCGACGAGCTTGCCTTGTCCAGCTGGGCAGCTACGCTGGTCTGGCCCGCATCGATGTCTTCCTCCGCATTGGATATGCCGCTGTTAAGCGTGCTGGCAACGACGCCGCTAACCGTGGAAACGAAGGTGGAGTTGATGGTTTCATCGAGCGTGTAGGCGCCCGTGTCGGTGACCTTGGTGGAAACGCCGCCCGCCTTCTCGTTCACGTAGTACTCAAGCTGCGGCTGCGTGAAATCGCCGGTGAGCAGCGTGGTTACGTCGTAACTGAAGTCGGAGGGCATGATGAAGGCGGCGTACGCCTTGCCGGAGTTCACTTCCTCCATGGCCGTTTCGCGATCGGTGAACGTCCAGCCCAACTGGTTGTTTTCCCGAAGCTGGTCGATTACCTGGTCGCCCATGTTCAGCTCGCCCATCGATTCGATGGTGGCGCCTTCGTCTTCGTTCACCACGCACACGCGGATGTTGCCGGTGTTGCCGTAAGGATCCCAAAAGCCCACGACGTTGAACCAGGTGTACAGGGAAGGAAGCACCACCAGCACGAACACCACAACCAACGCAGCAGGCGCCTTAAGCAAGCGCAAGTAATCTCGTTTCAGAACGCGAAAAGCGTTTTTCACGCCAGCGAGCACCTCCTATGCATCGAAACCGTTGCGGCATTTCCCGCTTGGCCGTTAGGGCCAGAGTGATTCCTGCGTATTGTATCCTGCGCAGGCAAGCCCTCCCGGTGCCATGCGGTCCCTATACAGAAACTCCCCAACTGTAGAAGAATTTGAACATTCCCGGTTGGTTTGTTTACCTTGGCACGAGCTCGGCCTATTCCGCCACCTCTTCCAACAACAGGCTGCGGAACAGGTCGAACGCCTGCCACGGCTCAGCGTTAACCGGAACGCCCAGACCGATGCAATAGCTAGCCTGCGGCGAAAGAGGTATGCGCACCAGCTCGCCGGAAAGGTACGGGGTAACGTCGAGCATGTCGGTGAAGCAGAACACCGCGCCTATGCCCTGCGAGGCCATGGCCAGAAGCGTGGGCAGGTTCTCGCTCATGGCAACCACCTTCGGGCGGATGCCCGCATTGCGTAGCTCGGAATAGGCAACACGGCCCGATATGTCGTCCACCGTGGCAAGCACGAACGGGCATTGCGCAAGCGCGCCTATGCCCTCGGCGGCAAGTTTCTGCACCGCATGCTGAGCCGGCATGCCCATCACCTGCTGAAGCAAATCGGGATGAACGGCAAGCACGATCTTCTCTTTATATATAGGTTCGACGGAAACCCCGGGGCAGGTTCCCTCGAAGCGCGCGATAACGGCATCAAGTTCGCCATGCTCGGCCATGCGAACCAAGGAACGGTTGGTGCCCTCGATCAGCTTCACGGTAACGCCGGGCATCTCCTTGGCCATTCCAGCAACCACGTTCGGCATAAGCACGCGCCCGCGGCTGTGGGAAATACCCACCTTCAGCACGCCTGCTGCGCCATTGGAAACCTCGCCTATCTGACGGATCATGTCGCGCTGCGCCTGACGCTGCTCGCGCGCGTACATAAGGAACACCTTGCCGGCAGGTGTGAACGAGATGGGCGTGCCGCGCACCACCAGCTTCGCGCCGAGCGATTTCTCCAACGAAACCAAGCGCGCGCTTAGCGTTTGCTGGGATATCTGCAGTTCATCGGCCGCCTTGGTGAAACTCTCGTTCTCGGCCAGCTTTATGAACCAATCCCATCCTTCAAGGCTCACTGTTTCCTTCTTCCCGTTTAGCCCCGCCGGCGCAACCGGCAAATCAACAGATCAACTGCATCCGTTGAATCATGAAAGGGGCCGTTTCCGTTCGCCTGGAATGTTATACCGCTATCCAACGATTTTTGTTACTCAACAAAATTAATTGGCGTTTAACAATAAATAAACGGTCAGTTCACGTAAAATCAACGACAGCGAAAGGGCTCTGAGCCAAAATCCAGAGCATCCAACGGCAAACGCCCGAAGAGCCATTCCGCCTTTCGCGAAGGAATGAAAGTGAGAAGAAATGAAGAAAAAGCTTTTGGCAGTCTTCGCTTGCGCCTGCGCCGCAGCCATGGCGCTGGCTCTGGCTGGTTGCAGCAGCTCGTCTAGCTCCGACAGCAAGGAACTGCGCTTCGTAACCGGCGGCGAGTCCGGCACCTACTATGCCTACGGCAGCGTTCTTGCCCAGTACGCCACCAACAACGCAGGCCTGAACGTGAACGCCCTTTCCTCCGAGGGCTCCAAGGCCAACATCCAGTCCTTGGAAGGCGGCGAGGCTGAGCTGGCCTTCTGCCAGACCGACGTGGCAACCTACGCCTACAAGGGCACCAACCTGTTCGACGGCGCAGCCTACACCGACTTCTCCGTTGTGGCAGCCCTCTACCCCGAGCAGGTGCAGATCGTAACCTGCGATTCCAGCATCAAGACCGTTGCCGACCTGAAGGGCAAGACCGTTTCCGTTGGCGCTGCCAACTCCGGCGTGTACTTCAACGCAGTTGACATCCTGGGCGCTTACGGCATCGACGTGAACAGCGACATCTCCGCTGTGTATCAGAACTTCGCCGACTCCGCCGACTCCCTGAAGAACGGCAAGGTTGACGCAGCATTCATCGTTGCCGGCGCACCCACCACCGCCATCACCGACCTTTCCACCTCCAAGCAGGCTTACCTGGTATCCATGGACGCTGAGCACATCGCCAAGCTCCAGGAAACCTCCCCCTACTACGCAACGGCCACCATCCCCGCCGGCACCTACTCCGGCATGGAGTCTGACACCACCACCGTTTCCGTTCTGTCCGTTGTGCTTGCCAACAACTCCGTAAGCGAAGACGACGTGTACGCCTTCACGAAGTCCCTCTTCGACGGCGCACAGAACAACGCCGAGGCACATGCGAAGTACAAGGAGCTCAGCCTTGAGACCGCTTCTTCCATCACCTCCGTTCCTTACCATGCTGGCGCTGCCAAGTACTTCAAGGAGCAGGGCGTAGAGGTTCCCACCGCCTAATGGCCTAACCGCCGAAACCAGCTGCCGTAACTGAAAAGCAGCTTGCATGAAGGGTCGCAGCGCGCAGATGCCGCTGCGACCCTGATTGCTACCGAAAGCCTTCCGTGCATGCTGCGCTCTTGGCGCTTCCGGGGCCCTCCGTTCCAAGCGGCCCCTCCGATAGCTCAGCACGCACGCAATGTGTATGCCGTACCCGACCACAACAAGGAGAGCTATGAGCATATTCAACTCAAGCAAATTCAACATCAAGAAGAAAAGCGAGGTGAAAGACGAGCAGAGCGTACCCAGCAATGCCGATGTCGACGTAGACGAGGTAATGCGCAAGTACGACCGCGAGTCGAACACCCGCATCTGGACGGGCATCCCGAAGGCCGTCATCACCGGCGTGATGGTGCTGTTCTCGGTATATTGCCTGTACATGACGCTGTTCAGCGTGGAGCAGGCCGAAACGCGCCTGGCCCGCTTCCTGGCCTTCGTCATCATCATCGGCTTCCTGATGTACCCCGTTTCAAAAACCGGGCACTCCCCCAACCACGTGCCGTGGTACGACATCCTGCTCATGGTGATAGGCGCGGCGTCGTTCATGTACTTCGCTGTGAACACCACGCCCATCCTCATGATGGGCGCGCGCATCGGCACGCTGGAACTGGTCATGGGCATCTGCGGCATCGCGGTGCTCATCGAGCTGTGCCGACGCTGCGTGGGCCTTCCCATCATCATCGTGGTGGGCTGCCTTATCATCTACGCGTTCTACTGGCAGTTCAGCCACGGCAACGACTTCATGCGCGCCCTTACCAATGTGGTGCAGAAGCTGTTCTACACCACCAGCGGCGTGATCGGCACCCCCACCAACGTGTGCTACACCTACATCGTGCTGTTCATCATCTTCGGCGCGTTCCTTGAGCGCACCGGCATCGCGAACTTCTTCATCTCGTTCGCGAATCGCCTGGCAGGCTGGTCTTCCGGCGGCCCGGCGAAGGTTGCCGTCATCTCTTCCGCCCTGTGCGGCATGGTTTCCGGCTCTTCGGTTGGCAACACCGTTACCACCGGTTCGGTAACCATCCCCATGATGAAGAAGACGGGCTACCGCCCCGAGTTCGCCGGCGCAGTCGAGGCGGCTTCTTCCACCGGCGGCCAGATCATGCCCCCCATCATGGGCGCCGCCGCGTTCCTGATGGCCGAGTACATGGGCATCCCCTACATCCAGGTTGCCACCATCGCCATCATCCCCGCCATCCTGTACTTCGGCGGCATCTTCTGCACCGTGCATCTGGAGGCGAAGAAGCGCGGCCTGAAGGGCATCCCCTTCAACGAACTTCCCACCTGGATCTACCTGCTGAAGAACTGCTACCTCATCATCCCGCTGGTGGTGCTGGTATGGATCGTTTCCGCCGGCATCTACACCATGGCCGTTTCCGCCGCCATCTCCATCTTCGTGGCGTTCGTCATCGGCTACATCCACTTCTTCCTTACCAACTGGTCTGAGCGCACCGAGGAAGACACCTTCGGCAGCGTTCTGCTGGAAACCACCAAGACCGCGCTTTGGACCGCCGCCGACGCCTTCGCTGCCGGCGCACGCAACTCCATCGCCGTTGCCGTTGCCTGCGCACTGGCCGGCATGATCGCCGGCTGCATCACGGTAACCGGCCTGGCTTCCGTGCTCATCAACGCTATCGTCATGGCCGCGGGCGACTACCTCATCATCGGCCTTATCCTCACCATGCTGTGCTGCATCGTTCTGGGCATGGGCGTTCCCACCACCGCGAACTACTGCATCATGGCCGCAACCTGCGCCCCCATCCTTATCCAGCTGGGCGTGCCGCTGGTTTGCGCGCACTTCTTCGTGTTCTACTTCGGCATCCTGGCCGACATCACCCCGCCGGTAGCACTCGCCGCGTACGCCGGCTCGGCAATCGCGAAGTCGAAGCCGATGAAGACGGCCGTGAACGCATCGCGCTTGGGCATGGCCGCCTACATCGTGCCGTTCATCTTCGCCTTCTGCCCTGCCCTTATCATGCAGGTACCCGTTGAGCCCTACATGGTTGTGGTCAACACCGCCATGGCGCTGTTCGGCCTGTTCGGCATTGCCGCCGGCATCGAAGGCTACCTGTTCGGCAAGATCAACGTGGTGCTGCGCATCCTTTCCATCGGCGCCGGCCTGGTGATCATGCTTCCCATGTCCGAATCCGACGGCATCACGTCGCTGTGGCTCAACGCCATCGGCTTCGTGTTCGTGGCTGGCGTGTTCGTGTACCAGAAGCTCCGCCACGGCAAGAACGACGACGGTAACAACAGCAAGGGCGTAGAGGCCGCAGCGTAACGCCGGCCGCCCTTTCCCGCCGCCCCAAGAACAAGCGGTGCCGGCCACCATGGCCGGCACCGCACCCGAACCGCACACCTTCCACTTGAAACGAGGATCCATGGATATCAAAGAAACCATCTGGGTCACTGGCTGCAACGGCTTTCTGGGCCGCGAGATAGTCAAACGCCTGAAGGAAACCTACAACTGCACCGTGGTTGGCACCGACGCCGAGCTCACCGTAACCGACCCCGACCTGGTTGATGCCTTCGCGCAAGACCTGCGCCCCGACGTGATCATCAACTGCGCCGGCATCTCCCGCTCGGTTGCCGGCCTGGGCAACCGCATCCACGCCTATGAGGTGAACGCCCTGGGCGCCCGCAACGTTGCGCTTGCCGCCAACAACGTGGATGCCCTTATGGTGCAGATCTCCACCGACGACGTGTTCCCCGTGCGCATGGCCGAGCCTGCCAACGAGTTCGACACGCCCCACCCCGAAACCCCCTACGGCAAGTCGAAGCGCGCCGGCGAGGTTATGGTGCGCGACACAGCGCCCAACCACCTCATCATCCGCTCTTCATGGGTGTACAGCGCAGATGGCAGCCAGGTGAAGAACGCGCTCGATGCCGCGAAGGCCGGCAAGACCATCGGTGCGCGCACCGACCAGATCGCTTCGCCCACCTCGGTTTCCACCTACGTCGACTTCCTTATCAAGGCCATCAACCGCAAGGCAACGGGCACCCTGCACGTTACCAGCCGCGGTCTGGCAAGCCGCTACGAGTTCCTTACCCGCGTGCTCACCGTATGCGGCTACGACCCGGCGAAGGTGCTTACCCCCGAATCCGACCTGGTAACGGCCGAACAGGTAGAGCTGGAAAGCCTGATGCTGGAAATGTTCGGCGCCGAACTGCCCACCTGGGAAGAAGATGTTGACTCCTACTTCAAGGAAATCGGCCTGGCGAAATAACCCAGCCCGCCCCTTCGAAAACAAATGGCCCGCCCGGTGGTTCAACGACCTACCGAGCGGGCCTTTTTCATGCTGAATTCGATTGCATTTGCAGATCGGGCAACTATCCTATCCGCGCCGCGGGCAGGGGCACCGCCCCTCGGGGATTCCCGCTACCCTGCTCGCTTCGCTCGTGCGGTCGCCGCCTCATGCATTAGAAGAGGGTTCGCTTCGCGAACCGTGCAGGAATTGCTTTCAGAGAACCCCTCGCGGCACCGCCCCAACCCACGTCGCTACGTGCTACTTCGAACGATTCAGCAGTTTGGCGCCCATCACAATGCAGCCTACGCCGACTGCAACGCCGGCCGTGATGGCAACGCTGCCCATCGCAATGGCCATTGCGCCCGAATGGCGCATCGTCTTCAAAGCCTTCTCCATAGCCCCTCGCTTTCAACCTGTCCTTCTTTGGGAATGTACGCTGCTATTCTACCGTGAACGCTTCGCCCCGGGAAACCCAAGGCTGCGCGCCCTCGGCGTCAGCGATACGGGGCGCGGCAATCCCCTACCGTCAACCGATGCGCACCACTACGGAGGCCGCTAAACCCCCGCAAGCCATTTTCGTGCAGGCTGCGCCAGGCAACGTGTTTTATGCGATAACATATTTAGCTCGAAAAAGGAGGGCGCATGACCACTGTCGACGAAACGCAGGATGCCATCTTCGCCGAAGAGCAGGCACATCTTTCCCAAACCTACGCCACCATCGAGAGGATGGAGCAGGGCGTTCTGGCCCAGATGCGCAAAACCGCGCAAGAGGCCGAGGAAGACAAGAAGAACATGGCCGACGAGCTGGCCTCCAACTTCGCCAGCGATGGCGAGAAGCAGGAAACGTACATCGAGTACGCCAACATGAACAGCGTCATCGACTCGTACAACCGCGCCCAGCGCGCGGCCGCCGACAAGCTCACCGCCATCCGCATCCTGAAGCCACAGCCCTACTTCGCGAAGGTGGTGCTGCAGTACCGCGCCGGCGCCGAGCCCAAGGAGCTCTACATCGGCAACGCGGGTCTTTCCGACGAGAACTATCAGCGCCTGGTGGTGGATTGGCGCAGCCCCGTGGCCGAGGTGTACTACAACCAGGCCGACGGCCCCACCTCCTACGAGGCGAACGGCCGCACCATCAACGTGGACCTGAAGCTGCGCCGCCAGTTCGACATCTCGTTCGACAAGCTGAACGCCTGCTTCGACACCACCGTGGCAATCGAGGACAAGCTGCTGCTGGCCTCGCTTTCGCGCCAGCGCACCTCGCAGATGCAGGCCATCACCACCACCATCCAGAAAGAGCAGAACGTGGTTATCCGCCACGAAGACGTGCCTGCCCTGCTGGTGAACGGCATCGCCGGCAGCGGCAAAACCTCCGTGCTGCTTCAGCGCATCGCCTACCTGTTCTACCAGAAGCGCGAAAGCCTAGATCCGCGCGAGGTGTTCCTTATCACGCCGAACCCGGTGTTCCGCACCTACATCGACCACGTGCTGCCCGATATGGGCGAGCGCAACCCCAACATCCTTACCTGGGCGGAATTCGCGCAGGGCCTTATCCCGCCGGGACGCGACTTCCTGCGCCAAGACACCAGCATTAGCGAGCTTCAGCGCATCGACGAGGCAGTGAAGAGCCTGGAATTCCAGGACAAGGACTTCCGCGACATCAAGAGCCAGGGCACCGTGCTTATCACCGCCCAGCAGATAGCGCGCGCCGCAGCCAAGTTCAAGAACGCCCCTGCCGGCCCGCACCGCATCACCCTTATCCGCGAAGAACTCGAAACGCGCCTGAACAGCCGCCTAGGCCAGATGGCGGGAAGCTCCGCCGCGCAGGACGTGGTAAGCGAGCTGGACTACAACACCCAGCTCAGCGTATTCGGCGAGCCCGTGGTGATGGACACCGAAGAGCAGGCGAAGAAGTACACGCTGAAGTTCCTTACCCAGCAATACGAAAGTGCTTTCGAGGCCGTGCGCAACGACTACTGGCTGCGTGTGGACCGTATCGGCAAGCGCATCGCGGGCATCGAAGAGCTCACCTTCATGGAATGGCTGTACCTGAAAATCGCGCTTACCGGCATGGGCAACCCATCCGCCAAGTACGTGATGATCGACGAGGTGCAGGATTACTCCGCATCGCAGCTGGCCGTGCTGGCCCGCTATTTCCGCCGCGCGAACTTCCTGCTGCTGGGCGACGAGAACCAGGCCATCATGCCTCAGACCGCCTCGTTCGATGAGATCAAGCAGGTGTTCGAAAAGCTGCGCGGCAAGGTGAGCGAATGCCACCTTATGACCAGCTACCGCTCCACCCCCGCCATCACCGACCTGTTCGCCAAGCTGGCCGTTACCGCCGACGGGATGCAGATATCCTCCGTGCAGCGCCAGGACACGAAGCCGGAGGTAATCGAGTGCGCCGATGAGGGCGAATACGAGCGCGAGCTTCGCCGTGTGGCCTGCGAGCTGAACGGTTTCGAGGGAACCGCCGCTCTGGTTGCCCTGGACGATGGAGCCGTGCAGCGCACCGCCCAACTGCTGGGGGAAGACGCCCCGCAGGTCATCGACGGCAGCGCCGCATTGCCCGATTCCGGCGCCATACTGCTGGCGTTGCCGCTTGCCAAGGGCTTGGAGTTCGACCATGTGGTGGTAGTGGACGCCAGCAACCAGGCCTTCCCCGAAAACGACCTTTCGCGCCGTCGCCTGTACACCGCTATCAGCCGTGCCACCAGCACCGTTACCGTGCTGAGCAACGGCCCGCTTTCCACCCTGCTAAGATAGTTGCAAACCGCAGCGGCACCGCGCCGCGCCACCGAACCCGAATCAGGAGCACCCGTGAGCGAACCGAACAGCCAGAGCCAATCGCAGCAGGGATACATCGACGACGAAGCCCTGAAGCGGATGATGAAAGCCGCCGAACCCACCTTCATGGAAAAGTACGGCTCGTGCCTGGTAACCTTCGTGCTCATCGCCATCAACGTGGTGGTGTTCGCGATCGAGGCCGTTATGGCGGGCTTCACCGTGGACATCGATGCGCGCACGTTGTATCAGATGGGCGCCATGTACGCGCCGGCTGTTCAGGGCATCGCCGACACCTATCGCTTCGTAACGCCCATGTTCCTGCATGTCGACCTGATGCACCTGCTGTTCAACATGGCCGCGCTCTACAGTGCGGGTGTACTGTTGGAATACCTGCTGGGACGCTGGAACTACCTGCTGCTGTACTTCATCGCCGGCATTTCCGGCAACGTGGTCTCGTTCGCCGCCGATTCGCTTACCGGGTCGTACGGCGTTTCCGCTGGCGCATCCACCAGCATCTTCGGCCTGTTCGTCGCCATCGCGCTTCTGGGCGTGCTGTCGAAGCAGAACCGCGATTTCCTGGCCCAGTACAGCAAGGGCATGCTTTCCGTAATCGGCATCAACATCGCGTTCACCCTGCTGGTACCCAGCATCTCGCTCAGCGGCCACTTGGGTGGCGCAGTGGGTGGCCTTATCGCCATGTTCATGGTTCCCAGCAGCAATCTGCGTGTTCCTGCACCCGTGCGCATCGTGGTTGCGCTGGCCTGGGTGGCGGCACTGGGCTACGTGGGCATGTACTTCGGACTTTACGGCCTGTAGAGCAGCAAGGGAAAGCCATGCCCGCATACCAGACCATAGAAGGCCGCGCCATCGGCGAGATCGAAGAGAAGAAGAGCCGCTTCATCGCGCAGCTTGCCCATGTGGAATCGGAAGAGGAAGCCCTGGCGTTCCTTGAGGAAATACGCGCCGAGCATCGCATGGCACGACACAACGTGTACGCCTACATCCTGCGCGGCGAGGGAGCATCCGAGCGCATACGCTACTCGGACGACGGCGAGCCGCAGAAGACGGCGGGGCTTCCCACCCTGCAGGCGCTGCAGCACGCCGAACTTACCGACGTTGCCGTAGTGGTTACCCGCTACTTCGGTGGAACGCTGCTGGGCACCGGCGGGCTGGTGCGCGCCTACACGCAATCCACCCAGGCGGCCATCGCGCAAGCACAGCTGGTGAGCGTTTCCATGTGCGTGGATATCATCCTGCGCGTGGCCTACCCCCTGTATGACCAGGCGAACCGCATCGCCGCAGACTGCAACGCCAAAACACTGGACACGCAGTTCACCGATGCGGTAACCATGCAGCTGCGCATGCTGGACGGCACGCAGGAGCCCTTCCTGAAGAAGATCACCGAACTGTGCCACGGTCAGGAAAACCTAACCGTTTCCGACCCCATCGAAGCGGTGTTCTAGGCCAGCCCACCTTCCCCAACCGGTTCAGCCGGCCGGCACGGCAAACAGACACACCCGCTTCGCCACCAGCCCGCGCCCTACTAGCTGGCAAACAGCCGCTGCCGCACGCCGTACACGGCCGCAACTCCAACCTGCTCACAGCCACCACCCTAGCAACGGCCATCGTTTCGGGCCAATTCACCACCCCGCAAACATTCCCTGAACGTAAAAGCGGCCCTCGCACGAAGCGAAGGCCGCCGAAAGCCAGCTATCTTTAGCGGAAGCGCAGGCCGTACGGCCTGCAACCTGCCCTACAGGTCGCGCTTGCTCATTACCGCGCTCGCGCAAGCGAAGGCGATAGCGAGACATACCGCAATGGGCACCAGCACATGGGCGTAGTCCAACGCCTCGTAGGCCAGGCCACCGTTCGTGATGTTGTTCAGGGTGTTAACGGCACTGACGGGGAACCACTCAACGATCTTGGCCCAAACCTCCGCGATTGCGGGGATGGCGCCAAGCGCAAGCGAGATAAGCGAGGAAATCAACCCGCTGCCAAGCGAAATACCCAGGATGTAGGCAAGCGCGTTGGACTTCACCAGCCAGAGCACCGTTAGCGTCAAGCTAGCGCAAGCCCAGGTTAGAAGCGTAGCCAGCACAACCCAGATAATGATGTCGAGCACAGGGCTAGGGTCGGTGAACCCGCCTGCAATCGCCGTGATAAGAAGGTCCAGCACAAAGCCGATGAGCAAAAACGCGAAGCTCACCACCAGCGCAAGCACCAACTTCTCGATGTAGTAGGTTTTCTTGCCGCAGGCGCTTACGATGGTGCGGATGAAGCCCGAGCGCATATCGGCCCAGCACAGGGTGGCCATGCGCAGGCTGGCAAGCAGCGGAACCAGGCCGAACAACAGAAGGGTGCTTGCCGAACCCAAGGGCGTAACCACCCTCATGGTGTTGATGGCTTCCTTCTCTTCCTCCGAAATGTTCGCGTTGCTGAAGAAGTCCACCAGAACGGGAACCAGGACAACGGCAAGCACGATCACAGCCAGAAGAACCACCAGGAACCAATGGGTATTGCTTTGGGGCCGCACGATGCGGCGGATATCGGCGCGAAGAAGCGAACTCACGGTTATCGACCTCCCTGAGGCTGGTAGGGGCTGTTGCTTGAAACGGCGGGCTTGCCCATAAGCTCGAGGAAGAACTCCTCCACATCGCGTTGGGTGCGCACCAACTCGAGCACTTGCAGGTTTGCGTTGAACAGCGCCAGCGACACCTTTTCCAGGTTGCCCTCGACGCCCGGCACCAACAGCACCCCGTCTTCGGAGGTGACAATCTCCACGCCCGGCAAGGCGGCGGCAATCGCCTTCGCCGCACCGTCCATGTCGGTGCAGCGCACGCGGATGCGGCCTGCCGCCATCTCGGCCATGCGCTCTGCGCCGAACTCGATGGCCATGGATCCCGCGTTGATAACGCCGAAGCGCGTGGCGAAACGGTTCAGCTGATCCAACACGTGGCTGGAAACCACGATGGTCATGCCGCGCTCTTTATTCAGGCGCTGCAGGGCTTCGCGCATTTCATGGGTAGCGGCAGGGTCAAGACCGTTGAACGGCTCGTCCAACAGCAGGATCTTCGGGCTGCCCACCAGCGCCAGCGCAATACCCAGGCGCTGCTTCATGCCCAGCGAGAAATTGCGCGCATGCTTCGAGCCCGCTTTGGAAAGGCCTACCAGCTGAAGCAGTTCCTTGCACTGGCTTTCCGGATTGGCAACACCCAGCGCCGTTGCCTTGTACATTAGGTTGTCTTCCGCGCTCATCTTCTCCAGAAGACCGGGCGCTTCGATAAGCGAACCGATGCCCGTGGCGCCGCCCTGCTGGGAAATATCGCGCCCCAGCACCTTAAGCTCGCCGGCAGAAGCCGCGATAAGGCCACAAACCATCTTCATTGTGGTCGATTTGCCCGCGCCGTTGCGCCCTACGAAACCATAGATGTCGCCCTCATGCACATCCATGGAAAGGCCGTCGACGACGTTCACGCCGCCATAGGTCTTCGTCAAGCCGTTCGCGCTGATGGCGCTTGCCTGCCCATACGATGACATATACCCCTCCTAACAGCTGTTTACGCTACCGATACTATCCCGCCCCAGCCGGGGCCACGCTGGAAGCAGCCAACGCACAGCATATAAGCGCAAATAGAAATCGCCCAACTAAGCGTGAAGTTCGGTAAACGGCAGATGAAATGGCGAAGCGGCTGGTAATATAAGCAAGGTTATAACGCATTCAAAAATGAACCAACCTGCCCAAGGAGGCAAACATGCTCGTTGAAACCAAAGCGAAAGTCGGCGTGTTCTCCATCGCGCTCGGCGCATACCTGCCGCAGTTCCCGCAGCTCGTTCCCGAGTTCGAAGGCCAGTACGCTGAATTCAAGAAGACCCTGCCCACCACGGTCGACCTTGTAGACGGCGGCATGGTAACCACCAAGGAACAGGCTCAGGATGCCGGCGACCTCTTCCGCGCCGCCGACGTAGACCTGGTTATCCTGCAGATGCTCACCTACGCCACCAGCTACAACGTGCTGCCCGTCGTACGCGACCTGGATGTGCCCGTGGTTATCGTGAACGTGCAGAAGAAGGCGCAGCCCGACTACGCCAACACCGACATCCCCACCTGGCTGGGCGAGCTGTACGCATGCGGCGCTCCCGGCGAGGTTGTTGCCGACCTGAACCGCGCCGGCAAGCGCCACGCGGTCGTCACCGGCGTCGTCGAGGGCGGCGACCCAGAAGTTGCCAAGCAGCTTGAGCAGTGGTGCACCGCCGCACAGGTTCGCCGTCGCCTGCGCCGCACCAACATCGCGCAGATCGGCCGCCCCTACCCCGGCATGATGGACCTCTACATCGACGAGACCAACCTGTACAACCGCATGGGCCTGTACACCAAGCAGTTCGACTGGGAGAAGATGTGGGCCATCGCCGACGACATCGACGACCAGGCGGCAATCGATGCCAAGGCAGCCGAGATCATCGACACCTTCGACATCGAGGGCGGCGCCTCCGTATCCGACGAGCCCATCCAGGACATGGCGAAGTACGTCGTTGCCTTCGAGCAGTGGGTGAAGGACGAGCAGCTGGGCCTTATCGCCAGTCACTACGACGGCTTCGCCCAGGGCAAGGCCGGCGTGCTGGACAGCATGCTTATCCCCGCGTTCTCGATGCTCATCAAGCAGGGCACTTCCTGCGCGGTTGAGGGCGACATGAAGGTTGCCATCGCCATGAGCATCCTGAAGACCATCGCCGGCACCGGCCAGCTTTCCGAGATGTACTCCATCGACTTCCCCGAAGACGTGGTTATCATCGGCCATTCCGGCTCGGGCGATGCCGACATCTCCACCGCCAAGAAGCCCACGCTGAAGGTTGTGCCGGTGTTCCACGGCAAGACCGGCGGCGGCTATCTTACCCAGTTCTACCCTGGCCTGGGCACGGTTACCTATCTGGGCATCACGCAGGACGGCGACGGCAACTTCAAGTTCGTTGTTGCCGAGGGCGAAAACGTTGAAGGCCCCATCTTCACGTTCGGCGACACCAACATGCGCATGAAGTTCAGCATCGGCGCCCGCGAGTTCATGAACCGCTGGAACGAAACCGGCCCGACGCACCACATGGCAGCAGCACTGGGCAGCCACACCGACACCATCCTGAAGGTTGCCAAGATCCTGAACGTTCCCGTGGAAATCGTCTGCCGCTAGAGGTTCGGCGAACAACCACCCGCTTACGCAAAGGGGAGCCGCGCACCAGCGCCGGCTCCCCTTCTTCGTTTCGTTAGCTATTGCGAAGCTGGGCGCTCCGCCGCCAAGGCGGACGATCAGGTCAGTGAGGGAACCCGCGCAACCTAACGGGAACCCCAAGGCCAACCTCGCGCACAGCCTCTCCCTCAGCTTCGCCAGGTACCCGCCTAGAAAACAGCGGCCGCGCTACTTCCCTTCGTCAAGCTCTTTCAGCTGCTCTACCAGCTCGGCGCGCTTCTGGGTGCGCTCCTGCCGCACTTCGCGCATCAGCTCCACACGGCGCTGACGGCGCTCCCGGTTCGCCTGTTCTATCAGGTCATGGCGCTTATGTTGCTTTTCCAAACGCTCCTTGGCCTTGGCGATCTTTCGCGCGCGCCGCGAGCTTTCGTCAGCCTCCGATGCATCCGCCAACTGGGCATACGCAAGATGGTCGCCCACAATATCGCCCAGATGATGCGGGTCGTGCGCCACCTCACGCGCGGTTTCCACGGGGTGAACGTCAGCCACGCGATACGTCAACTGCGCCAACAATGGCATAGCCAAAACTGTGATGGCACCCGCCGCCACCAGCACTGATGCCGTATCGTTGGACATGGCGCCAGCCTTGGTTGCCACCGAGGTAACCGCCACGATAAGGGGCAGCGCCGTGGTGCAGTACAGCGCCACGCTTACCCGGTTGTGGGATGACATGCTGCGCGTTTCCCTGTCGGTGGAAAGGGAAATAAAGATGGGCACCGCACGGATGAGCAACAGCGCGAAGATGAACCCTACCAGCAGCACTGGCTTGTCGAACACGGCCATAAGGTCGATCTTGGCGCCGGACACCACGAAGAACAGCGGCACGAAGAACCCGAAGGCAACGCCATCGAGCTTATGCTCCAGGTCGTGGTTGCCTTCCGGGATAACGTAGCGCAGCACGAAGCCGGCAGCAAACGCGCCCAGCACCGCGTCAAGCTCAAATACCGCTGAAAGGGCAACCAGCGCTACCAACAGCAGCACGGTAACGCGCATGGTGGTTTGCGAGGTGGAATTGGCGTTCTCGGAAAGAAAGCGGTACACACGGCTGCCTGCCTTCTTCGCCTTCGCGGGAATCACCGCGGCAAGCACCGCAATGGCCGCAAACGCCAGCAACACCGCAAGGGTCTTCCATTCGGCGCGCGACGAAAGCAGAAGTGCCATGGCGATGATGGGGCCAAGCTCGCCCCAGGTTCCGTAAGCAAGCACCGAATCGCCCACGCGCGTGCCGATGAGGTTGCGCTCTTTCAAGATGGGCATCAGCGTACCCAAGGCCGTGGTGCCAAGGGCAATAGCCACGGCGATGCCGCCCATCTCGCTCATGCTGTGAGCTGGAGCAAGCGCTGAAACCAAGGCCACGGCCGCAAATCCTAGCACCAAGCAAACCAGCCAGGTAGCGAACCCGCGTTTGCCCTGATGGCCGGTGACGTTCTTCGGGTCTATCTCGAAGCCGGCAAGAAGGAACAGGAACGCCAAGCCAAGCTCGGAAAGCAGGCTGATGGGATCCGAAAGCTCGATGATGCCGGCCATGTTCGGCCCCAACAACGCGCCCGCTATCAGCAGGAACACGGTTTCAGGGATGGGCTTTCGGGGGATGGACTGTGCAACGATGGGGCAAATCGCCGCCACCAGAACGATAACAGCAAGCGAGATAAGCTCTTCAGTCATACAGGGGTCTTCCAAACGGGGATCAGGTTCGCCCCATTATGCCGCCTTACCGCCCCACCGTCCAACAAGGCAAAGTTGAGGGTAGAGTCGCGGAATCGCTCGCGCCAGAACAAGGCGGCGCAGATGCCTGCCGAACCAACCGCACCCCAGCGCTGGCTTGGGCTATCCCCTTCGCAGCGCGCGAGCCAACGTGGGTCGGGGCTTGCCCACGCCGCTCAGCGCAGGAGTCAAAGAGTGAAGCAACTGCTCGGCTATGCGTGCAGTCCGCCACCGCACTACCTACCTCGCAGCATCGGATTCCACTACACGCGCGAACCAGCTATCTGGATGGCGCCCATCTTCGTAACGGCGGTGCCGCTGATGGCATCATCCCGATAGGTTCCCTCGAACGTGAACGGCAGGGCGCCGATAAAGGGAACTTGCAGCGTTCCCGAAAACGACAGGTTGCCACCCGCATCAATGGAGCCGTTCTGGATAGGGGTGTCGCCGCCCAGCACGTGCAGGGAGCCGGAAAGCGCCCCGCCCTGCTCTTCGAGCGTCAAGGTTCCCTCTTTCGCGCCAATGGGCGTGTTCACCTGCGCCTGATATGTTCCCGAAACCATAGTTCCCCCTAAAACAGCAACCGTGTGCGCCGGCGGCAACCCGCCGGCTCGCCTTGCGCCTTCAGTCAAATAATACCCGCCTATCAGGCAAAACCCACCGGCAACCTGAGGCCCACCGGCAAAGCGCGCCCGCAACGCGGACACAGCTGACCGACCCTAGCGGTTGTCCACCTTTTCGGGATACAGATCGTGGTGAGATAGGCGCTCCCAGGCAACGTCCTCCCACTTGGTGCCCGGCTTGCCGTAGTTGCAGTACGGGTCGATGGAGATCCCGCCACGCGGAGTAAACTTGCCCCACACCTCGATGTACTTCGGATCCATCAGCGCAACCAGGTCCTTCATGATGATGTTCATGCAGTCCTCGTGGAAGTCGCCGTGGTTGCGGAAGCTGAACAGGTACAGCTTCAGGCTCTTGCTCTCCACCATGCGCTCGCCGGGTACGTAGCTGATGTAGATGGTGGCGAAATCGGGCTGCCCGGTGATGGGGCAGAGGCTCGTGAACTCGGGGCAGTTGAACTTCACGAAGTAGTCGTTGCCCGGGTGCTTGTTGATGAACGTCTCCAACACGCTGGGGTCGTAATCGGTGGGATATTCGGTGTGCTGGCTGCCCAGCAACGAAATGCTCTGCTCGGCTTCGCGTTCTTTGTTCGTCATGTCGGTACTCCTCGTACGGGAAATTGGCAATGGTTGGGGTTTGCGGTGCCGCCGCGGCCGCCGCGAAGCTAGCGCAGAAGCGGGTCGGTGGTGCCGTTCAGCTCGAAGGCGCGCTGGCGGTCGATGCAGGTGCCGCACACGCCGCAGGGCTTTTCGCCGCCCTCGTAGCAGCTCCAGGTAAGCTCGTAGGGAACGCCCAGTTCAAGGCCCCGCTTCACGATGTCGGCCTTGCTCCACTGCACGAATGGCGCTTCCATGCGAAGCTCACCGCCCGTACCCTCCACGATGGCGTGGTTCATGGCATCCACGAACTCCTGCGAGCAATCGGGGTAAGCATTGCCCGCCCAGTCGTCGTGATGCGCACCGTAATACAGCACACTGCACCCCAGGGAAAGCGCCATGGAAGCGGCCGAGGAAAGGAACAGCCCGTTGCGGAACGGCACATAGGTGCTTACCGGCTTTCCATCGGTTTCCTGCAGCTGATCGGCGTAGCTTTCCTGCGGAACCTCCTGCGTAGAATGCCCCAACAGCGAGCAGTTGCTGTCGGCGAAGATGGCCGCCAGGTCCAAGAAGCGCTGCCGCACGCCGTAATGGGCGGCAACCGCCTTGGCCGATTCGATTTCCTTGTTATGGCGCTGACCGTAGCTGATGGAAAGCGCGAACACGTTGGCTGCACCGTAGCGCTGAACCGCCATGGCCAACAGCGTAGTGGAATCAACGCCGCCGCTGCACAGCACCAAGGCCCGCTGGGGGGCATCGGTACCCGTAGCCACGTTGAAGCCCTTTTCGGTTGAGGCAATTTGCTCGCCCATGGTCACACTCCTTTTTCCTGGCCAGGCCAGATGATCTTATGAAGCTGAAGCTGCAGGCGCACGCGGGACATGCGCTGCTCTTGCATGAAATCCACTATCTGCGAAGGCTCGATGCAGCTGAACACAGGGCTGAAGAACACCTCGCATCGGCTGCACAGGTCGTGCTCCTCTACAACATCACGCGCGCACTCCAGGTCTTCACGCGAGGCAACCACGAACTTCACCGCATCACCCCAACGAAGCAGGTCGTAGTTGCCGGGCAGCATTTCAGCGGTCATCCCCGAAGAGGGCATCTTGCAATCCAGCGTGAAGCACACCTGGCAGGCACGATCGCCCAAACCGTCCTGGCCATCGAGCCGCACCCCAGACGTCTGCCCGGGAAGCTCGGCGAGCTGGCTCGCCTGGCCCGCAGCTCCCGTCTGCCGCCCTGCCGCCAATTCCTCGCGCAACGCATGAAGCGAAGCCAGGTCAACCGCGCCGTTGGTCTCTATCTCCACCACGCGTTGGCCGGCGAACTCGCCACCCCACGCTTCCGATTCGCACAGCGCGCGAACAAGGTCGGGCAGCCCCGGCTGCAGCGTGGGCTCGCCGCCGGTAAGCGTCACGCATGCAGCGCCCGATCCGGCAACCCATTCCACCAGTTCGGCCGGCGTGCAATCCTCGTGGGCGCAGTTGCCCACGTTGGCCCAGGAGGTGTCGCACCACGAGCAGGCCAAATTGCACCCAGCAAAGCGGATGAACGCCGCAAGCCTTCCCGCACGCGGCCCTTCCCCGTTTATGGAAACGAAGCGCTCCACCACCGGCAAGGCACAGGAAGCCTCGTCCGCACAACAGGTATTCGCAGATGAAGCCACTAGTTCTCTCCGTAGTAGATGGCGCAGTTGTTCGGCGTCTCGTACACTTCCACCTGTGAAACGGGCAGATTGCGCTGGGCAAGACGCCCATAGAAATAGCGTGCCAGGTTTTCCGCGGTGGTGCGGAAGGGCATCATGGAAAGCGTGAAGCCCTCTTCCTCCAGGCAGGCCAGCGTCTTGGGCATAAGCGAGCCCTCTTCAACGATGAAGGAATGGTCCAGCTCTTCGGTAAGATCGCGCAGGGCATGCTTGAAATCGCCGAAGTCCAGCACCATGTCTTTATGGGTGCCCTCGGTGCACAGGGAATCTTGCGCCAGGTAGGCAACCACGCGCCAGCGATGGCCGTGCAGGTTCTCGCACTTGCCGTGATAGTCGGTAAGGAAATGCGCAGCATCGAAGCTGCTCTCGGTCTTAAGGCCGTACATAGATGCTCCTTCTTGCCCGCCGCAAAACAAGGCAAGAAGAAATAGTCGCCCGGGAAAGCCCCAGCCCTCGCTCAAGCTCAACAACCCGCGAAATCACCTAGCAGGCACCGCAGCCACAGCCGCAAACCAAGCCCGCAATGCGAAGAGCGATCTTCTTTACCTAGTTTTGTTTAACGACAGGAGGTTCTCGAACTGTCGGTTTCGCCGGCCCACCATAGGCATTCCGGCTAACCCAGTATACCCAACCAAGCCGTAGGGACCGGCACGTATTCACAGCAAAGGTTGCGCGCGCCCAAACGTACCATGCCGCCATCCCCCTAAACATCCAGTCAACCCCGCCAAACAACTCAAGTTTCCACCCGTTCAACCTGCTCAAACCCTGCCCCAGCAGCTAGAATCGATAAGGGGATCAAATACGAACTGCCGCTTCGGCATTTCGGAATCTATAAGAGGGAGTACCGATGGAGTCACGTCAGCTTCATTATTTTCTTGCCATCGCATCGTGCGAGAACATGTCGGAAGCCGCCGAGGTGCTGCACATCTCGCAACCCGCGCTTTCCAGCGCCTTGCGCAACCTGGAAAAGGAAATAGGCCACCAGCTGTTCGACCGTGTGGGAAAGAAGCTGGTCATCAACGAAAACGGCCGCTACCTTGCCAAGCAGGCGCACACCGCGTTCGCCATTTTGGACGATGCCAAGCGCACCATACAAGACAATGCCGAAAAGCAGAAGCGCACCGTGTGCTGCGGGATGAACATCCCCGTGGGCAACATCGGCGCGCTGTTGGCGGGCTTCTACCGAAAGCATGACGATATATCCATCAGCATGGGCTACCCCACTTCCGCGCAGTTCGCCAACCGTCCGCTGGACATGGAGCTCATAGGCTCCGCGGTGAAGCTGGAAGGCAGCAACGTTATCCCCCTTGGCCGCGAGCGCATCCTTCTGGTAATGCCGTCCAACCACCCGCTGGCAAACAAGCCCGACCTTAAACTGGCCGATTTCAAGGATGAACCGTTCGTGTTCACCGATCCCAGCGAGATGCGCACCTTGTCGGAAGCCATGTGCAAAGAAGCGGGCTTCACGCCGAAGATCGTGATGGAAACGCAGCTGTACAGCGAAGCACTTAGCCTGGTTGCCCATGGCATAGGCTGCTGCCTGGGCGGCGAGTTCGCCTGGTTGCAGAACATGCAAGAAGCCTACGATTACGTGGCGCGCGACCCTGCCGACGTGCATCGCTTCCGCTACCTGTACGCGCGCGTTCCCGAGCATCAAACCCCATCGGACGCCGCCTGGGCGTTCATCAACTACCTGCAGGACTGCGCCGAGGGCACCAACTAGCCTGAAAGCAAAAAGCGCAGGCACCAAAGGTACCTGCGCCGAATTCACCCGGAGCCTAGTTCTCGAACTCGTCCCCTTCGCCATGCACGTCGCGCACAGCGATCTCTTCGGGAAGAGCAGTACGCTCATGCGGGCCATCCCAGAGCGTTTCGTCGATGAAGTCCAAGATCTCGTCCACCACTTCGTTCGTCTTCATGCACGGGTCGCCATGCACGGCGTTGTCGAACAGCTTCAGCTTGCAACGATTGTCGTGGCAGGTTTCGTTGATCTTGTTGCGGAACGAAACCGACTGCGTGTACGGAACCACCGGATCGTTGATGCCGTGCAGCAAGAACGCAGGCGGGAAGTCTTCGGTAACGTAGTTGATGGGGCCGCCGAAGCTCGCTGCAGCAGGATTGCGCGAGCACTTGAAGCCCATTATCAGGTTGTGCGGGAACACCATGCCCTCGCCCAAGTCGTTGCGAACCTCGGTGCCGCCCGTGGCGTTCACCACATCTGCCTCGGTAAGGCGGTTGCACAGGTCCACCTGGTACATATCGGTGGGGCCGTACAGGCTTACCAGGCACTGGATGGAGTCATCGACTTCGGGGTTGCCCAAGGCCTTGCCCTTCATGATGGGGCGGCCGCCCAACGCAGCGATCATGTTGATGATATGCGCACCTGCAGAATTGCCCCAGGCAGCAAGCTTGTCGGTCTTCAGCATAAACTCCTCGCCGTGCGCGCGCAGGTAACGGATGCCCGCGCGCACGTCCAGCAACGGCTCGGGCCACACCACATCGGGAGCGATGCGATAGTTGATGCAGGCAAGCGCATAGCCCTGGCTCATAACCTTGAAGGCGCCGGGCATGGTGTTCTCGCGCTTGTCGCCGCCAACCCAGCCGCCGCCGTGAACGAAGAGGATGGTCGGGAAGGGGCCTTCCCCTTCATCGGGAAGCCAGATGTCCATCTTCTGGCGCGGATCGGTGCCGAACGGGATATCGAGCCAATAACGCTTGAACTGTGCCGGGTCGATTTCCTTGAAGAAACTTGCCATGTTATTCCCCTTCCAAATAAGAACGCGGTTTAGTTGAACGCGTTCAAAATTCCCTAATGCCAGATTAGAGAAGCTGCTTATAAGAGTGAAATACCGTTACTCGATATACAGCATAGGGAAATTTATAAACAAAGGCCCCGGATTCAGGTAGGCCGCCCTGCATCCCGACGATTCGGAAGCAAAGCGCCCGCCCATACCCGGGGCCTTGTCTTGTTTACAACGCGCGGAAACCCGCCGGCTGCCTACCGCCGCAGTACGCCTTCGCTATTCAGCGAACAGCTTCTCGATGCGGGCCACGCCTTCCTTGGTTGCCTCGGCATCGCCGAATGCGGAAAGGCGGATGTAGCCTTCGCCCGAGGGGCCGAAACCGGCGCCGGGCGTGGTGATTACGTTGGCCTTTTCAAGCAGCAGCGTGAACAGGTCCCACGAGCCCATGCCATTGGGAGCCTTGCACCATACGTACGGGCTGTTCACAGCGCCGAACACCTGGAAGCCAGCACGCTCAAGGCCTTCCTTGATAACGCGGGCGTTGTTGCGATAGTAGTCCAGCGTTTCCTCTACCTGCTTGGCGCCCTCTTCGGTGTAGATGGCCGCCGCACCGCGCTGGATGATGTAGGAAGCGCCGTTGAACTTGGTGCACTGGCGGCGATTCCACATGGCGTTCAGGCTCTGGCTGTTGCGCACCAGTGCCTTGGGCACCACGGTGTAGCCGCAGCGTGCACCGGTGAAGCCAGCGGTCTTCGAAAAGGAACGGAACTCGATGGCGCAGGTCTTGGCGCCTTCCACCTCGTAGATGGAATGGGGCACGTTCTCTTCGGCGATGAAGCGCTCGTAGGCGGCATCGAACATGATGATGGAGTCGTGCTCGTTGGCGTAATCAACCCAAACCTTCAGCTGGTCGGCGTTCAGCACCGTGCCCGTGGGGTTGTTGGGGCTGCACAGGTAGATCACATCGGCAACCTCGTCGGGAAGCGCGGGAACGAAATCGTTTTCCGCAGTGGTGGGCATGTAGATGATGTTCGTCCAGCCCTGGGCTTCCTCATCGTATTCGCCCGCGCGGCCAGCCATGGCGTTGGTATCAACGTACACAGGGTACACCGGGTCGCACACGGCAATCTTGTTGTCGATGGAAAGGATATCGCCGATGTTGCCGCAGTCGCTCTTGGCGCCATCGGAAATGAAGATCTCGTCGTCGTCGATCTCGACGCCGCGGGCGCGGAAGTCGTTTTCGGCAACGACGGAGCGCAGGAAGTCGTAGCCCTGCTCGGGGCCGTAGCCGTGGAAGTTCTGGATGGTTGCCATGTCGTCAACGGCGGCATGCATGGCCTCGATAACCGCAGGGGCAAGCGGACGGGTAACGTCGCCGATGCCCATCTTGATCATCTTCGCCTCGGGATGGGCTGCCGTGTACTCGGCGGTACGACGGGCAATCTCGGAAAACAGGTAGCTGCCGGGAAGCTTTGCGTAGTTCTCGTTGACGTTGGCCACGAAAATCTCCTTTGCATCAAGGGCGCAGGCCGCACGACCAGCGCCCGTTCATTCGTTTAACGCGGTTTATCATACTATACGCACCGTATGTCTACCGCGTTTCGCCGCCGAGCGAACATGGAAGGAAGAGTCGCCATGAGAGCACTTATCCAGCGCGTTGCCTCTGCCTCGGTTTCAACCGAAGGCGAAGCGCCGCGCAGCATAGGAAACGGCTACTGCATCCTGCTGGGTGTAGGACCGGAAGACACCGAGGAAACGGCGCAGAAACTATGGGCGAAAACGCTGAAGCTGCGCATATTCGAAGACCAGGACGGCAAAACGAACCTGTCGCTCAAGGACGTGGGCGGCAGCGTGCTGCTGGTTTCCCAATTCACGCTGTACGCCAACTGCAAGAAGGGCAACCGCCCCTCGTTCGGGCAAGGCGCCGCACCCGAAAAGGCGAACCAGCTGTACGAGTACTTCGCCAGCCTCATCGAAGCCGATGGCGTGGAAGTGAAGACCGGTTGGTTCGGCGCCATGATGGACGTGACCCTAACGAACAACGGCCCCTTCACCATATGGCTGGATACGGATCAGCTTTAAGCGCCCCTGAGCAGAGCAGCCCCTCTTCGACATCCCCCATTTGGCCCGGTGCGAGCGCTGGGCCGAATGCTCGAAGCAATTGGATGCTTACCGCTCGTGCAGGCGCCAGGTCAAATACAGCGGAAGGCTAACGGTCTTGCAGCCTTCGCCTTCATCGTTCACGGCTAAGTTCTTTAGGGAAACCTTGAACCCGCGCTCAACGCCGTAGCGTTTGCAGAAAAGCCGATAGCTCTTCGCTCTGGTGTTGTCTGCCGACTTCACCTCAACGGGAACGATATGCCCATCGTCTTCAAAAACGAAATCAACCTCAGCCGAGTTTCCCGAACGCCAGAAATACGGCTTTATGCCCTGGTACAGCATTTCGTTATGCACATAGTTCTCGGCGAACGCACCACGAAAACGCGCATAAGCAGGCATAGGCTCAAGAAGCGCCCGATAGGGCACGTTCGACATCTTGCGCAAAAGGCCCACGTCGGCCATAAACAACTTGAAATACGATGCATCGGCATTGAAGCTCAGGGGCAGCTCGGCGCTTTTAACCAACTCGAGCTTATGAATAAGCCCTGCAGCCACGAGCCATTGAAGAGCGTTTTCCAGTTCGTGCGCTCGCTTGCCCTCCTTAACTTGCGAAAAAATGAACTTGTTGTTTTCCTTGGCCAACTGCTTGGGCACCGAAGCCCATATCCAGCCGAGCTTCACAACCTCGTTCGCCGGCGCATGCTTTGCGAAATCGGCCTCGTAATCAGCCAATATTGCTTCCTGAACGCGCTCGGCTTCGGAATAATCCCCAGATTCTATCCAACGCAGAACAGCCTCGGGCATGCCGCCGACAATAAGAAAATCCCTGTACGCAGCTTCAAGGGTTTTAGTCAGCGCATTGGGAAGCGGCTTATCGAGTGGGATCGCGGCAAGCATATCTCGAATACTTTCCCCTTGGGTTGCCGCCAAAAACTCACTGAAACTCATCGGGTACATATGCAGGCGATCAACCTTACCCACAGGAAACGAGATGTTCTCATGCGTAAGGGCAACGCCAAGAAGAGAACCGGCGCAAACAACATGAAGCTCGGGCATGTCCTCGCAAAAATACTTAAGTGCTGTTAAAGCTTGCGGGCAAGCCTGGATCTCATCGAAAACGAGCAGTGTCTTGCCCGGAGTTATCTGCTTCACAGCAGATACGGCCGAAAGGTTCGCGATGATCTTTGCGGGGTCGAGCGAAAGATCGAAAACCGAGGCGGCAAGGCTGTCTCGCTCGAAGTTGAAGTAGGCGACGTTCTCGAAATACAAGCCGCCGAACTCGTTCATAACATGGGTTTTGCCGCACTGACGAACCCCCGTGATAACAAGGGGCTTGCGGTTGGGGCTGTTTTTCCATGCCTCCAGGCTGTTAAGAATATCTCTGCGCATACCTCTCCTATCACAGGAAGTAGACCCACTAACTGCCGTTTCTTACAAACAGTTTAGATTATTCCTGCCGAAAAGAGCATTGCTATGTCATTGTTCATATGAAAAAAGACATTCGAATACTCAACTTCATATGAACAATGACATTCCGAGATCAGTTAATGACAGCACGGCTCATTCGATATGCCCACGCACCCCGTACAGAAAACAACCAACGCATTCGGTAGTCAATCCGAAACAACACCTTGGCGCGCTAGCCAACACCGATAACGAAGAACTCGAACAAGGCGACAACTGCAAGGAACGCGAAGTTGTAAATCTCGAAGCGAAGGATGAAGCGCCCGTTGCTTATCAGGCCGTGCGAGGGTTCGTTCTTGCTTGCGACCTTGCCCTTTTCGGAAGGGGTTTCCTCGGCAGAGCCGCCACCAGCTGCAGCCGCAGCTCCCCCGTTCACGCAGGCATCTAAGGCTTCCCCGCTCGCGCCAGCCCTCGCAGCGCTTTGCACGCCGCTGCCCGCGGCACTGCTCTTCCCGGCGTCATCGGCCAGGACCTTCTGGTACTGACGCAGGGCGATAAGCGTGGCCAGCGAAGAGATGGGCGTTCCCACCGCGCCGATGTTGGTGCCAAGCGCAATGCCCGCCCAGTCGTTGGAGAAATGGGAAAACAAGATGGCGGTTGGGACGTTGCTGATTACCTGGCTGCTAAGCAGCGAGGCAACGAACGCGCCGCTATTCTGGATCAGCGACTCGAAGAATGCGGATACCTCGGATATCTGTGCGATGTTGCCGCTGAACACGAAGAAGCACACGAAGGTAAGCACCAGCGCGTAGTCGGTTTTGGCCAGCACCGTCCTATCGGCAAGCGCCAGCGCTACGATGATCACCAGGGCGCCAGCGACGTACGAAACGGCCTCCACCGTCATGGCGATGCAGAGCGCGAAGAGCGCCGCGTAAAGGAAAACATGCGGTTTCGAGAGGATGATAGCGGGCGGCTTGCGGTAATGGAACTCGGCCTTCCCCACGAACAGGCAGCAGGCCAAAATCAGCACCATGGAAAGCACCAGCGGCGGCGCCATAAGGGAAACGAAATCGCCGAAGTCCACGCCGAACAGCGTGTACAGGTACAGGTTGTGAGGGTTGCCGAAGGGCAACAACATTCCGCCCAAGTTCGCCGTAAGCGTGATCATGATGAACACGAAGGGGATGTCGCGCTCGCGCCTGATGGAGCGCAGCAGCAGCACCGCCAAAGGCAGGATGGTTACCAGCGTCATGTCGTTCGACAGGATCATCGAGCAGCCCAGGGTAACCAGCACCAGCACGATAACCAGCGCCCGCAGGCTCTTCACGCGTTCCACCACGGAATGCGCTACGAATTCGAGCAGACCCGATGAATCGAAGGCCGATATCACCATCAGGATGCACAGCAGACACACCAGCGTGTGCCAGTGGAAGTAGTCCAAGTACGCCGGCGAGGGCGGAACGAAGATCATGGTAATCAGCGCCGCGATGGCGGAAACAACCAGCATGGGGTTGCGCGTGATGGCGCGCTCCGCTTCCCTTTCCGCCGCACGGACGCGAACGCCCGCAAGGTTTTCCCCGTGGCGCTTTACCCGTTGGTCTTCTATGTACTCGCTCGGAAACTTCATAGTGAACATTGTAGGCCTGTGCGCAAGAGCGTGCGAACGAAGGCCTTCGGAGCTATGGGCGTTGCGCACAACGAACTGCCGCTCGGCGTTGCGACAGCTTTACCGAACTAGCGGCCTACCAAGCGCGCAGCCTGCCAAGGACACATCCCGTCAGACGCACGGCGCCGACCCCTCTGCTTTCTTACCCTTCAGCAAGACAAGGTGAAGACAATCAAAGTGTGGGCAAAGTGGGGGCAATTCCTCGAATCCACCCGGGAAACGAAAAGGCCACCGAGCGAAACAACCCGGTGGCCTGGTGCTTTAATGGAGCCAACGGCCGGACTCGAACCGGCGACCCACGCATTACGAATGCGTTGCTCTACCAACTGAGCCACGTTGGCGCCCCACTGCGCTGAAAACAAGCGCTAGGGCATTATATCAAATAAGCAGCCCATAGCAAGCGACAAGTTCGGCTGAAGAGCACAGCTCCCGACCTGAGCCCGCCCTTTGCTGCGGCGAGCTGGGAGGCAGCGCCATAGGCTCGAGCAGCCCCGAAGCAACAGACGACCCACCCATTTTGAATACGTTGTTTGCCGCAAGCCCCGCTTGGCGCACTCCCTACAGGTGCGTCACCGTTTCCTCCAGCGGCTTGCGGCTTGCATGGTTCGAAAGCGGGCCGGTGCCTTCGGCGGCAAAGCCCAGATCAAGTAGCATCAGCACTTCCTCGTTTTCCGGCAAGCCCAGCTTTTCCTTGGCAACCTCGGGGTCGAAGAAGTTGATCCAGCAGCTGTCCACCCCTTCGTTGTACGCGGCAAGCACCAAATGCGTTGCCACGATGCTGGCATCCTCTATACCCGAATCGCGCTCGCCGCCGGGGTACGTGAAGGTATTGCCCGTGTCGAAGGCAACCACCAAAACGCAGGGCGCGTTGTAGCGGCAAGGGGTGATCTCGTCGATAACCGCAAGCTTTTCGGGGGACTGCACCACGTAGATATGCTGCTCCTGCAGGTTCTTGGCCGTCGGAGCAAGGCGCGCGGCATTCAAAATGGCATCCAGCTTTTCCGCCGGCACGGCATTGCCGTCGAACTTCTTGCACGAATAGCGGTTTGCGATAACTTCATTGAATTCCATGGCATTCCCTTTCCTCGTGGCTGCGGTTGCTTTCGTTGCCGAACGGCGCTGGCTATGCAGAGCGCGAATACGACTACGACCAGTGTATATCCCACCAAAACCATACATCCGCCACCACGGCGAGTACGGTCGGAACAGCAGGTTTAACGACACAGAAAACAACGCTGCCGGGCCCCCTTGCCCGCATTGCGGGGCCGATTCCAGGCACGTGGCACGCATCGGAGCCAATAGCGCATAGCAACCCAGAGGCAAACACCTGGAACCCGCCCAATGCCCACACGCTGCCCTGTAGGGCGCGAATGATACAATCAGGCCGAAAGCATGGGGAAGGCCCTATGCGAACCCCACAACAAGGAGGACCCATGCTCGTTACCACTTCCGATACCATCCCCGGCCAGAACTTCCAGGTACTTGGCCTTGTCCGCGGCAACATCGTTACCTCGAAACACCTGGGCCGCGACTTCATGGCGGGCGTAAAGCAGCTCGTTGGCGGCGAGATCAAAACCTACACCGACATGACCAACGAAGCACGCCAGGTTGCCGAAGACCGCATGATCGAAGAAGCCGCCAGCCTTGGCGCCGACGCCATCGTTACCATGCGTTTTGCCGGCGAAGCGCTGGATCCCGGCGTTACCGAGATGCTCGCATACGGCACTGCGGTGAAGTTCATCTAACTCCCCGCAACACCCTTCTCGTAAGGCCCCTACCCGATCACAGCCGCCGTAAGAGCAAAGCCCACTGCGGCGGCACCAAGCGTTCCTGCGTAAGTGACAGCAAGATACAGAACGCCAATTCCCGCATCGCCCCTGCTGAAGCAATCAACCGCTTCGCAATTCATAGTGGAAAGCGTGGAAAAGCCGCCAAGGAAGCCCATGGTAAGCACCGTGAACGCAAGGCTACCCATCGCCGTTGCCGCTGCAAGCGCGCAGCCAGCAATGGTGCATGAGGTTAGGTTTATGGCAAGGGTCGGCCAAGGGAAGGGGCTTTGGCATTTCGGCTTCATGAACACGGAAGCCTTGTGCCGGAAAAGCGCGCCCACCGCCCCGCCAATGCCGACCAGAATCAAGGTGATGGGGCTCATTTCCCCACTCCCTTCTGTGCGGCGGAATGGTCCTGCGCAGCGGCTTGCGCTTCCTGGGCTTTGCGCATACGCGAGCCCAGCCTTTCTGCCACCAACTTTCCAACCCACGCGGCAGCGAACGTGGCAACAACGGTTGCTAGCAGGTACAGCGCAAACACGTCGTACCTGCCATTTTGCAGAAGCGAAAGGCTTTCGGTGGAAAACGCGGCAACGGTGGTGAACGCCCCAATTAGCCCGATGCCCATGGATTTCACCAGCATCGATGGCAATTGGGTGCGAAGCGCTACGTGCTCGTTGATTATCTCCAGAACGAAGCACCCGAAGATATTCACCGCCAGCGTCGCCAAAGGGAAGCCACTGCTCGCAGGCAGGGCCATTTCCAGCACATAACGCAACGATGCGCCGATGAAGCCCATCGCCATCACCAATGGGGCAAGCGAATGTGGGTTGCGCAGGGCCCTACCGACAGCATGGCCAACATTGCCTTGCATGCGCAACCTTCCTTTCGCTTCAAACGTTGAATCAGAATCGCCAACAGGCGATCCCAGCCGAACAAGTATAGCGCCACCAATCTAACCGACTAGGGCACCGATCGGCAGCTTGGCAATTACGCCTTCCTGCCGCTCGGAATCCGGCAACTCACCGGTCCCAACAAGGCGCCTCCGCAAAAAGGCCCACCGCAAGGGTGGGCCGAAAGCGGGCATTATGTTGAAAGCTATGCCCCGAATTTATGGATGAAGCACTCGAACATGATGCGCGCCGCAATAGCGGTCGTGATGCCGTGGAAATCAAACGTTGGGTTCACTTCAGCGATATCGAAGCAGTCCACATGTTCGTAGAATTCGTTGAGCATCACCTGGCACTGATACGGCGTAAGACCAAATGGCTCATCGGCGCCCGTGCCCGGAGCGAAGGCAGGGTCAAGCACATCGATGTCGAAGGTCAGGTAAATCTTGTCGCAATCGGCGAGCTGAGCCAACGTTTCTGCCGCAATCTGGCGCGGGTCGCCTTCCTGCACATCCCAGGCGGTGTATTGCTTAACGCCAAGATTCTTCAGGTAGTCGCAGTACCAGGGATAGTTGAAGCCACGCAGGCCGATCTGCACCACATGCTCGGGATTGACGCGCTCAAGCTCGAGCGCACGGCGAATCTCGCTCGACTGCGAGAACTTCCCTTGCAGATGGTTCTCATCGACCAAGTCCAAATGGGCATCGAAGTGAATGATGCCAACCTCCCCCTCGCAGCTGTCGTGCAGTGCCCGAATGATGGGATACGAGATGGAATGGTCGCCACCGATGATGAAGGGGAAGCCTCCCGCCTTGATAATCTCCTCGGTCGAAGCCGTAGCGTTAGCAAGGGTTTGCTGCTCATCGTAGGCAACGATGTCGATGTCGCCGTAGTCCACGATGGCGTCGGCGCTTACCCGATAGTTCTTGCGGGATTCCACATGGTAAACCTGCTCATCCTGAATGCGGCCCTTGAACCAACCGAAGGCGTTGCGCACTTCGCGGGGCGCATCGCGCGCACCAGGCCTTCCAAGCGATGCGCCACCGTCCCAGGGAAAGCCAAGAACGCCGAAATGAGTCGGTTTGCTGTCTGCCATGATGAAGATCCTGTTCTCTATGACGATACGATGCCAAGGCGCGCTATAAGCGCTCGATAACGATGTCTTGCTTGCGATAGGCGAAATACACGATCAGTCCGATAACAACCCATGCCGCAAGCAAGGAATTCTCGACGATACCGAGGGAGATGAGCGTGCCGGGTACGATCATCATAAGCGCAAGAGCCGCACAGATAACAATTGCCACCCAGATCATGGCCTTTCCACCCGGCACCTTGAAGGGACGCTCGGTTTCGGGCTCTTTTCCTCGGAACTTCAGAACGCCAACAGCAACGAAGAACCACGCCACCAGAAAGGCAATGCCACCCATGGTGATAAGCGGAGTAAGGAGCCCCTTGCCCGCAAACAGGCCAAGCGTGGCAAGAATAGCCAAAGCAACAATGGCGCGCTTGGGGATTCCGTCGCCCGACGTCTCGCCAAGAGCGCGGCCCATGAAGCCAGCCTGGGCGAACGAGGCAACGAGCTTGCTCCCCGCCAGCAAAAACCCGTTGAAAGTGGTGGTCACACCCATGATGGTGCCGAAGATCATGATATAGGCAAGAACCTTTGTTCCCGTAGAGAGCTCGTATGCCTTGATAAGCGGCAGGCTGCCAAGATTGACGCTTTCGCCAGGGACCATCACAAGGCTTGCAGACAAGATCACGAACAGATAGATCGCGCTACCCAGCAGGATGGTTCCCACGAGGGCCTTCGCCATGTTCTTGGCGTTGATGCCGGGGGCTGCCTCGTCGGCTGCCTTGGGAATGGTGTCGAAGCCGTTCATGAAGAAGAGCATGCTCGCAACGCCTGCAAGGATACCCGCCACGGGATTCCCCTCGGCGAAGTAAGGCTGCAGATTCTCGAAGCGCCCGCATACAAAGCAGCCGATGAAAAAAATCACGAACGTGATAAGCAGAAGAGCCGTTGCAACGTTCTGGAACGCTTTCGAAGCCTTCACGCCGCGAAGGTTAAGCGCCGCAAGGCCCCACACCATAACAAGCCCGATAAGAAGCTCGGGGGCATAGATCGTGCTGCCGAGCACGGTGTACATCGGGAAGGTTTCTATCTGAGGAAACACGTAGGCTATCATCGCCGCAACCGAAACCGCCACCCAAGGCAAGATTGTGAGATAGCCCAGAATAAGGAACCAGCCGCATGCAAAGCCCGACTTGCGGCCAATGAACGTATGGGCAAAGGCGAATTCCCCGCCTTTCATGCGCACCGATGTGCTCATCTCGGCATAAGCAAAGCCAACAGGAATCACAATGAGCGCAGTGACCACCATTGCTATCATGGCCCCAATAGACCCAGCATTTGAGATCCACAGCGGAGCCGAAACAACCCAGCCGATACCTATCATGCTGCCAAACGCCAGGCTGAAATAATCCCGGCCTTTCATTCCCGCTTCCGCCATAAGGTTTAGCTCCTTCTAATATGCATCAATCGATTTAGCTGCATAAATATATCGCTAATGCAGAATCAGATTTATATACGAGGATGTTCTTTACCTATTGGTAACGGTGCTTATGGGCATCAACGATCGCCAGAACGCATGCCCCGAAAACAATTCAGGTTCGCTTTCGCTCTCTGGCAAAGCAGCTTTGGATGTCCCCGGTTGCCCTGCACCTCGGGGTTCATTGCGAGCCGCACATAACACCCGCACCCTCC
>CAVBGJ010000015.1:0-40762 GCA_963595065.1 Christensenellaceae bacterium Phil1 | reverse complement strand
AACCCCCACCTGGCCCACCAGCACCAGCAGCCAGGGCGCGTACAGCGCAACCTGCACTATCGCACCCGCGATGAACACCGCAAGGCCTTTCGCGGGGGCGGGCTCCATGGCTGACACGGCTTGGCCCGTCGCAGCAGAGGCGGCCTTCGAGCGCGCACGCTGCGCAAGCACCTGTTTCACGAAGAACACCAGCAAGAACAGGTTGATGAGGAATGCGGAAAGCACGCCGTAGTAATGCAGGTACGCGGACATCAAGCTGGCAACGAAGAAGGCAAGCCACCAGCGGCACGGCACGCCGGCCCATTTGCGCATGCGGCCCAGCCGAGGGTCGCAGCCGATGCGCGCCCACCAACCGGCCTGCTCCGCAGCACCCCGCGCACGCATAGCGCAGGTGATGCGCCAGGCCATGAAGGCGCACAGCGCAACGGAAAACGATGCCCACGAGTACATGCGGATCTCCACCGCCATGAACGCCATGTACGGCAGGAACAGCGAAAGCGCGCTGAAGGCGACACCAGCGCGCCACCCGAAGTCGCGCCGCACGATGATCAGCCCCAACAGCGACAGGGCCAACGTGCCCGCCGCCGAGAACAGGCGATACGCCAGCACGTTCTGACCGAACACCAGGTTCAGCGCATGCAAGCACCAGTAGTACAGCACCGGGTGCACGTCGCCCGATCCGATATGCCAGATGTCTTGGAAGGAATGGTTGGCGATGGCAACCGAGTAGCTTTCATCGAACCACACGTTGCCATGGAACGCTCCGGTAAGGATGAACGCAAAGCCAAGCAGGATAACCAGGCAGTGGAACGCCGTGGACCTGAAAAACGGCAGGGGTTCGGCAGTATGCGCGCAAGCAGCCAGCTTCGTTCATCTCCTTCGGTATGGCGAAACGAAGCCACGGTGCGCCCCGTTACGGGTTGAGATTACTCCCACTTCATGCAGCTGGCGGGTCGACACGACAAGTTTTAGGACAATCGTTGCCGATCCGACACTTTACGGCAGAAGCGCAGCGTACACTGAAGAGGAGAGAAACGAGGGGAACATGAGCACCGAGAATACCACCGTCCTGTTCCATGCAGACGACTACGGCATCACCGAAGAGCAGGCGAAAGACATCTTGAAGCTGAGCAGCGCATGCGGCGGCACGGGAGCGCTGGCCAGCGTGAGTATCTTCGCCAACTCGCCCGCCTTCGACGCTGCGGCCGCCTTGGCCAAGCCTTTCGTCAGCGCCGGTAAACTGAAAATCGGCCTGCACCTGAACCTGGTAGAGGGCTTCCCGGTAAGCCCCGCCGGCGAGGTACCGCTGCTGGTGAACGATCGCGGTGCGTTCCGCCACAACTTCATGGGGCTTCTGCTTGAAAGCAAGGGCGTGCACAGGCGCGCCTTCGCGCAGCAGGTGGAAAAGGAATGTACCGCCCAGCTGGAACGGTTCCTGCAGGCCTTCCCCGAAAAGAAAGCCGCGCTGCGCGTGGACAGCCATCAGCACACCCACGCCATCCCCGCGGTAACCAACGCACTGGTGCGCGCCTCGGAGAACCTGGGGTGCACCATCGAACACCTTCGCGCGCCCGTGGAGCCGCTTGCCCCGCACAAGGCCGCCGCCATACTCCGCAGCGAGCTGGAGCCGGGAAAGCCCGACCCGCGCATCACCCCCGACAACCGGGCGAAGGTGGTGCTGCTAAGCAAGCTCTGGAACGGCAAGAACGGCGGTGCCCACCTGGGGCTTCCCTATTCGCTGTTCTGCGGAGTGGCGCTTTCGGCACACATGGACGAAATGGACGAAGAGCTGGTGCGTGCCTTCGCGCAAAGCGCTGCGAAGCTCGGAATAGGGACAGAGGTGCTGTTCCATCCCATCAGCGTTCCCGTAAGCCAGTGCCTGGACCCCGAGAACACGCCCTTCGCCCAAGCATGCGCCAGCGCCGCGCGCGACCGCGAGGCGAAAACGCTAGTTGCCTTGGAGGGCGCGGGTAAGTAGAGCCACCCGCCCTAGCGGCTCATCAGGAACGGCGAGCCCTTGCGGCGGCCGCGGCCGGGCGATGAAGCCGGCTGCCCTACCGCCTTCGCATCGCACGCCTCTACGAAGGCCTGGAAAATCTGGCGCTCGGCGCCGTCTTTCTCCCACAGGAACTCGGGGTGCCACTGAACGCCCCACGTGAAGCTCTTCATGGGATGGAAGAAGGCCTCTATCAGCGAATCCGGCGCGTAGGCCATGGGGGAAAGCTGGAACGAAAGGTCGCGTATTCCTTGGTGATGATAGCTGTTCACCTGGAGCTTCGTCGCCTTCAGCAGGTAGTACAGGGGCGTGCCTGGAACCAACGAAACCTCGTGGCAGGGACGGTCGTAGGGCGGCGCCATGTGATGCTGCACCGCATTGGGCAGCTGCGAGGGTATGTCTTGGTACAGCGTTCCCCCCAGGCACACGTTTATGAACTGGGCGCCACGGCATATCCCCAGCACGGGGAGATCTATCATCAAGGCGCGCTGCAGCAACGCGAACTCCAGCGCATCGCGCTGCGCGCTTACCTCACCGCACTTCGGGCTTTTCTTCTCCTCGTACAAGGCCGGGTCCACGTCGTGGCCGCCCGTGAAAAGGATGCCGTCGCACATATCCACCAACTGCGCGATGTCGGCATCGGCGGAAGTGAACGGGAGGATAAGGGGTAGGGCGCCGTAGCCCTTCAGCGCGTCCACGTAACCGGGCAGCATCCAAATGCTTTCACGCTCATCGTCGTAGAGCGGCGTTACGCCGATCACCGGTTTGTCGCCCATATGCCTTCCCCTTTCCTAACCCGTTTTGGATGGTGAAAAAACGCCAAGGGGGCGGGCAGCCCTAGGCCACCCGCCCGGCGTTTGCTAGAACTTCGCCTTGAAGCGGTCGTAATGAAGGCCGCTGATGTCGATGGTGGTGCTTGCCCCCGTCTCGATAAGCTCGGACAGGGCGTAGCCGATGGCAGGCGAGATGCCGAAGCCATGGGCGTTGAACCCGTAGGCGGTTACCAGGCCGGGAACCTCCTCGCAGCTGCCCAAGATAGGTACGCCATCAGGGGTGATGTCGATCCAGCCAGCCCACGTGCGCACGATGTTCATCTCGGCCAGCTTGGGGAAGTACTTCATGATGCCGCGGCATACGCAAGGCGCCGTGGTGGAAGTGCCCTGCGTCTTCAGGTCGTAGATGTCGAAGCCCTCCAGGTCGTCGTCGCCGCCGAACACGAACGAGCCGTGGTTGGTTTGGCCGCCGTAGAAGTCGGCTTCGGCGGTACCCAACATGGTGTCGAACATGTGAGGCTGAGCCTCGGTAACCAGGCAATGGTCGATGCGCGGGCGCACCTTGGCGTTGATGCCGATGGTGGCCAATATCTCCTTCGACTGGGCGCCGGCGCACACCATCACGGTGTCGGCCTCGTACTCGCCATGCTCGGCGATGACCTTGCGCACGCGGCCCTTCACCTTACGAAGCGCCAGCACCTTTTCGCCGGTGATGAACTTCACGCCCATAGCCAGGGCGTTCTTGTAGAAGCCCAAGCCCGTCTTCAGCGGGTTGGCATGGCCGTCGGTGGGACACCAGCTTGCGCCGATAACCTCTTCGGAAAGGAAGGGGTTGATCTGGCGGGCCTCCTCGCCGGTGATCATGCCCACGCCCACGCCGCAGGCAGCCGCGTTGTTTGCCAGGCGCGTAAGGGTTTTCAGGTGCTCTTCGGTCTTGCCCAGGCGCAGGTTGCCGCCCTGGTTGTACTCGACGTCCACGCCAAGCTCTTCACCCAAGGTGGGCCAGATGTTCTGCACGCCGTACAGAGCCAGGGGAAGCTCGCGCGGGTCGCGGCCGCTCTGGCGCACGCCGCCGGCGTTGCGCGATGCGCCGCCGTTGAGCATGATCTCTTGCGCCTCAAGCACGATCACGTTGGTGATGCCGCGTTTGGCCAGGTAGTAGGCGGTTGAGCATCCCTCGATGCCGCCGCCGACGATGATAACGTCTGCTGTAGTGCTCATTGCTCGCTCCTCCTAGAATCGCTCGTTGCCCAGTTCCTGCATCTGCAGGGGACGCTGAGGTGAGCGGGCATGGGGGTTCTGCAGCTCTTCGATGGTAAGGCCGGCCTCGCGGGCAAGGATCCCCTTCACCAGCTTGGTGCAGGTGCGCCCTTGGCACAGGCCCATGGCGCAGCGGGTGAAGCGGCGAACCTCGGGGAAGCGGTACAGCCCTTCGTGAACGGCTCGGCGAAGCTCGCCCTTGGTCACTTCCTCGCAACGGCACACGATCATGTCGTCATCGGGTTCGGGCTTGAACGGCTCGGTGCTGAGCCGGCGGATGGTAGGTGTGGTGTCCATGGTGCGTTCCTCTTCTCTCTACGCGGTCATGGTGGCGGCGGCCGTCTTGAAGAAGCGCGCCTGATGCACGAACTCCTTGGGCACGCTCATGGTGAGCAGGGCGGTGTGGTCGAATGCCTTCGGGTTCATCACCTTCACCACTTCGGCATCGCAAACCACCTGGCCGCTGCGGTCCAGGGCCTTGCCGGTAGCGCCCTTTTCGGGCAGCGGGTAGAACTCGTAGGGCAGGGTTACCTGCGCGGTGCCGTCGCCCATGTCCTCGTTCACCAGGAAGATGGCTTGGCCGGGGCAGAAGGCCACGCACTTGCCGCAGTTGCTGCATTGCGCCTCGGTGTTGATGGTGGGCAGGATGGTGATGTTCGAGCCGACGTTGATGCAATGGCGCGGGCACACATCCTGGCAGGGGTTGCAAGGAATATTCTGCGTGCACTCGATAACCGCGTGCCAGCCTTCCATGTGCTTCACGCCGCCGAAGGAGTCCACTTCCTCGTCGGTGACGAAGCCCTTCTTCAGCAGGTTCTGCGAAAGGGGTATGCCCTCCTCGGTTTCGGTGAACACCTTGCCACGGTTCTGCGGGGCGAACATGCCGATGCGCAGGCGGTCGAGCGCGTCGTAGTGCTCCTGACGGTCGGCGGCTGCCTGCTCGGCATCGATGAACCCAAGGAACTCCGCGGCGGAAACGGCGGCGATGCGGCCCTCGATCATGGCCGAGCTCGCCTCCTCGATGCCCGCTGCGTCGCCGGCGACGAAGATGCCCGGCACCGAAGTGGAGCAGTCCTCGTTGCTCACGGGAATGCGGCCGCCGCGCTCCACCATCTCGCAGCCGGCCATATCAAGCAGCTGCGACTGGGGCGAAAGGCCAACCGCCAAGCAGATCGTGTCCACGTCGAAGTGCTTTTCGGTGCCCTCGATGAACTGGAAGTGGCTGTCCACCTCGGCGATGGTAACGCCGGTAACGTGGTCTTCGCCTTCGGCCTTCTTGATGGTGTGCGACGTGTAGAACGGCACGCCCGTGCGCGCCAGCTTCTGGGCATGCACGCCGTAGCCGCCTACGCGCGGGCCGGCATCGACCAGGGCAACCACTTCGCACCCTGCCTGCAGCAGCTGGTAGCTCACCACCAGGCCAACGTTGCCGGTGCCCAGCATCAGCACCTTGTTGCCGGGGCGCACGCCGTTCAGGTTCATGAACATCTGGGCTGCGCCTGCGCCGATAACGCCGGGAAGCGTCCAGCCCTCGAAGGTGACGGCGTTTTCAGAAGCGCCCGTTGCCACGATGATGCTGTCTGCCTTGTAGTGCTCGGTGCGGTCCTCGCGATGCACCAGCACCTCGTTTTCGGGGAAGATGCCCATAACCACGCTGTTCAGCTCAACGTCTACGCCGGCTTCAGCGGCTTCCTTCAGCAGGTCCTGCCCGATGGTGATGCCGCGCAGCTTGGCGCCATGCTCCTTCGAGCCGAAGAACTTGTGGATCTGCTTGAACAGCTGGCCGCCAGGACGGGAGTTCTCATCGAACACCACTACCTCAAGGCCATAACGGGCGGCGGCGATTGCGGCACACAGGCCGGAAGGGCCGGCACCCACGATGATAAGGTCGTATCGCTTCATCCTAACCGCCTCTATTCCGCAGCCTCGGCGCTGGGCTTCGCCGAAACGCCGTATTGGGTTTGCACTGTCATCCCTGCGCGCACCGGCGTGATGCAGGTACGCACGTTGGGCTTGCCGTCTACCACCATCACGCAGTCGGTGCAGCGACCGATGGCGCAGAACACGCCGCGCGGGCGGTCCATCTTCATGGTGTGGCGGTGAACCATAACGCCCGCAGCCTTCAGCGCTGCCGCAATGGGTTCGCCCTCGTATCCTTCGATGGGCTTGCCGTCGTAGCTGAAGGTAACCAGCGGCCCCTTCTTCGGCTCACCCAGAATGGGGTGGAAATCGATTCTTTGAGACATAACCTGTCCTAACCGTGTGCTTATCAACGGTGCCGCAGCCTTTGCCCAGGCTGCGGCACCTGAAAGTGAGAGGGTCGATGAGGAAAGACCCAGAGGAAAGCGTTTCGCGATTATGCGAACGTGGGGGCATCCCACAGGTGAAGCTTGGTGCCGATGCCCATCTTCACCGCGTTGTCGTAGCAGTACTTGCCCCAAGCAACGTCTTCAACCGGCATGCCGCCGACGCTCATGGTGATAACCTCGTCGTCGCTTACGCGGCCGGGCGCCTTGCCCAAAAGGATGTCGCCCATGGAGATGATGCGGTCGCGGGTGATAAGGTCGTCGTGCACCATGTCGGTGAACTTGCAGCCGAAGATGTCCATGCCGTAGCCGAAGGTGGGGTACGGATACTCCTGAGCCCAGGCGTCGTACAGGCCGATGTCGTCTACCACCAGCTTGCACTTGTCGATGAGGAACTGATCCTCAACGTCGTAGGCGGAAGTGCCCACGATGAAAGCGCCGGGCTTCACCCATTCGCCCATCACCTTCGCGTAGGTGTTGGGGTCGGAAGTGGCCGTTGCGCCGAAGTACACGCAGTCGGAATCGCGTACCAAGGATTCCAGATCGTCCACCACTTCAATGGTGGTGAACTGCGGGTGATGTTCCTTCACGTAGGCAACGTAGTTGTCGATGCCGCGCTGGCTGCGGCCCTTGATCTTCACGGTATCCATCTCGGGGCACTCAGCCGCGAAGGCGTCGATCGCGGTGCGGCTCATGCCGCCAGGGCCGTAGATGCCCAGAACCTTGGAATCCTTGCGGGCCAGGTGGCGGATGCCGACGCCGGGGATGCCGCCGGTGCGGTAGGCGGAAAGCAGGTTAGCGGAAAGCAATGCGATGGGTGCGCCCGTGTCCTTGTCGTTCAGCATCACCATCAGGATGGAGCGCGGCAGGCCCTTTTCCTTGTTGGCAGTGTTGGAGCCGTACCACTTGCAGCCCGCCATATCGAAGGGGCCGCCCAGGTAGGCGGGCATTGCCATGAAGCGGCGATCTTCGCCCTTGTTGGTGGGCATGTTCGGGAACGGGGAGGTTTCCGGGAAGGTGACCATACAGCCATGGGACGTGCCGTCCTTGCCGCCCATCATGAAGTCGCCAACGCGCAGGCACTTCAAAACCTCTTCCATCGTGTCGATGCAGTCGGAGATGTTCATTACGCCGGCTTTGATCATGTCTTCCTCGTTGAGATACAGGAAATCAATCGCTGGATAACTCATTGGGGCCTCCTCATATCAGGCATTGCTTCCTAGCTTTGTCGGCGATGCGCCCTGCGCTTCGCTTGCCTTTAATTATTCGAAGCCGCGTTACTGGCTCATTTCGGCGAAATGAAGGCTTCTTTGCTAGCCCGTGTACGTCTTGGGTCTTTTAGGGCTCATTCAGGTAACAATCATGACTATCTAGAACAAAGCACCTGGTAGATGCGATGTTTGTCGTGAAACATAACCGACATGCCCTCTGTTTCGGACGAGTGGAAGGGGCCGACTGACCGCGAACGGGTGGGTGCACGGCCGTTAGGCGTGAAACAAAAGGGCCGGCAGCGCGAGGTGCTCACGGACGGGCAAGGGTCGCCGGCAGGCGAGCTGCAGGCGGGAGGAAGCAAGGCTCGCCTTCGGATGCGGGTGCGTGACCGGCCCAGCCAAAGCCCTGGAATCCAACAGGCACAGGCCGTGCCCCTTGCTACCAACAGCATTCGGCTGCCATTGAGGTGTACCTATCCGTTGGACGTGAAACAAAAGGGCCGGCAGCGCAAGGTCTCCCTCGCGCTGCCGGCCCCACTCGAAACCGTTATGTGCGTAACATTCGTCCTAAGCTATACCGCTTCTTCGCCCGATTCTCCGGTGCGGATGCGGATAACCTCTTCCACGGGCATAACGAAGATCTTGCCATCGCCCACTTCACCGGTGTAGGCGGTTTTGCGGATAAGCTCCACCACGCTTTCCACCTCGTCGTCGGCAACAACCAAGTCGAACTTGATCTTCGGCAGCATGGTTACCAGCACCTCGGATCCGCGGACGTACTCGCTCCAGCCGTGCTGGCTGCCGCAGCCCATCACCTCCGATACGGTAAGGCCACCTATGCCGCCCTCGAACAGGGCTTCTTTCAACGGCTCAAGCATGCTTGAGCGAACGATCGCCTCTACTTTCTTCATGATCTACCTCACTTACTGATCAAGGCCGGTGAAGGACGGATAGCCGGACTCGCCGTGTACCGTGGTGTCCAGGCCGCGATTCTCGATTTCCTTGCTTACTCGCAGGCTACCACCGAACAGCGCCTTGGCAACGAAGCCGATGATGGCCGTGGTAACCGTAACGTATACCAAGGTAACCAAAACGGAAAGCACCTGGTTAACCAGCAAAGTTGGATCGCCAGTGTACAACAGACCACCCAGTTCGTTCGTAGAAAGGCCGGGCATTGCGAAGATGCCGGTAAGGATGCAGCCAACGATGCCGCCGACGCCGTGGCATCCGAATGCGTCAAGAGCATCGTCCCAGCCTAGCTTGCGCTTCAGCACAGCGATGAAGTAGTAGCAGATGGGCGACACGATCAAGCCCATGATGATTGCCACCATCGGGTCCACGAAGCCGCAGGCAGGGGTAATAACCACCAGGCCGGCCAGGATGCCGGTACAGCCGCCAACCAGCGTGGGCTTCTTGGTAACGATGCGCTCAACCGCAAGCCAACTTGCCGATGCGGCACAGGCGGCCAGCAGCGTGTTGCAGATAGCCAGGCCCGCATAACCGTCAGCTGCCAAAGCGGAGCCGCCGTTGAAACCGAACCAGCCAACGAATAGCAAGCCACAGCCGATAACCACCGCAGGAACGTTGTGGGGACGAACGGTGCGCACGCCGAAGCCATTGCGCTTGCCTAGGATCAAGGCAAGCACCAGGCCACCAAGGCCAGAGCAGATGTGAACCGCGGTGCCGCCTGCGAAGTCGAGCGCGCCAATGGCGTTGGAGTTGCCGATAAGGCCGCCGCCCCACACCATATGAGCCATGGGAGCGTACACGATCAAGCTCCAGAACAGCAGGATGAACGTAATGGCGCCGAACTTCATGCGGCCAGCCAAAGCACCGGTGACGATTGCCGCCGTTACCATGGCGAACGTAGCCTGGAAGGCAACATCCATCAAACCGGGGTAGGTGCCAAGCGCAACATCAGCGTAGGTTGGGTCGGCGGGAGCCGTGGAAAGCGAGGTGAGCATCTCGTCGAGCGACCAGGTTGAAAACGCTCGGTCTAAGCCGCCGACGAACAGGTTAACCACGCTTACCAGGTTACCGTCTTCGTCGAAGGCTTCTGAACCGCCGTACGCGATGGAGTCACCGATTATCGCCCAAAGGCAACCGACTATGCCCATCGCCAACACGCACATCAGCATGGTGTTCACGACGTTCTTCCTTCGGGACAAACCCCCGTAGAATAGGGCGAGTGCAGGGCTCATCATGAGCACAAAACCGCAGCTCATGATCATAAATGTGGTTGTTCCGGGATCATACATGAGCTTCTTCCTTTCTGCTACGAGGGATTCGATCAACGTGTGGGGGAGCTCGTAACAGGGCCCATTCTAGGAAGCGTTTGTTTCCGAATATGTTTCGTTTCGTTGGTTAATCCGCATTTGAAACAACGTGCATACAGCAGAAACCCTCATGCAATGAAAGCGAAATACGGCGCGACTAAGGTACTGAACCATGGTTCCAGCAAGGAACCAGCCACCGTACGCCTTCGAAGAAGGAAGAAGAGGATGTCATGACAAACGCAATCCGCAACAGAAAAGTTGCCGTTATCGGGTGCGGCTTCGTCGGTTCCACTACTGCATATAGCCTAATGCAGAGTCGATTGTTCTCAGAGATGGTGCTCGTAGACATCGATGAGCAGCGCGCCGAAGGGGAAGCGCTCGATATCAGCCACGGCATCCCCTATTACAGCCCCATGAACATCTACGCCGGCACGTACGAGGATGCCGCAAGCGCCTCCATCATCATCATCACGGCGGGCGCCAATCAAAAACCCGGCGAAACAAGGCTCGATCTTGTGCAGAAGAACACCCAAATTTTCAAGGGAATCATCCCAGTCATCATGAAGCATGGTTTCGACGGCATTTTCCTGGTGGTGTCCAATCCGGTGGACATATTAACGCAGGTAGTGCTCACGCTTTCCGGCCTGCCCAAAGAACGGGTAATGGGTTCCGGCACGGTGCTCGACAGTTCCAGGCTCAAGTACACGTTAGGACGCATGCTCGATGTTGACCCGCGCCATGTGCATGCGCGCATCATCGGCGAGCATGGCGACAGCGAGCTTACGGTTTGGAGCGGAGCGAATGTCTCGGGCATACATATCGACGACTTCTTCAAGCTTCGCGGTATCGAAGATTCGGCGAAGCTCCGCAAGGAAATCGAAGACAGCGTTCGCAACAGCGCATACGAGATCATCAAACGAAAGCATGCTACCTATTTCGGCATCGCCCCTTCCGTAAAGCGAATCTGCGAGGCGATTGTGCGAGACGAGAAATCGGTTATGAACGTTTCCAACTTCAGGGAAGACGTTCGCGGCGTAACCGACGTCGTTATGAGCATGCCTGCCATTGTAGGAAGCTGCGGCGTGGAGTTCCCCATTCCTTTGCATTTGAATCATGACGAAGCGGAACATCTGAAAGCCTCTGCCGAAACGTTGAAGAAAACGCTCATGAGCATCGATCTTTCGCTGTAGGGCAAACCCTGGAACGCAAACCCTGGAACGCAAACCCTGGAACGCAAACCCTGGAACGCAAAGAAGACCGCCTAACGGCGGTCTTCTTTGCTTTTGAACGTCGGTTTTACGATTATGAAGGCTTGACCTCGGGCTTTTAGAAGCTCTTCAGCAGCGCCATAGTGAACTTCGCTGCATCGTCCAGCGCCTTAGCATTTACGTTTTCGGCTATATCGTTGTCGGCTGAGTACAGGGCGGTGTTGCCTTCGCCCATGCCGGCAATCGTGATCGCATGGAATCCGCGCGACATCGCAACCGATGCGGGTGTTTCACGTGAAACGATCTTGTCGATGCTGTAACGGACACCAGACCTTTCAGCAGCCTGGCGAAGCACGCGCTTCAGTCGGGATGATGCCTTGTAGGGTCGGTAAACACCTTCTTCTTCCACACAAGACAAGGTACCCGCACCCAAAGCCTCAAGGTTCACGATAACCGCTCCGCGCAACTCTTCAGCATGCTCGTCCAGGAAGGCGTTCATACCTGAATGGGAGTAATGCTCGGCACCTAAGGCAACGAACCACACCTCGGTATCGATGTCGGGATGGCGGAACTCCTGAAGCTTCTTCAGCTCATGGTTGATTTGCTCGGCAGTTTGGCTGTCACCATCGATGCGCACAGCAGGGTTGGTTTCCATATAGCCATCAGCCTGCGGCTCAACGGTTTCAGCAACAGGCTGCTGCCCCTTTCGCAGGCGATCCAGGGAAAATGCGCCGCCGTTCCAATCTCGGCCGCCATTGTTCGGCTGGCCGTTAGAACCATAGGGTTCCTGACCTTCCTGGAAGCTGGACCAATCGCCACGGGCCTTGCCGACGCTACGCGCATTGTAGTTCTCGTCTACGTTTACCCACTCGTTGACCGATGTTTCGTGATTGCCCTTGTTCTTCTTGCGGAAGCGGCCGAACAGGCGACCTGCGCGGGACTTGGGCATCTCTACGTAGCCGGTTCCGGCAAACGCGCCATTTTCGGTGTAGTCGGTGTCGTAGGCGGAATCATCAGCGTCATCAACGTAGCGCTCCTCCGGGGCGATGTCGGAAACCAGTTCATCGCCAACTGGAGCGAAAGATCCGGTGCCACCCACCGTGGAGAACGACCCGGTGGTAGAAACCGCCTGCTGAGAGCCGGTATTTCCCAGCGAGGGCAGGTTCAGCGCAACACGTTCCGGAGCCTGGTTTGCCGGTTCGTTGGCATCAATGCCCGGAAGCATGTTCGAAAGAAGGGAACGTGCGCCTGCCTGGGTGCTGCTGGCAGCGTCTGCCATGGGAGCACGCTGACGCGAAACGTCGGCGGTGGCAGATCGGCCGCTTGTTACCTCGGGAAGCACGATAACCTGACGCTTCGGCTCGGAAGAGGGCTGGTCTACCGGCGGGATGGGCAGCATATCGTCCATGCCGACAATAGGGGAAGCGGCGCCATGGGCATCCTGGTACCCCTGTTGCCCATTCATGGAATAAGCAGGCTCGTAGTCTGCGTGTCCGTTGCTCGAGTACCCATCATCTGCACCAACATACGAGGGAGAATCGTACCCGTACTGGCTGTTATCAGGCTGATTGCCATCCATTGCCGGAACGGTTACCCGTTCAGCCTCTTCGTTGATGCGCCTAATCGGCACGACCCCATCGTCTTCCAGCTCTTCGTTGTCGATGAATTGGGACACATCAACCGGCTTTATCGCAGCGGTTTTGCCCGGAGCGACGCTCGGGCTCTCCGCAACTTCATCCTGCGGCTCATAGGCGTCAACCGATTCCACGGCCTGCGTCTCCGCATAGGGCTCGTCGTAGATAGCCGGCTCATCGGCAAGCGCTTCTTCTTTACGCATAAACGACGGCTTTCGCACCGACTTCAAACGGGAAGCAAACGCATTCTGCATACGCTCTCCCGCCTGCTTCGTGCGCTCCAGGAACGAAACCGGCTGATCCTCGGGCTGCAACGGCTCTTCTACACCCTCGTCATAAGGTGCTGCATCAATGTATTCCGCAGCCTCGTCGTAATCGGATTGACCATACGGTTCGTCAGCATACGCCGGCGATGCCGGCATCTGACCCGTTGTCTCGGCAGAAGCAGCATCATCAACAATCCCCATCGGGGAAGTGGCGGAAGCGGATGCCTCCTCTGCTGCCTCGTTCTTCTCGTGCACATCGAACGCCTCGCGCTCGGCTTCGCGTGCTGCATGAAGATCCTCGGCTATGCGATGGATCTTGTGCGGCTTGCCAGCCGACTGACGCGGGGTGGGGGTATGAGGGGTTTCGTTACGCTCGGCGGAATGCTCTAGCACTTCCTCTATCGCATCTTGGTCGAGAGCACGCGCGCTCGCCACCGCATCGGCCTCGCTGCGAAGAGCAGATACCGGGCTTTGGACAGCCCTGCGTACCGGTTCCTTCTCGCTTGCCGTGCTAGCAGGTGTCGAAACAACTGCTGTTTCACGTGAAACAGCGCGGTTAGCGGACTCTTGCGAAACAGCAGGCGCTGCAGGCTGATCGTCTACGGCAGCCACGGGCTCAGCTTCGGCCTTTTCTACGACATTGCCCTGCTCAGCCATTGCATCCGAAGAGAAACGGGGGGCATCCACCGACTCAATCTCGTCTCGAAGGGCGTTCAACCTCGAAGAAAGGCTGGCGTCAGCGGACACCTCCTGTTCAGCGCCGGTTGAGTAATAGCTCGATTGACGGCTGCTGGAAGCCTGCTGCTCAGCGATCTGCGCAGCAACGGTATCGGCATAGCGCGAACGACCCACCTTCGGCTCCGCCGTTTCGGGCTTGTTCGCACGCGCTTTCTCTCGTGCCGACTTTGCCCAAGCAGGAGTGCTACCGCTCGGCTTGGAGTAAGCACGTGGAGCGCTACTGATTGCAGCAGGAACCGGACGCTCGAAGGACTGGGCAACAGGTTCCGCGCTAACGGGGGCGGCAACCTGCGCAGGTGCGGCAGGTACGTCGGCTTCGGCCTGCTCTGCGGCCTGCTCGTTGGAACGCTTGGGCTCCTCTTCTGCTGCAGGTTCTTCTTCGAGGGTTGCGGAAACCATTTCCCTCTTCAGGTAGTTGGGCTTCGGCTTCCTTTGCTTAGGTTGCGGATTCTCTTCGAAATGCACGCTGGATGCAGCAACCTCGTCTTCAGGAAGAAGGCCGCCGCCTTTCACCAGGCGAGAGGATATGTCGGTAACGGGAACCTTATCGGCAACCGGCTTGCCGGTAAGGGCGGCAATCGCAGCCTTCGCAGCAGCGAGGGATTCCTGTGGCGACATGTTGTCTACCTCGTACGACACGCTGGCGCCCTCCGGCACCAAGCCCGCCGCACGGGCAGCCTCTTCGCCATGAACAACGTTTGCCTCGTCGGAGGCCTGCTCCAACAGCTCTTCTTGGCTTACCAGTCCGTTGCCAACCTTACGCGCAACCTCGAGCATTACCGATACTCCCGTTGCGTTGTTGTTGGCCGACTGGTTGTAAGGGGCCGCAATATGAAGTGCCGAACGCACGATGGGAAGAACGAACAGTATCGCGCAGATAACCAAGAAGAACGAGATAACCGAGGAAAGCGCGCCCGTGTCACCGGAGAACACAGTCGAGCGGAACAGGAGCAGCACGGCCGAAACCACCAAGGCCACCGCACTTGCCTTCTGCATAAGGGGCAGGAACTGCATGAAAGGGGGCTTCTCTTCCTGCAACGCCTTCGCGCTGTCGTAGTTGGCCACCAGCACTACCTTGCGACGGCGGGCAGATGAGCCGGCTGATGCGGGCTGGTATTTAGCTACCACATTCTGGCTTGCCCCCGTCTTGAACAAACGGGAAAGAACCGGCTTGCCCATAAGCTCCATGCCGAACAGTGCTGCAGCTGCGATGCCGATAAGCATCCAAAGGATGCCAAGCCCGGGGGCAACAAGCGAAAGCAAAACCGAGAGCAGTGCCGCACCGAAACAAATAATGGTGGGCAGCTGGTCGTTGGCACTGCATTGGAAGTCTTCCACGACCGTTGTGAAGCCCGCATCCTTCTGCATCCGGTCGGCGATGTACAGCGCCGCCTTCTGCTCTTCTTCCGTTCCTGCAGGATGAGGCCCGACTTCCTTCGTCAGATACTCAACATCATCGATAATTTCAGCCATGAAAAGCCCCTTTGTTATTTTTCACGCGGTCAGCTTTTATCTGCCGCATGGATATAATCGCAATCAGTATACGTCATTTGCACCGAGCAGGCGGTTTGCCGGATGCCGGTACGCTAGCTAGCACGAAGACCTCGAACTGAATCCACATAAATGTGCCGATAAGCCCTTGGGGCTATCCGCAAAGCGGGAAACACCCGCTAATCGGAACAGACCGTTCATTGGGTCTCTCCCAAATACTCCCGCAAGTAAGCATCGTTGGCAGCAGCATCCGATCGAAGCGCCTCGTACTGCGAGGTAACGTCTGCCGTTGCCGCAGAGTAGGCGTCAACAACCGGCTGGGCAAAGTTGCTTCCCAGCTTTTCCGCAAGGGCAACTGCCTCCTGGTCGGCCGTGTTATACGCATCGTTGTGCTGTTCTGCGGTGCTCTTGTCTTGGATCAAGATCGCCTCGTTGGAGGCAAGGGCCTCGTCGGCGGCGAGCACCCGCTTATCCAGATACGCGATCGAATCGTCGAAGTTAGCCGACGGGTAGTAGCCCTTGGCAGACTCCACACACTGCTGGGCAAGCACGAACTGGGCCCTTGCCGCCGTGGTGTACTCCGTCGACTTCGCCACGTTTTCGGCAGTGGTGTCCGACACCACGTTTGCAGCCTGGAACAACAGGGAATTGCCTTCCTTGATATGGCTTTCCGCCTCGTCCATGGCATCGATAGCCTGCTTTGCCGCTATGTCCTGATCGATACGCGAAAGCGAAAGGTCAAGAAGTTGGTTGCGCTTGGCTATGGCGTTCAATGCGCGTTCGGCTGCTTCCTTGTCGCGCTGGGATCCCTCAAGCTCGCCTTCAGCCTTCTGCGCATACACCCGAGCCGACTCGAGTTTGTCCTTCGCATCGGGCACCTGTCCGGAAAGCTGCTTAGCGGTAGACAAGGTATCGTCGTTGAAAGCGGTTTGGAAGTACTTGTCCAACGCCACCGTGGTCTCGTCGCTTTCGGCGATAAGGCTGCATGCCTCGCGAAGAACCCCCACGCTTGTACTCAGCTTCTCGTACTGCTGATAAGCCCAATAGCCGCCAACTCCCAAGCCGCCGATGCAGATCAACACCACCACCGCAAGGCTCATCCTGCGGGCACGGCGGCGACGGTGCTGTCGCTGAAGTATCTCTTCCTGCGAGTCGGCAGCAAGAAACGAGCTCTTCTGACCATCATCCCCGTTATGGGCATGCACTGCCTTGACGGAAGCGCGCTCCTTCTTCGCCTTCTTCTTCACCGGGGACCCGGAAGGGGAAAGGACGGAACCGCGCTTCGATGCCTTGCCCCGCGAAGTAGCGGGCTTGGATTCCCGTTGATGCGGAGAGCTTACCTGATCGGCCGGCGTTTTCTCGCTTGTTATCTCCTTGGCGTCTTCCCGGAAACGGAAAAGCCGCCAAGACGAGCCTTTCTCCTTCTCGTCTTGCACAGCTGCCTTCTGCTCAAGGACGTTGAAGGAGATCTCGTTCGGCTTACCTTGGGAAAATTCCTTCAAATGAAGGAATTGCTTTTCCTTGTGGCCAAGGCCCTTTCCGTTTTGCTTCTTCTTCACGGAACAGACCTACTTGCCGGTTGCGATGTTCTCTACACGCGCCGACTCGGCCACTTCGGCGATTATCTCGTCGCAGGTCAGACACGATATATTGCGGCTTGGCAGGGAGTTGAGGAACTTCTTCCCGTAATATTTGGTAAGCAAGCGCCTGTCCGCCAGCACCACGATGCCTTTATCGCTCGACTTGCGAATAAGGCGGCCCACTGCCTGCTTCACCTCGATGACCGACTGGGGCAGCGAGTACTTCGACCAAGCCTGGGGGAAGCGCTCTTCGCGCTCTCGAGACAGGGGATCGGTGGGAAGCCCAAACGGCAGCTTGGGGATCACAACGCCCTTGAGCGTCGAACCCGGAGCGTCGAACCCTTCCCAGAAGCTCTTCAACGCGAACAGGCTTAGGTGCTCGTCTTTCAGGAAATCGTCCCGCAGGCCCTTTATCGAGACGCCCCATTTCTGGCACACCAAGCGCAGATCGTTTTCCTTCAGAACAGGGTTAACCTCTTCGTAGCACTTCTCCATTTCGCGGCGGTTGGTGAACAGGGTTAGCAGCGACCCTTCGCGGGCAACATGCAAGTCTGCAAGGAACCGCTGAAGCGCAGGGAGGTATGCCGGACTAGAGGGTTCCGGCATGTCCGTGGGAACGTACACCTTCATATTCGCATCGAAGTTGAAGCTCGAATCAACCTTCAACGTATCGGCCTGGGAATCCTCACCTTCGTTGAAGCCAACCGCTCGCTCGAAGGCATCGAACGACCCATCGACTGCCAGGGTTGCGGATGCGTATATAACGCTGCGCGTTTCGGCGTACAGCGACTCATTGAGCGGAAGGCCCACATCGAGCGGCTGAACCGTGAACACCTCGTCGAGCTCGGCTTTCTTCCTGTTCACGCGAACCGAGTAAACCTGATTGCCCTCGTTGCTGAAGAACACCGCCTCCAAAGACTCGTTCAGCTCGCGCAGCTCGAGGGCTACCAGGGCAAGCTCGCGCTGTGCGCTGGAGGTGTCTTCCATCTGCTCGGCGTAGGCAACGATGTCGCGTATGGCGCGAATGAGCTTTTCCAAGGTTTCCTGCAAAGAACGGGCGCGCCCCACCACCGCACGATAGGTGGAACCTTGACGGATCTCCTCGTTCAACCATAGATCGAAGTACTCGTAGCCGCGGCCGGATTGCTTAGTATCGTGCAGCAGCAGGTCTTTCGCCCCTAGGCAAAACTCCTCGGCCGCAATGGCGAACGCGCCAGCACAGGTTTGCGCTTTCGCGATGAGGGATTCATAGAGGCGCATCCCTTCCTCCGGAGCCTGCGCGCTGCGCGAAACCCGAGTAAGCACGTTGGAGGAGGTCCCTTCACCGGCAACGCGCCTGACCAGGCCACGCAGCGATTCCGAGGAAACCGAGAGCGCAAGGGCGCGGCGAGCCTCTGCTTCGGCACCGTGGGCCTCGTCCACCGCCCAATAGCGAATCGGGGGCAAAAGGCCGCCATCGAAGCGAACGTCCCAGAACAGCAAGCTATGGTTCGTTACCACCACATCGCAGCGCTGAGCCTCCTCGCGGGCGCCGTGGACGAAGCAGCTGCGACCGAAGAAGGGGCACTTGTGGCGAAGGCACTCGGAGCTTTTCGTGGTGATACGCCAACGCGGAATGGCTCGATAGTCGATTTTCAGGGTATCCATATCGTCGTAGTCGCTCTGTTCGACGAACGAAAGCAAGCCAGCCAATGCAGGAGCCTGATTTATCTGTTGCTTTTTGTAGATGATGATCTCGGGACCCTGCTTATCCAATTGGTCCACCTTGCGCAGGCAAGGGTAATGGGTGAAGCCCTTCAAAGGGGCATAGGTTATACCCATAGCTGCCGCCAGCAGCGGAAGCTCCTTGTTCACCAGCTGGTCGAGCAGGGCGTTGGTTTTCGTTGCAACGCCGACGGTGATCGAGTTCTTCTGCGCGGCGTAAACCAAGGGAATCAGATACGCCATCGACTTGCCAACGCCCGTTCCTGCCTCGACGGCAAGATTCCTACCCTGGGTAAGGGCGCGGTTCACGGCAATCGCCATTTCCCGCTGCTCTTCCCGCGGTTCGTACTCGTCGTAAAGGGAATCCAGCAGGCCGCCGGGGTTGAACGCGGCAGCTATCTCCTCGTCGGAAGCGAATTGCAGGGGCTTCGATACCGAAACATCCCAATTCTCACCGTCATCGAAAGCAAGATCGACCGATCCAGCCGATGAATTCGCATCGATGCGGACAGGCGCCGTAGCCTTGGCAACGGCAGCTTTGCGGGAAGAGCGCAGGTTGTACGCCTCATCGCATTTGCGCAGTGCGGCGATGCGCTGGAATACGGCAACGGTGTTCCAGGAATCGACGTCGGACATCTGGGCGATATGGGCAACCAGCGGCGCGGGCATGCGGTCAACCGCAGCCAAGAGGATGCGGTACACGATGCAGGTTGCCGCAACGTCGTCATCGGCACGATGGGTGGAGTCCGGCCCGCCGAATGCGCGCACAAGATCAAGCAAGCGATGGGACTTCAAGCGTGGGAGGGCGATCTTCGCCAAATCCAACGAGTCGAACCAGAGGTTCTGCTTCAGCGGCTCGCCAGCAGGGTATTTGGTGCAGAAGGTGCGGTCGAAGTTGGCGTTGTGGGCCACCACATCGGAATCACCCACGAACTCGACCAGGCCCGCTACCGCCTGGTCGGCGCTGGGGGCATCCGCCACATCTTCGTTGCTGATGTTCGTAAGGTGCGCAACATCGTCGGGGATGGACTTACCGGGGTTCACAAAGGTAACGTACCACCCGGTTACCACGCCTTTCTGCATGCGCGCCGCAGCTATCTGGATAAGCTGGTCGTTCGTGAAGGAAAAGCCCGTGGTCTCGGTGTCGATGATCACCACGTCCTGATCCAATACGCCGAAATCGTGCGACTCGGCGTATTGGCGGAGCGAATGATAGCGCTCTCGAATCCTGGAAGGGGTGTTTTCTACGATATAAGAGTCAAGCCGGCTAACGGCTTCTTCGTTTTGAGTTTCCATGCACTAAAGACTATCATTTACTCCATTCGCAAACGCCTTTATCCGCGCTACTCCTAGGAGAAAATATGTCCGAGATCGGCTACTTCGCTACGTACGCCCGGTTCGATACCGAAAGCAAGGAAGCCGCTGCGGCATTTCTTGGAGCCGACAACATCATCGGCGATGCTTTCAGCGTCGAAACCGAGTACATCGATGGAAAACGAACCGCTTGGATCGTCAACCCGTTCGGCAAGCGCATGGGCATCCTGGAAAACCGCGCGGCAAGCCAGGTAGAACTCTGCGCGGCCAAAGGGTGGAACACCGTTGCCCTTCTAGCCTTAGTCGCCTTCACCGAAAAGCCCGAACCGGGTCTTTATTGGGGGCAAGTGCTCATCGTTTCATACGACCCTGAATACGAAGCGGCGTTCAGCACCTTCGTCGACGGCTTGGGCAATCAGCTCGGAAACGGCATCCGCCCCGATGCGAACCTCGGCAGGGACGCCATCGCACAGGTCATTGAAAGCCAGGGGAAATGGACACCCACCGGGCGCGTGGCCCTGCCTGAAAAGAAGAAGGGTACCGCCTGGGTGAAAACCGAGCGCAGCAACACCGAGCGCCTGGTAAAGCAAGCCCGAAAAGGCAATATGGGCTGCACGGTTCTTAGCTGGATCTTCCTACTGGCCGTAGTGGCACTTATCGTGTTCGGCCTGCATTCCTGCGGCGCCTTCTAAGCTATCGCTGAAGAGCGTACCCGATCAGCTTCACGCAAAGCTCGGGGAACGACACGCCGGCAGCTGCCGCCGCATCGGGAAGAAGCGAGGTAGACGTCATCCCGGGGATGGTATTGGTTTCCAGCACCCAGAACTTCCCCTCCGCATCCTGAATAAGGTCGGTACGTGAAACGCCTTGGCAGCCCAATGCCTTATGAGCCTGCACCGCAAGGGTTTGGGCGGCGGCGGTTTCCTGGTCCGTCAACGGCGCCGGGCAGATATGCTGCGAGCCGCCCTGAGCATACTTCGACTCGAAGTCGTAGAACTCGTGGGACGGGACGATCTTGATCACCGGAAGAGCATAAGGGTCGTCGTTGCCCAACACGGCAACCGTGAACTCGGGGCCCTGAACGAACGATTCGGCGAATGCGCAGGAATCCACCTCGAAGACCTTTCCGATCGCCGCGGCAACCTCTTCCACCCCATCGCAAACGTACACGCCAAGGGCGCTACCCTGCGTTGCAGCTTTTACCACGCAATGGGAGCCAACCGCCTCCACAATGCTCGCTGCCGACACTTCGGGGGAATCAATAGTCAGGGAATACGGCGTCGGGATATCTGCCGCTCGGTAGACTTCCTTGGCCTTCATCTTGTCGATCGCCGTAGCGCTTGCCCATACGCCAGGCCCGGTATAGGGCAGGCCGATAGTCTCCAGAAATCCTTGGACGGTGCCGTCTTCGCCGTATTTGCCGTGAAGGGCCAGAAACGCCACATCGAAGTCGCCCTCGATCAACGTTACAAGGTCTTCCTTCTTCGCGGGATCGAGAACCGTCACTGGGAACCCTGCCTGCTCAAGAGCCTCTTTGGAACCCTCGCCAGAAAGAAGGGAGATGTCGCGTTCCGCGCTCTTGCCTCCCGCCAACAAGGCTACTTTTATTTCCTCGGGCTTAAAAGAACAAAGCATGATTCCTGCTTCCGAACAACGACTATCGATCAAGAAAGCTCTTATGAGCTGCTGTGAGTATAGCAAAGGGCAATTGCCGCCCTACCTTACGGCAGGGGCTTCCCACCACTTGCGTATAATACGACCCATGAACAATCCAATCCAATCCATGAACATATCCCAGATACCCCAGCTTGTTGCCGAACTCGGTCTACCGAAGTTCCGCGCCAAGCAGCTCACCGGCTGGCTCTACCAGAAATACGTCTCCTCCTACGACGAGATGACGAACCTTCCTAAGGCCATGAGGACCCAGCTTGAAGAGCGCTTCCCTTTGGTTAAACCGATGGTGGTGGACAAACAAATCTCTCGCGATGGAACCCGGAAGTACGTTTTCGAGTACCACGATGGAGCGCGCGTCGAAGCGGTGGGGATCCCCTCAACAGGTAAGAAAGAGCGCAAAGACGAGCCGAAGCATCTTACCGTCTGCTTTTCTACCCAGGCAGGCTGCGCTATGGGTTGCGCCTTCTGCGCAACGGGGCACGAAGGCCTTACGCGAAACCTTTCGTCTGCGGAGATGATCTGTCAAATCGATGCGGTGCAGGAAGATTTCGGGTACCGGGTAACCAATCTCGTCTCTATGGGTCAGGGTGAGCCCTTCCAGAACTACGAAGCCACGCTCGATGCGCTCCGATTCGCCAACTCGAAAGACGGCTTGGAAATCGGTGCACGCCATATCACCATCTCAACATGCGGCATCTTGAGCGGCATACAGAAGCTGGCCGGCGAACCCGAGCAGTTCACGTTGGCGGTAAGCCTCCACTCGGCAATCCAGGAAACCCGCGATACGCTCATGCCGCGATGCTCGAACATCCCACTGACGAAACTCAAAGACGCCCTGAGCGCCTATTGCGCCACATCCGGAAGAAGGGTGAGCCTCGAGTATTTGCTGATAAAGGGAGTCACAGACACCAAACAAAGCTTGGAAGCCCTTGTCTCTTTCTGCGATGGACTCCTCTGCCACGTGAACCTTCTGAACGTCAACGAGATTGCCGGTAGCCCCTACCACCCCACCTCGCCCGCAGTCCAACAAAACTGGGTACGCGAACTTAAGCGAGCAGGGAAAGAAGCAACTATCCGCAATTCCCGCGGGGCAGACATAGACGGTGCATGCGGCCAGCTGAAGAACAAGCTGCGATCATAGGCAACTGTCGCCGAATCATAAATCTCAAACAAGTCTGAAGCTAAAGAAAACCCTTCGCAGTGATGCTGCGAAGGGTTTTCTTCGTTCTATCCTGGAAGACGCGGCCCCATCGGAGCCACTGCCTGTACGCCATTACTTTTCTGAAGCAGTCGCTATCAGATCCATGATGCGCTGAAGCTCTTCCTCGTCCTTGAATTGGATCTCGATCTTGTTCTTGCCCTGAACGGTCTTCACGCGAACAGGAGCAGAAAGGAATCGAGTTAAGCCCTTAGCGGCCTTCTTGAAGCTTGCAGGTGCGGGAACGCGCTTGGCTTTTCCTTCCTCAAGCGCCTTTTCCCTGCCGGACATCAGGCGGGCAATCTGCTCGGTCTGGCGAACGCTGAGCTTTTCGGTCATGAGCTTTTCCGTGAGCTTCTTCCGGCCTTCAGGATCGTTCACCGAAAGAATGGCTCGAGCGTGGCCCGCAGTGATCTTTCCCTCAAACAGAAGCTGCTGTGCCTGCTCGGGAAGATCAAGCAGACGAAGTGCGTTCGCGATGGTGGAGCGCCCCTTCGAAACCGTTTTCGCCAGTTCCGACTGAGTCATTCCCTTGCGCTCCATAAGGCGCTTGTAGCCATACGCTTCCTCTATGGGGTTCAGGTCGGAGCGCTGGATGTTCTCGATAAGGGCAAGTTCGAGCGCTTTGTCGTTGTCCGCAGACCAGAAACGAACCGGGACCTCTTCCATGCCCAGGCTTTTGCAGGCTTGCCAACGGCGCTCGCCCGCGATGATCTGGTAGTGATCTCCAACGCGACGAACCAGGATAGGCTGCAGCAAACCCTCTTTCTTGATGGACCCAGCCAGTTCCTCTATTTCCTCGGGCTTGAAATTGGTGCGCGGCTGATCCGGGTTCGGCTGAACCATGGAAAGCTTTACAACCCCAGTGTCGCCCTTAGCATCGCTCGGACGAGTAGTGGCAGGTGCGGTAGTGTTAACAGCCTTGGTTGCCGGTTCCTTCTTCGCAACAGGGCGCTCGGAAACCGTGCCGGCCCGTTTCGCCGCAGGTGCGACAGGCTTAGGTTGAGGCTCCGGGCGTTTTACCGCCTTGGCTGTGGTACCCGAGCCAACCTGATGGATGGGCTTCTTGGTTTCACGTGAAACAACCTTGGCATTTTCCAAAGCCGCTTCCGATATATAGATGTCGGAAGAGCTCTTGCTCTTCCTTGCAACCGCATTGGCTCGATCGCGCAGGGCCCTGTGCAGGACCCCTTGGTTGTCCGCCTGCGCGCTTTCACTGGGAACCTTGCCCTCCTCTTTCACAGGGGCAGGTGTCTCAGGGGCAGCCGGCGCCGCAGTTTCACGGCGGGCTTCAGCAGCCGCAGGACGGGGGCTTTCATCGAAGAGCGCATTAAGGCCGCGCCCGAGGCCACTTTTCTGTTTAGCCACGTTCAATCACCTCTTTAGCCAAATCGATGTAAGCAAGGCTTCCCTTGTTGTCGGGAGCATACTCGATGATCGATTGGCCGTAACTTGGAGCTTCAGACAGTTTAACGGTGCGAGGAATCAAAGTCTCGAAGACCGCATCACCGAAGAAGGAACGGACCTCGTTGACCACCTGATTGGCAAGGTTGGTTCGAGAATCGTACATGGTAAGGACGATGCCGAAGATATCAAGGCTTGGGTTCAGGATACTTTTGACACGTTTCATCGAATCAAGAAGTTTTGTCACACCTTCCAGTGCGTAGAACTCGCATTGGATCGGCACCAGCAGCTTATCGGCGGCCACAAGCGCATTGATGGTGAGCAAACCCAAGGAAGGCGGGCAGTCGACCAAAATGTAATCGTAACGGCCGCGAAGGCTCCCCAGCGCACTCTTAAGACGATTCTCTCGAGCCATCTCGTTTACCAGCTCTACCTCTGCGCCCGCTAGGCTGATCGTGGAAGGAAGAACGTCGACGCCTTCCGCAACGCAGGACAGGATAACGTCTTCTGCCGGAGTTTCCCCGAGCAGGACATTGTAAACGCAAGCATCGAGAGCCCGCTTATCGATACCGTATCCGCTTGTCGCATTGCCTTGAGGGTCAAGGTCTACCAGAAGGACTTCCTTACCCATACTGCCAAGCGCTGCAGACAGGTTAACCGCGGTGGTGGACTTACCAACCCCACCTTTCTGGTTGATGATGGCAAGGATCTTGGTTTGACCGATAACGTGTGAAACAGGTGGCTTGTCGCGGAACGGAACAAAAGAGCGGAAACCGTCATCCTCTTCTTCCTCTTCCAGCGGCTCTTCCTGGGCCGGTGCAGCGGGGGCATCGGAAGATTCCTCGGGTTCCGGCTCGGATTCCCTTTCCACAACCTGGGCTTGCTCGTTCACCTCATCGAAACCGCTTTGGATAACCTCTTGTTCGATGTCCTCTGAGGCTTCTGGCTCAACAACGGAAGTCACTGGTATGTTCTTGGCTTTTTTACGACTACCGAAGAATCCCACGAGCTCTCCTTTCAACAGCTGTCCTTATTGTTTCACGTGAAACCTGCATTAGCAGGCGTAGTAACAGTAATCCTAATTGTGGAAATATATATGTCGCAGCAAACCGCATACCACAGTCTGCCGACGAAGAAATCGCACGCAAAACAAGAAACGAGCCATCGAAGGGCAAGGCGCTCCTTGCTTTTGTCTCCCAATAATACCCTGCTGGCGCTCAGTGGAGAACAGAAGTGAATCAGTTTATTCCATAGATCGGGAAATAAACCAACCAGACGCCGACGGAGTAAATTTTTTCAACCGACGTCAGAAAAACGACCCCATGAGAAGCCATGTATCCGCCGAACGATTACACGAACAGGGAATTAATCATCTAAAGAAAAATGGCACCTTAGATTCGATCTAAGGTGCCATTTTGGCTAAAAGGGTTTTTTCTGAGCCAATCCAACCCTTCTTGGAAGCTTCATCGAGGGATTGCATCTTTTCTCGAAGACGATGATCGCTCTTTGGGTCTCACCGTCGGAAAGGACGAACCCGCGAGAGGAAACGAACTCCATCCCAAGCTTTCTAGCAACACCCTTCGCATGGTCAAGCTCCTCCGACTCAGGTTGAGTCTTGTAGCAAACAAGCCGACCACCTTTGCGAAGAAGAGGGGAAGCGAGCTCGAGCAAAGAAGCAATCTGGGAAAGAGCTCGGGCGGTCACAACCGCAAACTCGCCGGGGCGATCTACCGCAAGGTCCTCGATCCTGCCATGATAGGTGCTAGCCGAACCAGCAAGCCCCAACTCGGAGATGAACTTATCAAGGGCCTTGGTTTTCTTTCCCACCGAATCAACGAGAAGCGTTTCCCTTCCCGAGAGTATCGCCAAGGGGATGCCAGGGAATCCTGCACCGGAGCCCATGTCGAGGTACCGCCCCTCGGGAGCAGCGGCAACCTCGGGAAAACCTTGGATGGAGTCTTCGATATGAAGGACTTGGGCGCTTTCCCAATCAACGATGCGCGTAAGGTTGGTGGTTTCGTTTTCTTTAATAACAAGCCGTAGATGCTGATCGAGCAGCTTTCGCTGCTCGACAGTTGGCTGAGGAACATTTATCTCAGTCATAAGATCACTTTCCGTGTTCAAACCGAAGCTTATTTGGGAATCACCACGACACGGCGGGCGCGACCCTCGCCTTCGCTGACGGTCTCGACACGATCGTCATCACGGAGCGCAACATGGATGATGCGACGCTCATAGGGAGTCATAGGACGAAGCTTGATGCTCCGGTCCTGCGAAACCGCCTTGTCCGCTGCATTAGCGGCGATATCTTCCAGCTTCTGCCTCTGGCGGCCCTTGTACCCCTCTACGTCAACAACGATAGGATAACGGTGACCCACCGTACGGGTGGTTATGGACGAGATCAGGAACTGAAGGGCATCCAGGGTCTTGCCGTGACGACCGATAAGAACTGCAAGGTCGTCACCGGTGATGTCGAGGATAAGCTCGCCTTCATCGCCTTCGTACTCTTCAATCTCGATCTCGCCGACATTGAAGTACTTCAGGATATCCTGGATCGCTTCGATGGCGGTGTCTGCGATCTTGTCGACCTCTTCCTCGCTGTACTCCAGGTCGGCATCGGTGTCGGCAACCTCAGCTGCCTTCATCTCGTTCTCTTCTTCCATGAGAACCTCCTTACATTCAAATCTCCCCCTATGCGACATTGCCACATAGGGGGAGTAGACGGCGATATTACGCTAGCTGAAACCTTAAGGTTTACTTGCTCTTCTTGGTCGGGCGCTTCTTCTTCTCCTTGCGGACCACGTCAACCTCTACCGGCTTGACCTCGACCTTTTCCGCTTCGATCTCTGCATCCTTATGCTTGAACACGCGGGTGGAGATGATCTGCTGGAAAACGCCGAACAGCGAGGAGGTTGCCCAGAACAGGATAACGCCCGTGGGGGAACCCCAACCAAGCCACAGCATGAACAGAGACATGATGCCCATCATGATCATGGTCTGCGTCTTCTGCGGGCTGTTCGTACCAGCCTGCTGAAGCAGGGAAGGCAAGAAGGTGCAGAACGCGAAGATCAGAAGAAGGATGCCGTAGGGAATGAACGATACGAAATCCTCGCTGAACATGGTGGAGGGGGACGAGATCAGGCTCGGCAGGATATGGTAGAACGAGTACGTCATACCCTCCGTGCGGCTGCCCATTTCCTGAAGTACCTGGAACAGAGCGATGAAGATCGGCATCTGAAGAAGCAGGGGAAGGCAACCGGTGATGGGGTTGAAGCCGATCTCGGCATAAACCTTCTGCATCTCTTCCGCCTGGCGCTGCTGGTCATCGGCGTACTTTTCCTGAATCTCCTGAATGCGCGGGCTGAATTGCTGCATTCGATAGGAAGACTTGATCTGCTTCTGCATAAGAGGGAACAGGATAAGGCGAAGAATCAACGTAACGATGATGATAGCCAGACCCCAGTCAGCAACGAAACCGTATGCAGCCTCGATGCACCAGAAGATCGCGTCTTTAAACGCTTCCCACATGTAGTACTAAGTCCTCTCGATCGGTGATCTACTTATTGAAAAAACGGAATTGCTCGGGAACGGGATCGTACCCCCTGCCTCCGCCAGGCCTGCACCTCAATATGCGTCTGCAAGTGAGGTACAAACCTTTCAGAAAGCCGAATCGCTGAACGGCAACAAGCCCATACTCCGAGCAAGTCGGGATGAAACGGCACGTTGCCGGCAGAAGCGGAGAGATTGCCAGGCGATAGAACTTGATCAAAAGCAACAGCAGCGATTTCGGAATCGCCGCGATGCCCGACCACACACGCCTCATGGCTAGCGCTCTTCCCTCTGGTAGGAATCGACGATCTTCTTGCATTCTGCGAGCACCTTTCCATAGGCAGCTCGCGTGGTTTTCCGGTTCGCGACGAAAAGGACATTCAACTCCGGCCAGGGACCACCCAGGTCGTGGCAGACGGCACGCATGCGTCGTTTGGCAGAATTGCGCCAAACCGCATTGCCGTTTTTCTTGCCGGCTATAAATGCAACACGGCCGCTAGGGCCGTGTTGGGTATCCCCCCGGTACATAATCAAAGTACCGACAGGAGTTGCATGTCGTTTTCCGTGCGAGAACAGGTAGGAGATCTCAGTGCTGGATTTAATGGTTCCTAACACGGTTTCTCACAAGGAAAATTAGGCACAGAGACGCTTGCGGCCCTTGGCACGACGAGCGGAAAGAACGGCGCGGCCGCTCTTGGTTGCCATACGTGCACGGAAACCATGAGTCTTTGCGCGCTTGCGGGTGTTCGGTTGATAGGTGCGCTTCATCACTTTTCCTTTCAGATTTACAGTAACCTCGAAATTATACGATGGGAGAAACGAGCGTCAAGGAAAAAGAAGGGGTCTGGTCAGGCCCCAACGCGCCGATCCACACAATGCACACGTCAACCCCAGCAGACTCTACGCACGCGACTCGATGTCCAGCGTGGCCGAGTCGAGCACATGCCCCTCCATCGCCCAATGAAGGTCGTTGAAGTGGAACCCTTCAGGAAGACCGAGTTCGCAATCGAGCGCAGAAACGCACAGCGTGTAACGATGGTTCTTATCGGGCGGGCAGGGACCGATATAGCCGTTGATCACGTCATCGCTGGTCTCATCGGCACGGGACAGGCAGCTGTTCGCCCCCTGGGTGAAGTCGAGCAGCCCCGAATGGCTCGCTCCCTCGGGTATCAAGCCGATGGTTGGATCGATGTCGCATGCGGCCCAGTGGATCCAGACGAAACCGCAAACAGGGACGGAATCGTAATCGATGAAGGTAAGCGCCAAGGATTTGGCCGTCTCGGGAACCCCCTCTATGCGCACGGGGAACGAGTTGATGTTGTTTCCGTCTTTCCGTAGCTCTTCCGTCGAGTACTTCCCGAAGCGATCGGGCAGCAGACCGCCCTCCATTGGAACCGAGATGTTCATTGCAAACCCCACTTTCCCCAAGATTGGCAAGTTTTCCACATGCGTTTCGTATAGCGATGTGGAAAATGTTGAAAACCGAGCAGAAGTTTTCACCCCTGCTTTTCCACCATTATCCCAGACTCTATCCAGCAGCTCGATAGTCACTTCAAGGACGCTGCCCATAGCGGGAATACGGGCATAATGAAGGCGAAGACCGTGCGTATGACCAGCCACGAAAGAGGGGTATGTTTGCCGTGAAACATCCCACGCAAGGCAGCATAGGAGAACGCGCGCAGGCCTCAGCTTCACGCACGGCAAGAACCCAGCAAGACATCATCGACATTGGAAATTGGGATGTTTTCAACTTCGTTTTCAAAGTTTTCAAGAATGTCCGTTCTTCGCTTTCGGACTTTTCCACATTTTATTGAAAGAATGTTGAAAGACCGGAAAAGCCTTGTTGATAAAGGTGTGGAAGATTGAAAAACACTGAATAGCTGTCTAAAATGCTGAAAAAGTCAGCGAGAATACAACCGACAACGGCCGCGATATTCGAGCTTTTTCACCCCTTTGCGAAAAAATCGGGAAGCATCATGAGCCAAGAGAACACACCACATATGCAACCGATGGAAAACGGTGAAAACCCAGCCGCAGAAGCCGCTGCCTACAACCCCTACCCGGCAGCCCAAACGCCGACCCAAGCAGCCGGCGCAGCCCCGTATCCGCCCGCGGCAGGGTTCGGGTACCCCTATCCAATACCGGCAGGCGGCGCAACGCCGTCCGCACAAGGATCGTTCGCTCCGGGCCAGGGAGTTCCCCCTCAATATGGGGTTCCTTATTATGGATATCCACAACCCATGGGTTGGCAGCCGGCGTCAAGCCCCCAATCTACGGTGGAAAACCGAAACGCCGTGGCAGAGGCGCCGGCGCAGCCCGATCCGCTGCGTTACCCGATGGGAGCAGGCGGAATGCAGCAGCCAACGGGGCAAAGCACGGGCGGGGCCGATGTGAAAGCGTACGTACCGCCCTTCATAGAGCGGGCAACGTACGGCAACGACGGGAACGCGCACACCATGAACGGCGGCACCTTCCCGGGCGAACCGGAAGCTCGGCACACGTTCGACTACAACTACATAAGCTCACCGGCACGCATAGCCATATACGATTCGCTGAAAACAGCGCCGCGCGTTATACAGGTTCAGGGCGGGCCGACCCATGAGTACATCGAGCACATAGCCTCGCTTACCTACAAGAACGCCAAAGAACAAGGCGGGATGATCCCCTACACCGTGATCCGCGAGGTATCCGAGAACTTCATCCATGCGGAGTTCTGCGAAGTGGTGGTTTCCATATTCGACCAGGGCAACACCATACGCTTCGCCGATCAGGGGCCGGGAATAAAGAACAAGGACCTCGTGCAGGAACCGGGCTTCTCTTCCGCCATCGAACCCATGAAGCGGTATATACGCGGCGTGGGATCGGGACTTCCCATAGTGAAGGACTACCTGGAAACCTCGCACGGCCGGATAGAGATAGAAGACAACGTGAACCAAGGATCGGTGGTAACCATCAGCCTGGTTCCAGCGAGCGAAAAGCCCGCATCTTCACCGGCGCCCCTCGTTTTCGACCTGACGGAAAACGAAGAAGCGATACTCAAAGAGCTCCTGCCCGAAAAGATCTTAGGCGTGAGCGAGATAAACAAGCTCACCGGCATCGCGGTCTCAAGCGTCCATACCGCACTGTCGAAGATGGAGGAGCTGGGATTGGTGCAGAAGGTGAATAAGAAGCGAAGCCTTACCACCCAAGGTAAACAGGTTGCACTATCCTTGTAGCCAAGGAAATCCCGTCAGAAACCACCAGTCGGGCGGGCAGCAAGAAGATAAGGAACCATGGATCTAGAGCAAACGTGGAAAGACCTGATACGGCAGCTCAAGTCGTACCCGAATGTGAACGCATCGCAGATCGATGCGTTCTTCTCTCGCGTGCAGATCCAAGCAGCAAGCCCAGGCTTCATGATGCTCACCTCCGACAACGGTTTCATCAAGGATTGGATCGAGAAACACTACATGAAGGACATCGTGCAGGCCTTAAAGGACCTCTACGATGTGGACTTCAGCGTGCTTATCGAGGTAGACCCCACAGCCGCGCCCGCACAGCCGGCTGCCGCCGCGAGCGCCCCCGCAAGCGTGCCAGCACCGGCATCGGAAGTTGAAGCAAGCCAGGGAAACGCCGCACCGCAAAGCAGCGCCCCCTTAGCGGCACAGGCCAACAAAATGCCGAGCAAACCTGATCAGCCAACTCCCGCCGACACCGTTCCGGCGCCGGCGCAGGCAAGGCAGGAAGCTCCCGCCCAGGCGGAGAGCAAGCCGGCGAACCGCGCCGAGGGCGACCCCGCGAATGCGGAGAGCACCCTCACGTTCGATTCCTTCGTCATAGGCGAGTCGAACCGAATGGCCTACAACATGGCCCTCGAGGTGGCGGAGCGGCCAGGCGCTTCCGAGCTGAACCCCCTGTTCATATATGGACGCTCGGGTGTGGGGAAAACGCACCTCATGTGCGCGATAAGGAACTACATCCTAGAGCAGTATCCCAACCTGAACGTGTGCTACATCGACTCCATGGAGTTGGTGAACAAGTACTCCGAGGCGGCGATCGAGAAAAGCGTCGACAAGCAGAGCTTCAAGAACTTCGAAAGCTTCTTCCAGCAGGCAGACGTGCTCCTGATAGACGATATCCAGGGGCTGCAAAGCAAACCCGGAACGCTGAATGCGCTCTTCAGGATCTTCAACTCGATGATCCCGAAGGGAAAGCAGTTCGTGTTCAGCGCCGACCGTGCGCCCAGGAACATCGACCTCGACGAACGATACGTCTCACGCTTCAACTCGGGCGCCACGATCGACATCCAACCGCCCGACGACGAGACGAAGCGCAACATCATCAGGGGATTCGTCAAGCATTACCGCACCAGGGAGGGCATATCGCTCGACATCCCCGACAAAGTGCTCGACTACATCGTGGAGAACTCGAGCTCCAACATCCGCGAGCTGAAAAGCGCGGTAACCAACGTCATCTTCGCCATCAAGATGAGCGGCAGCGAAGAGCTCTCTGAAACCCAGATAAAAGAGCTGCTGGGGAACCATTTCCTCGGCGGCGGCAAACGACGCATCACCATCGACATGGTGCAGGGCGCCGTCGAGGATTTCTATGGGGTCCCGCACAAGGATCTTGTTGGCTCAACACGCAAGCGAGACATCGCACGGACCCGCCAAGTTGCCATCTACCTTTGCAGGGAGCTTTCCGAAACGACCCTGAAGAACATCGGGGAGGCGTTCAATCGCGACCACAGCACCGTGATGCACTCGTGCGACATGGTCGCCGACCGCCTGCAGGAGGACAGGAACCTGCGCGAAGAGCTCGAGGCCATCCGGGAGAAGATCCGCATCCAGCAATACTAGGCACTGAAACGGTGTTGATAACGCATGGATAATCCTGCGGATATCCCGGCATCGATGTCGAAAGAGTTATCCCCAAGTTATCCATGTGGATTCCGAGGTAGGTTATCAACATCTTCAGTAGCGGGTATTTCATATAGCTGAGCTGGGCATTTGAAAGTTATCAACAAATCAAATGCCCTTACTATCATTACTATTGATTTATTAATTAAGAGTAAGAAGAGAAATAAGCATCTGGAAAAACCAGATGGAAAACCAAGGCGCAAGCTTGGGCTCGATGCCTTGGAGAGATTCGGTATCATACATAACCGTGATCCGTAGTAGAGGAGTACGTATGAAATTCAGCGTTAACCAATCCGAGCTGCAGAATGCCCTATCGGTTGTAGCGAAAGGTTCCTCTACTCGCTCTACGCTCTCCATACTCGCAGGCGTGTATATCAAAGCCGAAGAGGGACGAATCACCCTTCAGACAACCGACCTTGAGCTTTCCATTCGGGTAACCTGCTTTGCGATGGTCGAGGAACCCGGCGAAACCGTGGTTCCCGCGAAGCTGTTCCTCGACATAGTTAAAACCCTGCCCGACATGGCTGTCCGCATCGAAGCCGACGACTCGACCGCATCGGTGTTCTGCGATACCACGACGTTCTCGCTGAAGGCCTTGAATCCCCTCGACTTCCCGGCGTTCCCCGAAATCGAGGCCGACCAGGAAGCCCAGTTCCCCTTCAAAGCGTTTTCCTCTATGGTCAAGCGCACGGCGAAGGTAGTATCCCACGACGAAACGCGCGTTGTGCTTACCGGTGTTCTTGTTTCCTGCGTCGGCACCTCGCTGAAGATGGTCGCAACCGACTCGTATCGCCTTGCGGTCGCGGAAACGGAGCTCGAGGCGCCTTGCCCCGAGGAATTCGAAGCGGTTATATCCGGCAGCTTCCTGCAGGATATCGCCTCCCTGCCTCAGTCCGATGATCCTATAACCCTTGCCCTGAACGACAATCAGATCATCGTCTCGTATCGCGACATCACCTTCATCAACCGTCGCATCGAGGGCACCTTCCCCAACTACAAGCAGCTCATTGCCGATGGTTTCGTTACCCGTGCCACCCTTTCCACTCATGCTCTTGCCGATGCGGTACGCCGCGTTTCATTGATGAGCAACAAGGTTTCCCCGGTTCAAGTACGCGTCGATGCCGATTCCGGCGTGGTAACCCTCGTTGCCAACTCCCAGGACATCGGCAATGCCCAAGAGAACCTCATCTGCGAGGTTCAGGGCGAATCGGTCGATATCGCCTTCAACTTCTCGTTCATGCTGGACGGTTTGAACTCCATCGATACGGATGCGGTGCATCTTGATCTGTTCGGCTCCATGAAGCCGGGCATATTGCGTGCCGAGGGCGAGAACTTCCTGTACCTCATCATGCCGGTACGCGTTTAGCTATCCGACGGGCGATTCAACGTGGGACTTCGAATCGAGCGCCTGCACTGTCGGGAATTCCGCTCGTACCGTGATTTCGAATTGGCCGACATCGGCCCCCTCACCGTTATCGTCGGGCCGAATGCGGTAGGGAAAACCAATCTGCTCGAGGGGCTGCAGCTCCTTACTGCGCTTTCGTCTTTCAGGAACCCCTCCACCGAGCATCTTGTTCGGGAGGGGGCGAATTCCGGCTTGTTCGCAATCGACGTGTGCGGCGACGGCCGCCGGCTCTCCCTTGAGTTTCACGTGAAACGCGATGCCCGAGAGTATCGCCTCAACGGCAAGAAGAAACGCCCCCGGGATCTAAGGGGCCTTCTGCCTTCGGTGATGTTCTCGCCCGACGACCTGCAACTGGTTAAGGGCAGTCAATCGGTGCGCCGCGCCCAGGCCGATCACCTGGGTTCCCAGCTCAGTGCGAATTACCAGGCTGTCAGGAAAGACTACGAGAAGGTGCTGCGCCAAAAGAACCGTTGCCTGAAGGAAGACGGTTCGGTTCCTTACTTGCGGAGCATCAACGATGTGCTGGCGACCGTCGGCTCGCAGCTGTGCCGGCTGCGGCGCAGCATGCTTTCGGCGCTGGAGCCTTATCTGAAGGATTCGTATGCGCGGATATCGGGCGGCAACGAGGAGGTCTCGTTGGCCTATGTGCCTTCCTGGCTCCGTGATGGGGTCGATTTCTCCAGGGTTCCCGAGATCCCCGAATTCTCGCGTTCGGATGCCCGAAGCTCTCTTCTTGCGGCTCTGGAACGCGATTCCGTTAAAGAGCGCGAGCGTCGTGCTTGCACCCAAGGCCCCCAACTCGATGGCATCGAGTTCTACCTCGACGGCAGATGCGCCCGCTCTTTCGCTTCCCAGGGGCAGCAACGCTCCCTGGTGCTTGCCTTGAAGATCGCCGAAGTGGAGCTGATTCGGGAAAGGCTCGGCCAGCCGCCCGTGCTGCTACTCGACGACGTGATGAGCGAGCTCGACGGTGCGCGTCGCGAGGCTCTTCTGTCCCTGATGTCGGGAGAGATACAGACGTTCATCACCGCAACCAACGCGGAGGTGCTGGGAGACCTGTCCTCGCTGGGGGGACGCGTCGTGCGAATCGGGGAGGCGATGTGATGGCTGTCGGCGGCGAACATTCCTCGAAAAGCGATCCGTACCGCTACATCTATGCGGTGAACCAAAGGCAGAATGCACTCAGGTCGGTTTCCGGCCCTATCGACTCGTTCCTTGCCCGTATGCCCGAAGAGGTGCGCAGCCGCGTTCTTGTCGAGCGCCGTATAGAAAAGGTGCAATCCCAATTCGCCGAGGTGGTCGATCCGTTCATCCTGCGGCACGTCAACTCCGTGTACTTGCTGAAAAGCAAGTCGATGGAAGGCATGTACGATTTGGTGGTGTACCTGGACAACTCAACCTGTGCGGCTGAGCTGAATGCCCGCCGCGAGCTGATCCGCCTTAAGTACCGGGAGCGGTTCGATACCCTGATCGATGTTTTCGAGATCCGCATGTCCAAAGGGCGATACCGGGAGAACCACCCGTTTTGCGAAGAGTCCACCTGCCAGCAGGCTGCCCCGTCTGCCCCTGCGGGCGACGAGCCTGTCGACACCGCACGTATAGATGAACTTACGCAAGGCATCGCCGACCCCGCCCTGCGCGATTCTTTCAAGCGCGCTATGGCGGCGAATAAGCGCCTGAATGGCTCTAAGGGATAGTTTTCAGTCGGAATGCCGTGTTTTCTGGCCGCAGAATCGTTCTGAACGGCTTCAAACGCTCGCCTGAAGCGGCTTATATACATGCGATTCTGGTACAATATTGAAGTTTATTAATCCCTCTGTGCGGTGCCGGCGATGCGGTACCGCGATCATTCATGTACGAGGAGGAGATACGTGGCTTCAAACGAATCCCACTACAGCGGTCAGGACATTCAGATCCTCGAAGGCCTTGAGGCGGTGCGCAAGCGCCCCGGCATGTACATCGGGTCTACCGGCCCGCGCGGCCTTCATCATCTGGTGTACGAGGTCGTTGACAACGCAGTAGATGAAGCACTCGCCGGTTACTGTACGCATATCGAGGTAACCATACATAAAGACAATTCCATCACGGTTGTGGACGATGGCCGCGGTATCCCGGTGGACATCCATCCGAAGGAGAAGATTCCCACCGTAGAGGTGGTCCTTACCATCCTCCATGCCGGCGGCAAGTTCGGCGGCGAGGGGTACAAGGTATCCGGCGGCCTGCACGGCGTTGGCGTGTCGGTAGTGAACGCCCTTTCCACCCAGGTGGTAGTGCGTGTACGCCGCGATGGCAAGGAATACGAGATCTCCTTCGACCACGGCAAGACCAAGGAAAAGCTGCACGAGGTGGGCACGTCCGACCACAGCGGCACCACGGTAACCTTCTGGCCCGACCCCGAGATCTTCCGTGAAACCACCGTCTACGATTACGAGACGCTGAAAACGCGTTTCCGCGAGATGTCGTTTTTGAACAAGGGTCTGAAGATCACGCTTTCCGACGAGCGCATCCCGGAAGAAGATGGTTCGCCTAAAACCGAGGTGTTCCAGGCCTTGGGCGGTTTGGTCGACTTCGTGAAGTTCCTGAACGCCAGCAAGGAAACCCTGAACGAGCCGGTGTGTTTCGAGGCTGAAAACGAGGACGGCATGGTAGAGGTTGCCATGCAGTGGTCTTCCTCGTACTCCAGCAACGGGGTTCTTTCCTTCGCGAACAACATCCACACCATCGACGGCGGCACCCACCTCGATGGCTTCAAGCAGGGTGTTACCCGCACCATCAACGATTACGCGCGCTCGAAGGGCCTTTTGAAGGAAAAAGAGAGCAACCTTTCCGGCGACGACACCAGGGAAGGCCTTTCGGCGGTGGTGTCGGTGAAGCTGCGCGACCCGCAGTTCGAGGGTCAGACCAAGGGCAAATTGGGCAATACCGAGATCCGAGGGTTGGTGCAGACTTCCGTAGCCAAGGGCCTGGCGGAATTCCTGGAGGAAAACCCCGCTCCCGCAAAGCGCATCATCAACAAGGCATCGCAGGCTCTGAAGGCCCGCGAGGCAGCGCGCAAGGCAAGGGAGATGACGCGCCGCAAGGGCGTGCTCGACTCGTTCAGCCTGCCCGGCAAGCTTGCCGACTGCTCCAGCAAGAACCCCGCCGACTCCGAGATCTTCATTGTCGAGGGCGATTCCGCAGGCGGCTCGGCGAAGCAGGCGCGCGATCGAAAGTACCAGGCCATCATGCCGTTGCGCGGCAAGATCCTGAACGTTGAGCGCGCTGGGTTGCATCGCTCGCTTTCCTCTGACACCATCTCGTCGCTGATCACGGCCATCGGCACGAACATCGGCGAGGACTTCAACGCAGACGCGGCCCGTTACCATCGCATCATCATCATGACCGATGCCGACGTCGACGGGGCCCATATCCGCATCCTGCTGCTCACGTTCTTCTACCGCTACATGCCTGAGCTCATTTCCCGCGGCTATATCTACATCGCCCAGCCGCCGCTGTACGGCCTGAAGAAGAAGGGCGGCAAGAAGCTGGAGTACATCTTCAACGACGAGGCGCTCAACGCCCGCCTGGCCGAGATCCCCGATCGCGACAGCATCTCGCTGCAGCGCTACAAGGGTTTGGGCGAGATGGACCCCGAGCAGCTGTGGGAAACCACCATGGAGCCTTCCACTCGCACGCTTCTGCAGGTGAGCATCGAGGATGCCGCCGAAGCCGAGCGCGTGGTAAGCGAGCTGATGGGCGACCAGGTTGAGCCCCGCAAGGAGTTCATCCAGAAGCATGCCCACGACGTGCGATTCCTCGACTTCTAAACATTCCGCGAACAGCGCCCCAGAGCGCTTTCGCGGAAGCGCTCGCACACACCTGGTAAAGAATCACGAAAGAAGGAGTTTTCGTGGCAGAAGAAAACAACGAAGCCGCTGGTCAAGACGAGGTTGCCACTGCTGCGGCGAATGTCTTGCCCGCCGAGCTGAGCCGCGAGATGCGCACTTCGTTCCTCGAGTACTCGATGAGCGTTATCGTGTCCCGCGCCCTGCCTGACGTCCGTGATGGCCTGAAGCCCGTTCATCGCCGCATCCTGTATGCCATGAACGAGAGCGGCATCACCCCGAAGCGCCCGCACGCCAAGTCGGCGCGTACGGTAGGCGACGTTATCGGTAAGTACCACCCGCATGGCGATTCGGCCGTGTACGACACCATGGTGCGTTTGGCCCAGCCGTTCTCCATGCGCGTGCCCTTGGTCGATGGCCACGGCAACTTCGGCTCCATCGACGGCGACTCCGCCGCGGCAATGCGCTACACCGAGGCGCGCCTCGACAAGCCCGCCATGGAGCTGTTGCGCGATTTGGACAAGGAAACGGTCGATTTCCAGCCCAACTACGACGAAAGCCTGCAGGAACCGGTGGTATTGCCGGCGCGTTTCCCGAACCTGTTGGTGAACGGCTCTTCCGGCATCGCCGTAGGCATGGCAACCAACATTCCCCCGCACAACCTTGGCGAGGCGATCGATGCCACCTGTATGATGCTGGACAACCCCGACTGCACAGTGGACGACTTGATGACTGTGCTGCCCGGCCCCGATTTCCCCACCGGCGGCATCATCATGGGCCGCAAGGGCATTCGCGATGCGTATGAAACCGGCCGCGGCAGCCTCACGGTGCGCTCTACTTGCCGCATCGAGGAAGGGAAGAACGGCAAGCACTCCATCGTGGTGTCGGAGATCCCCTATCAGGTGAACCGCACCAACCTGCTGAAGAAGATCGCCGACCTGATCCGCGACAAGAAGCTCCCCGAGATCTCGAACGTCCACGACGGCGCCGACCGTCATGGCATCGACATCATCATCGAGCTGAAGCAGAACGCGATTCCCCAGGTAGTGCTGAATAAGCTGTACAAGCACACCCAGCTTCAGGTTGGCTTCGGCTGCAATATGCTGGCTCTGGTCGGTGGCGTGCCGCGCGTTCTTTCACTGAAGGAGATTCTGCATTACTACATCCTGCATCAGGAAGAGGTTGTGGAGCGCCGCACCCGCTACGATTTGGCGAAAGCCGAGGCGCGCGCCCATATCCTGGAGGGCTTCGTCATCGCACTGGACAACATCGACGAGGTAATCCAGATCATCCGCTCGTCCGAGACCGACCGTGAGGCGAAGGACACGTTGATGGAGCGCTTCAAGCTCTCCGAGAAACAGTCCGAGGCCATCCTGGAGATGAAGCTTCGTCGTCTTACCGGCTTGGAGCGCGAGAAGATCGAGGCCGAGTTGAAGGAGCTTCGCGAGCGCATCGATTACTACAAGTGCGTCCTTTCCGACAAGGACCTGGTGAAGAAGATCATCAAAGACGAGCTCATCGAGATCAAGGAGAAGTACGCCACCCCGCGTTCCACCCAGATCACCGATGCCGCCAAGGACTTCGACGTGGAAGACCTTATCGCCGAAGAAGAGGTTGCCATCACGGTAACCAAGGCCGGCTATGTGAAGCGTCTTCCTGTTGACACCTACCGCCAGCAGAAGCGCGGCGGCAAAGGCATGCAAGGCGTGAACCTGAAGGAAGAGGACTTCGTCGAGCACCTGTTCATCTCCTCCACCCACGCCTACCTGCTGTTCTTCAGCTCGAACGGCAAAGTGTATCGCCTGAAGGCCTACGAGGTACCCGAGGCCAGCCGTCATGCCCGCGGCACCGCTATCGTCAACATCCTTCCCTTGGAGAAGGGTGAGACCATTGCGGCGGTTATCGCGACGAAGGACTTCCCCGAAGACGAGTACCTTATGTTCGCCACTGCATCAGGCATGGTGAAGAAGACTTCCATGAAGCTCTACGATCGCACTCGCCACGATGGCCTTATCGCGATCAACCTGAAGGAAAAAGATGAGCTCATCAGCGTCCAGCGCGTTGCTGAAGGTGAAAAGGTGGTAATGGTCTCCAGCGTGGGCAAGGCCATCATGTGGGACGAATCCGAGGTGCGCTCCATGGGGCGCGACACCATGGGCGTTCGCGGCATGACCGTGCAGGACGATGAGCGCGTACTCGGCATGGAGATCGCTCGACCGGGAACCGAGCTTCTGGTTGTAACCGAGCTTGGTTACGGCAAGCGCACCCCTATGAGTGAATACCCCACCCATCATCGCGGCGGCCGTGGCGTGAACACCATCACCATGACGGACAAGAAAGGTCTGCTCGCGGCGATGAAGGTGGTGGAGCCTCACGACGAGATCATGATCATCACTGAAGAGGGCTCCGTGGTGAGAACCCCTGTTTCCGGGGTTTCCCAGCTCGGTCGCTCCACTCAGGGCGTGCATGTGATGAACGTGGCTGATGATGACCGCATCTCTGCAATCGCGACTTCGTCCGCAGACGAAAAAGATGCTGAAGAGGAAGCGACTTCCGAAGAGGCTAGCGAGGCTACCGCAGAGGAATAGCGCGAGATCCTAGGCTTCGGACGTGCCCAAGCGTCGCGCCTATAGGATGCGCAAACAGGCTATGAAGCAGGCTGAAAGGGGTTTACCTTTCAGCCTGTTCATTTTTAGTGCAAGAAGAAAAGCCTGTTCAAGGGGTAAAAGTTTCACGTGGAACAAAACTTTTTCAAAAATAGCGAATTAATCCTTGACCGAATCAAGGCAGGAAAGTATATTAATTGAGCGCGATTTCGGGCCCATAGCTCAGTTGGTTAGAGCGCACGCCTGATAAGCGTGAGGTCAGCAGTTCAAATCTGCTTGGGCCCACCATTTTTTACTGATAAACGCTCCACCGTGAGCCGAGTTTGCCGGTGGAGCGTTTATTGATAACTGAAATCGCACAAGCAATGTGGGGCATTAGCTCAGCTGGGAGAGCGCGGGCTTTGCAAGCCTGAGGTCAGGGGTTCGATCCCCCTATGCTCCACCATG
>CAVBGJ010000014.1:0-51049 GCA_963595065.1 Christensenellaceae bacterium Phil1 | reverse complement strand
CGTGGGAGGATAGGAAGTTCCGCTCATGCAGGGCATTCCTGCGTCCAGGGCCCCTACGGGGGCTTTTGCTGTTTCTTGGGGTCTTTTCATCCGTTTGCGGACCGCTTTCTACGTAGGGCTGGCAAATATCAGCAACCTTGTGTTTTATGTGGGATAATGGCTCAGTCCTGCTTCGACTAACTAGGAATGTCTATGTCTAATCCTAAGTTCTGCACATCTTGCGGCTCTCCTCTTGATCCTGGGCAAAAGTTTTGCAATGCCTGCGGAGCCCCAATCGATGTTGATACTGTTGCGCCTGAAGATAACGCATCTCCTCTTCAGCATGATGCTTCTGGTGTTGATGTTTTCTCTAATGGGGAAACGGTACAAATGCCCCGCTCCTACTCGGGCAGTCCATCAAACACTTCCCCTATGCCTTCTGTTCAGGACTCAACGGTAAGGCAATATCGTCAGGCGGATCCGAGCGATATCTCGACTCCTCAGTCGACTGGATCTGGTAGCAGGAAAGCTTTTATCGTCGTAATTGCCGTTTTGGCCGTGGTCCTTTGCGTTTTGCTGGGTGTATTGCTCGGAAACGTGTTTGGCGGATCGTCCCAGCAGGCATCTTCGGATAGCGACTCCTCCTCCCAGTCGCAGGCCCAGCATTCCGACGCAACGACAAGCGACCATTCTTCCTCTTCGCAGAGCGGTTCTTCTGACGCGGAGCGTGAGCTTTACAGTCAGCTAAATTCCTATTATTCGAAACTTGGTAGTTACGATTCGCAGATTGCCTCGTGTGCTTCTACCTTCAATTCGAATTTCCTGAAGAAGGATATGTCCACCCGCCAGGCTTACGCCAAGGAAGCTGAAAGCATCCTTTCGCAGGTCAAATCCGATTATTCGTCGTTGCAGTCTCTGAATGTGCCGTCTTCTTCAGCCAACAGCTCGGCTTACAATAATATGGTTACCTGCTACAACGATTGCGTGCAGCGAATCAGCGTTATCTGCGAATCTTGGACTAACAGCCTGAGCTATTCCGATCCGACTGGGCATGACGATGCTATATGTGCTCCTCTTTCCAGAGACAAGGTTGGGGGAAGCAATAAGTACTACTCCGATTTTCAGCAAAACTACCCTAAGGCTAAACCCGTTGCGCCAAGCAACTAGGGATTTCTGCTCAGTTTAGGTATTTGAATCAAGGTTTAATGGAAAGGTTTGCTTATGTACGGATATGGAAACGGACTCAGTAATGTTCAATCAAGTGCCATCTTAGGGTCATTCGGCATCTTCATGGTGCTTGGCTTCATCGCTTTTGTGGCTGCAATCGTTGTTACGGTTCTTCTGTACAGGAAGTTCGTCTCTGATGGCACTCCTCGCGTTTCGGGAAAGCGCGACTGGCGCCCCTTTTTCAGGTTTGAAACGCTTCTTATAGATAAGATCCTGAAGGCGTTCTATATCTTTACCAGCTGCTTGATCGCTTTCGAGTCCGTTGCGGCTATTGTTGCCGGCTTGTGCTCGCTTATCGCTAACCCTCTTGGTGCATTGGCTGGCATCATCGTTATCGCCATAGGCTGCATCGTCCTTGAGGTGCTCAACCGTTTGGGCTTCGAGCAGACCATGCTTATGATCCTTGTTTGGCGCAACACCTCCGATCTGCGCAAGGGCCTTGTTGGCGACCAGTCTTACGGGAGCGCACCTTCCGGTTCTGTTGGCAAGGGAGCTGCTCAGAGCTCTTCCTATCCCGCGGGTGCCCGCGCCGGCTATTCGGGTGCAACGCATCCCGCAACCCCTTCCGCTCAGTCGTCTTCCTACAGCCCCTCTACAGCTTCGTCTGCTGCATGGACGTGTCCTTCGTGTGGTGCTGCCAACAAGGCTGGTTCGTTCTGCTCTCAATGCGGAAAGAGGAAGCCGGAATAGGCTACTTCGAATCCTTTTCACTATCTAGCTCTAAGGCTGCGGACATCGGTTCGCAGCCTTTTCTTATGCTCGCTTTCTCTTTGATTTCGACTGATTTTCTCATTCTCTTCTCAATTTCAATTAAAGAGCCCCTTCACCATAAGCGCAAAGCTTGAGAGGGGGATCGAATGAAAAAAGGCGCACTGATTGCGGGCATCTTGTGCGGGGTTTCCTGTGCGGTTTGCGTGTTCATGTACTCATCCATTGTCCGCGGTGAAGCTGATTTGGCGCGGGCGGTAGCGATGGAGCGCTATGGCGGCGAGCAAGTAGAGATCCTTGTGGCAACAAAAGACATCTACCCAGGGGAAACGCTTAACTCTTCGAATTCGGTAAGCAAAACCTGGTTAAGCGACCTTCTTCCAGATGAGTGCATAACCAACTTATCCGAGGTGAAGGATGTTCAGGTTTCATCGATGATCGTGAAAGGCGAGGCCATCTCTAAGCGTAGGTTCGAGTCGAGTTCGGCAAGCATCGAAGTTCCGCAGGGATGTGTTGCCCTTTCGGTCTCTGCTCAGGATGTCCAGGCTGTAGGCGGCTCCCTTTGCGCGGGTTGCTTGGTTGATGTGTATGCCACTGGATCGCAGACGGCTTGCATAGGGAAGAACATCCTTGTCTTGGCCACGAATGTTGAAGGAAACAGCTCGTCTAAGTCGAAGGTCAGCTGGGTTACTTTGGCGGTCCCTTTGGAGCAATCACAGGAATTCGTGACCGCCTCGCAATCCATGGATATCTACTTCGTCTTGCCGGCGCAAAGCTCTGCCTCTTCCAACTCAATGCGGCAAAACGAAGCCGATTCTTCCGAAAACAGCAAAGTTGGTTCACAAGGGTCAGAGGCAGCGGGTTTCGCTTCAGCTTCTTAACGGGATGGGCATCTTAAGCCAATCAGGCAGGTAATGGGTTCCCGGTAGTGGAAGGATATTGAAAATGCAGAAAACAGTACTATGCGTTGATTCTCAGACCTTGAATCATCCGGAAGCGATCGGCTTGATCGATGAAAACCTTGTTGCTCAGCCATGGCTGCGGGTGTTCAGCAGCGCTGCCGATGTGCGCAAAGCTCTTGGATCCGATGCGGGTCCTTCCCGTATCTGGGTTGTTTCCTCCGACGATATGGAAGGCATCAATCTTGCAGCCGCATTGAAGGGGGACAGGATTGGTAGAGAAGTTGATTTGATCTCGTTTGGAGGAACCGGCTCGGAAGTTGGGAGGTGCGAAGCTGCAGGAGTGGGCCTTGTTAGGGGTCTGGATGAGTTCCTGGACAGGTACTCCGAGCAGAAGAGGCTGTGGATGGCCGAATCTGCGGGCAAGGCCGTTTGCGGCAATCCGGGGTTGAATGCGGTAGGACGAAGCAACATGGGCGGGTTCCGCAAGATCGCCGATATCCCCCTGGAAGAGCCCGAAGGCGCGGGTTTCGGCTTCGATTGCCTTGCAGAAGAGGAATCTGTCGATCCGTATGTGAGTAGCGGAATCGCTCGCGACGATGGCGGTTCTTTTGTTGATTCTGCTCCTCGCACTGCCGGCGGGTTTCTTTCAGTCTCGACTGGTTGCGCTTCCTCTGCGGAGCCCGGCGCGGCGATGCGGAAAACCCAAGAGGAGTTGATTTCGCAGGCGGTATTCAGACAGCCCCAATCAGAGGAGAGCGCCTTCGTTGTGTCGGTTGTGGGAGGGTGCGGCGGTGTCGGGAAAAGCACCGTAGCGGTGAGCCTTGCGACGATGGCGCAATCACGGGGACTGAAGACGTTGTTGTTGGATGCGGACTTGCAGTTTGGCGATATGGGCTTCCTCCTTGGAATGGAGGATGGCTACGACATAGCCGATCTTATGGCTCAGCCAGAGCGGTTGACCCAGGTCGAGCCCAAGGATGGCCTGCCGGCACTGATCCGATCTCCTCGAAAACTCGAGCAGTCGGAGTTGATCATGGGGCGGCTGGCTGAGTTCATCTGCTGCCTTAAGGGCTCCTTCGATTTGGTCGTGGTCAATACGGGTGCGTTTTGGTCGGAATCCCATATGCAGGTTATCGAGGCGTCCGACAAGGTACTCTTCATGCTCGATCAGCGTCCATCGTCGGTTCGCTCATGCTCCCATGCGCTTGAGCTGTGCGAACGGTGTGGCATCGCAACGCAACAATTCCTGTTTGTTCTCAATTTCTGCTCAAGACATGCACTCCTTACTTCTATCGATGTCTCTTGCGCATTGCATGGTGTGCACGTTGAGGAGCTGAGGGATGGCGGAAAGGAAGTGGGCGAGCTTTTGGGCGCTGGCCTGCCCAGGGATTTGATGGCCTCAAAGAACGCATTCGTCGTGTCGCTGGAAAGACTGCTGGCTACCGTTGTCCCTGATGGCGCACGCACCACTTCTTTATTGCTTTCCGATGCCGATACGGCACCGAAAAGGTCGTTCTTCGACAATTTCAAGAGGAGGCGGGCGGCATGTCTTTGATGGAACGCGCATCGGTGACTGGATCTTTCGGCCATTCGGCTGGAAAGGGTTCATCTGACGGCGCGATCGAGGAGCTGCGATTGAAGGTGGGGGAGCTGGTTCCTGCGAGCCAGGCAGCGCGATTGATAGCCCGGAATCCCCGGCAGGCGAAAAACGAGATCCGTCAGGCCTGTAAGCGAGTGATCAAGGAAGAACCCTGGATCGTGGGCGAATCGACGATGCCCGATTCTCTGGTGGAGCGATATCTCGACGAGGTATTCGGGCTTGGACCGCTAGAGGAAATGTTGGAGGACGAGTCGATTACCGAGATCATGGTGAATGGGTCGAAGTCCTTGTATTACGAGAGGAATGGCCGGCTTTATCAAGCCACTCATCCATTCGCTGACGATGCCCAGGTGTACTCGCTGATCGACAGGATCGTGGGACCTCTGGGAAGGCGCGTCGATGAGTCTTCGCCCATGGTGAATGCCCGTTTGAAGGAGGGGCATAGGGTCAATGCGGTTATTCCGCCGTTGGCTCTGGATGGCCCTGCGGTAACTATCCGCAAATTCCGGTCCCATGCCTTTTCCCTGCGGGAGATGAGGGATCTGGGCTCATTCGATTCTTTGATCGAGACCTTGTTGGTATGGGCGGTTCGCAGACGCTGCAACATCGCGGTTTCGGGTGGCACGGGCAGCGGTAAAACCACATTGCTCAACGCGCTTTCAGCGGTCATCCCGCACAAAGAGCGGATAGTCACAATAGAGGATTCCGCCGAGCTGCGCTTTACCGAACATCCTCATGTTGTCCGCCTGGAGGCTCGGCCGAGGAACGCCGAGGGACAGGGCGAGGTCTCTATTCGCGATTTGGTAGTTAATTCACTGCGAATGAGGCCCGATCGTATCGTCGTGGGCGAATGCCGTGGTTCCGAGGCGCTGGACATGCTCCAAGCTATGTCGACCGGCCATGACGGCTCGCTAACCACCTTGCATGCGAACTCTCCGACCGAGGCCGTAGCCCGTCTTTCGACGATGGTGCGCTATGGCGCAGAACTCCCCATCGATGCGATCGAGGCGCAGATAGCGAGCGCCATCGATCTGGTTGTGCAAACTACGCGCTACCCCGATGGCCGACGAGGCATCTGCGAGATATCGGGCTATTTCTGGGACAAGGAGAAATCCGCCTGCTGTGTCCGGCGTTTCTTCGGCCAGAACCTGGTAACCGGAAAGAAGGGCTGGGAATCTTTCCCTGGATGGCTGGAAGACCTGCCCTTTTTGGGTATAGCCGATAGGGAGGAGGTGCTTGCATGGAAGCGAAAGGCGTCTTGCTTATAGTCTCGGCTGTCCTTGCGGGCATCTGCGGGCTGGTCGTTGCCGTGGGTTTGACCAGGGTGATCTCCGAGAAGCTGAGGTCTAAACGCGCAGTGGCTCGGTCGGGGATAGATGCGTCGGTCGCTTCTATGGTGCTGGCCGACGGGGTGCCTGCCTTCAAATGGCTCGCGTCTTTCGCCTTGCAGTCAAGGCGGGTTGCTCTTTTCGTTGACGGTTTGGCTGTTGAGGCCCAAGCCGCAGGGCGTGCGTGCTCTAGCGAGTCGGTTGCGACTTGCCTCGCATTCGCCCTAACGGCAGCGGGGGCCGTCGCGTTCGTTTTCTCAGGTTCCCTTGTTTGCGTGTTCGCCATTTGGGCATGTCTTCTGTTGGGGTTGGGCGCCTGGGTTTCCAGGAGACGCGAGAAACGCAGAGAGGAAATGCGCGAAGGGATACCCGAGGCGCTGCAGTCGATGAAGGCCTGTTTCCAGACGGGATATTCCCTGAGTCAGACGATTTGCGAGGTTGAGCGTGGCTGCACCGGTGCTCTGAAGGAGCTTTTCTCAAAGGTGTCGGGCGTTCTGGAAACCGGGGGAAGCGCCGATGCCGCTTTGGGCGAGCTGAAAAGGGGTTCCGCCGAGCCGGAACTGATATTCCTTGCCACGGCGTTGGACATCCAGCATCGAACGGGAAGCAGCATGCTGCAGATCTTGGAGGCAACGCGTCAGTCGGTCGCCGATGAGCTGGAGCTGAAACGCTCGCTGCGTACCCAGACGGCGCAGGCCAAGCTTTCGGCTCAGATCGTAACGGTGATGCCATTTGCCCTTATCGGCTTGTTTTCCCTTGTGTCTCCCGGGTTCCTTGGTCCGTTTTTCGAGAGTTCGATGGGTTTGGCTCTTCTGGCGGTTGCCTTGGGGATGCAGGCATCGGGTATCGCCCTTGTTAGGAAGATGCTGAAAGTGGGTGCACGATGATTGCGGATGCTCTTGCCGGAACGGCAATCGTCTGCGCGTTTGCGGCAGGCGGGATAGCCGGATACGGAGGATTCAGCAGGAAAGAGATCCTAAGGCGCAAAAGAGCCGCGCTGCAGGCAATGGGCAGTGGCTCCGTTCTTGAGTCGGTTGGTGTGTCCCTGGATTCGAAGGGGTTCGGTGTATGGGTGATCGAGCAGATGGTTTCCCTTTCTGGCTCTGTCGATGAAATCGGGTCGGCTTTGGGGCGTTTAGCGGCTAGGGACTTCGAGGGAAACCGAGACCTTATCGCGAAAGCGGGACTTGAATCCGTTTTGACGCAGGGCGGTTTTGCGTTGGCTCGCTTGCGTTTCGCTGGCATCTTCGGCTTGGCAGGCGCATTGATCGGCTGCTTCTTCTCCTTTTTGCTGATGTGCATTGGGCTTGCTGTCGGCATCTTGATCGGTTGGAGTGCACCGATAAGGGCGCTCAAAGAGGAATCTCGCAACCGCTCGTTTTCCGCCGAGCATCAGCTAAGCCAGATGATCGAAGTGGTGGTGCTTGGACTCAAGAGCGGCATGTCCTTCGATCGATCCCTCTTGCTGTACTGCGATTCCTTTGATGGATCGCTGTCCGCCTCTCTTGCTTCCGCGCAAAGGCAATGGAGCCATAGCTTGATCTCGCGTGCCGAGGGACTTAGGGGCATTGCCCGGTCGTACGATTCCCAGCTTTTCGATAGGTTCGCGGAAAACGTAATCCGCTCATTGAGGTTCGGCACATCGCTGGCGGACAATCTGGGGCTCCTTGCCGTGGAGGCTCGGGCTGTAAGGAAGGCGAAACTCGAGGAACAAGTGGCCAAAGCGCCGGTGAAGATGCTGCTGCCCGTTGGCGCTCTGATACTGCCGGCAATGCTGATATTGATCATGGGTCCGATCATGTTGGACCTGATGAGGGATTTCTGAAAGGGAGGAAAACAAAATGAAAAAACGATTCGGGTTTTCTTTGGAAGGCAGGGGCTTTACTGGGCGAAAGGCGATTGCTTGCCGGACGGCTTCAGTGGCGGTGCGGGATTTCAGGCAATCCGTCGATTCCGGGATCCGTTCGGTCTGGAAGATGTGGGATTTGCGTCATGAGCTGCGGAAAGTTTCCGGCCAGGGAACGACCGAGTATGCGATCTTGGTTGGCGTTTTGGTGGTGATAGCCATCTTGGCCATCACGGTGTTCCGCCCGAAGATCCAGGAGCTATGGGATGCCATCTCTTCGGGGATCAACGGTTTGTGATGGAGGCGGAAAGGGTTTCAGGGCAATCCACGGTCGAGTACGTCATCGTTTTCGCAGCGTTTTTAGCTCTTGTACTTGGACTGGGAGCCATGGCGGACTTGTTCCAGTCGGGGTTGGTCGTCGAGCATGCCCTGCAGTCGGCGTCTCATCACTTGAAGGATGTCGCAACGGGTGCTTGGGCAGACGTGCTGCTCTATTAAAGAAAAGGAGGGGGAGTGGGATCCATGGAGGCAAGGCAGATGTGCGGTCAGGCGACAGTGGAGGGGGCATTCCTCATCCCCCTCATCCTGTTGCTGCTGATGATGCTGATTCAGCCGGGGATATTGCTGTACAACCGCATGGTGATGCAGTCCGCAGCAGCAGAGGGGTGCCGGCTGCTGGCAACGCGCCCGGTGGACGGCTACGGCTCCGAAGCTGCATTCAGGGAATACGTACTGCGTCATCTGGGCTCTGTGCCGCAGCAGGAGAATTTTCATGTGCACGAATCGGGCTGTTCGTGGGTAGTGGAGCTGAAGGGTGATGAAACCCACGAGCGGGTCAGCATTTCCATCGAGAACCGCGTGAAGCCGCTGCCCTTCTTCGATTTTGGGGCTAGTGCTTTGGGCCTTACCGGCAGCGACGGCTGCTTTTCCCAGAAGGTCGAGGTCAGCCAGCAGATGAAGAGCGATTGGGTGCTGAACAACGAACTGGGCCTTGTCCCGGATTCTTGGGTTGCCCAAGACGGCTCGACAGCGGGGCGATCATGATGCGACGGGAAGGAACAAAGCGGTCGGCCTTCTGGGCTGAAGAGGGCTTTTCCACCGTTGGCATGGCTATAGCGCTTCTGCTTACCCTGGCGCTGATATTCACGGCGGCTCGGGTGTACGAGGTGAATACCGCTTCTGCCCAGGTGCAGGAAGTTGCCGATGCGGCTGCGCTGGCGGCGGAGAACACGGTTGGGGAGTTCTACATTGCGGCCAGTATATGCGATGCGGTGGTGCTGAGTTTGTCGCTTACCATGGTGTGCTCGTTGGGGCTAGGCGTGGTGTGCGCGTGCATTCCGCCCACCGAAGGTCTGTCCAAGGCATTCATCGATGCGGCGAAGAAACTGAAGGACTCGCGCGATTCCTTCTATGAATCTGCCCAGGAATCGCTGACGAGGATAGCGGAGGCGCTGCCGTTCTTGGCAACCGTCAAGGCGCAGGAGGTGTTCGCCGCGAATTCCACCTCGGGCGCCAACTACCAGGGCATCGCCATACTGCAGCCCTGGGAAATGGATCAGGGAAGCGAGCTTTCTTTCGGTGGGTCGGACGGCGCTTTGGACGAGGTGGATCAGCGTCAGGAAGAGCTAAGGGAGAATGCCCGCAAGGCGGAAGAGGCCGCCCAGCGTGCCAACGAGTGGAAGCAGCATGCCTACCAGCATGATTCGGGAAGCCCGGATTCCTACTGTATGTACGAGCGGGCTGCGAAGCTTGCAGGGATGACGGGGCTTGAAAACCCGTACTTCTCCACGGTCGATACCTGGAGCTTCTCGGCAGCGCTCGATAGGGCGAAGGCCTACTACCAGAAGCGCTACCAAAAGGAAGCGCCCCAAGGCTCTTCGGTCGATGAGCAGGCCGATTCCGCCTTAAGGAAGCGGTTCTACGCGTATGCGCAGGAAGAAGTGGGCAAGGGCTACGTCCATGAAACGGACGGATCGTTCGATGCCTTGTTCCCTCTGCTTCCCAAGAATACCGACGAGATGAAGGCGACCACCCTGTACCTTGATGCGGTTTACCCCAAAACGGTAGATGGCAGCGGGGTTATGGTGTTGCACGCTTGGGAGGGCTGCCCTGGGGCGGCGCAGGGCACGTATTCGGGCCTTGGCTGTATTCGAGAGATCGACACCGGTTCCGGCTATACGCCCTGCCCTTACTGCAAATTCACCCCTAGCAGCATGGGCAAGGTCGCCGCGGCTTCGTCGTCCATCGAAAACGGGTTCGAGTACCACTACAACGAGGTTGCCAGGGCTGCAGCGGAATACCAGAAGGCTCGCGCCGAGCTTGACCCCCTAAGCAGCAAGGTGAAGGAAGAGGCCGAGGGCTTGCTTTCGTCGGTGGAAGGGGCACTGACTGAAGCCTGCGCGAACCGCATAGATATAACACCGCCGGGGCATTATGGCGCCGTGGTCCTTGTGGTGGACACGCAGGCTCCCGCTTCTCGTTTCCCCTCGTCGTTCGTTAGTTCTGAAGGCACGGGCGCGTTGGGGCCAAGGGTGGCGCTTTCCTGTGCAACCTTGGTGCGTGAATCGTCTGACGAGGGAAGCAACGTCGTTACATCGTTTCTAGATGGCGTCTCTGCCGAAGGCAGCGTGTTCGCCGGCCCGATGAAGCTGGTCTTGAAGCTATGGTCCGGCATGCTGGGGGTTTATACCCAGGGGCACGATGCCATGAGCAGCACGATCGGGCAAGTGATCGACTCGATACCCCTGGCCAGCGCCAGCGGGCTGGGATCCTGGGCTTCCGACAAGTTCGAGGATGTGGTTTCCGACGTGGGCTTCGCTCCGCCGGACCTGCGGGCGCGCAAGGCGGTGCTGGTGAATTCCTCGCATGTTTTGCAGGAAGATGACTCGTCGTTTTCCGCAACGCTGCTTTCGGCTAAGGATAAGGCGATTGCCTTGGAAGGCAACACCAGCATTGATGGGGCGCTTTCCAGCGTGCAGACTGCGGCGCTGGAAGCCATTGATGACTTGTGCGGGGAGTACACCATAGCCACCATCGTTCTTTTCGATGGCGTGGTGGAGATCCCGGTAACCGTTGCTCTGCCCACTGCGGTTTCCGAAGGCTTGGAGCAGGCGGTCAACAAGGGCATCGATTACCTAAGGGATGTCGTAGCAAGTTGGACAGGGGTACGCCAATGGAGGTAAGTGCTAAGAAAATGCCTGGTCAGATGACCGTTGAATTTGTGGCGATGTTTCCCGTGATGTTGGTTATCGCCCTTACGGCGGTGAATGCCGTGCTGTTCCTTTCCGATTGCGCCGCGTTCGACCGGGTGTTCCGGAACGCGGTTTGCACCTATGCTGCTTCGCCTGCGTACGGCCAGGGGCCCGAGCAGAGCTCTGCTTTGGTGCAGGCGGCCGTGGAGGAGGAATTTGCGGAAGAAAATCTGAGCGTCAGCGTTTCCTCGTCGGGCGTGGAGGGCGGCATCGTCTCGTTTTCGGGGAAGCTGTCGTTCGAGCCCACATTATTCGGAAAGGGCAAGCTGACGGGGGCGTTCGGGGTATCGTTTCCAGCCTTGAGCCACGAGTCGAAGCTTTCGGTTTCGGCTTACAAACCCGGGGCGGTGTTCTAGATGGCAGGGCGCAAGGGCCAGGTGCGTCCCGCACGGTTTTCGCAGCATTCGCAATCTTCGTTGCTCTCGCAGTCTCCGCAGGGCGCTCTCTACCCAAGAGCTTGGCTGGTGCTCGCTCTGTTTGCGGCGGTGGCGCTTGTACTGCTTCTGTGGCCTAGCGATGGGCAATCGGAAGGCGCTCAAGTTGCGCAGGCGGGCGAAAACATCGGCTCGGCCATTTCCGCTGTTGGCAGTAGCGATATGGAGGGGTTGGCCCAAACGCTTTCGGAAAAATCCCTTTCGCAGTATGAGGCTGAGCTTCCCGAAGCTGCGCAAAGCGAGGTGTCGTTTCCTGCGGGCGCGCTTTGCTCGGTTGGTTCCGATGGGGTGGTAGTGGGCTTCACCTTGGAAGGGGATGCATCTTCCGTCTTTGGCCAGGTCAAAACTCAGATGGAGGGGAAAGGCTGGACGTATGTTTCCAGCGGAAGCCAGGCCGCGGCAACGTTTGCCAAGGATACCGGAACGTACCGCTGGGCAACGGCTAGCTGCACCGAAGTGAGCAGCGGTACCGCCGTGGTGATAAACGCAAGGGGATGCAATGGGTAGCAGTGGCGAAACGTTTGAGCTGGTGCCGGCAGTGGGCTTCCTTGATCGTGTAAAGGGTTTCCTTGTTCCCCGACCAAGGGGGTGCGTGCTGCTGATAGCTCCTTGTTGGTCCATCCACACGTTCGGGATGAAGCGTCCGCTGGATGTGGCCTTTTGCGCGCGGGATGGAACGGTGCTGCGTTCGTCTAGGAACGTGCCGCCCGGTAGGGTTCTTCGGTGCCGGCGGGCATGCGTGGTTCTTGAACGGGCGTGCATCCCCGGTGTTGAGAAAGCGTGGTATCGCGAAGGAGAAAGGATATCGATATGTATACGAAGATAAATGGACAGCAGGCAACGCGGGCAAGGCGTGGGTACGCGGCCGCTGGCGCGGTGGGGGTTGCAGAAAGCCCTTCGGTTGCGGCAGGCTGTGGTGCGGGCAACGGCGTTCGGGCGGCCCAGGGGGTTGCGGCGGTTGATCTGTCCGTGGCTATGAAGGAATGCCCCGTCTGCAAGGCGCGGTGCTTTGCGGATATGTCGGTTTGCTATAACTGCCTGCATTCGTTCGGCTCTTCCGAGGATCAGGCTGCCTCCCAAGTGGGCAGGCTCGTCTTCGATGCGTCAGGGTGCGGGGATGGTCCCAATGGGTTGGTTCCCGCGTGGCATGAAGAGGACGTCTTCGCGGTTGAAGGCTACGACCTCGAGCTCCCCGAAGAGGATGCCTGTGTTTCCCTGCGGGAAGAGGAAAGCGCGGCTACCGCACCGATCGTTGAGGCCGCAGCGATTCCTGTGGGCAGGCCGTTCGGCATAACAGTGAACGTTCCCGAAGGTCTGGTGGCGTCTTGCGAGCGTATCGAGCCCATGCAGATGCGGCCGGACCAGCTGATGGAAGTGATCATCAGCATAAAGGTGGCTCAGGATGCTTGTTCGAAGCGAGCGGCCGTGTCGGCGGAATAGGGGGATCGCCCCAGCCTTTGCCACGGCAACATCGCTGGCTGCGGGTTTCATAGTGCTGCCATGTGCGGCTCAGCGGAGGTGCTTGTCCTTGTTGCACTGCCGCAGTGGCTATGGGTTTCACTTGCCGGCGGGGCTGCTCGCGGTAGCCCCGGCTTCCACCGGTCAACAAGAAAGCCCCTGGTTGCGGACAACCAGGGGCTTGTGACGTTCATTGGGAGTCGGCCTATCGTCCTATTTCAGGAACGAGAGAACCGCTTCCTCGATGGCGGGGGTGGTGCCCTCGATCACATCCTTGAAGCGGATGGGCAGCGAGTCCAGCTCAGCCAACCCCTTGGGGATGTTGTGGCTGTTCGCCTCATCGGCGATGAGGTCGTTCAGCTGGCAACCGCTGAGCTTCGCAATATCGGCGGGCAGGGCATCGCCGGGGTTCAGCCCATGAAGGGCGCGGTACACGTTCTCGCCGAACTTCGCCCAGTGCGCGGTGGAGGCGATAAGCACGGGGTTTTCGCCCTTCAGTCGCTGGGCAACCTTGTAAGCCACGGCGGTGTGCGGGTCGATGAGGTAGCCATGCTGCTCGAGCACTTCCTTGATGGTTGCCAGGCAGGTTGCGCTGTCGACGGAGTCGGACTTGAAGTCGGCCTGGAGCTTTGCCAGCGTTTCGGCATCGACGGTGAACTTCTTGTTCTGCTTCAGCTCGTCCATCCACGTAGCAATTGCCTCTGAATTGCGGCCGGTGAGCTCGAAGAGCTGGCGCTCGACGTTCGAGGAAACCAGGATGTCCATGGAAGGGGACGGGGTAAGCACGAACGTGCGCTCGGAGATGTCGTAGCTGCCGGTGTTGATGAAGTCGGTGAGCACGCGGTTCTCGTTGCTGGCGCAGAACAAGGTGCCCAGCGGCGTGCCGATCTGCTTGGCGTACCAGGCAGCAAGGATGTTGCCGAAGTTGCCGGTGGGCACGCAGACGTCCAGCGGCTTGCCGGCTTCCAGCTTGCCCTGCTCAACGAGCTCTGCATAGCTGGAAACGTAGTACACAACCTGGGGAAGCAAGCGGCCCCAGTTGATGGAGTTCGCGCTGGAAAGTGCAACCTGGCTGTCGTCCATGATCTGCTTGGCGAAGGCCTCGTCGCCGAAGACGTTCTTCGCGCCGGTCTGGCAGTCATCGAAGTTGCCCTTCACGGCCCACACCATGGTGTTGCTGCCGCCCTGGGTTGCCATCTGCTTGTACTGGATGTCGCTTACACCGCCATCGGGGTACATGACCGCGATCTTCACGCCGTCCTGGTCCTTGAAGCCCTCGAGCGCGGCCTTGCCGGTGTCGCCCGAGGTGGCAACCAGGATGAGGAACGTGTTGCTCAGCTTGCCCTGATTGCGCAGCTGCTGTGCGCTGGCGCTGAAGAAGTTGGGCAGGCATTGCAGTGCCATGTCCTTGAAGGCGCTGGTGGGGCCGTGCCACAGCTCCAGCACGTGGGTGGAATCGTCGATGGAATGGATGGGGCAGATGGCCTCGTCGTCGAAGCGGCTTCCGTAGGTTGCTTCCATGAGCTCGTCGATCTTGCCTTCGGGCAGGTCGATATCGAAGGCGCGGTAGATGAATGCCGCGCGCTTGGCGTAGGGAAGCTTTGCCAGGGAAAGGATTTCCTCCAGGCTCAGGTGGGGCAGTGTTTCGGGGACGAAAAGCCCGCCGCCATCGGCAAGGCCCTTCACAACAGCTTCGGTGAAGGTTGCCGGCTCGGCGCACCGTCCGCGGGTGTCAACGTAACGATTGGTAGGCATGAATCCATCTTTCGTGAAGGTTTGCAGTGTGGGACAAGTATACTATGGAGCCAGCTATGCATGTTGCATTCGAAACGCTCATTTCGCGCATGTGCCGCAGTGCTGTACTGTGCCGCTTCAGCGCGAAGGAGCAGATTTCACCATGAGCCCTGTTCTTGCATGGCAGTGCAATCTGTTCTGAAGCCGGCTTTCGCTGGGAGAGGGGAAATGGAATATGGAAAAGGTATCCATGTCGCACGAGGACTACCTCGAGGCCATCGTTATGTTGGGCGGCACCGATACGCAGGCGGTTCGTTCAGTCGATATCGCTTCCAAGCTGGGCGTTTCGAAGGCGTCTGTTTCGAAGGCGGTTGCCAGCCTGAAGGCATCCGGCATGCTGGATCAGCCTTATTACGGCGACATCACCCTTACCGAAGACGGGTACAACTACGGCAAATCGGTGCTCGAGCGCCACGAGAAGCTCACCCGTTTCCTTAACGAGAAGGTCGGCCTTTCCCTCGAGGTCGCTGAGGAAGAAGCGTGTCAGATGGAGCACGCCATCAGCGACGAGTCCTTCGGCAAGTGGCTTGAGTACTTCAAGAGCATAGGGCTCTAGCTTCTGCGGATACTTCTTTGGCTCGGTGGTGGGGGATGTCCCTGAGCGCCGAGCCTTCATTTTTTGGTTGAGGCCGTGGTGCGTGGTTCGCCTCGTTGGGCGGCTGTTGGCCGTTGCCGGGCTCGGCGGCGTTCGTGCGCACTCCTGCATTCACTGAAGGCTTTCGCTGGGTCCTTTTGAGCATTCTCGAAATCGGCGCGACGTGATCTGGCCCGTCTCTCGTATCCGCTCGATGGCGGCTTGTCTTGTTCGCGCCTGTTCGTTTCCCGAACAATTTGTTGTGTTATTATACGAACAAATGTTTGTTTGAAAGGGAAGCATGGCAGGTTATCGCACCATACTCGGCATCGACCCCGGCCTTGCCCATACGGGTTGGGGCGTGGTTTGCCAGCAGGGGTCGAAGCTAACCTGCGTTGCCTACGGCTGCGTGGAAACCGGGCCCGATACCTTGCTGCACGACCGCTTGGGAACCATCTTTCGGCAGGTGAGCGCGGTGGTCCGTCGCTACGAGCCGGAAAGCGTTGCCATCGAAACCGTGTGGTTCGGCAACAACGCGAAGAGCGCTTTCGCTACCGGGCAGGCGCGCGGCGCGGCGTTGGTGGCCTGCGCGGGCGCGGGCATGGGCTTGGCGGAGTACTCGCCCAGCCAGATAAAGCTCGCGGTGGTTGGCTCGGGCTCTGCCGATAAGCGGCAGATGCAGTACATGGTGCAGCGCCTTCTGGGTTTGAAGGAGCCTCCTTCGCCCGACCATGCCGCGGATGCGCTTGCGGCTGCCATTTGCTACACCACGCATTCCTTTGACGTCCGTGAAAGGAGCGTTTGCCAATGATCTCCTTCTTGCGCGGGACGCTTGCCGCGAAAACCGCAGGGTCTGCCGTTGTCGAGGTGGGTGGTATCGGATACCAGGTTGTTATGTCGGGCCGCGGGCTTTCGCGCCTTGGCCAGGTGGGCGATTCCGTTTCGGTTCTTACCCACCTTCAGGTGCGTGATGATGCACTGGTGCTATACGGCTTCTGCTCGCAGGGTGAAAAAGACGTGTTCGCAAAGCTCACCTCGGTTTCCAGCGTGGGGCCGAAGGTGGCGCTTTCGGTGCTTTCCACGTACGAGCCCGAAGATATTATTGCGGCCATAGCGGCGCAGGATCTTGCCGCCATCCAGCGCGTTCCGGGCGTGGGGAAGAAGATGGCTTCCCGCATCGTCCTTGAGCTGAAAGACTCGTTTGCGGCCGCTGGCCAGGAGTCTTTGCCGGGCGTTTCCGCCCGTTCCGTCAGCGCTAAAAAGGGTGCCATAGAGGCGCTGCTCTCCATGGGCTTCACATCCGAGGAAACCGAGCTCGCCTTGAAGGGTGCCCCGGCCGATGCAGACGAAGCGGGGCTTTTGCAGTACGCTTTGAGGCGTTTGGGTAAGTAGATTTGCGGTTGGTAAGGTGCTGTGTTGTCCAATGACCTTGAAATAGAGAGCGCGTTGTTCGAGGCTCCCATGCCGACGGCTGCCATGCCTCAGCATGCCTCGGTCGATGCTTCCGAGCGCACGTGCTCGGTTGGCTTGATGGAAGACGACCTTGCCCTGGATCGCAGCTTGCGCCCTGTGCGCCTGTCCGAGTACTTGGGTCAGACGAAGGTGAAGGACAGCCTTTCCATCCTTATCGAGGCGGCGCGCGCTCGCAACGACGTGGTGGACCACATCCTGTTCTCGGGCCCTCCGGGCTTGGGCAAGACCACGCTTGCCGCGGTTGTGGCCAATGAGCTGGGCGTTCGCATCAAAACCACCAGCGGTCCTGCCATTGAGCGCACGGGCGACTTGGCGGCGATCCTCACCAACCTTGAAGAGGGCGACGTGCTGTTCATCGATGAGATCCATCGTTTGAACCGCATGGTCGAAGAGGTGTTGTACCCGGCGTTGGAGGATTTTGCGCTCGACATCGTGGTGGGCAAGGGCCCGGCGGCTCGGTCGATTCGCCTGGATCTGCCCCATTTCACCCTTATCGGCGCAACCACCAGAACAGGCCTGCTTACCGGCCCCTTGCGCGACCGCTTCGGCATCGCGTTCCGCTTGAACTACTATGCGCCGGAGGAGCTGGCCCTTATCGTGCGACGCTCTGCGAAGATCCTGGATGTTGACATCTTGGAGGAAGGCGCGCTGGAGATTGCCCGACGCAGCCGCGGTACTCCGCGTTTGGCGAATCGCCTCTTGAAGCGTGTGCGCGATTGGGCGCAGGTGAAGGGCATTTCTCCCATAGACGAGGATTGCGCTGCCCAAGCTCTGGCCTTCTTCGAGGTGGATTCGCTGGGGCTCGACCCGGTGGACAACCGCATACTGGAGCTGCTGTGCGTTCAGTTCTCGGGACGCCCGGTTGGCCTCACCACCTTGGCGTCCGCGCTTTCGGAAGAGCCCGACACCATCGAAGATGTGTACGAGCCCTACTTGCTGCAGCAGGGCTTGCTGGTGCGTACGCCGAAGGGGCGTCAGGCCACCGAGCGCGCCTATAGTCACTTGGGCATTCGCTGCCCGGAAGGGGAGTAGCATGTTCACGCAAGACTACCTTATGCGCATGTTCTTGATGCTGGCGGGCGCCATCCGCGAAAGCTTTCAGAAGGCTAATGGCGATAACGACCCGCGTGCGGCCGCGGAGCTGCTGGATGCATCGTTGGAAGATGCTACCGAGATGGACGGCTCGCTTCTGCTTCGCATGACGCCCGAGTCCATGGCTGCCATGTTGCAGCTTTCGCAGCCCGACCCCCAGCTTATGGGCTATGTGTCCCGTTCGCTTTTGCTTTCCTCGACCTACTTCAAGCAGGCTGGCGATGAAAGCGCCGCCGCTCTTCGCCATGCCCAGGCAATGGCGGTATCCGATGCTTTCAACCTGGGTCTTACCGATGAGGATGCCGAACCGGGGCAGTTGGAAGGTTTCCTTTATCAAAACGAAGCCGAGGCCAGCCCATCGGAGGATGCCGACCGCTAGTAGAGTCGCACGTCTTTGGTGCGCCTGCTCCAGATGAGCCTGTGCTGTGCGCAGTCCGTTACGAGTGCGACCCGCATCGCAATCATCTCGTTTCTGGCGGGGCTCGTATCGCGCGCAAAATCGATTCGTGCGCAAGCTGTTCGCGCGCGGCCTGCACCACGCCTAGGCCATGCCCTGCGCAACTTGCCTGCGTGCAGTCTGCGCCGCGTCTAGACCATTCCATGTGCAGCTCGCTTTGCCTAGGAGTCTCGTTTTGCGCGTCCACTGGCCTTCCTGGCAGGGCCCTTGCCTGGAAACCCCTGGTTAATCACGTCTTCGCTTTGCGTTGCACAAAGGCATAATGCCTGATGGAACGCCTGTCTACACACCTTCCACAGCGGTATGTTTCCGGCCGATTAAATATCCCGCTGATTTTATGTGCTTGGAGTTATCCATTGCCAACTATGTTGGCCCGGGCTAACATTAACGGGTAGTTAGCTGCAGATAACATAGCTCTGCTGTGTATTCCGCCCATCGAAAGGGTTCCAAATGGTTTTGTCCGAAGTGAAGAGCAACGGTATTTACCGCGTGAAGGCATTTCGTGGCGATGGTGACCTTCATCGTCATTTGGAAAACCTCGGTTTCATTCCCGGCGACGAGATAACCGTGGTGTCCCTTATCGGCGGTAACCTCATCGTCAACGTGAAGGGCGCTCGCGTTGCGCTCTCTTCCGAGCTCGCTAAGCACATCATGATCTAGCGTCTCCTCGTTGTGTATCGCATCCCCCCAGGCGAGATAACGAAAGGAGGAAAACGTGAAAACTCTTCGAGAAACCAAGAACGGTGAAACGGTAACCGTGGTGAAACTCGCTGGTACCGGTGCCGTGAAGCGCCGCATCATGGACATGGGCATCACCAAGGGCTGTTCCGTCTACGTTCGCAAGGTTGCGCCCTTGGGCGACCCGGTGGAAGTAACCGTTCGTGGTTACGAGCTTTCTTTGCGCAAAGAAGATGCGCAGATGATCGAAGTCGAGTAAGGCACGTTTGCTTAAGGGGTTCCCGTTCGGGCTGCCCCTTCCTCTGCATTGCCGATCCGACATCGTCGACCGCTCCCCGGCGGTCTTTTTTCAAGCCATCAGTTAGCTGTATCTAACAAAGAATGGAGGAATGAATGAGAGTTGCACTTGCCGGCAACCCGAACAGCGGCAAAACAACCCTGTTCAACGCGCTTACCGGTTCCAACCAGTACGTTGGCAACTGGCCGGGCGTAACCGTAGAGAAGAAGGGTGGCAAGCTCAAGGACGACAAGTCCATCGAGATCACCGACCTCCCTGGTATCTACTCCCTTTCCCCGTATACCCTCGAAGAAGTTGTTGCGCGTAACTTCCTTATCCAGGAAAAGCCCGATGCGATTCTGAACATCGTCGACGGTAGCAACCTGGAACGCAACCTGTACCTCACCACCCAGCTGCTGGAAATGGGCGTTCCGGTGGTCATTGCCATCAACATGATGGACGTAGTGCGCAAGCGCGGCGACGAGATCCACTCCGATGCGTTGGCGAAAGAGCTGGGTTGCAACGTTATCGAGATTTCTGCCCTTCGCAACGAGGGCATCGATGAGGTCGTGAACTGTCTGAAGACCATCGGCTCTGCCGCCCCGGCTACGCCGATTGCCTTCTCTGCCCCTGCCGAGGAAGCGCTCGCGGGCATTATCGACCGCCTTCCTTCCGACGTGCCCGAGAAGCTGAAGCGCTTCTATGCCATCAAGCTGCTGGAAAAGGACGAGAAGATCATCGCTTCCCTTCCTTCCGCTCCTGATGTTTCCGACATCATCGAGAAGCTGGAAAAGGAAGCCGACGACGATACCGAGAGCGTGATCATCAACGACCGCTACTCGCATATCTCGAGCATCATCGACAACTGCCGCAGCAAGAGCGCTTCCAGCGGCTTGACCACCTCCGACAAGATCGACCGTGTGGTAACCAACCGCATCTTGGCGCTGCCCATCTTCGTGGTGGTCATGTTCCTGGTGTACTACATCGCGGTAACCACCGTGGGCACGGTTGCAACCGACTGGGCAAACGACGGCGTGTTCGGCGATGGTTGGTACATCGGTGCTGGTCAGGAACAGCTCGATGAGGCAACCGACGAATACGACAACGCCAAGAGCTCGGTGGAGGCCTTTGTTGCTGCAGCCGAGGAAGAGGGCCTGGACGTTAACTCCGACACCTTCATCGAGGACGCTGAAGCGGCCGGTTTGACGGCAACGTTCGAGTCGTACGACGATGAATCCGGCGAGAACGAGACCGTCGAAGTCGATGCGGCTGCCTACCAGGAAGCCCTTGAAGCGCTGGCTCCCTATGCGGGCGACGAGAAGGTCATCGCCGCATACGAGGAGGCTGCGATCGAGGCCGGCCTCGATCCCGAGTCCGATACGTTCGCCGATGAGGCAGCCGAGTCCGATATCGTGGCAAGCTACGTCGACGATGAGGGCGAAGTTCAAGAGGTCGACTACGACAAGTACGCTGAAGAGCTTGAGGGCAGCGAGCCCGACCCCGCCAAGTACGGCTTCTGGGTACCGGGCATCCCCACGCTGGTCGAAGACGGCCTGGATTCCATCCAGTGCGTTGATTGGCTGAAGGCGCTTATCCTCGACGGCATCATCGCCGGTGTCGGCGCCGTGCTCGGCTTCGTTCCCCAGATGCTGGTGCTGTTCTTGATGCTCGCGTTCCTGGAGTCCTGCGGCTACATGTCCCGCGTGGCCTTCATCCTGGACCGCGTGTTCCGCCGCTTCGGCCTTTCCGGCAAGTCGTTCATCCCGATCCTCATCGGCACGGGCTGCGGCGTTCCCGGCATCATGTCCTCCCGCACCATCGAGAACCAAAACGACCGCCGCATGACCGTCATGACCACGACATTCATTCCCTGCGGCGCGAAGCTGCCCATCATCGCGCTGTTCGCCGGCGCTGTGTACGGCGGCGAGTGGTGGGTTGCCCCCAGCGCCTACTTCCTGGGCATCATCGCCATCCTGTGCTCCGGTATCGTGCTGAAGAAGACCCGCTTCTTCGCGGGCGACCCGGCTCCGTTCGTTATGGAGCTTCCGGCCTACCACCTTCCCACCATCGGCGCTGTGCTGCGCAGCATGTGGGAGCGCGCATGGTCGTTCATCAAGAAGGCCGGCACCATCATCTTGGTGGCTTCCATCCTTATCTGGTTCATCTCCGGCTACGGCGTTACCCCCGAGGGCTTGGTTGCCGTCGAGGATCAGAGCGATTCCATCTTGGCCGTTATCGGCGGCGCGATCTGCTGGATCTGGGCAGGCCAGGGCTTCGGAGATTGGCAGGCGGCTTCCGCTACCATCACCGGCCTTATCGCGAAGGAGAATGTCGTTTCCACCTTCGGCATCCTGTACAACGGCGATGCCGGTTGGTACGCGAACGTTCAGGCGGCCTTCACCTACTGCTCCGGCTACGCGTTCCTGGCGTTCAACCTGCTGTGCGCACCGTGCTTCGCTGCAATGGGCGCCATCAAGCGCGAGATGAACAACCGCAAGTGGTTCTGGGCGGCCATCGGCTACCAGTGCGGTATCGCTTGGGTCGTTTCCCTGTGGATCTACCAGTTCGCCGGCTTGGCCATGGGCGAGGTTTCCTTCAACCCGTTCACGGTTGTGGCTTTGGTGCTGTTCGCCGCATTCCTGTGGCTGCTCTTCCGCCCCAACAAGTGGCAGGGCAAGGCTGCGGCTCGTTCGGTAGACGAGGCGTAAACCGGATTTCGGCTTAGTTGCATGAATCGGCCGCGGGCTTGCCGGATGCTATGGTGGGCTCGCGGCCTTCGTGTTTCCCGAGTAGGGTGATCGGATATGAATCTTGGATCTGCAATCGTGCTTGCGGTGCTCGTGATAATCGTGGCAGCTATCGTGGCTAGCTGGGTTCGCGCCCATAAGCAGGGTAAGCACATCGCCTGCGACGAGTGCGGCGGCTGCAGCGCCCATAATCCCGACCACTGCCCCTGCGCCGAGGATATGGTGAAGAAGATAGACGAAGCCGCGCGCAAAGAAGATCGCAAATAGGCAGAAGCGGCTGCGTGCCATTTGCGGCGAACCTGCCGACCTTGGTTTTGCTGCCCATGCATTAGACGGGCGGCAAAACGTATCCGCAAAACAAAGAGCTTCCGGCTCCCGTGTGGCGAAAGCCAGGGGAGCAGGAAGCTGTAACAGGCAGAAGCGGCGCCCCTCTGTTCGATGAGGGGCGCCGCTTCTTTGCATTATGTGCGTTGGGGCTAAAGCTTCAAGAACAGCTCGTGGATGCGGTTGTCGCTGTCGAGCTCCGGATGGAACGCCATGCCCAGTTGGTTTCCGTGCTGCACGGCAACCACGTTGCCTTCAAGTTCTGCAAGCACCTGGGTGCCGCCCCGTACCTCGGTGATGTAGGGCGCGCGGATGAAGGTCATCGGCACATCCTGGAAGCTCCCGAACGTTCCGTAGGCATGGAAGCTGCCCAGCTGCCGGCCGTATGCATTGCGGCACACCGTGATGGGCAGCGTGCCAAAGCCCTGTACGGGCAACCGTTTTTCCGCTGCAGCGGGGTCAAGGTTTGCCAAGTCGCCTGTGCCTTCCACGGTTTCGGCCAAAAGGATGAGCCCCGCGCAGGTGGCAAGCACCGGCATGCCAGCCTCGATGCGTTCCTTGAGGGGCTCCAGCAGCCCTAGCTCGCGCAGGAGCTTGGCCTGGGTGGTACTTTCCCCGCCGGGCAGGACCAGCCTATCGAAGGGCGTATTCAAATCGGAGGCCTGACGCACTTCGAAGCAGCTTTCACCGAGCGCTTCGAGCTTGTCCTTGTGCTCGGCGAAAGCGCCCTGTAGGGCCAGGATGGCGGTAGCCATTAGCGACCGCGCTCTTCCATGATCAGCTCGATCTCGTCGGCGTTGATGCCCACCATGGCTTCGCCCAGGTCCTCGGAAAGCTCGGCGATGAGCTTGGCGTCGGTGTAGTTGGTAACCGCCTTCACGATCGCCTGCGCGCGCTTTGCGGGGTTGCCCGACTTGAAGATGCCTGATCCCACGAACACGCCTTCGGCGCCCAGCTGCATCATCAACGCGGCATCGGCGGGGGTGGCCACGCCGCCGGCGGCGAAATTCACCACGGGGAGCTTGCCGTTCTCGTGCACGTAGCGCACCAGCTCTACCGGTACGGCCAGCTGCTTGGCCTCTTCGAAGAGCTCGTCTTCACGCAGGGAAACCACGTGGCGGATCTGCGCGTTCATCTTGCGCATGTGGCGCACTGCCTGCACCACGTCGCCGGTGCCGGGCTCGCCCTTGGTACGGATCATGGTTGCGCCTTCGGCAACGCGGCGAAGGGCTTCGCCCAGATCGCGTGCGCCGCAGACGAAGGGAACCGAGAACTTGGTCTTGTCGATGTGGTAGGTGTCGTCGGCGGGGGAGAGCACTTCCGATTCGTCGATGTAGTCGATCTCGATGGCCTCGAGCAGCTGCGCCTCCACGAAATGGCCGATGCGGCACTTCGCCATAACGGGGATGGACACTGCTTCCTGGATGCCCTTGATCATCTTCGGGTCGCTCATGCGGGAAACGCCGCCCGCTGCACGGATGTCGGCGGGGATGCGCTCCAGGGCCATAACGGCGCAGGCGCCGGCTTCTTCTGCGATGCGTGCCTGCTCGGGCGTGGTGACGTCCATGATCACGCCGCCTTTGAGCATCTGCGCCAACTGGCGGTTAAGGGCAACCTGTTCTTCGGGGGTGTTTGCTGCCATAGGGATCGCTTGCCTTTCGTTTGATGGTTGTTCAGTTCGGTTCACGACTTTAGGCGGCTTCTGGTATTGCGGGTATATCCAAATACCTCAATAATAGTATGGTCAGAATATAACCAGATGCGATATAGCCAGATGCAGCCATCACCGCGCGCAGCTCACGGAGGGCGATGAACCATGCTTACTTATTCTTTCGCGGAACGTGGAGAAGCAGGGCTCTACGAGTACCTGTACCTGTGCATTCGCCGCGACATAGAGCGCGGCGCCATCGCGGCGGGAGAAAAGCTTCCCTCCAAGCGTAGCTTCGCACGCCACTTGGGGGTAAGCCTGATCACGGTGGAGGGTGCCTATGCCCAGCTTGTTGCTGAGGGCTACCTGCGTTCCGAGCCGCGCCGGGGCTACTACGCCTGCGACCTTGCGGCGGCCCGCCCGCAGGCGAATGTGGGCGCTCGTGCAGCGGAAGCCCTGCCTGCCGCTGAATTCGAACAGCCGGAAGAGGGCTTGGCGCAGGCCTATGCCAGCCTTGCGGGGCAGGGGAAAGGCCGTCCCCAACAGGGCAGGCTGGTGGCCGATTTCACGGGCGGCTCTTCCTCTACGGAGCTGTTCCCCTATGCCGCTTGGGCGAAATCGGTTCGCGAAGCGCTTACCTGCGAAGCGGAGCGTTCGCTGGTGGGCGACGTGGGCTCGGCGGGAACCGCAAGGCTTCGCCAGGTTATCGCCGCGCACCTGAAGGGCTTTCGCGGCATGGAGGTGAACCCGGACTGCATCGTGGTGGGCGCGGGCTCCCAGGTGCTGTACAACTGGATCGTCCAACTGCTGGGCCGCAGCTTGCGCTACGGCGTGGAGGACCCGGGCTATGTGCGCCTGACGCAGATATACCGCGCCAACGACGTGCGCCTTTCCGCCGTTCCCCTTGATGAACAGGGAGTTTGCTTGGATTCAGTGCGCAACCAAGGGGTGGATGTGCTGCATATCATGCCCTCGCATCAGTACCCCACCGGCCTGGTTACCTCGGTCAGCCGTCGCTACGAGCTTTTGGGCTGGGCGTCGGAAGGCGAAGGGCGCTACCTGGTGGAAGACGACTACGATTGCGAGTTCCGCCTTACGGGGCGGCCCATCCCCTCGCTTCAGAGCATCGATGCACTGGGCAAGGTGGTGTACACCAACACCTTCACCAAAAGCCTAGGGCCGGCGTTTCGCATCGGCTACATGGTGCTCCCGCCGGCGCTGGCGAAGCGCTTCCGCGAAGAGCTGGGGTTCTATTCCTGCACGGTAAGCGCCATCGACCAGCTTGCCTTGGCGCGCTTCATCGAAAGCGGCGACTACGAGCGGCATGTGAACCGCATGCGCACCCATTACCGCGATGTGCGCGACACCCTGATCGGCGCCTTGCGCGCATCGGCGCTTTCCGACCGAATGGTTGTGGAACGGCAGGACGCGGGTATCCATTTTCTGCTGGGCATCGAGGCGCCGAAGAAGGCCAGTGCCCTGGAATGGGAGCGCGCGTTCGTGCAGCAGTGCGCGCAGGGCGGCGTGCGCATCCGCGCCCTTTCCTCGTTCTGCCAGAACAGCGAAAACGCCGCCCCGGAACAGTGTCCGGTGCGGCGTTTCGTGGTGAGCTATGGCGGAGTGGACGCGTCGTGCATCCCTGAAGCCGTTGCGGTGCTTGAGCGCGCGGCCGAAGCTGCCGATAGCCTTACTCCTCGATAAGGCGGAAGTAGACGGTCTTCACGCCGGAGGACCCGTTTTCCTTCACCGTCTTGCTTTCGAAGTAGCCCAGCGATTCGATGAAGGGAACGAACTTCTTGAAGCCGAAGTTGCGCGTGTCGAAGTCGGGCAGGCGGCGGGCAAGGCGCGCGCCCAGGCTGCTGGAGTGGATCCAGCCGTCGTCGCCGCTGAATTCCTCGGCAATCTCGCGCAGGGCGTTTTCCACGGCGATGATGTCCGTGCCGTTACCCAACTCGTCGGCCAGATCTTCGCTGCGATGGTTGTGCTCTTCGAGCGTTTGAGCTGCGGCTTTGGGTTCGGTGCGGCTTGCTTGCTCGGCTTGGCTGCCTGCAGCTCCGTCGTGCTGGCCGGCGCGCTGGTCCTTCTTGGGCTTGGTGGCATCGGCTTTCGATGGTTCGGTCTTGGAGGCATCTGCCTTACGGGTGCTCTTCGCCAGCTCGGTGCTGCCGGCTTCGGTTTTCGCCAGGGCGTGGGAGGCAGGCTGCTTCTTCTTGGAAGACGATTTCTTCTTGGTCTTGCTGGCCGATTCCTTGTTCGCCTTGTAGATAAGGTCCAGGTAGACGAACTTGTTGCAGGCGCTGATGAACGCGCGCGGGGTTTTCTTCTCGCCCATGCCCATCACGTACATCTCCGATTCGCGCAGGCGGCTGGCCAGGCGCGTGAAGTCGCTGTCGGAGGAAACGATGCAGAAGGCATCGAGGTTCTTCTGGTACAACAGGTCCATGGCATCGATGATGAGCGCCGAGTCGGACGAGTTCTTGCCGGTGGTGTTGCTGTACTGCTGGATGGGCTGGATGGCATTGTCCAGAAGCTGGGTCTTCCACGAGTTCAGAAGCGAGGTGGTCCAGTTTCCGTAGATGCGCTTGTAAATCAGGTTGCCCAGGCTGCTGGCCTCTTGCAAGATGATGTTCACGTATTTGCTCGAAACGTTCTCGGCATCTATGAGAACGGCGATCTTGAGTTCTTTATCCATAAAGTCCCTTTCAGATAGGGCGCATGCTTCCCTGGGGAAGGCGCCGCCGGCGGCAGCGCACGGGCCACGTGGAAGGCTTGCTCCTGCTCCGAGGCGCGCGGCCTACCTTGTGGCCGGCCCCCGGCGCTTGGTCGACCCTGCGCCGAACGTGCGGCCAACCTTGCAGCCAGCCCCCGGCACGCGGCCGGCCGCCGCTATTCGATGAACATGGCGTCGCCGAAGGAGAGCATGCGGTACTTGTGTTTGATGGCGTGTCGGTACGCCTTCATGATGTTGTCGCGGTTGGAGAACGCGCTCACCAGCATCATCAGCGTGCTACGCGGCACGTGGAAGTTGGTGATAAGGGCGTCCACCACCTTGAATTCGTAGCCGGGCAGGATGAACAGGCTCGTCGCCTCGCGGTTTCGCGGAAGCACTTCGCCTGTCTCGGCGTCCCAAGCGCTTTCCAGGCTGCGCACACTGGTGGTGCCCACGGCGATGACACGCCCGCCGTTGGCTTTGGTGCGCTTGATGGCCTCGACCGTTTTCTCGGGCACGGTATAGCGCTCGGTGTGGATCTGATGGTCGCGCGGGAACTCCTCGTCCACGATGCGGAAGGTGTCCAGGCCAACCTCCAGATGCACCGTTTCCCAGTCGATGCCCTTTTCCTTGATGCGCTCGATGAGCTCGGGCGTGAAGTGCAGGCCCGCCGTGGGAGCCGCGGCGCTGCGCTCTTCGCGGCTGAACACGGTTTGGTACAGCTCTTCATCGCCCGCGTAGTTCTTGATGTAGGGCGGAAGCGGCGTGTGGCCGGCGCGGTGCAGCGCATCGTCGAGCGAGGGCAGCGTGGTGGTGAGCCGTGCCAGGCGCTCGCCCTTCTCGGCGTTTTCCACCCAGTCGATGATCTCGGCGGAAAGCACCACTTCGCCTTCCTTGTCGGTGAAATCCACCAGCGCGCCGGTGCCGGGCTTCAGGCGCTTGCCCGGGCGCACCAGCACTTCCCAGATGGCGGAAGAGCCGGTTTTCGGCTCCACGTCGAAGCGCTCGCGCAGCAGGAACACCTCGGCCTGGCCGCCGGTGTTGCGCTTGGTGCCCAGAAGGCGCGCCGGCATGACGCGCGTCTCGTTGGCAACCAGCAGGTCGCCGGGCTTCAGGTGGTTGATGATGTCGCGGAAGATCTCATCGTGAAGGGCGCCGTTGGCGCGCTTCATCACCAGCATGCGGCACCCGTCGCGCTCGGCTGCGGGCTCTTGGGCGATAAGCTCTTCGGGCAAGTCGTAGTCGAAGTCGTCGGTGCGCATGTTCATCAGTTTCTCTCGTTTCTCTTTTGCCTTGGCGGCCTTGCGTGCGGCTTTGCGCTCTGCCCGCTCGGCTGCGGCCTCGGCGTCGGAATAGGCGCACCCGCAGTAGTTCTGGCGGTACATGCCAAGCTCGCGGCTGCGGATGGTTGCCTGCGGGTAGAAGGGGCGGAAGTCTTGGAACACTGCGGCAAGCTCGGGGTAGGGGGCTGCGGCGCGTTCCAGTTCCTGGGCGATTACCTGGGTGTACTGGTACGGGCTTACCGCAAGGGTGGTGCCGATGCCCTCGAAGCCGTGTTCGTGCGCATAGGACGCCAGTTCCTCCAGGCGGATGCGGTAGCAGGCGCGGCAGCGGTCTTCGCGGTGCTCGGCGGTGCCGTCCCAGGCACGCCGCACGGCTTCCTGCCAGCGTTTCGGCTCGTAGGGGCCCTCTACAACGGGGATGCCCTCGGTGCGCGCCCAGCTTAGCAGCGTTTGCAGGCGATGGTCGTATTCGGGGGCGGGGGCGATGTTGGAATTGAGGTAGGCGATGGTTATGTCATGCCCGGCTTTTGCCAGGATGCGCGTAGGCTCCAATGAGCACGGCCCGCAGCAGGCGTGAAGTAGTAATTTCATAGGATCGTCTGATGCTCCTTCCAACGTAACCTATACTAGCACCTGATAAATCCCCGGCAGCCTCGTGGAAGGAATGCCCACAATGCCCCAACGCAGCTACAAGGCCGTGTTCTTCGACCTTGACGGAACGCTTCTGCCCATAGACATGGACCGGTTCCTGAAGGAATACTTCGACGACATAGCCGCACTCGCGCAGGCGCGCGGCTACGATCCGCAGCGGTTCGTGCATGCGGTGGGCGTCGGCGTGCGCAGCATGGCAACTTCTCAGGGCGGCCTGAACTGCGAGCGCTACTGGGCCACTTTCATGGAGCAGATGGGCGAAGGCGACTTGGCCGAGTACCAGCGCTTCATGGACGAGTACTACGACAAGCATTTCGGCAGCTTGGGCAGCCTGGTGCCCAACCCCAACCCCCATGCCGCGCGTGCAGTTGCCACGCTGCGCGAAAAGGGTTACACGCTGTTCCTTACCACCATGCCGTTGTTCCCCCGCGCCGCGGTGGAAAAGCGCCTGGAGTGGGCGGGTGTTCCGGCAAGCTCGTTTGAGCGCATAACCACCTACGACAATTCCGCTAGCACCAAGCCGCACTTGGCCTACTACCAGGAAAACCTTGAAGCGGTGGGCCTTCCTGCCGAAGAGGTGCTGATGGTGGGCAACAACACCCGCGAAGACCTGGCTGCCATGAAGCTGGGCTGCGACGGGTACCTGGTTACCGATTGGCTGCTGGACCCCGACGGGTTCGACATCGAGTCGGTGAAACATGGCAGCTTGGCCCAGTTCGCCCAGTTTGCCGAAGAGCTTCCGGAGTGTGAGTAGATGGCCCTGTTCGAGTACTACGTAGACGCCCAGTGCGGACATGCCCGCGCCGGCCATTTCGAAACGGCCCACGGCACGGTGGAAACGCCGCTGTTCATGCCGGTGGGCACCAGCGCCACAGTGAAGGGCATCCGTCCGCAGATGCTCAAAGAGCTGGGATCGCAGATCGTGCTTTCCAACACCTACCACCTTGCCATGCGCCCCGGCGCCGATTTGGTGGCAGAGGCGGGCGGCCTGCACAAGTTCTGCGCCTACGACGGCCCCATGCTCACCGATTCCGGCGGCTTCCAGATCTTCAGCCTGGAAGACACGCGCAAACTGGACAACGACGGCGTTACCTTCAAGTCCATCTACGACGGCGACAAGATCCGTTGGACCCCGGAACAGAACATGGAGATCCAGCAGAAGCTGGGCGCAGACATAATCATGCAGCTGGACCAGTGCCCGCCGTACCCGGCCACGCGCGAGTTCGTTGCGCGCGCGGTGGACCTTTCGGCCATGTGGGCCAAGCGCTGCCTTGCCGCCCATACCCGCCAAGACCAGGCGCTGTTCGGCATCTGCCAGGGCGGCATGAACCTGGACCTTCGCCTGGAGTCCATCCGCCGCCTGCGCCAGATAGGGCAGGAAAGCCTGGCTGCCGGGCATAAGGACTTCGCCGGCTTCGGCATCGGCGGCTATTCGGTGGGCGAAAGCCACGAGACCATGTTCGAAACGCTGGGCGAAGTTGCCCGAGCCCTGCCGGAAAACAAGCCGCGCTACCTTATGGGCGTGGGCAACCCCACCACCTTGGTGCGCGCGGTGCACGAGGGCGTTGACATGTTCGACTGCGTGCTGCCCACGCGCACGGCCCGCATGGGCACGGCGTTTTCCAGCCAGGGCCGCATGAACATGCGCAACGCTAAGTACGTGCACGACTTCGGCCCGCTCGATGCGCAGTGCGGCTGCCCCACATGCCAAACCCATAGCCGTTCCTACATCCGTCACCTGGTGAAGCAGAACGAGATGCTGGGAAGCGTGCTTCTGAGTATCCACAACCTGTACTTCCTGCTTCACTTGATGGACACCGCCCGGGCGGCCATCAAGGCCGGCGCATTCGAGGAGTTCTATCAGGATTGGATGAACTCGCCGGCAGCAAACGACTACTAAGCGCTTCCACCCCCCCCACGAAAGCGAGCATCATGGCGCACAGCGAAAAGCAAACCCAGAAGAACGACTTCCAGAAGGCCCAAGAGCAAATAATGGAAGGCCTGCCCCCCATCAACATCGGGGCGCTGTTCATGCCTCCCATCTGGGGCGCGGCCAACGGCATCTGGCTTGCCATCCTGTACTACCCGGTGTGGCTTCTGATGGACAACCTTCTGTACGGTGCGTATTGCAATCCCGAGCCGCTCACGGTTGCCCTGGCGCTGGTTGCCGCGGTGGCGCTTGCCTTCGTAACGGTGGTGTTCGCCCGCGCAGGGCAGGGCTACGCATGCCAGCGCGCGCTGAAGATGGGCAAGACCAAGGAGCAGTACCTGGCAAGCCAGAAGAAGTGGGCCGTGGCCATGGTGGCTGTGGCCGTGGTGATGATCGCCGCCGCCACCTACTACAACCTGGTTATCCGACCCACGGTGGGGGCGTAGCATGAAGCGCATCGCCGTGTTCTTCGTGGGCAACCGCCTTATGCTCGACGATGGCGTGGGGCCTGCCGCCTACGACCTTATCAACGAGGAATATATCATCCCCGAAAACGTTGACCTGTTCGACGTGGGCTGCATGAGCCTTGACATGGTGCGCAAGGTGAACGACTACGACTTCATGATCTCGGTGGATGCGGTGGACGATTCCGGCGAGGAGCCGGGCACGGTGTTCCGCTACCAGCCGCACGACATCGCCCGCACGTGCGGTGCGCGCACCTCGTTGCACGACACGCGCCTGGCCGACCTGTTCGATGCCGCCCTGCTTCTGGGCTATTCCTGCGAGGGCATGTGCTACGGCATGCAGGTGCAGAACCTGGAGCCGACCGACTTCGTGGAGGGGCTTACCCCTAAGGTGAACGAGCGTCTGCCGTTCTTGGCCGAATCGGTAGTGGCGGAACTGGTGCGCCAGGGCTGCGAGGTGCGCCGCCGCGACGGCAAGCCCTTGCCGAAGCTGGAGGCGTAGGTGCCTTGACGCCGCCCGCTGTGCGCCCCTCTCGCACTTTGCTGGTTGCGTCCGGATCCGCCCGCTGTGTCGGGGGCGTAGAAAAGTTCGCCGATCGAAATAAACTTCTGCTAAGCACCCGTATCGGTGCTATAGTTCAAGTCACTGAAAAGCGTTGATGAGGAAAAGTAGGGACGAATCCTTCCCACAGAGAGCTGGCGGTTGCTGGAAGCCAGCGGTTGGACGGTCCGAAAGGCGCCTCTGAGCTGTTCTGCCTGAACATTCGCTATTCTCCACGGACGATCTCCGGGGCGTTGGCGGGTCAGTAGGCTGAATCGGTGGCCCCGTTACCGGTCGGTGGGATATCACGTCCCCTTGCTTGTGGTCCTGATGCAGTCTGCTGCACAGGATTTTTTTATGCGCGGGTCCGCCCGCGAACATGAGCCCACAAGAGCCCGAAAGAAAGGGGCGTGATCAGATGCGCAGCGACGCTATCAAAAAAGGCCTTGCCCGTGCACCGCACCGAAGCCTGCTGAAGGCCGACGGCCTTACCGACGAGGAGCTGGAGCGTCCTCTTATCGCCGTTATCTCTTCCACTAACGACGTTATCCCTGGCCACAACCACCTGGACAAGATCGCCGATGCCGTAAAGGCCGGCGTGCGCATGGCGGGCGGCACCCCCTTGGAGGCAACCACCATCGGCGTGTGCGACGGCATTGCCATGAACCACGACGGCATGCACTACTCGCTTACCAGCCGCGAGGTTATCGCCGACTCCGTCGAGTGCGTGGTGAAGGGCCATGCCTTCGACGGCCTGGTTCTTATCCCTTCCTGCGACAAGATCGTTCCCGGCATGCTGCTTGCGGCCTGCCGCCTGAACATCCCCACGGTGCTGGTTTCCGGCGGCCCGATGCTGGCCGGCCACGACAAGTGCGGCAACCAGACCGACCTGAACTCCCTGTTCGACGCCGTGGGCCAGGTAACCGCCGGCACCATGACCGAAGAGGAGTGCAAGTGGCTCGAGAACACGGCTTGCCCCACCTGCGGCAGCTGCTCGGGCATGTTCACCGCCAATTCCATCTGCTGCCTGTCCGAGGGCCTGGGCATCGCCCTTCCCGGCAACGGCACCGTCCCGGCCGTGTACTCCGAGCGCATCCGCTTGGCAAAGCACGCCGGCATGAAGGTTATGGAACTGGTGGAAAAGGACATCACCGCGCTCGACATCATCAACAAGCACTCCATCCACAATGGCATGGCGCTTGACATGGCCTTCGGCGGCTCCACCAACACCATGCTGCACCTTACCGCCATCAGCCACGCAGCCGGCTGCCCCATCACCATGGACGACTGGGACGAGGTGTGCCGCCAGGTTCCCAACATCACGCGCATCGCGCCTGCCGGCCCGCTGCACATCGAGGACCTGCACGCTGCCGGCGGCATCCCCGCCATCATCGGCGAGCTGGGCCGCCATGGCCTGCTCGACGGCGAGGCAACCACCTGCCACGGCTCCATGGCCGACTGGATCAAGGAATGCCCCCAGGTAGACGGCGAAGTGGTCCGTACCGTGGAAAACGCCTACAGCCCCTATGGCGGCCTGCGCGTTATGCACGGCAACCTTGCTCCCGACCGCGGCGTGGTGAAGCAGTCGGCCGTTGCCGACGACATGCGCAAGCATCGTGGCCCGGCGCGCGTCTTCGAGTCCGAGGAGCAGGCCTGCGAGGCCATCTTCGGCGGCAAGATCAACCCCGGCGACGTTGTCGTTATCCGTTATGAGGGTCCTGCAGGCGGCCCGGGCATGCGCGAGATGCTCACGCCCACCAGCGCCATCTGCGGCATGGGCCTGGACAAGTCCGTTGCCCTCATCACCGACGGGCGCTTCTCCGGCGCCACCAAGGGTCCCGCTATCGGCCACGTGAGCCCCGAGGCTGCAGCGGGCGGCCCGATCGCACTCGTTCACGAAGGTGACGTCATCGACATCGACATCGATGAGGGCACCCTCACGCTTGAGGTATCCGACGAGGAGCTTGACGCACGCCGCGCGGCATGGGTCAAGCCCGAGCCCAAGTATCAGGTTGGCGTACTTGCTCGCTACGCCAAGCTGGTTTCCAGCGCTGACAAGGGGGCGTATTTCGGATGAGCATAATCGACAAGGAGTATGAGGCCAAGATGGGTCTTGGCCCCCATACTGAAAAGCAGGGCAAGAAGATGCTCGGCGCAGAGGCCATCATCGCCTCGCTCGAGGCCGAAGGCGTGGACACCGTCTTCGGTTACCCGGGTGGCCAGGCCATCAAGATCTACGATGCCCTGTACGACTCCACCAAGATCAACCACGTGCTTGCCCGCCACGAGCAGGGCGCAACGCACGAGGCCGACGGCTATGCCCGCGCAACCGGCAAGCCCGGCGTGGTAATCGTCACTTCCGGCCCGGGTGCCACCAACACGGTAACCGGCATCGCCACTGCCTATATGGACAGCGTGCCCATGGTCATCATCACCGGCCAGGTTCCGCGCAGCGTCATCGGCACCGATGCGTTCCAGGAGTCCGACATCGTGGGCATCACCATGCCCATCGTGAAGCACAGCTACCTGTTGCAGAGCTGCGAGGACATGACCAAGACCTTCCGCGAGGCCTTCTACATCGCCAACTCCGGCCGTCCCGGCCCGGTGCTCATCGACATCCCGTCCGACCTTGCCGGCGCCGAGATGATCTTCGAGTACCCGGAAGACGTGCTTATCCCGTCGTACAAGCCCACGGTGAAGGGCAACCTGCGCCAGATCCGCCAGGCTACCGAGATGATGAAGGAAGCCGAGCGTCCGGTGCTCTACATCGGCGGCGGCATCATCGCCTCGCATTCCGAGGAAGAGCTGCTCGCCGTGGCCGAGAAGCTGCAGATCCCCGTGGTGGCAACGCTTATGGGCAAGGGCGCCTTCCCAGCCTCCAACCCGCTGAACCTGGGGCTGGTGGGCATGCACGGCTCGCTGTATGCCAACTACGCGGTAACCAATTCCGACCTGCTCATCGCGGTGGGCGCCCGCTTCTCCGACCGCGTGACGGGCAAGCTGGCCGACTTCGCGCCTGACGCCAAGGTCATCCATGTTGATGTTGACCCGGCGGAAATCGGTAAGAACCGCGTACCGCAGATCCCCATCGTGGGCGATGCTAAGGTGGTCCTTTCCGGCATCAACGACCAGCTGGAGCAGAACGGCTACGAGCCCAAGACCGCGGAATGGCTGAAGCAGATCGAGGGCTGGCGCTCGCGTCACCCGTTCTACAGCCCGGGCCTTACAACCCTGAACGGCACCATCTCGCCGGAAGGCTCGCTGGACCTGCTTTCCAGCTTGCTTGACCCGCAGAACTCTATCGTCACCACCGAGGTTGGCCAGCACCAGATGTGGGCCGCCCAGCACATCGACCGCGACGTGCCGCGCACCTTCCTTTCCAGCGGCGGCTTGGGCACCATGGGCTTCGGCTTCCCCGCGGCCATCGGCGCCAAGGTTGCCTTCCCGGAAAAGGAAGTGGTGTGCGTCGCCGGCGACGGCTCGTACCAGATGAACGTGCAGGAAATGGCCACCGCCGCCATCAACGGCATCAACGTGAAGGTGCTGCTGATGAACAACTCCGCGTTGGGCATGGTGCACCAGTGGCAGGGCCTGTTCTACCACGAGCGCTATAGCCAGACCGTCCTGCCCGACACGCCGGATTTCGTGAAGCTGTGCGAGGCCTATGGCTGGGGCGGCAAGCGCGTTGCCGATCCCGCCGAGCTGGAAGCGGCCATGAAGTGGCTGATCGACTACGACGGCCCGGCGCTCTTGGACATGCGCATCGACTCGTCCGAGAACGTGTTCCCGATGGTTGCCCCCGGCGCCCCGCTCGATGACATCATCGGCGCCATCAACGTGGGCCCCATTTCCGATATGCTGGAGGGCTTCGAAGAGCTGCCCTTCGCCAACGCTGCCGAGGCCAACGCCGCCGCACATGCCGGCGAGGAAGAAGAAGGAGGCCGTTAAGATGGACGAACCGCAAAGGCATATCCTCTCCGTTCTGGTAGAGAACAAGTCGGGCGTGCTCAGCCGTGTAACCGGCCTGATCTCCCGCCGCGGCTTCAACATCGAGTCGCTTTCCGTTGGCCCTACTGAAGATGTGACGCTTTCGCGCCTTACCATCATCATGATCGCCAACGACACGGCTTACGAGCAGATCACCAAGCAGCTGCACAAGCTCATCAGCGTGCACAAGATCACCGACCTCACGCAGGAAAAGGCGATCGAGCGCGAGCTGGTGCTGTTCAAGGTGCATGCCAACCCCGAGCGCCGCAGCGAGATCATCGAGATCGCCAACGTGTTCCGCGCCAACATCGTGGACGTGGGCAAGAGCTCGCTCACCATCGAGGTAACGGGCACCGAGTCGAAGATCGCCGGCATGGAAGACCTGCTGCGCGCCTACGGCATCAAGGAGATAATCCGTACGGGTATAATTGCAATGTCCCGCGGTTCCAAGGTCAGCTAAGCTGCCCGCCGCACATGCAATTCGCCATATAGTAAACAGTCAGTCATTAGAAGAAGGGATGAATCATGGCTGTAACCATCTATTACGAAAACGACGTCGATCCCAAGGTTATCCAGGGCATGAAGGTAGCCATCATCGGCTACGGCTCTCAGGGTCACGCCCATGCGCTGAACCTGAAGGATTCCGGTGTTGACGTTCGCGTCGGCCTTCGCGAGGGTTCCAAGAGCTGGGCTGTCGCTGAAGAGGCTGGCCTGAAGGTTACCACTATGGACCAGGCTGCTGAGGAAGCAGACCTCATCATGATCCTCGTTCCCGACGAGCTTCAGCCCAAGGTGTACAAGGATCACGTCGAGGCTCACCTCAAGGCAGGCAACACCCTGGCCTTCGCCCATGGCTTCAACATCCACTACGGCTACATCAAGGCTCCCGAGGACGTGAACGTCGTTATGTGCGCTCCTAAGGGCCCCGGCCACATCGTTCGCCGTCAGTTCACCGAGGGCTCTGGCGTGCCTGATCTGGCTTGCGTGTACCAGGATGCAACCGGCAACGCTTGGGACATCATCATGTCCTACTGCTGGGGCGTTGGCGGTGCCCGTTCCGGCATCATCAAGGCAACCTTCGCTCAGGAAACCGAGGAAGACCTCTTCGGCGAGCAGGCTGTTCTTTGCGGCGGCCTGGTAGAGCTGGTTAAGGCCGGCTTCGAGACCCTGACCGAGGCAGGCTATCCGCCCGAGCTGGCATACTTCGAGTGCTACCACGAGATGAAGATGATCGTCGACCTCATGTACGAGAGCGGCATCCACTTCATGAACTACTCCATCTCCAACACTGCTGAGTACGGCGAGTACTACGCTGGCCCCAAGGTCATCAACGAGCAGTCCCGCGAGGCCATGAAGCTCATCCTGAAGCGCATCCAGAACGGCGAGTTCGCCAAGGAGTTCGTTGCCGACTGCGAGAACGACCACAAGTGGCTCCTCGAGCAGCGTGAGGCCATCAACACCCACGAGATCGAGACCACCGGCGCCAAGATCCGCGAGATGTTCTCCTGGGTTAAGTCTGCCGAATAAATAGGTTTCGGCGTTCTACGAACATCGAAAGCACGCCTGGGAATTCTGCTCAGCAGAGCAGCGCAAAAAGAAACCGCCTTTGGGCGGTTTCTTTGTTTTGGGGTTGTGGTGATGCTGGGCGGTTCGCCCCTGCCTTCCTTACTTGTAGTTGATGTGGAAGGTGGAAGGGTCTTCGCCTTCGCGTGGGAGCCAGGCGGGTGGCACGTTGTGGTTGCAGGCGAAGGCGATGAAGTCCTTCTGCGCGGCGGTGAGCATGTCATCGGCGCGGTGGATCAGGTAGATCTTGTGGAAGTCGCGCGGAGCGCCTTCGATGGGGATGCAAACCACATCGCTGAATGCCTTCACCAGGAAGGAGTAATCCACCAAGGCAACCACCGAGTCGCTGGCGGAAACGATGGAGCAGGCGGTGATCTCTTCGCGGAAGCGCCCCTCGACCTCCAAGTCGTAGCGCTTCGCGTACTCCATAACCTGATCGTGCGGCGGGCAGCCATCGGCGTACGTGAAGATGCGGTTGCCCTTCAGCTCGTTGAGCTTAACGGATTTGCGCTTCGCCAACGGGTTGTCCTTGTTCACGGCCACGATAAGCTCTTGCGACCAGAAGGGGATGTACTCAAGGCCTTCCGGGGCGTCGGGCATCTTGGTGGCGAAGGTGACATCCAGGCTTCCTGCTGCCAAATCGTGAAGGAGGCTGGAGCTGAAGCCTTGGTGCACCTTCACAGAGGTAGAGCCGTCCAAGTGGGCGCGGAAGGCGCGCATCATGCGCGACCAGTCTTCGTCTTGGATGGAGAATGGAACGCCGATGCGCAGCATTTCCACCTTGCTGTTCACCATTATCTGAACGCGCTGACGGCCGGTTTCGATGTTCTTCAGCGCCAGGGATGCGTAGCGGTAGAACTCCTTGCCGTAGGGGGTAAGCAGAAACGTGCTGCCGTTCTTCGTGAACAGCGGTGCCCCCAGGTCGGATTCCAGGTTGGAGATGGCCAAGGAAAGCGTGGAGCGCGCAATGGAAAGCGATTTCGCGGTGTTGGCGAAATGCTTGGAGTCGGCCAAGCTGATGAAATATTTCAGATGGGAAAGGTTCATTGCTCTTCCTTACCTGCGCCTTTAGTGCGTTCTATCATACCGTTCGAGGATATCAAACAGTCGCCGTTTCCAACGAAAGTGCACGGTTATTTTTCAGCGGTCTTGGGCTTGCATTCCGTCGGGCAGCTGGGGCAAAGGTCGCCGATGAAACAGTCGGCGCACTTGGGGCGCCGCGCAATGCAGAACTCGCGTCCGAACAGCACCCATTGGTGGTTCACCGGTCCCCAGTACTCGCGGGGGTACAGCTTCAGCAAGGCTTCCTCGGTCTTCGCCGGTGTGTCGGCGGAAGGGCCTACCAGTTTCAGCTTGTGGGCGATGCGGAACACGTGGGTGTCCACCGCGATGCCCTCCACGATGCCGAATGCCTCGTTCAGCACCACGTTCGCGGTTTTGCGCCCCACGCCGGGCAGCCGCTGCATTTCCTCCATGGTGCGGGGAACCTCGCCGCCGAAGTCGGACATGATCATCTGCGCGCAGGCCACGCAGTTCTTCGCCTTGTTGCGGTAGAAGCCGATGGAGTGGATGATGCTCGCCACGTCTTCGACGTCCGCCTGGGCCATGGCCTGCGGGGTGCCGTACTTCGCGAACAGCGCGGGCGTTACCTTGTTCACTCCGGCGTCGGTGGTTTGGGCGGAAAGCAGCACGGCGATGGTAAGGGTGAACGGCGTGGTGTAGTGCAGCGCGCATTCGCCGCGCCCGTAGTGGTCGTACATGCGGTCGGCTATCTGGATGGCGCGGGCCAGCTTGTCGGCTTTCTTTTCACGTGGCATGGCGCATCCTTTCTGCGGGCGTGTGGTTCGGTGCCGTTCGCAACGGCTGGGGAACGGCATTTACCGAAGGCTGTCGGGCTCGGACGGCGGCTTGGGCGCCGCCGAACTGCCAGGCCGCCCGTGCGGGCGTGTTGATCTTCGGCTGGCGGGCCGTTCCAAGCTGATTATAGGGCCCGATGGGCTACCCTTGTACCAGCTGCTTTTCGCAGCTTTTCTGCGTTACAGGAAGATAGGAGCGCCATGCTCATCGATATGCTTTCCGCCCAGCTGGCCAAGTCCGGCGCGCTTGCCGATGCTTGGGAGAAGCTGGATGCTGCCCAGGATGCCACCATTGGGGTTGCCTCTTCGGCCCGCCCGTTCTTGGTGGCGGCTCGCTTCGTGCGCGACCCGCGTGCCACGTTGGTGGTGTGCGCGGGCGAAGACGCCGCAGAGGTGTTCGCGCGCACGGTGGGTGCCTTCGTGGGCGAAGAGCGCGTGCTTCGCTTCGCCGATTACGCGGGCAACCCGTTTTCGCTGGACGCGCCGGCCCAACCCCGCCTGCACGGCACGCGTTTGCGTGCGCTGTGGGCCCTGCAGTCCGGCCAGCCGGTTATCGTGGTGGCTTCGGCGCGTTCCCTTCTGCGGCGCATCGCCCCAGCTAGCGCGAACATCGCTCGGCCGCTGAGCCTGCGCGTGGGTGTCGACCTTTCCGAGAGCCCCCAACGCGGTGTTGCCGGCTTCGACGACCTTGAGCGCTGCCTGGTTTCCATGGGCTACCAGAACACGGGCGAATTGGACGGCCCGGGCACGTTCTGCGTGCAGGGCGGGGCGATAGACGTGTTCCCCGGCAACCTGCCGTTTCCCGTGCGGCTGGACTTTTTTGGCGACGAGCTTGACGAGATCCGCCGTTTCCTTCCCTCTACTGGCCAGACCATCTCCTCGCTGGAATCGGTGGACCTGTTCCCGGTGCGCGAATTCTGCGTGGACGATGCTTCGCTTCGTCGCGCCACGCGGGTTATCGCGAAGGGCGCCGAGACGAACCCCGATAAGCGCGATTTGCTTGAGCGTTTGGAAGACGATTCCCGCGAGCTGCCCGACCTTATGGCGGCGTACCTGCTGGAAGGCACTGCAACGGTGGGGGACTACCTTCCTGCCAGTGCGCTTACCGTGCTCATAGAGCCGCGGTCGCTGGTGGACGATGCCATGCATGCGCACGACGAGCTTTCCAAGCGCTGCGTGGGCACCTCTATCCCGGTGAGCGATTTGTACGTGGGCCCTTCCGATCTGGACTTCGGCAAGAACCCGCGCGCTACCTACGTTTCCATCATGCGCGTGGGTGCCCAGATAGACAGCGAGCTGGTGGTGAAGCGCGTGGACGTGGCAGGCGACCCCGACAAGCTGTTCGGCCGTCTGCGCTCGCTGGCCGAAACCGGCTTTGCCGTGGTGTTCTCTGTCCCGCACTTTCGCGCGCGGCAGGAAATGAAGCTTTCGCTGGTGGACCTGGGCATCCCCATCAACGAGGTTCTGGATGTAACCGGCGAAGGGCAGGCAAAGCTCAAGCGCGGCCAGGTGAACATCGTGGACGTGGACATCCCGCTGGGCATGATATTCCCGGCGGCGAAAATAGCGCTGGTTTCGCTTTCCGACACGCAGGGCTCCATGGCCACGCGCAAGCGTTCGCGCATCGACGTGACCGAGGTAACCTTCCCCTTCAAGCCGGGCGACTACGTGGTTCATGCGGCCCACGGCGTGGCGTTCTTCCGCGACATCGTGCGCCAAGACGTGGGCGGCTCCGAGCGCGACTACTTGCTGCTGGAATACGCCGAAGGCGACAAGCTCTATGTGCCGGTGGAGCAGCTGGACCGTGTTACCCGCTATGTGGGGCCGGAAGGATCTTCGCCCCGGCTCACGCGGCTGAACACCTCCGACTGGAGCCGCGCTATGGCCAAGGCGCGCAAGGCGACCAAGCAGCTTGCCTTCGACCTGGTGGACGTGTACACGCGTCGCGCATCCACTCAGGGTTACCGCTACCACGAGGACACGCCCTGGCAGCGCCAGATGGAGGAAAGCTTCCCCTATCAGGAAACGCCCGACCAGCTGGCTGCCATCGCCGACATCAAGGCCGACATGCAGTCGCCGCGCCCGATGGACCGCCTGGTGTGCGGCGACGTGGGCTTCGGCAAGACCGAGGTGGCCCTGCGCGCGGCGTTCAAGGCAACGCAAGACAACAAGCAGGTTATGGTGCTGTGCCCCACCACCATCCTGGCTCAGCAGCACTACTCCACGTTCAAGGAGCGCTTCGAGCCCTTCGACGTGAAGGTAGAGGTGCTCTCGCGCTTCCGCACGCCCGCGCAGCAGAAGGAGGCGCTGGCCGGCTTCGCCGACGGCAGCGTTTCGGTGCTGGTGGGAACGCACCGGCTGCTTTCGCGCGACGTGAACCCGCACGATTTGGGCCTGGTGATCATCGACGAGGAGCAGCGCTTCGGAGTGGCGCATAAAGAGCAGCTGAAGAACATGCGCGAATCCATCGACGTGCTCACGCTTTCGGCGACGCCTATTCCGCGCACCATGCAGATGGGTCTTTCCGGCGTGCGCGACATGAGCCTTATCCTTACGCCGCCCGACGATCGCCGCCCGGTGGAAGTGCATGTGGGGGAGTGGGACCCCGATGTGGTGAGCGACGCCATCCGCCGCGAGCTGCAGCGCGGCGGGCAGGTGTACTACGTAAGCAACCGCGTGCGATCCATCGACGAGGCGGTGCGCCGCGTGCAGGCCGCTGCGGGTGAGGCACGTGTGGGTGTGGCACATGGCAAGATGTCGAAAGAGCAGCTGGAAGACGTGATGGAGAACTTCGCGGCCGGCGAGCTGGACGTGCTGGTGGCCACCACCATCATCGAGAGCGGCATCGACAACCCGCATACCAACACGCTCATCATCGAGGACTCGCAGCGTTTGGGCCTGGCGCAGATGTACCAGCTGAAGGGCCGCGTGGGCCGTTCCAGCACGCAGGCCTACGCGTACTTCTTGTTCCCCGACAACATCCCGCTTACCGAGGAAGCTGTGGCGCGCCTTACCGCGCTGGGCGAGCACACCGAGCTGGGCAGCGGTATGCGCGTTGCCATGCGCGACCTGGAGATTCGCGGCGCGGGCAGCCTTCTGGGTGCCGAGCAGAGCGGCAACATGAGCGCGGTGGGCTTCGACCTGTTCGCTCAGATGCTGGCAACGGCGGTGAACCTGGCCCGCGAGGGCAACACCTCCAGCAAGGAGTTCCTGCCGCCGGCGCTTTCCGACATTGTGGTGAACGTGCCCGACCACACCTACTTCCCCGAGGAGTACCTGCCCGATGCCGACGAGCGCGTGCTGTACTACCGAAAGATTGCCAGTGCCGACACTATGGACGCGGTGGAAGCCATCTACGAGGAGCTGATGGCCAAGCATCCCGAGATGCCGCACGCCGCCATCAACCAGTTCGAGAAGGCGCGCTTGAAGGCATTCGCCAACGAGCACGGCATCCGCCTTATCTCGGTGGTTTCCGGCAAGCTGGTGGTGGAGCCGTTCACCCTTTCGAAGGTGCAGCAGTCCGAGCTTCGCCGCAAGGCCGGCCGCTACTTGCCCGACAAGAAGAAGATGACGGTGCCGCTGCGCCTGGTGGTGCCGGGCTACGGCAAAGGCGAGGAAGCATCTGATGCGGGCATGCTCACCAATGTGCTTGCTTACCTGAAGGGGCTGGTGGAAGAAAAGCCGGCCGAAGGGGAGGCTCCCAAAAACGCTTCGGCAGCGCCGGGCAGCAAGCCGGCGGCGTCACCCAGGCGCTCTTCGCGACGTTCGGCCAAGGGCGAGGCCGCCAAAGAGCGCCTTGCCCAGAAGCGCCTGGCGCGCAAACAGGGCAAGCAGATTTAGGTTTAGTACTTGTAGAAGCCTTCGCCGGCGTTGATGCCCGTTTTGCCGGCATCGATGTAGCTCTTCAGCAGCGCGGCGATCTTGCCCGGTAGGGTTTCCGGATCCTTGGCTTCGGGGTTCATGGCCACGATGTTGTAAGCGGTGGTAAGGCCCACAACATCCAGGATGCGGAAGGGGCCAAGCGGGGCGCCGGTGGCCAGCATCCAGGTTTTGTCGATGGTCTCGGGGTCGGCAACGCCCTTGGCCAGCAGTGCCTGAGCGGAGTTCAGGAAGGGAACCAGCAGGCTGTTCAGGATGTAGCCGGGTTGTTCCTTCTTCAGCTGCAGCGAGATCATGCCGATGGCCTCGGCGAATTCCACCACTTCCTGGTAAGCCTCGGGGCTGGTGCCGTCGTGGCCCATAACCTCGGCGGTGTTGTTGCGCCAGATCTCGTTTGCGAAGTGCAGGGCCAGGTACTTCTCGGGGCGGCCGGTGCTCTCGGCGAAGGCGCTGGGCAGCATGGTGGAGGAATTGGTGGCGATGATGGTTTTCTCGGGCAGGTACTTCGCCATGGTGGTGTAGAACTCCACCTTTTCCTGCGGGTTCTCGGCGATGGCCTCGATTACCAGGTCGGCGTCCTTGGCGGCTTCCTCGTGGCTGAGGGTGAACTCGATACGGTCCATTGCCGAAGCTGCCTTCGCGATAAGCTCATCGATCTGCTCGGGGGTAAGCTCAGGGCTTTCGGCCAGGCCGCGGCAATAGGCGGCCGGGTTGGTTTTCATGGCTTCCAGGGTTGCCAGGTAGATCTTCTGAACGCGGTCGAACTTGGGTTTGGCGCGGCCGATGGAGCTTTCCATACGCAGCCATACCTTTACGTTGAAGCCCTTGTAAGCACTCTGGAAGGCGATCTGGCTGCCCAGCACACCGCCGCCGGCAACGACAACATTCTTGATATCCATGGCATTCCTTTCTCTGGATGCAACCCCGATCGGTGGGGTTGGATGAATGCGTCAAGTATGGGTTCGGGCTGTTTCGTGGATAAGCGAAATGGGGCGAACGGTGCGAATGGGAATGCTGAACGGCGATGGACAATGTGCAGCCGATGAGTAATTCCACAAAGCAAACGGTATTGTGCAGTGGATAAGCGGCGTTATTTTCGTTGCAAGGGAAGATATGCGCGATCCTCCCATCGCCATCGCCATCGCCATCGCCATCGCCATCGCCATCGCCATCGCCATCGCCATCGCCATCGCCATCGCCATCGCCATCGTGGTGTGCCCTTGCCGTCCACAATTTGCAGTAGTTGCGTTTTCCTGGGCTTTTCCCCGAGAATAGAAGGATCTTTACCTTCAGTTTTGGGAGTCTCCATGAAAAACCGGATACGTACTTGGGCTGCCCCCGCAAGGCGTGCTGCCTCGCTTTCGATTGCCGTGCTGTTGACGGCATCGATGCTGTTCTACGGCGCGCCGTTCGCATTGGTGGGAGGCGCCCTGCAGGGCACCGCTCCCGCGATGGGCACTGCTTCCGCCGAAGAACTTGGCCGGCAGACGTCTTGGGCCGATCAGATAGACACCATGCTTGGGTCCGGTTCGTACAACGAGGGCGAGGTCGTGGCCATCGTGGCCCCGGCAGCCCAGGCCGCAAGCGCTCAGGTTGCCTTGGCGGCAGCCGATGAGGGCGTCGACAAGGGCGCTGGTGAGCAGCCCGTTTCCGACCTTCTGCTGGATTGCGCCGATACCGAGGAACTGGCGCAGACCACGGGCGATGCCTACGAGTCTGCCTTCAACGAGGCGCTGCCCGAAGCCGCCCTGCAGGGCGCTCAGGTTGCCGCTGCCGCCGAGAGCGGAGCCGACCAGCTTCCCGCTGTGCAGTCTTCCGACGTTGAGCTGTACACCTTGCTGGTGAAGCAGGAGGGCATGAGCACCGAGCAGATGCTGCGCGAGCTGGCAAACGACCCGCGTGTTGTTTGGGCGCAGCCCAACTACACCGGCACGGTGGAAGACCTTGATTCGACGGAATCTGTCGGCGATGGGGAAAAGGAAGAACTGATCAGCTCTATATCCTCTACCGGCAGCGAAACCGGCGGCAACGACGCCAACGGCAATGGCTCCGACGGCTCATCCGATGGCCAGGGCTCCGGCGCAGACGGTGCGTCCGGCGCTGGCAACGAAGGCTCCACCGGTTCTGGTTCCAACGCCAAAGACAAGGTTCAGCCCATCGAGAAGACGGACGAATCCACCGTCGCTTCGGCCGACGACCTGGCAGACGGCACCTCCCTTCAGTGGGGCTATGCCGATGAAAGCGTCTCGGCCTACGGCTCCCTTCACAAGGAGGGCTTCGATGTTGGCATCGAGGATTGGAACGATAGCTCCAACGAAAACGCGGAAGGCGTTATTGCCATCGTCGACACCGGCATCGACTATGCCAACCCCGACCTTTCCGGTGTCATGTTCGATATGAGCAGCTATGCTTCCAAAATCGGCGGCGATAAATACGGCTTCAACTCCACTGGCGACGGCGGCGACTCCGGCGATGTGAACGGCCATGGCACCCACTGCGCGGGCATTGCGGCTGCGGCATGGAACGGTTACGGCGTGAGCGGTGCCGCCAACGGTGCCAACCTTATCAGCGTGCGTGCAGCCGATAGCCAGGGGCAATTCACCACCGATTCCGAGATCAAGGGCTTCGCGTACATCGAGCGCGCTGTGGACGCCGGCGTGGATGTTCGCGTTGCCAGCAATTCGTGGGGCGCCGAAGGCGGCGCCAACCGCGCCCTGTTCCTTGCAGCGGAAAGCCTTGGGCAAAAGGGCGTTGCCATCGTGTTCGCTTCCGGCAATGCCGCTTTGGACGTGGACAAAACCCTGGACACCGCCAAGATCCAGGGGGCATCCGACTACTGCACCGTGGTCGATGCGGCTGCGATGACCGGCGTTGCCTCCGATTTCTCGAACTACGGCAAAACCACCACCGATGTGTTCGCGCCGGGCACCAACATCCTTTCAACCGCTATTTCGCAGGGCAACACCATCACCAGCAAGTTCATCCCCAGTTTGATCGAGGATAAAACCAGCCTTGCTGCCTGCAGCGATTTCAGCGAAGGGTCTTCTACCCAGGTAGAGGCCTGGGTGGGCCTGCTCTCGCTTTACGACGACGAATGCGAGCCGAAGCGGGTTGGAAAGGTAGATACCCAGACCGTCGGTTTCGATTCCGGCAAGGGTGTGCTCAGGATAACCAAGGAAGAACTGGAGCAAGCGAATGTGGCAGACTCCAGCAAGAGCATACTGCTTTCGCTTAAGGTACCGGTTAGCGAAGACAATTGGAGCAAGCTTTCCAACATCGGCATTTCGGTTGCCCTCGATGGCGGCGCCCCAAGCGATGCCTTGGGGATCACCGCCCTCATGTTCGAATCGGTTGACGCTACGGGCAAGACTGCCGTAGTGGGCGGCTATTCCGGATTCTCCAGCCTTAGGGCTGGATGGAACGCGCTTTCCAATTCCGCCGAAAAGGCGCTTATGGAAGCAACCAGCGAAGGCTCCAAGCTGGCCGTGCATACCGATGCCGATGGCAACAGCTATATCTTGATGAACCTGGTCATCATGCCGGACGACTTGAACAAGACGAGCGCCAACGGGATCCTCATCGACTGCGTGGGCGCGGGAACGCAGCTTTCCCCTTATATGTACGAAAGCGGCACTTCGATGGCTACGCCCTGCGTTGCCGGTCTTGCGGCGGTGGCATCCAAGCAGATGGAAGGTTATAGCTCGTTGGATAAGAGCGTGCGTGCCGCTGCGCTTACCCGTGTGCTGAAGAGCTCGGTTACCGAGTACGATTCGCTGAGCGGGCTGTGCTCTTCCAACGGCATGATCGACGCCAGCAAGTTCTCTGCCAAGGCGCAGGATAGCCGCGTTCCCACTATTGTTTCGGCCGCGCTTTCCAACGATGGGGAAACTGTGTCCATTAAGGGCGACTCGTTCGGCAGCGAAGCGGGCAGCGTCAGCATCGGCGGCAAGAGCGCCACGGTGAAGAGCTGGTCGGAAAACGAGGTGGTTGCGGAATGCCCGACGGGGCTTATCAGCGGCTACTTGGATGTTGCGCTGACGCGCAGCGACAAGCAGTCGTGCAGCTACGGCACCACGTTCGTGTTCACCAAGAACGTTTCCGCAGATGAGGTGCCGGTATACGAGCGGGTTATCGAAACCCCCGAATTCCTGGAAAACTGCAGCGAGCTGAACACCCTGGCTGCGCTTGACGGATCGCTCTACGTGTTCGGCGCGCGCGACCTTGCCAGCGAGGAAATAGATTCGAGCAACGAGCAGTCCGAGGCGCTCCGCTACGACAAGGTGTGGCGCTACGAGATAGCCTCGAAAACGTGGTCGGAGATGGAAAGCCTTCCGTGCAGGCTGGCCAACGTAAGCTGCACGCTTTGGGACGGCAAGATGCTGGTTATGGGCTCTGCTGCCAGCGCGGACAACGGTGGCCTTGCTACCAAGAAGCTTTTCTCGTACGACCCCGCCACCGCCAAATGGACCGACCTTTCCGAAAAGGTTGCCTCCGACGATGTGCCTTACCAGGCCTCGATCGTGAACGTGGGCGATAGGCTGCTGCTGATCGGCGGCTCGGTGGTAAGCAAGATCCCCGAAGACGACGCGGCTGCCGAAAAGGCGGGCGTGTGGGTTTCCGCGAAGTACAGCTACGACAACGCGAAGATCCTGGTGAAGGGCGACACCACCCTGATGACGCTTACCGGGAACAACGTGCGCGAGTTCGACCTTGATTCGGGTGAAGCCAAGGTGGTGGGCTCGTGCTCGCCGCGTTCCAACACGGGCCTTGCGCGCTCGACGTCCGACATCCAGACGGCGCTGTGCGGCGATAAGCTGTACGTGTTCGGCGGGGCCAGGTCGGATATCTCCAGTGCCAGGAAGGTTGACGACAGCGCTCTTGAGTTCGAGTGCCTTACCCTGGGCAGCGATGGCTCGGTTACGAGCCAGACCATCGGCAGCTACAACGGAACCACCAACCTTGGGGTGCTGCCGCCGGTTGCCGCCAACTACGAGCTTGCTGCGGGGCTTGCCGCTTCCGCCGATGGCCCCGTGCTTGCCGGGCTTCTTGCGGTAGCCGGGTACAACGACGATGGCACGCCCACTTCGGATATCGTCCAAAACGACACGCTCCTGCTGGGCAGCGGGGATGCCGCGTTCAAGAGCATCGGCAAGCGCGTGAATTACACGCCCACGGTGTTCGATCGCGCCATTGCCTACCGCGGCATGCTGTATGTGCTGGGGCACGATTACGACAACAGCTACGAAACAGTGATGCGCGCCACGGCCGTTGCCACCAACGAGCTTCCGGGCGATGTGGTGCGCGATGGCGGCGGCTCCGACCAGCCAGATGAGTCGGATGGCACGGTGAAGCCCGCTGCCGGCGAGCCCGATTCTGACAGTAAAGGCGCCCTTGCGAAGACCGGCGATGCTACGGCCCCTGCGGCGGCAGTCGTGCTAGCGGCCGGCGGCTTGGCGGCAGTTGCCGCGCGCAGGTCGTACCGCAAAGGGGCAGCGAGGAATTAGCGCCATTCCAGAGTGCGACTCATTGTGAGGAAAAGGCCCAGCGGCCCTTGGGGGTTTGCCAGGGTGCCCGCTGGGCCTTTTGCGTTGAGGTGGGATGTTTTTCGCTCGAACCGCGTTGATTTCGAGCGAGGCGCCGCATTACCTTAAAGCAATTGCTGAGGTGGGTAGCTGAATGGACACCTGATACAAAGCAAGTTGCTACCATAACCGAAACCGCCGCTTTACTAGGCGGGCCGCTAGCGGACAGCTAAGGCAAGGTAGGCATTCGGCAGGGTAGGATTAGAAAAAAAGTAGAGGATTGTCCATAGCTTCTCGTGTTGGGTTTTGGAGCGGTGTCGAATCGACTGGTAATCAAGCCGCGCGTTGAACGACTATCTCGACGAGCCAGGAATGAAGCAGGCGGATGTATGCAGGGCGGCAGGTATATCGGACGTCCACGTGTCGCAGATTTTCAGCGGCAAAATCAAAGACCCAAGGCGAGCATCGTTTGCAAGTTTACGCATGCCATGGGCGTATCGGCTGACACCTTGCTAAATAGGGCTGAGTCATATGACGAGGGTAAGGAGCAGAACAATGGCATTCAAAGACATGATGAAGGATATGGCGAGCGCTGCTGTATCGCAGGCGCAGGGAGCCGTGCAGGAGGCCATGGATCGCGACCAGCAGGCCGTCAATTCGGGCAACGCGATGTCAGGCATGCTCGGCCACTACACGGAGATGCCAATTGAGGTGGCACAACACGACTATGGCATGTACCTCATGAGCGGCGAGGCATTCACTCGTTGCTTCGCCCTCGTGCGCGACAAGATGCTGTTTACGGACAGGAGGATTATATTCATCGACCACCAAGGGATGACGGGCACCAAGGCGGCGGTCGTTTCCATCGACCTCCAGAGCATCGTCGACGTGCGTCTTGAGACCGGCGGTCTGGGCTTCGACCACGCGGAGGTCTCGTTCTCCTACATCACCAGCCCCTACTACAAGGTGTATGGCGTACAGACGGCCACGAAGACGCTTGAGTTCCCCAAAGGCTTCGACGTTCAGGGCCTCTACTCGCTGCTCTCCGAGCTTGTCTACGAGAACGTGCGCCGCATCAACGCCTAGCAAGAAGAAACCCCGCGGGGTCATAGCGCGCCAACGCTACCCGCAGGGACTGCAATGAACCTCTGAAGGGAGGTCTTTCCCTATTACGCAAAAACAGCGGTGATGTACGCCCGCTTTTCCTGCTCGAGGCAGTGCGAGGGATGTTTTGGAGCAGTGGCGAATCAGCTTGGAGCCACTGTCATTGCGGCTTTAGGCTTTATGCCGAACCGTGCTCCTTCTTGTTGAGCATGATATCCAGGATCTCCGAATCGACGTTCGCCATGCCGATGTTGGCTATCCGGGCTACGTTGGCAATGCACTGTTCCGGCGTGGCGGCGCATATGCCGTCGCTTTCCCGTAGAGCTGAACCTTCGATGGCCATCTGCGCCGATAAGTACGCGGCGGAAGTTGCCATCGCCAGCTTCATGGCGCAGCCGGTTTTCCCGCCATCGCAGATCATGCCGGAAACCGTTCCGGTCATGTTGCGGATGGCGAACCCCATCTGCTCTTCCGTTCCGCCCCATAGTTTCACCAATGCGGCGGATGCTGCGGTAGACGCCGCGGCGGCGCAGGTGCAAACGGCCGAAAGCTTGCCGATGGTGGCGTTGATGTAGCTGTTAACCAGGTGGCCGAAAGCCAACGCGCGGGTAAGTTGCTCGCGGGATGCCCCCGGGTGTTTCGCGGCAATGCTTACGGGGATGGTCAATGCCAAACCCTTGCTGCCTGCCCCGGCGCTGCTGGTAACGGAACGGGGGCAGCCGTCCAGCCGGGATTCGATCGCCGATCCAACGCACCGTACCATCTGGTCCGCTTCGCTGCTGCAGATGCTGCGGTGCAGGGCGGCTGCGATTCCTACGGGGCTTGGGTGCTGTGCGCCGTATGCAGCTACGGCTTCGTTGGCGGCGGCCCCTTCAACGAGCCAGTCCAATTCGGAAGGCGCCATGCCGTCTACCAAGCGGCTTATTTCCGCGATGGTCATCTTCTTCAAGGCCGCGGAAGGGTCTTCGCCGTTGGCTTCCGACGGCTTTTTCTTCTGAAAGCAGGTTTTTCCGTTGTGGCTAACCATCACGATGTTCGTATGGGAGCCGCGGATAACCGCCTGCGCCGTTTCGCCTTCCCGGGCAACCTCGCACTGGGCGTAGATGTCCTTTTGGTCGAAATCGGCCGTTACGCGGACGTTCCCGGAAGCCACAAGTGCCTTGGCCTGTTCTGCGATTTTCGGTGTGATGGCTTCGAAGATTTGCAGCTCGCCGCTGGTTGTTGCCATAAGCGCGCCAAGCGCAGCCGCGTAGTCCATGCCCGCTTGGTCGAAGCCGGGAATGGCGACGGACATCCCGTTCTTGTAAAGGCCGGGATTTACCGTCAAACAGATGCGCTGCACGTTTCCGCGCAGTTTCTCTGCGGCTGCGGCCGCGCACAGGGCCGCGCAGGCGGGCTCCGTGCAGCCCAGCGACGGCTTGACGGTATCGCGCAGGAGCCTTAGCGCTTCTTCTTTGTCCAAGGTTATCCGTCCCTTCCGGTAGAGGGCTTTGGCAACACCCTAGCATCGGTGTGCCGGAATGTCTTCTGGGGCGGGCGGGAAGGCTGCAGCTGTGCGGTTGGCGGGTTGCGCGATCGTTCGCATTCAAGCGCCGCCGCTAGGATCCTTTAGGGACTAGCGCAGCGTCGTAAACACGACACGCTCTAATCGCCTCCCGTTCCTTGGACCGAGAGCAAGGCCCAAGGAACGGGAGGCTTTTCTTTTTTGGAGGGTGCGGGTGTTATGTGCGGCTCGCAATGAACCCCGAGGTGCAGGGCAACC
>CAVBGJ010000013.1:0-51274 GCA_963595065.1 Christensenellaceae bacterium Phil1 | reverse complement strand
TTTGTAGGAATTACAAAATACGATTGCTAATTTGTAGTCGAGATTACGAATTAGCAATCTGGGATTACGAATTAGCAATCTCGGATTACGAATTAGCAATCTCGGATTACGAATTAGCGGATTTTGCAGTACGAAATAAAAAGGAGCGAAGATGTATATCAACGAGGATATTTACAACTGGCAGGAGTTAAAGGGCGAGGACAAGGCCTTTATCGACGGCTACAACGAGGGATGCGCCCGACTCATCGAAGGCGCTGATCTGTGGCTCGATGATGCGGGAGCCACCATGATTAAGCCGTTCGCCGACATCTACAAGGGGGTCGGCCTGGAGATTATCGCTCGTCTTTCATCGCTCGCTGAGGTTGAGCGAAGGGAAATTACCGCAGGCATTATGGACGGCAATCCTGAAGTCTATAGCGAGTAGAGCAATAAAAGAAGCCCCATGATTCGGGGCTTCTTTTTTAAGTTAAACGCTCTTCGATGCTTTGAATGCTATCTCTAAGCTCGTCAATGCGTTTCCACTGTGCTTCAGTGTTCATCTCTTGTTTGACCATTCGCTCAACAAGACCGTTATGCTTCTCTACTCGGGCTGACAAACTCTCAATCTTTGAGTCCGTTGATTCGCGGTAATGTTCAAGGTTGACGCGAAGAATAGCCTGAGTCTTATCGTTCTGCATACGGGAGTTGCATATCGTGGCGATAGCAGCAATGAGTCCGGTTAAAACGCTCGCTATTAGGGTTCCGAATTCCATTATGCCGTTCTCACCCACCCAACAGCTTGATAGCGTTTGATGTCAAGCTCTGGGCCATAGCCATCAGAATTAGAGCCAATGTCCACATAATGCGAATGACTTAGGTTGCTTGCCCACATAGATTTGTTCATGAAGTTGACATTCTTATTGCCCATCGTTGGTGCATACCTACCGCTACTACCCTTTGCTATTTGCGTTTGACCGAGACCGTCGCTCCTGTCGATACCGCAAACCTGGGTCGCGTTCGAGTGAGAATGGGATCCGAGGCTACTACTAGTCCATGCTCGCATCTGTTTGATATGCGCAGAGGTAACTGCCTTGGTCTTGTTGGTGCCTGTAATCTTGCCGACAACAGATGAACCTGAAGAATATGGAACCAGACCTAATACGGTCGTAGTGTTATCGCTCATGGATTCCCATGTGCCTAGACCAGCAAAAGGCCAATCAGTCAATTCGTCAGGCTTCTTAGCGGAGCCGAGAATCATGCAGCTACCGATAGGATAGATAGCGTTAAACCACATCATTAACTGGCTGTTCGGCATCGTGTCGAAATCTAAGCCTAGTGCAACGGTAGTTTTGGAAGACGAGTCCGCTGAGGTCTTAACGAGGAATGCTGATGCGTCTTGAGTTAATCGAGCCATCAGTCGCGCACCACCCTAACGCTCACATTGGATATTGTGGCCTCTCCGCCTGTTGCCTTAATGGACAAGACGGCAGCCGAACAATCGCATACGCGGACAACCGTTGGAATAGTCAGAGAGCAAGTCGAGATAGCAGCTGGAGTAGAAGCGTATGCACCAGGGACAGCAACACCGTTAAGGTATACCTGCAACTCAGTGCTGACTGCTGTAGTCGGCGCAATGGTTGCATTGATGTCTACTTCATAATAGCCAGTGGCGTAAAGGAGAATGTCCCCACCATCTGTATTGGCCTGCAATCCACGCCTTCGGATGGGAGAGCCTACCGAAATGGTTGCTCCTACAGTGCTTGCAGGAATGGTGAAAGAAGCCGTGTTGGCTGTCTGTAACAGTGCGTTAGGCACATGTATCACCTCCTACAGATTGCCAAACGGATAAGGCTGAGGAGCAGGAGCAGGGAAGTTGGGAACTACGCCGTAGCCAATATTGGAAACGCGAGGAACACTTTCCATCTTCTGATCGAAGTAGAGTCGCATGTTCGCATCTCGGAGATCCTGCTGCTCCTTCTCAGCCATTCGGTCGAGGATTCGCTGTGTCTGCACCTGGGCTTCAGAACGAGTCTTCGCAGCCTCCTGCGCTGCAAGATAACGATTCTCCAACAACATGGATTTAGTATCGCAGAGACCGGTTGCCTGAGCTGCAAAGCCTGCATTTACTGCGGATTCAAGATCGCGGATCTCGCTGAGATTGTTATAGGATGCATCCTTGGTTACTGCCATGTTCTCATACGCGGTGCGCTGGATGTCCTGCTGAATGGCGGAATTGTCCACAGCTCGCTGAATATCGGCGGGTGTGGCGTAGTTTTCGCGGGTTCCGCCGATGCCGTTGTTTCCCCATCCGAAGATGAGCGCGAACAGAATCACGAGAACCCACGCCGAGCTACCACCGAAATCGCCCGCGTCTTTGGTTACCGCCGCAAGATCGGCTGCTGAAAGTTCAGACATACTACGTCCTTTCTCTATTAGAGGAATTTACGCAGGTAATTATAGTCGATGCCGTTCTCCTTAGCTATTTGCTCAGGGGTCTTGCCTTGGTTGTCTTTGACGAATCGAGCGAACTGAGGGTTAGTTTGCATGAGTCTATCATAGAGAGCGGAAGGATTTCCCTTGGCCATCGCCTTTAGCTGAGAGACGATAGAAGCGTTGCTCTTAGCGCCTCTAGCTGCGTTCAGGAACACGTTACTCATTGCCCTCACCTAGCTTCGCAAGAATTAAATCCACCTTGCTTTCAAGGTCGTCAAGCCTGCTTTGAGCAACATCGGAAGACTGCGATGCAATAGCGGGAAGCTCCTCGATGGAGAATCTGCGGACACTAGCGTACCCGCCTCCATCGGTGGTCTTAAGGTAGAGGACATCGCATGTTGTATCGAACAGAGGGATGCAGGAGTTAGGCGGCAACGGATACGCTAATGCTCCGTCGTATCCCGTAACATCTATCACGCCGTTGATAGGTTGTCGGAACTCATAACCGTTGTTATACATATAGTACTCCTAGCTACTCTGTTGGCACATAATCGGTCAAGGTAATGATGAGATTATATTCTATCGAAATATCTATTTTTGTCGCATCGAGCGCGGCCACATCGTCATCCGTCCACTCCGCATCGTCGTATTTGTAGGCCGTTGCTATACTTTTTTCACCGAATATATACATAACACCAAATCCGTCGATACCGTCATAGGATTCCGAGTGCCAATACACGGGAGCTTTAGCGCTAACGTCTGAATTCTGGTAGTTATCCGCATAGTTGTCTTCTAGTTCAAGCCTGATTCTTTTCATCCAATCGGTACCCCAGTACTTATTGTTGACTAGTCTTGATTCGACATAACCACTAACTAAAAATTTATAATCGCTTGATAGGATATTTGCAGATAAAGCACCGTCGTCTATGCACTTATCAATCTGGATGAGGCCATCAGGGTAATTGGATGTGATTTCTGTCTGGCAATCCTCTGTTCGTTGAATCACTAAAACATTGCGAAAATCACTAGCCCGATGAATCCCTAAACCTGGTGTCATCGTTATATTCAGAAAATACGACTTGCCAACCAGCGAGGCGCCTTCAGCCGACAAGCTATCGATGCGATTGTTTACCCATTCGGTGTTAGGCACGAGCGAAGAATTGTCGTCGCTAGCAGGGGTATCTACCTTGACGCTGGTGAAGATTTGATCGTCATGAAGCGAAATATAGGGCCTGCTCGTATTCGAACTGCTGTTGGTAAACCTCATAGCATCAAACCGCAGAGAACCAATTTCTTTAAGCTTACCTTGCTTCGATAGTTCGCCGTTCTGCATACTTAGTTGTTGTTGGCTAAAAAGAACCCCAAGTGTGAAGCGATCGATCACTGCCTCCATGAAAGTGGTCATTACGACTTCATGATTTAGACCCGTGAGAAATTCCGTTAAAGTCTTATTCTGGATAGCATTCGTGGACGTGTTTGAGAACTCTTCATCTACTACAATGTTCTCAACCTCAGTCTGTAATTCTTCAAGTTTATCCGCTTGCGTCTGGACTGTCGGTATGATGTCCTCCATGACGCTATCAATTATGCCTTGGATGTTTTCTGCGTCTTCCTTTTGTAGCTCTACCAGGCCTTTTACCGCTTCCTGCTCGACAGAACCACTGTCATCGACGATCGCCTCAGAGCCGTTAACAACAACGTCTAGCGCATCAACATCAGTATTAAGCTCGTCAATTCGCTCTTGTAATCCGATGATGTTGTTTGCATTAGTCGTTATATCGGCGATCAAACCTCCGCCAGTCTCACTATCGCCGCTTATGGTCTTATCTAGGTTGTCGAACTTTTTATCAACGTTCTCCATCCATTCGGTCGAAAAGCTCTCGATGAAGAGCTTCATGCGAACAAGCAAGTCATCATTGGGAGATGCGGCTACGTCGATTTCGTCAAGCCCACCGTTCTTAAGAATCTGAATAGGCTGAGACAACAGGGCTGTGCTGAGCTTGGCGATGATGTGAGGAGTGGTGTCGCTGCTCGTGCTTGCGTCAACGTCTGTGCGGAAAAGGGACAAGCCGGTGTAAAGATAGCCCTCGGATGTGATGCACTGGTAGGGGATGGGAGCGGTTAGTTGCCATACGCCATCGTTCTCGGTCAAAGCGAGAGGATTGCCATCGGAATCCTTGTCAATGACGCAAGATCCGTAAGGCGTGCCGTTGAACATGTAAACAACAAGCACGCCCGTAATAGTCCATTCGGAAGGGTTCTCGAATGTAAACTGGACGAAATCTGCCCCGTTTGACTTAGCGACGATGGGCTTATGGTCTAGCCGCTCTATAGTTCGATCCTCAGTCACTTTCAGTCGATGTGTAATCATAACGGCTCCTTAATGCCAGGTTTTGTCAACTATAGCTACCATTATAATTGTTGGTGTGTTTATCAAATCTATCCGAAAGGAGACAATCTATGTCCGTTATCGAATCTTTCAAGAAGTGGTGTGCATCGGATACCGCGTCCGCTCGTTGCACCCGAACCATTGCGCAGGGCATTATCGGTGCAATCATCGCCTATCTGCCTGACCTTGTGAGCGGTTCTACCGTCATCCCTGTCGAGTACAAGGCTTTGGTCGTAGCTTTGGCTATGGCTATCCTGTCTCCTATTCAGTCCGGCCTTGGAGACGGTAAGGCGAACGAAGATGAGTAATACGGCTTCTAAGGTTGTAAAGGTTGCCCGCAACGAAGTCGGGTACTTGGAAAAGAAAAGCAATAGTTCTTTGGACTCCAAGACGGCTAACGCCGGTTCAAGCAACTACACCAAGTACGGGAAGTGGATTGGAGCCAACGGCGATTACTGGTGTGCATCGTTTGTGTCCTGGTGCTTCTGTCAGGCGTTCGGAAAAGATGAAGGGAAGAGCCTGCTTGGCGTGTACTCCGCTGCTTGCGAAACCATTCGGCAGAAGGGCTGCGGTCTCGGTATCTATCATCAACGTGCAGGCTTTACTCCGAAGGCTGGTGACGTGATCTTCTTCACCGGCACCCGACATTCGGGCGCGAACCACATTGGCATCGTAGTCAATGTGTCAGGCGGCACCGTGCATACCGTCGAGGGTAACACGAGCGGTGGCTCTACTGTTGTGGACAACGGCGGCGGCGTTGCGTCTAAAAGCTACGCACTGTCGAACGCTCGCATTCTGGGCTACATTCGCCCCAAGTACGAAACCAACGAGGAAGGCTTATCCAACATGAAGTCAATCAAGAACGGCAGCTCCGGTAAGACTGTGAAGATCCTGCAAGCGATTCTCAAGCATTGCTATGGCAAGTCCCTGTCCGTTGACGGGAAGTTCGGCGGCAACACTGAGAAGCAGCTTAAAGCCGTGCAGACCAAGCTCGGCTTGACGGCGGACGGTGTGTGCGGTGATAAGACCTGGACGGCAATTAGTAAGGAGTAGCGTATGGACGAAGAACATGCACGTATTCTAGCGGCTTGTCTACTGATTATGTTCGGCATCATTTGCGTCACCGAGGTGCTTGTAAGGGGCTGCTTGTGATGAAGTGGTGGTGCCGTGCATTCGTTATAGCGATATGTTTGATAATCTGGATTGCGGCAGTCTCGTTCGTTTGCTTAGAGACGGCAGAGGCTGAAACTTGGAATCATCGAGCCTACAGTAGCCTTGCCAAGAACAGTCCAGCCAAAGCTAAGTACGTCCAAGGCACCTGCTATGACGGCACAAGATATGCCTACACAGTCAAACAGAACAGCTCCAAGTACCAGATGTTGTGGCGTTCGGACATGACGAAAGGCGGCAAGGCCGTCAAGTTGAATGTCAGCAAACAGGCCAAGAAGGCTATCTACCATGGCAACGACATCGAGCATGTGAAAGTTGGCAGCCGTCAATATCTGCTCGTTGCCCCATGCAAAGCCAAGAGCCGGTACCTGATCGTGCTCAATCTTAAAGGCAAAAAGGTTACATACAACAAGCGAATCTACTGCGGGTTCACCAACAAAGTAAGCGCTGTTGCGAAAGTCAGTCAGGACGGGAACAGAGTGAAACTGATCTTAGGAAAGAACAAGAAGCTCTGGATGGTCACAATCGATCTCAGGTTCGGTGCCTGCTGGAAGAAACATGGCAGGGTCCATGGCTACGTGTCCAATCAGGGCATTAATTACAAAGACGGATACCTGCTCGCCTGTGATGGCGGCTACAAGACCAAGCTCGCTAATGTGCGCAAGTACAAGCTGATCCAGTCCGGCAGCAACTATAAGCTAGTTAGAGTGTGGGCCAGAAAGATCAAGGGCGAGGCCGAAGGAGCCTTTTTCGATAAGAGGAACAAGGTCTGCATCGCATGCGAGGGCAAGTGGCACTGGGGCTACTCCGACCGCATCGTTCGATGGACTAAATAAAAAGAAGAACCCACCGGCCAATGCAACAAAACCGGTGGGTTCTTCTTTTCGCTCTTGCGACAGAGCCTGCGCTTAAAAAGAATAGGACAAACTGTTCGATGCGCAAGAGCGATTATAGCAGACTTTACATCAATCTCGAACTCAAATCTTAGAATGGATAGTCTTGATTGTCTACGTCCGACAGCGCACGCTCTACTAGCCTAAGCGATGTCTGAGCCAGCTCAATGGATGCTCTGTCCGCTTTCTCCGGCTCCGTTATCGCCGTGTAGATGTCGCCAAGATAATTGTTGAGGACTTCGAAGTAATCCCACTCATCGAGCTTAGCTTTCTTAACATGTTCCTCAGAACGCTCTTCTGCATACTTTTTCCTGGTGTCGGCTAGCAAATCAATCTGAGCCATCACTTCAAGCCAGCCAAACATGTAACCATAGATAAACGCCTTGCGCTCATCGGTGTCGATCTTAATCGGCACGAGTTGTGGCTCTTTAGCCTGACGATCTTCGTTGATGCTCTCCTTGGTAACTTCCTCATCAGCTTTCAGAAGGGCAGAGCAATACTCGCACTTCGATTCGTTCAGCTGATCGGTAAGCTCGTCAATCTCCTTTGCCAGCTTGTAAGCTTCCTTCCTGTTGGCAGCAATCTTCTTTTCCAGTTCTTTCCTTTTCATGACAGTACCTTTCCTATTGTTCTTTCCTTTGTCTCGGGCCTTTGTGATGCGCTCCAGTGGAGCGCCTAGGGTGCTTGTATTTAAGTCCGCCGAGCAACCAATCATAAGTGCATCCGAACACCAAGCATAGGTCTTGTATCGCGCACATGGAGGGGGCGATGGTCTTGCCGTTGATAAGCTCGGACATCCAGGAGTTCGAATGATAGCCGTAGCGAGCAACGTCGGCCGATGTCCAACCTCGATAGCCCATAAGCCATAAGACGCGCGAACTCAACGTGTCCAAGCCTTCAGGGCGCTTGGGATAGTTGATAATCCAGCGCTTATCCCATTCCTTCAAATGCCCCATGTCCACCAAGCCTAATTGCGGATCGAAGAGAAGCTGCTCCCACAGAATCGGTCTACGCAAGTCCAATGCCAAGCCTTTGCGAACATCGCCAAAGACAGGCCAAGGCGTTGACTGGACATACTGTTTAGCCTTGTCGTGTATTCCTTTGTAGGAGAATCTAGAGATGTCATGGCGCTCGCAGAACGCCTTAGGATCGAGGATGAGCCTATCTATACGCTCTCCCCAGGTACAGGTGTTGGTAATAGATTTAGAGACAGCCTTACCAACCGGCTTAGAATCTTGTTGCATTGTTATTCTTTTCTCTTTGCTTTGAATGGGAATCTTACCCCTGAGAGCAACGGTTGTTTGAAAAAGGCAATTCAAACTATATGCAGGTAGGAGCCGTTGCTCTCAGGGGTAAGGCAGAGGATGCGGCGCCTCTGCCCTCCCGATTGGAGATGTAACTGCGTCATGCGGCTGACTTGATTACATTGACTAGTATAGCATCCAATTCCAAAGAATCACCTATGGCTTCTATAGGTTCATCCTATAGCAACTATAGGCCCTACCTATAGGTAATAGACAGGGAATGCGAGGAATGAATGGTAAACTGATAGATAGTTAATCACGACCATAGCTCCGTTCCCTGTCGGAATAATGTTCTATCTGGTTTAGAGATAAGGCGAATAGCAGGGTCCTCCGGTGGTCAAGACCAAATGTACCGTGTCTTCGCCAATCCGGTTGCCAGTATCCTACTGATCGTGCAGTGAAGGGACTAGGTTAGCTTGCCTAGGGCATAAAAGAAGAGGTAGGAGTCTGCTTTCGTCTAGCCAACGAACGTACATCCATCTGTATTTAAACAGAAGCAAGGGTAGCTGAGCTTTAAAAGGGTGTATGACACCATAGGCGAAGCCATGTCTTAATACGGTTAATAGTTATTAATAGGACTTGCAATGATGTGCGGGGGGTGTGTGTGTAAACATCAGGGTCGAAGCATATCCTAACCTACCAAATCATATAGTTTTCAACATACTTTTAAACATTTATACATTCACGCCATCAAGGTAAGTCTTGTCGGCTTGCTTATTCTTGCCGAATACAAGTAAGCGTTATTTTTTTTGAGAGATTTCTTATAGGAGAGAAAAAAAATAGCGGGTGAAGATAGCTTACAAAAACAGAATACATACTATTTTTCAATCTCCTATCCCCCTATATAAACTATAGATACGAATTGCCATCAAAAAATAGATAGTTTTTTGTAGTCTGACTTGGGGTTTTACGTCTGAAATTATTAATACATATCAATAAGGTAGGAGTGTTTATTATGGATTTCGACATTAAGTACAACGAGAAGACTGGTAGTTACTACATCGCAACTCCCAATCTGATCGAGAAAGCACTTGCTGAGCGTGCTCGCAATGACGAATTTTGGGCTCGTCGCGACAAGATTCGTGCAGAGTGGGAAGCTATGGATGCTAGTCAGCACAAAGTCTATAACGACAACTGGCTGAAGTATCTGAATGAATGTCTTCAGGCGCAGTAGCCATAAGCTGTGATGGATGTTTAATAACATCTGTTACAGCTTTTTTATCAGTTTTGATTACAACAATGCGGGCAGTTTGCCCAAGCAAACTGTTGCCTTGCAATAGGTCGCATTTAGTAATCAATAACTGATCTACAACTATAAAGCGAATAGCTAGCATAAGTGGCTAGCTGGTTAGGAGATGATGATGCAATTCGTATCAAGTTATCGTAACTTGTTGATCGGAATTCTGTTGGCGTTGATTACTGTCATGCTGCTTTGTGCAGCCTTGCAGTCTTTCAATGTTGCAGACGAACAGAGCTACCTTGCTGAATTGGCAAGGACTCCGCTCACTGATTCCGAACTGTTCTCCAATAGCCTTCATCGCTGGGCTGCGTTTGGCCTGACGATGCTGGCTATGGTTACAGGTATCACCAGTTACTTCACCATCAATGGATTCATCTACGACAGGAGGAGCAATGAGTTTGATCCCGAAGATGCGTAAAGCGCTCAACTTGATCTTCGATTACACTGAAGCAGCTGAAGAGCTGAAGACGTGCGAAGATCCTGAACGTATGGACGAACTGTATTGGCAGCTCAACTACTACTCCAATGACATGGAGTGGATGGGCTGCTCTCGCAGCATTCTTCGCCAGTACCGCGATGCAATCATCGACGGTCGGGAAGATGAAGCTCGCAGTCTCAAGCCAAAGATCGTTAACCTCATGGACAGTCATCTGTTCGAAGTCCTTTACCGTTGATAAGCAGTTAAGCTGTTCATCATATCTGTAAACCAGAATTCCCATACGGAAAGGACTAGTGGTTTTATCGATCAAGGCTTAAAGACAATCGGAGTTCATAAGACAACATGGAGCCAGGTTTAACAAGAGCCTGGCTCCACTCATGTTAGGAGCCTCTTATGAATCAAGTTCGAGGAGAATTGGTTACTTATCAAGATCGCACTTGGCGTATTGATTACGATGGGACTCAGCCGATTCTCTATCTCGCATTCGATAACCCATCATCAGATTGGTTTGTTCGTATCGGTCATCCGTATCGCCGTACCAATCTTGAACTAGTCAATGAAGCACACCAAGCTTGGGCTTATTACCTTGGCTGGCGTGCAGCGAAAGGAGATGTAGATGCTAACTTCTAAACTTGCAGATCTACTTGAAATGGTAGATCTGAAACGCAGTGAAATCGTTCCCTGCTTGCTCGGTGATCCTGGTATCGGCAAGACGCAGGGAATCTATGAGTTCGCTGCTAAGCACAATCGTAAAGTGGTTGAGATAATTGCTTCGCAGATCATGCCTTCAGAAGTGTCCGGCATTACCATGCCTGACCAAGAGACCAAGTCCATGCAGATCTTCGATCATGCTAGGCTTGCCTCTCTCAAAGACGGCGACATTCTGTTCTTCGACGAGTTGCTTCAAGCACCGCAAGCTGTTCTCTCAGCGTGTCTTACGCTGATTCAGGAGCGTCGTATGATGTCCGGCAAGATGCTGCCTGACATCATGATCGTAGCTGCTGCCAATCCCTTACGCTCTCCTACTCTAATGGCTGAATCCATTAGGCAGAGGTTTATGTTCATCGACATGGAATGGGATTCAACAGCTTGGCGAGACTACATCTCGACGAAGTACGATGTCGTGCCTAGCAATTCTTTAATCGCTACCATCCAATCAAGCAGTGCAGATGCGGACAAATGGAATAGGCTCACACCGAGGTCGGCAACCAAGCTAATTGCTTGGGGTAAGACCTTAGGCAAAGAGCAACTTAACCTGTTCGAAGAAGCAATCATTCAGATGTTCGGCAACTCACGCATTGCCAAAGAGATCGTTAAACTCATCGCGCCTTCGCAGATTGAAAACGACGAGGACAACAGCGAGCTAATGAGTCAAGCCATTCAAGCATTCTGCAATGTTGTCTGGCGTTGCATGTCGAAGGAAGCACAAGATGACACAAACAAAGATCCTAAGAAACGCCTGCTATATATCCGTGATTTAGTGGTCTCGTCAGAGAACAAGCCTGTAATCAATAACTTGATCGATCACTTGAAGGGCGACAAGCTAAACATCTCTATGCGAGACTTCATGTCTATGATGGAGAAGCTTTGTGGGGACGCCAATCAGCACTGGAACTTGCCGGAGAATGACATCTTGAATACTTGGATGAATGAAATGGCAATCACTTATTAACGTACCGCAAGAGGAAGGAACAAAATGTATAAGCTTGCAGTTCGAGGAATTAAACTCCCTGAGATTTGGGTCGTCTCCACGCAAAGTGAGATTGATGTTTGCAAAAAAGAGGGCTTGCCCTACATCATTTGGTTTGGCAAGCCGGAACGTCTAATCAAACTCGCACTCTTCCCTGTCCTTCGTAAGAAGTTCCCCGGCATCAAGTGGTCCAAGATTCTCGACATCAAAACGGAGTCAGGCGAACGACCTGTACTCTCACGCAAAGAAGTCGAAGAACAATTGGAACTCGCATCGGAAGAGCAGCATGAACTCATTGATCTATTGTTCGGTGAAGATGATGAAGAGGACAAGGAAACTTTCCTGACTCATCAATTCGTTTGCATACCTGGTGGTATGGATAGCTATGCATATAGCGAAAGCTTCAATGATAAGCAAGAGCTGGTTGATTTCGTCAGCGGTAAAGCTGGCATCGTCAACATCGAAGAGCTTGCATTTCTGCATGTCTTGCCGTCATTCATGGATGACATTACGAACAACATCAAGTTGAATCTTGAGACTTATAACTGGCAAGAAGGTTATAACAAGAAACGTGGTGCAACCATTGGCAACTTCGATCCTGTGTCGGACAACAAGAACCTCATCATCCTAGACATCAGCGGTTCAATCCCTGATGGTATCTCGGCTACGATGATCTCATTGGCTGAGACGATGCGCTCGGTAGCTAACGCGGACTTCATCTTGACTGGCTCTAAGAGTTACTTCTTTGAGAATGGAACAGCTCTTCCAACACCAAAGAAGATGCGCAAGATGTGCGGCTACTGCAACGAGGCGGAGATGTTCTGTCAAGTATTGCTTGACCATGTGGATGGTAATACTTATGACAACGTAATTATTTTCGGTGATGACGACTCTCCGATGTTCTTCCAAGGCTATAAAGATGCTGTCGAAAAGATGAACGTAACTGTTCACGAGGTCTGGCACTATCACACTTATCGCCAAGACAAGGAATGTGGCTATGGAAGATGGGTTGGTCAAACAACTAATGCCGTACCACATTACAACACAGACTGGTGCGATTGCATGGAGCGTACTCTGCCTAACTAGGAGTAAAGATGGATCTACCAAATGAATCTCTCTACTTCTGGATGTACCAACAAGGACTGCAAGGCACAAGCTATCAAGACATTGTTAATGCTTGCCGCTCTCAGTCACGTAAGATACGTCCGAAGGATGAGCAGAATTATTTCAACGGAAGATATAAGCGTGAGCTTTATCTGTCCACACGAGACATCTTATCTGCACCTATCAAGCATGGCACTCAGGGTCCATTAGCTTACGAGGAATATCCGATGCATCCTTATTTGGATATGCCCGAAGTTGAACAACGCTGGGTGCCATGCAATGCAGATGGAAAGCCATTGTATAAATGGAGCAATGGCTGTCTCAGTTACTACGATGCAAAGTGCATGAAGTACTGTCGCTCATTAGCAGAGAACATGAAGGGAACCAAAGCAATCGTTATCGATTGTGATGGTGACCATGGTGATGAGCTGGACTTTGAGACTATCAAGTTCCTGTCCAAGTACATCAGTCGTACTCATTGCTTAGCTAAACCTAAGCTGGTGAGAGACTACACGGACGACACACATGGACTGGACGAGATGCCTGCTAGCTATCATCTCACGTTCACTGTGGATAGAGTGATACCAACAATGCACTTTACCTCTAGCCATATAGATGTCATTGGTAATAAAACCAACAGTCTACGTTACCTGAAGAACAAGGTATGGAATCAGATAGATCCAATACCTATGACACCAGAGATATGGGATGACATCATTGGCTACGTCAAAAGGAAGGAACGAAATGAGTAAGAGTCTCATGGACGCACTGATGTTAGCTATGGCCGTTGAGCAAAACGGACCGAGCAAAGAGAACTTCGGTTACCTCATGCACAATGAAGACATCACCGAGGAAGAAAAGCAACGAGTTCTTGAACGTGTTGCATTGCTCGGTGGCTACGAAAGCCTGAGCGAATAAGGAGACAACATGGCTTATCAATTCAACAAGAAAATCAACCACTGGATTAATGTTCTAAAAGGTGAGGACATCAACGGATACATTACAGGCTCATGCTTGCTTGATGCAGACTTTGATACTTGGACTTCCAAGCCTGACGTTGATGTGTTCGTACCCTCTGATCGTGAACTCATTAAGCTCGTGACTTTGTTGCAGTACAAGTATGACTTTAACCTTGGTTCAATGAACACGGAACTTTCTCGCCGACAGGAAGAGAAGAAAATGCAATGGGTTATGCAGGGTAAGCAGAACAAGAACGGTATCACATCCACTAATTTAGCCACCGTCAAGATGAACAAAGATGATGTCATCATCAACATCAGCACCAAGTATGGACAGAGGTCTTTAGCCGCTGTGCTAACAGACTTTGACATGTCCATCATTATGCGTGGTTGGGACATCAAGGCCAAGGCTGGTCTCGACTTGCGTACTCAATGGACTGACGATCCTAAGGTTGCAGTACCCAACCCAATGCGCATCGTCAACGATGACATGATTCGTACTGCGTACTTTGTTCGACAGTTTGATCGGGTCATCAAGTATTGGGATCGCGGCTTTGACACGCGAGCTGTAGCCAAGCATGACATTAAGCTGATTGATGACGTGCTTCAAGGTGGCAACATTTGGACTAGTCAAGCGAGCCAGGATTTCTATAACAAGTTCGCTGAAGAGTTCATTGAAACCCGTGAGCGAATCGTTACCTGGCTCAAAGATAAGGAGGATTAATCCATGGAAGATTACGTAACCAAAGCTAAATCATGCCTAGACAAGATGCTTGCAGACAATGAGTTCTGTGACGATGGCAATCGCAATAGCTCGGCTGTTGATTTCATCATCGCATGGAACATCATCAAAGCAAACGAGACAGGGATTCAGCCAACGCAAATGACTGAAGATGATTTGGTTTACCATTACACCAAGTACTTAAGGTCTAACGCAGACAATTATGATTATCAAATGGTAGACCATCTTGAACGTGTGACTCCATACGGACAGGATTGGTGGCACCTAGAAGACCATGGTCTGTGTAAGATGATTAAGTATCATATGTAATACTGCCAAGAGAAAGGAATCAAAGATGGCAGACACACTTAGCTTCGCAAGCGTAGGAAGCACCGGCGGCGGCAACAACTTCTGGAACTACAGCAAGCCCGACAAAGATGGTTACACCCTGTCGATCGAAGGCACTGTTGTTGAGATCGCAGAGGTTGCCGCTAAGAAATTCGGAACCGATGAGATCGATCGTTGGCCTCAGGGCAACGCCAAGCTCAACGTCTCGATGACTTTGCTCGAAGCCAATGGCTCCGAGATCTCGTGGGAGTTCAAGCCTCGCACCAAGAAGGATAAGCATTCCAATCCTTTGGGTATGACACCTGCATTGAACTGTCTCTTCGAGGCATGTACCAATGCTGGTCTGCCCGGACAGAACCTCAACGAATTGCTTGGCAAGTACATTGCTGTCAGCACTCGTGAGCGTAAGGATTCGGAAGGCAATCTGATTGGCTACGATGTACGCTGCCCTCGTCCCTTTGCCGCAGCTATCATTCGTGATGGTGAGAAGAACAAGGTTCGAGGCGTGGTTAAGTACAAGGAGGAATCCACTCAAGGCAACGTCGATGTTGCGAACAGCACATCGCCCGCGATGAGTGCTCCTGCATATCCTGCACCTCAACCTCAGCAACCTCAGCAATACGTTCAGCCCCAGCAGCTTCAGCAGCCTCAGCAGTATGCGATGCCTACGCCTCCGCAGCCTGCCGTACAGCAGCCGTCATACTATGACGACATAAACTGGTAAGGCTCAATACATACACATGTGATAGGCGGTGGCCTTATGGCTGCCGCCTATTTGTATGTAGAAAAAAATAAAAGGAGGAACGTATATGGAATGGATGCATTCAGTTGCAACCGAATGGCTGGAAGAACGCCGTGATGTAATCACCGCAACGGAACTCGTAGGACTTATCCCTGAATATAAACGATGGGAAAAGTCCAAGGGTAAGCAAGCTCCATTAAGTTTCTATTCCCTATGGGAAGAGAAGATGGCCGAGACAGAACTCGATCCTAAATCCTATGGTCCAGCTGCTCGCGGTCATATCATGGAGCCTTATGCTGTTGCTGATTTTAATCTAGACAAAGCATCTACACAGCATCACATGTGGCATTGGGATGACTGTATCATCAAGAACGGAAGTGTTGGCTTCAGCCCTGATGGCATGGATATTCCTCAACTTACCGCAGACTTCTGTTTGCGAGTCAAGCAAGGCAAGCTTATCAATGACGAAGGGCAAGAGCTTACCGATATACCAGAGCAAATCTTAGAAATCAAAAGCTATGGTATTGATCGTCATACCAAATGCGTCATGTCGGACATCTACGATAAGCAATTGGAAAAGGAACGCTATCAGATTGCCGCAGCAATGTTAGTGCTACCGACCATCAAGGTAGGTTATCTTGCTCTCTATTGTCCTCAGGCTGTGCATTCCCTCGATATTAAAACTCTGAATCGTAATGACTTAACCAATGAGATTGAGCTGCTTCAGAAAGTTATCGATCTTTGGGAATCTTGCAGTCGAGAGATGAACAGCTTAGTTATCAAATCAAAAGCTCATCATACTGAGAAGGAGATATGGCTTGAACACATGGAGGAACAATCGCCTTTGCAAATCCCTTGATCTAAATCAATGGATGGCTGATGCGATAAAACCTATCAACTCTTCTATCTATCAAAGCTTGATGGACACAGCTACTAAGTCTTTGAACGAAGAAGATAACTTGCAATTAATCAATCTATCAACAGGAGAAATCATATGGCAAAACGAATCAAACTCGATGATGTAATCAAGACTCATACGGAACTTGAAGATATGGAATGTGAACTTAGCTCCATGAATAAATGGCTAAACGATACATACAAGAGCGCACTACGAGTCAGCTGTCTCCAGAAAAGCGTCAACGAAACGCTTCCCCTTATCCATCACGTAATGAAAGGTATCGACAATGAAGATTAATGCATCTAGTGAATATCGTACATCCTCGTTGGAGGATCGAATCCGAAAGGCTTGTGAATCTTTTCTAACCCGAAGGGGTTGGGAGATCGAAGATACTCCAACCATAGATGATCCTCATGCTTTAGTCGATATTGTCGCTAAGCAGAAAGAAGAAAACGGTGAGTACACTTACGGCCTCTTCTGGATTACCGCATCGTATAAAGCCGAGGGCTTTTACGACAATGCTGTCAGTCGAGAAGATGCGGAATCTTTTATGATTCAATACTGTCTGGACAACCCTATCGATGTTAACTCGATGTTCACTATGAACAGTCTTTCAGTCAACATCTGTAGTGACAATCAAGCGCTCCTTCGTGCTCACTACAATTGCTTTAACTGATCTAAGCTGAACGAGAATACCCCTAAGGTTAATGCCTTGGGGGTATTTTTTAAAGTGATACAATGACACCATGCCTATATAAGTAGAGCATGGTGACCATAAAAGAAAGGAGGGACTATGGCTTTTATCAACAAGCAGGAATTGAATAAGTTCGCTGGTATCTATGACATCAATTTAGATGGCAAGACATGGCAGGAACAGCAAAAGATCGTTCAGGCGGAATTGCGTGAACATGGATTCTCGATTGCTAAAGATGGCACTGTCTATGATGCAGGGAATGAATCAATTGAAGAAGACATGCCTGTAGTCCACGAAAAAAGACCATCCAACGAAGTTGATGAGGCTGACGCAGAGGAAGCATTGAAAGCTGTGCTCGATCAAGAGATCGAGATTGCACCATACATTCCTTGGACAAAGACTCAGCTTATTAAATACGATGAGGACTTGGGTGAACGAAATGATGTTGAGGAAGTTTACTTCGACATCAATAGTCGTGTTCGTTCCGCAGGTGAACGAGACATGGCTACGTCTACCTATCGCGTCAAGGGAACCAAGCGTAAGGTAGTGGCACAATCGAGCTTGCCTAAGACCAATGCTGGTGTTAAGTATCGTCCGAGTAAAGACCTCGTGCCTGTCATCTACGACAATAAGCACGAAGGATATGTATGGAACAACAGCTCGTTCCCCAATGTCAAAGGGCTGATGTTGGCATCTGGTTACTATGAAGAGTTCAAGGATTACTTCGACTCAAAGAAAAATCCTCAGAACATTTTCTACGTAGCAGGCAAGATGCTTGCTGTATCCAAACCTGTCACTGAGCATGTGTTCCGACTTATCGAAGAACGTGCTGAACACGACAGCAAGGTGCGTGGTTACTAATGGACGAGGATGAATACATCTTCGATGAGAAGGAATTTCTCCAATACTTTGAGCGTGACTTCAAGGCTTGCTTTGAAGTGCCAACTCTCTTGGGTATGTGGCCGCATATTGATAGCGTGATACAGCAGCTTGGCTTAAATCATCCTGCAATGTGCGACACCGAACGAATTGCAATGTACGACTGGATTGTTCAGAACTACCACAAGTACATCTTCAGTAAGCAGACGAAGCTGTTAGCGCACATAGACGATCTACATCAGCTAGAAGCAGATGTGGTTGAGATCATAAGCAAAGCACCTGATGCTATTGTTTGGGTTGACGACAATGAGAAGCGGACAACCAAAGAAGAAGGTCACGCATCTGTTAAGCATTTAGTCTACATGGCGTTGCGCGATCAATGGCTACGTGAAGTGCATGACTTGATAGAAGCCGGTATCAATATGATTGAAAGGAGCGAAGAGAATGGATCCTGAGAAAGATGAAGAACAGATTGATGGCGTGGATAAGCCTGAAGAAAATCAAACTGAACCTACGGATCTTGCTGATGCTTGGACTCGTATTGCAACACCGGAACCAGAGACTGCTAGTAAGTCTGTGGAAAACGGAGAACCCGAAGAAGCAGCAGACCAGGAACTCTCTGGCGTTGGCGACGTGCTTGACCAATACGATGATGCGTCAGGAACTGACGACAACGATGGAGGAGAACCAACTACAGCTCCGGACATTGATTACGATTCTTACCAAACTGGTTTAAGCGACAGCATCAAGAAGCAAGCTGAAGCCAACGTCACAAAGCTGTTCCGCGATAACGAGATTCGTTATTGGAAAATCTCAGACCTCTACTCACGTGACGAACGTACTGGTGAGGTGATGTATCGAGACCCTGACAGCGGAGAACGTACTAGGTACTTCGATCGCCGAGGTGAAGCAGAAGCTTGGATTCAGTCTAAGAATAAAGAAATCAATGACACCTATCGTGAGATGGTGCGCAGCGAACAGGAGAAGCTTAACAAGGATTACGCGCCTATCATGCGCATGTATCAGTTCGCTCCTACTTGGAATCAGATGTCCGCCGATGAACAATTTGTGTTCAACCAGATAGTTGAACCATACGCTATTCAATCCAACGGACAGGTGATTGGGTACAACGTCGATCTTCAAGCTGTAGCACGTCAAGCTAAAAGCATTGCGAACTCCTACAACACTCGTTCCATTCTTCGTTCCGGTAAGCAGGTAAAGAAGGAAGAGACTCCAGCAGAGGGGCCGGCTGTCGATATGAAGGCACGAGGATCCTCTGATGAAGATAATGCAGAGCCAAAGAACCTTGCTGAAGCATTCAGCATGATTAACAAGAAAGGTTAGAAATGATTAATATCGAAGAGAAGTTCAACGAAGTTAAGCAGATGGAACTCTTCATCATGGATAATCAGATTGCTATCTCGCGTCGCCCTGATTCCTATCTGAAGGTTCGTCAGTCCTATAAGGATTTCTACGGCAAGTACCCGACGCATGGCGACACCTTGGCTTTCATGGATAAGCTCACCGAATTGGCTAAATCCATGAAGGAGATCGTACAGAACTGGTGCTATGAGCAGTTCGCTGTAGAAGCCGAGGACTTCGTTGATCCTTACGCAGAACTCATTCGCAATGTTGACGACTGCAAGACTCAGCAGGAAGTGTTCGAGGCTCTGGTTTTCTGGGCCACCATTCGTCCCTTTGGCGAGCGAGCCGAACGTCTTAATGCAACCATCCTTGAAACCTATGATTCCAACTGCGCCGAGGAAGAGGCAGCTGAGGCGTTCGCCAATGCTGAGGAAATTTCCGAGTACGCCAAGAAGGTAGAGGCGGAAGTTAATGGGAACAACGAGGATTAAAGTCCCTCGTTATTACGACCCTTGGCCCCATCAGCAAGCTGCATGGCAGCGTCGGCAGGGCGGAAAGTATCGCTACTACTTTAAGCTATGGGCGCGACAGACTGGTAAAGATACCGATGACATTCAGTATTGCTTAAAGAGAGCCTGGGATAATCCAGGCTCTCAGTCTGCTTACGTGGGTTTGGATAACGTGTGGATTACCAACAACATTTTCAAGAAGGTAATCGACGGGCGAAAGCATTGGGCTGATTATCCATCGGACATCATTCGAGTGCATGATACTTTCAAAGAAGTAAGCTTTCGTAATGAGACCGATGACATGGCAGATGCTCGCATCAAGTTCATCGGATTCCTTAACGACGATCAGCTCATTGGTTCGTCTTATGACAACTTCTATATCTCAGAAGGCTCCTTATATAAGGAAAATGCTTTCGGTTATCTGCAACCAATTTGGGATCAGAAGATCGCGCAAGGTAAAGAGCTGTCGGTAAACTTTAACGGAACGCCTCGTGGTATCAAGAATGTTCTCTACGAACTGATGCGTACTTACTCAGGCGTAGATGACCCTGAAGATTTTCCCGGCGCTCACGGTGATTGTTATATCGATAAGGTAACAATCCATGATGTGCAGGTGCCGTTCGGTACAGACAAGAACGGTCGGCTTCTTTACCGTCCGCTCTACACCGAAGAAGGAATTGAGCGACTGAAGGACAGGTACCTTAGACAGTTCGGTAACCTTAATCTTTACAAGCAGGAATACGAATGTGAATTCACAACAGTGAATGCCGGTCTTGTATATCAGGGCATAGAAAAGCTTGTCGAAGAGAAGAGGTTCACACCCTATAACATCGAAACAACGAAGCCCGTGTACGCTGCGTTTGACATCTCTTCTAAAGAGAAAACAACTGATGCCACTGCGGGTATCGTGTTTCAGTATTACAACGGAAAGATGTTCGTCTATGACATTTTCGAGGACAGAGGAAAGAGTTTTGTCGAGTGCTTCACTCAGCTCGCCGCTAAGCCTTACTTTCATCTGATCCGATTCGTTGCCTTACCCTGGGACTCCGAGCGCTCTGCATCAAGCGAGACACCCTTAGAGGAAGCAAAGCGAATGTATCCCAATATCAATTGGCACGCGCTAAGCAAAGAGCGAGTAGACAGGGGCATTGACCAGGTAAGGCGTATGTTGCCGAACATGATTATCAACTCAGTCAATTGCGACTGGTTGCTAACTTGCTTTATGAACTATGAATACAAGCGTTTAGAGAAGATGGATGACTGGGCGGCGAAGCCAAAGCACGACAGGCATTCTCATTTGATGGACGCTATTCGTTATTCGGTTATGGCAATCAATGAAATGTCATACCTCAATCTCAACAATACCGGCGCTGACCCTCAGCTCGATCCTTATTACGCAGGCTTTTCGGATGAGGAGGATGACGATCCGCAGGCTGGTATACCTCTTGCTTTCAGGAAGAAGGTGAAGAACCGTGACCGTAACATCTATCTCTGATGAAGGTTGGAGCTTCGAACAGGATGCACCTACCTTCAAATCTAAGCGTAGCCCTATTCCATATGAAGCTATGCCATGGCTCAACGATCCTGAGATGATGGCCAAGTACGAAGATCCATACATCTATGACATGGAAGTGACGTTGCGTAATTGGATCAAAGAGATGAGCAAGTTCGGTAAGTGGAAGAACGATATTCGTTCTCGTCGCTACACTTTCGGTATGCTTTGGAAACTGGTCTATGGAGAAGACTACGACCAAAAGAAACACGCTAAGCATATTCGTAGAGGCATTAATTTGTTTAGCCATTACTCATCTCGCGTACAGAAAGCAGGTACGTTCAATGGTAAAACCAAATTCAAAACCACTTATGTTATCTCGCCAGCCCGTGCGGATTGTCGTCCTTATGGATTGAAGCTTAGGGTTGAATGGCTGATAAAAAACGGATACAAGCTTCGAGCAGACAACATGCGCGATCCAAACAGATTGATGCCCGGACACGCTCGATGCCCTAAGACCGAACGGAACATGGAGCGTCGCCGTGAAGTAGGAAGAGAGTTGTACCGTGAACGATTCAACACACCAGAATACCGAGCTAAGCTTGCCGCCCGAAAAGCAGAGCGACAGGGAAGCGAGCCTGGATCAGATGCTGACAACGATGTGCCTAGGGCATACGGTGAACGAAGTGATCCAGATGAAGGACAAGGCACTGAGGGCTAGAACATATTTCTGTGCCAGCCTTATCTATAATGCCATTTTCGAAACCGACATCGCCGCCATCAAGGAAATAGCTCAACGAATAGATGGCACTATCCCAATGGAAAACGAACGAGATAAGTTCGCAAACATTGTGGGCGATGCTATCGAGGACATCATGGAGTATCAAAGCTCGGAAGACTTGCGTGTTTATCCTGATGACATTGTGGTAATAGCTTTGGCTAAGGCTGTTTATTATCTTGCCACACGAGAAGTGGGCAAGAATGCTGCTGCTCGTAAAGATAGGCAGCAAGCTATTGAGATGATCCTAACCAGAGTTGGTGGACGTAAGACCGAGCCGGTAAGGGAAACGATGACTTTGGAATATGTTGAACCTGACTGGATGCATCAGCTACCAGAGTAGTAATATATATAGTATATTGAAAGGGGAAGCATGGGTAAAATGTCTCGAAACAAAGGCAAGCGAGGGGAGCGAGAGATCGCAGCCAAGCTGCGAGATGCCGGATACAACACTCGCCGAGGTCAACAATTTTGCGGAGCAAACGGCGATGCAGATGTTGTCGGCTTGCCCGGTATCCACATTGAAGTCAAGCGAACCGAACGTGCCATGTTCTACGATTGGATGTGTCAAGCTAATGCTGATGCGCGAGAAGGCGAGCGGCCGGTAATATTCCACCGCAGGAATGACCACAAGTGGTTAGCAATCATGGACATGGATGATTGGATCGAGATGTATAGAGCTTACGAACAGGAGATAAGCAATGAAGATTAAGCTCTTCAATCCTAAGTGTATGCCAGTCAAGGCAGACAGAGGAGATTGGTATGACCTTTGTGTCGCTGAGGATGTATGGGTAAAGCCCAACGGTGGACATCATAAGACAGAAGTAACCATGATTCCTCTGGGGATAGCAGCCGAGCTACCGCCAAACAAGTATGCAATCATCGCTCCTCGTAGCTCTACGGCCAAGAGACACGGAATCATTCTCGCCGGAAGCATTGGCATTATCGACAACGAATACAATGGGCCGAACGACCAGTGGATGTTCCCTGCTATTAGTTTCTTAGAGCAAGGCTCAATCATTCGTGAAGGCACACGCATAGCCCAATTCCATCTGTTCGACACTATGCCTGATTTGGAATTCGAGATCAGTTCCTTAGAGGAAAACGAAGACCGTGGTGGATTCGGAAGCACGGGTGAATAAAATGCTCTGTCCAGTATGCGGGTCGAAGAATAACAAAGTGGAAGTAACAAGACCCACAATGCAAAACCACTCAATCTATAGGTATCGCCAATGTAAAGACTGCAAACATAGGTGGGGAACCTATGAGATACCAGTGAATTATTTTGACGTCAACCAATATAAAACCTTGCTAAAGGAATTTGGTGAGTGGTAGAATGCTTGGCGAACTGGTAAGCATTCTCGGCTTGTTAGTTCCTTCCTGTTAGAAGACCCCCGTATCTAGGATTTTTATGAGGTTTCCTAGTTTAAAATACGGGGGTCTTTTTATGTTTAAGTCAGGATACATTCCTTCAGATTGTTGTAGTTACGCACTTGATGATGCTGATACCTTTTAGCACCTTTGCGTGTCTTGTACCCATTGTTCGCATCAAAGCCATACTGGATACCGAACTTACGTCCATAGGTGTAAACCTTAGCTATGAAATGTGTAAGCCTGAAATGCGCATGACCGATGAAGTGGACATGATAGTTCTCTAAGATGTAGCCAACTTTCATCCATTCAATATAGTCATTCTTAACTTCTTCCTCGCGTAGCGTTTTTGAGACTCGCACATGCCTACCATAGTAATCTACGCCTTCAAGCACGACTTCCAATTCGCCTACGAACCAATCGAATCTTAGCTCTAACTGATCGACGAACGTGCTATCAGTAGTCGGGACGTTGCTTGAAAGCTCTCCGGTTTCCAGCATGACCTGCATATCAAATACTTCGTTACGCCAATCTTCCGGTGCAGTAGTGGGAATTAGCGAAACGCGATCCTTCATCACCACACCAATACCTTCGCGGTCATCATAGTAATCGTGATTGTAGATCTTAAGAATATGGTCATCAGCTGTACCCACCGTATAGGTGTAGAAAGCTTTGCTGTTGGTGTCGTAGGCGAAGATGATGCGATCAAGTTCTTCATCTTCCCGAGACAAAACAAAGTAAAGAATCTCATCAATGTAGATGAGCACAGCATTCTCAAACAACTTTGCATTCTTATCAGAGAACACAGGTTTGATAACGCTTGAAACGTACTGTGTTCGCATCTGAGAGCTGTATTCCATTGCCATGGTTGTCACGCCAAGACCGTATCGACAGATGTAATACAGGCCGTCTGCTGCCGTCAGAGAGCCATAGCGGGATGAGCAGCCTTCTACATTTGACACCTGTTCTAGCTGATAAGACTGCGCAGATAGTTCGGACGTAGCGGTAAGGGTTGTCTCGCAAAGATTGTAGCGAGCAGTCTTAGATGAATTGTTATGACCGCAAAGCACCGTAACAATGTCAGCACCGGATTGGGTTTTGAACTTAAGAACATTGGTGATGTAGCAACCAAAATCAGGAGCAGCATCGACATAAGCGCCACCGTAACCAGTATCGTACTTAAGCTCCATACCAGCTACGCCGCCAATATAAAGACGATAAGGATAATCGGGATGCCCCCAAAAATAGATACGGCTATCCACTCTTGTGCCGTACTTAGCTAGAGGCCCCATGGTTGTGTTGAGGTCGAGCGGTTCGAGGTTAGCCATCGACTCATCGCCTTTGTCGGTGAGGTCGCCAAAATAATTAAACTCGATACGATAAGAACCGTTGTCATTAACCTTGAAGCCTGACACCGGTGGGGTCTGACCTTTATTGTCGCCCGAAGAATACGTACCTAAAGGAGCATCATCGTAAACTTTCTCTAACTCAACGCGACCGACGTAAGTCCAAGATAAAGAATTGTCGTATCGACCATAGAGGTTTACCGCCGTGATGTCCAAGTCTTCAGCAACATTGTCTATCGTAAAATGCAAACCGTTATGTTTGGTCATCTCAGCTGGGATAATGTTAAGTCCAGCTTGGAGGTAAGGCACGTACATCTGGGTGGACCCAAACTTGTTTTCAAACATAAAGGTATAAGTGGCGATAGTTTTATTACCATCAGTGGTGCTGCCGAGGGTTAAGTCTTGAAAGTTCGCCACCTCAGAACCAAAGCCCACCGATGTGAAGCTGATGAATTTCACAGATTCAGAACCGGAAGTATCTGTAGACACATGACCACAGTTATAAGGAGATGGCAACTCTTCGGCATTTTTAATAGGTTGACCGTTTATGACATCATTGAATGATGCTGTGAAGATGCAGCCTTGATTCTTCTTACGCAAAGACAAGGCTGCCGTATTGCTCGACTCATCATTGGAAGAGATATGCACATTATTGAATATCGCATTTTCATTAGCGAGGGTAATGCTCTTCTCAGATGATTGCGCAATGTATGTTTCGTTGGTTTTACTTTTAATCGTATTGACTTTAATGCTGGAGTCCTGCTCAGCGGGAGCACCTTTTTGATCTGCACCTCGATCAAAATATAAGTCATCGCTATCCATGTAAGGGACATCGGGAGTTAACGATGATATCTTGCATGAAGATTCACATTGACAAATGAGAACGTTTTCTCCATCAACCGTATAAGAAAAGATATTCGTCCAGTTGGTTTGATAGGCTTCGTTCAATGCAAATTCTTTGGCTACTTTGTACCAACGCTTACCGGTGAGATCGTACATGTAGATGTCTTCATCCTGAGACGAACTATCCTTATGCTTAACAGCTGCAAAGAAATAGTGGTCATGCATGTAAGTAACACCAGTGAACTCATAGCCATCTGGAGCATTGAATAGCTCAACCTCTTCTTGGCGCGTCTCGATAGTGCCATTAGATTGCTGGAATGCATTGTTCTGCACTAGCAGGAAGTTAGTCGCTAAGTCAGTTTGCATAGTACCGTCCGACCAATAACGATGGTCGGGGGTCCATACAAGAGGCGTCTGCTCTATGTTGATGCCTTGCCACTTGGTAAAAGTCTGAAGCTTCGGCTCTGCCGCTGACAGTGCTTCTTGCGTAGCTGTCTTAGTGGAATTCTTTTTAGCCATCTACATCACCAAACATCAACGTAATCAATGCCGTCGTACTCAATGTCGTCCGGCATAGTGGCAACAGCATTGTGCTGTCTCATAGATGAAAGCAATTTTTGCGCCCAGTCTTGCAGGGTAGCCAAGCGACCACCGGCTGAAGGAGACGAATCAGCATGACGAGAAGCCACCTTAACAACGAGATACATAGGGTCTGGTACCTCGGTAAGAATGGGAGTTGTTTCCTGCGCCCATTCTTCAGCGCAAGGATTCGCAGGATAATCTACGATCTTGTTGGGCTGAACACCGAGGCACGTATCATCGCAAACATGGAACAACTCTAGACGCTTCTGTACGTCTATAACCATAATCTTGTCCTCTTCGCTAGGAGTTAGAGGACGATTAAATCGGATAGTGTTGCCGACAATCATTGCCTTCAAATTGCAATCGTCAACATCGAGCATCAATGCTGGGCCTTTTTGATGGTGGTCTTGCCAAGTATAGTTACCTGCGCTGACGTAAGGAATGCGAAGGTAATGGTTGTAATCAATTGCAGCTTCAATCTCTTCATCGGTGTAAGGATCGGGAACCCACTCGCCTTGCGTTTTTTCATCCCAATCATTTGGCTTAACACGCTTGGGAAGAGGGCGGTGATAATAAAGGCGGATGCCGTCACCATACAAGGTGGACGGCTTGTAAACATCTTCGCCTAAATCGAACTGAACAGGAGCTTTGCTGCCGTTGGCAATATCTTTTAGAAGCCCATAGCATTTAGATTCGCGTAGCCAAGTCCAGTCCTCATAGCCCTGAAGCTCTTCGATAGCCATGTTGGCTTCGTAAAGGACTTCACGGAATTTATCGTCAAATGGATAGAAATCAAGGAGGACGCGTTCTTGGCAATAGTAAACCTGACGAACGAACTCTTGGGGAGTAAGACCTTTACTCATTGTCTTTCTCCTTATCCTCGTTCTTCTTATCGTCATCGTGCTTATCCTGCTTAGCAGGGAAAGAACCCTTATCAGACTCGCCTTGATGTGCGGTGGCGGTGGTGTGGGGGTCTTTCTTTTCTTTGGTCTTATCGCACTTACCGATGAGATCCATTATCTGTTTACAGGCGGAACCCATAAGAGAGTTCTCGCCATCCCTTAATTCCCCTGGGACGGGGAGTGAATACATATCGCAAACAGGAGCATCTTCTATTTCAATGCATTCAAGTGTGGGAAGATACTCACCGGTGTTCTCCGTCAAGCTGCACGGCTCACGCTTAGGGTTCTCAAAGTAATTAGATTCTCCCTGCGCGTTGGTGATAGGTGCCTGCGGTGAGCGAAGCGAGGTGCTGGAACCAGACTCGCTGGCAAGCTGAGGGAGGTCGAGATCGATGTTAATGCTGAGGCCGGGCATCTTGCCGCAGCCTGCTAGCGAATCTTGGAACCTATGCATAATGTCTCCTTACCAGAGATTAGTTTTGCCGGAACGGTTGTCGTAGGAATGGGATGAAGCAGCTGTGTCGGATGCGCTACGGGTATTGCCCAGATAAGACAGATTGGTGATATAGTCCTGCTTCTTGTTTTCCCAGGTAGACTTACTAAAACCAAGAGCTTTGAACAACGCATCTTCATTAACGCTGTTGTTATTGTAGTTAATGAACTTGCTTTTGTTGTGGGTTGTCGTGCTATTGCTCGTCGATGTTGTCTTGTTCGTTGTGTAGCTTTTGGTGTTGTTGCCTTTAGTCTTCGATGTGGTTGTCTGCTTGGCGACATCCTTGCCAGTCGTCTTAGTTTTGTAACCTGCATTGTTGTTGAACTCGTCAAGGAACGTGCCAGCATAGCTGACGGCGGAATCGTAGTCCTTTTGAATCGCTTGATTGTAGGACATGATGTTCTTGTTGTTCGTCTCGTAATCCTCTGCAAGCTGATTGTTGATGTTCTGATTCAGCGTTCCGAGGATTTCGGTGTCCTGATTGTTCTCAACAAGATTGTAGAGGTAGCTCAGCGAATTGCCCATTGAGCCATATCCAGCCGAACTGTTGCGCAGATTGGAAAGCATTTGCATATCTTTGCTTTGACTGGTTTGCCAATCGTTATTAGCGTCTCGATATGCGTTTACCTGATTAGCTTGACTGATGTCGTTTTGTACCTTTAGCTGTTCCTGAAGCTGGTTATAAGACTCATCAGCATCACGCTTAAGCTGGTCAACGCCCATCCTATTGGCTGCCTGGGAATTGGCCTGAGCAATCTTGTCGGCTCCATATTTGGCCGTTTGATTGGTTGTGGTAGTTGTCTTGCTATAGACCTTGCTCTTACTAGAACCGCCTCCAGAGCTTCCTCCAGAGCTTCCTCCAGAGCTGTAGCCGCCAGAGCTAGAGCTGGAACTAGAGCTAGAGCTAGAGCTAGAGCTAGAGCCGGAACTGCTTTTAGTCCCGCCAGAGTATGCGCTTATTGCCATCGTTACCTCCTATCGAGTATAGAGAACGCCTTCTGCATCCTTGTAAGTTGGCCCATCCTTGCCCATCAAGTAATAGGCTTCTTCATTGGATAGAGCCTCCGAGGCCAACAGGTTTGCGATAGCGTTGCTGTATTTGTCATCGTCATAATCATAGCCGCTAATGCGCCTACGGTCGTCTGACGTATCGGCTTGCCCTACGTATGAATAGGTGCCAGTGTTAGGGTCATACCCGGCATCATGGCCGGTACCTAGATTCTGCGAGAACACATCATTGAGGAAGCTAGCTGCATTTTGAAGGAAGTCTCCATCGGAATTGTTTGCTCCAGCCTGTGCCAGGTTTGCGCCATCAGCCGAGCTGGTAACTCCGTAGGCGGTTCCGCCGAGAGCGTTTATCATGTTTGCCTTCTCTTCATCAGAGAAGCTATTAATCAAGTTGCTAGCATCGGAATACTTTCCGTCTGAGTCTTGAGAGTACAAGGCATTAGCTGCGTTCTCTGCGCTAGCAAGATTGTTGTAATCGCGGAAAGCATCTGTCCAATACCCCTTGCCTGACATGATTGTCTCGGGGGAGTCCGACATAAAATCATTGTAGTTATCGCTGGTAACAAGCCTATTGAGGGCTTCAGCTTGATTCTGATCTACCGTTAGCTGAGCGCCAGAGTTGGCGGAACCGAACGTGACTGTACCATCATCGTTGGCTTGTACGCCCCAATCGTCTTGACCCTGGTTTGCCAGCGTCTGTGCGTAGAGGTTGGCGGTCAATGCCGACTCACCATTCTGGTAAGCCTGGTTCCAAGTTTCGTCCGCGCCCGTTCCCCATGTGTCGTTGTACCATGTGGTTGGATCGCCTGAGTTGTTTTGGCGAGACCAGTTGTACCAAGTCTCCATCTCTGATTTGCTAATGTCTCCATCGCCATCAGCATCAAGAGACGTACCTTTTCCATCGTAGTCTTTATATGTATCGATCCAGTCTTTAACAGAATTCTGACCAGAAGAATCCGTGAAGTGCGCCTGATTGTAGAAGTCGTTCGCATTCATGGAGTAATCAGGATGGTCTGAGTCGTAGACTTGAGCCGTCTGAGCAATGCTCCATGCACCCTTATCGTCAATCTGCTTACGCATCTCTGGGCTTAGACGCTCCTGATAAGCTTGACCCTCTTTGGAGTTAAGCCATTCAGTCATGTTGTCTTCCCAGCTCAGAGTCGAATAACCTTTCTTAGCAGATTCATCTATGACAGACTGGTCCTGCTTAGACTGCGAAGAGCCTGTATCAGCGGCCTGCTGCTCGGTCGCATTCGTGGTCTGATTAGTTTTCTGCTCGTCAGTCTTAGATTCGGATTTATCCTTTTCTGTTTCGTTCTCAGTTGCATAAGCCTTGCGAGGCTGAGTGACTAGAGACGAAAGACGATCGAGAGCATCGCCAACAGCATTGTTCTCACTAGGCTGGTTCATGCCAGGAGCGTAAAGATCTTCTGTGTAGCTTGGCTTGCTGGACTGCGAAGAGCCTAACGATGAGTTAACGGTGCTTCTAGTACTAGCAGTGCTTGATGGACTAGTGGCGGCACGATGCGAAGTGCTAGCACTTGAAGCTTTGGCTGCGTTGTTCGTCTGCTTGCTTTGAGCTTTCTGAACCTTCGCTTTAGCTTTGGCATTGCTTTTAGCGTTGTCCTTGAATGCGCCGCCGCCAGAACCGCTAGAGTTGCTTACGGCGTTGAATAGAGCGGAAAGGAAATCCATCGCTGCTCCTCCTAGTAATCTCGCTCATCATTGTTCTCAGGCAGCAAGTCCGCACCAAGAAGAACATCGGAACCGTATTCATCCTTGGTCATATTGGAGCCAAGCTGAGCAGACTTGAGCGCTGCGAGGCGAGAAGCATAAGGATTAGTAATGCCAGCATTCTGAGCGAAGCTGTAGTTATTGTTCGGCAATACGCGGTTGAGACCCTTCATGGCAGCACGAGAGCCTGCTCCTGCTCCACCTCGGTTAAGGGCGCTGATAAGCGTTTGCTGTCCTGCTAGCTGCCCCAAGTCAAGGTCATTGAAGTTGCCACCATTGCCGGCATAAGCAAGTATTGAATTGGTCAAACCGCCAAGATAGCCAGCTCCGAAATCTCTGATTCCCTTAGCCTTATCGCCAAGCTGCTTGCCATTATCTGCTAAGAGCTTTGCGGCATCCCCGGTAACCTCTTCACCCTTCTTAACAGCATCGAAGGCGCTCTTGAAATCTTTCGAAACGCCTGCGTCGATAAGCTTATCAATGTCAGCAGTCCCAGATTGAAGCTTTCTTTTTATAGCTTTAGCCGCCTTATTGAGTGCTTCAGTATCAAGGATTCCTCGCTCTTGGGCAAGAGCAATGGTTTCAAGATCCAGGTTCTTGCCATCTGCTAGAGCTTTAAGAACATCTTCATTGGTCTGGACTCCTCGCAATTCACGGATGCCAGCACCTAAGTTGTCGGGCATAATGCCCTTGCTCTCACCTTTGCCGGCTAGCTTTGACATTCGCTCTGCTTCGTTTGCATTGAGCTGAGCAAAGCGCGAGGCTTGATCTCCGCTAAGGCCTTTGCCAGCTTTAGCTGAATTACCAAGGTCGCCGACGGCAGCCTTGATGTTCTTTGGAATATCCTCGATTGCATTGATTGTGTTCTTAGCTTTATCTGCTACCGCACCAGGTACGCCGCTTAGTCCTGCTCGCTGGGCTGCACCTTCATTGGCTGCAAGCAAGGCGTTAACGCCCTTGCCGCCTGCCACATCACGTCCTACGCCAGCGCCTATCTTGCCAGCGCCAGTAAGGGCTAAGCTAGTTCCAAGCAGACCAGAGCCAGCCGCTGCGAGACGCTGAGCATTTGTAAGCTTATCTCCGTAAGCGTTAACACCTTGCAGGGCATTAGCGAACTCCCCGCCATTAGATGCTGCTGCTGCCGCGCCGGCAGCTAGCTTTGCCGGCAATCCACCCGGCAAGAACATCGTGCCGATTTGCACACCGGCATCGACAAGGTTGCCAGCGTCCTCTGCATCCATCCATTTGTCTGCATCTTTTACACCAACAGCATCCAGCGCTTTAGCCAGAGTCTCGTCGAAAGCGCCATCAAGAGCAGAGCCAGCGGCGTTTACTGCGCCTTTGTATGCGCCATTAATGCCACGGGCAGCTTCGCCTAACGCCCCGCCAATCGAACCGAGGAAATTATTTTGGTTCTCTTCACGACGATCCTGCACGGCCTTCTGGGTATTGCCATCGGAAATAGCTTTGTCTACGTCAGCGCGGGAAACGCTAGAGACTTTAGATGCAGAGCGATTGTTGTCTGCATTGCCATTAGCGCTAGACGTAGACTTCTTCGCATCTTTAGCTCCAGCTCGCTCTCGAACAGCGTTAAGAATTTGTTGCTGTGAATTGCTCATTGATTCTCCTTATGTTTAAAAGGGGGCTACCGAAAGCCATGTGGCAATCAGTAGCCCCCTTTTTAAAGCCAACTATGTACTAAGTACTTAATCGCCAGCTGTGGTAGTTGCGGCAACCTGCTTCACGGGAATAGCGAAGGTGAGATCAGCTTCAGATGCAGTGGTCTCCAAAATGGGCATAATGCCTGCGGAAAGATTGTCGATGACCCAAGCATCATACTTGACGTCAAAGACCATCTCAGTGAACTTACCGCGAGTCTTACCCTCGTCGGTCTGCATCTCGGAGTATTCCTGCGAGAGCTGTGCGGCCTTGCGATAGAGCGCAATACCAATGACCTGCTTCTTGGAAACGGTACCGACAGGGCCAGTTGCCTGAGGATCCTTGGTGCCAGCAGGATTCAGACCGTAGCCTGCGCCCTCCTGGGTGAAGGGATAATCGATGTCCTCAGCGGAGAATACGGTGTGCAGCTGGTCGCCACGGTACAGCTCCTTAGCTTCACCGTAATAAGGTGCAGCGGAAGGCATACCGAGAGGATAGTTGGTAACAACGTTCTCAAACTTCTTGTCGGTTGCGTTCCAGACAGTGCGAACGAAGTTAAAGCGATTCATGCGGTCAGCATCGATAAGCTGCTTGGTGAGCTGATAATGCTTGGACTTGCCAGCCTCGGCTGCGGTAGAGTTAATGATCTTATCGTATGCTGCGGAGCCGTCCTTAGAGTGAACGACATTGTTGTTAGCATCGACATAGAGCTGAGGATAGTATTCGGAGGGAATCTCGAAGTTGAAGTCCCAACCCATCAGACGGGTGAACGAACCATTCTGAAGGTCTGCATATGCGGAGTCGGTAGCAGGGACGCCGGAGCCGGTAAGAGCCATGAGCAGACGATACTCGTAAGCAGGGTCGATAAGAATGACGCGGTTGTCTTGAGGGATAAACAGATTATTCCATGCAACCTTGATGGTGGAAAGGAGCAGAGGAACATTCTCGTCATCCCAATCGATGCAATGGATAGGAGCAAAGCGAGGCTGCAAAGGCTGATCCTGCATCATGCCAGGCTGAGCGATCCACTCGTAATGATCGGGATCACCGTCAAAGATACGGTCGTTGTAGTCAACGCCTTCCTCGACCTTGCCAACAAGGCGACCAACCATGTGACCATTGCAAACTGCGAAGATGGTATAGCGGTCGATGTCAGGGCCGAGAACGGACTGCTCCCACAGAGACTTAGCTTCATTAAGCTTCTCTGCGGTTTTCATCAATGCCTGACCATCGGACATTGCATAAGACTCGGTACCAGTACCGAACTTGCCGAGGTCGCCATAATACTGAACCTCATCAAACACTCGCATGGCCATCGAGCGATGACGGGACATGCTGTAGATGTGAGTGTCGAAATGGACATCCTGGAACACACCGTAAGCAGAAGCGCCCCAACCATCTCGACCCTCGGCATTGGTGCCAGCAAGACCATTGATGCGGCGGTCATCGTAGTTGGTGATGTAATCGGAAATAACGATGTCGTAGGTACGACATGCCTGAGGGTTGTTAGCAATGTTCTGAACGCCAGTGTTGCCAACGAACAGGCCAGTAGTGTAGCGAGAAGGCAGAAGTCGGTTGTCAGAAATACCCTTCTGCCAAATCTCAGGTGCAATAGGCTGTGCCATTAGAGTTCTCCTTTTTATATAGCACGAACAATATGTAGCACCGAGTTTAGCTAATTATACAAAATACCCAGATGGAATACCAATACGATACTACATCTGGGTACTTGTTCTCTCTTAGCCTTGTGCCTTGGGCGGCTGAGGCGGGAGAGGTATGCTTCCAGCACCTTCGGTTACGGGAGGCTCGGTGCTTCCTCCTGCTTCCTTAGGTGGCATGGACGGAGTGGGTTCGCCCTGAGGTGGCGTGCCTTGCGGTGGCTGCTCACCGTTAGCGGGCATTGGGACATCGACAGGCGGACGGCTTTCATGTCCTCCTTGTTGAGGAGGCATTCCTTCGGGTGGCACTTCAGGCACCGTTCCCGGCTGAATACCGTTAGCCGCTTGGAGTCCTTCGATTTGCTGCTGCTGTTCGGAAACTTTATTCATAGTTGCTTCGAGTGCATCCATGACAAGCTTTTCGTTGAATGTGTCGGCGGTCTGCTGAGACACATCTACCTCAGACAGCTCACAGAGTCGAGCGATTAGACGTAGCAATACATCTTCGAACAGACCCTTGTTCTCTTCAGAGATGCCAGACATCATCTGCGAAACGGGGAGAATGAGTTGCTGAACGGCTTCGATCTCTTTCTCGCGTTCGCCCTGAATGAGAGAGCCAGCACGGACATCAAACTCAAAACGATCGTTTTCGAACACATTGAAATCTACCAGAATCTTGTTTCCGTGAATGATAGATTCCCATTGTTCAAAGCCCTCTTCGCCTGGTTGTGGTTTCTGAGACTGTTCGAGGTCGTAGATACGTCGGCGGGTTTCTTCGTCAACCGTTAACTCCTGCTCACCCTTCATGGCAGCAAGATAGCTACGGATAGCATGATTAGCCCATTCGCTAAAGAATATCTCAACTCGCTTTTGGAACTGATTGATAGTAATAGACTTATCACGTTTCTGCTGGTCAACGCCTTGTGGGGTGCCAGAGTAGGTAGAAACATGAGCATCCGAGGCTACAGTTGCATCAGTGATGTTCATGTTGCGCTGCATAGAACCGGAGATGTTTTGGAGGATTGAGCCGTACTGCGTGAGCGTTGTGGTCTCAACGGGAAACTTCTCAATCTTATTGTTCGGGTTCGTACCCATAGCCCAAAGGGAACGAGGGCGCATACGAATCTTAGAGTTGGTCAAGTTTCCGAACACCATCAATGGTGGATTCTCGGCAAGCAACAGTGATTCATACGACAAGGTTTGGAACGCGTCCGCGAACTGTTGCTGAGCCAGCGTAGGCATAATGCTCGAACAGCCCAGAGGGAAGTCTGGGTCCGGCTCTAGAATCATAAAGTGGATCGGAACATCCAGGCGTGGATCGTAGTTCTTGGTCTTTCGCAGAACTGCTTCACACGACGGAACGAATGTTACAAACTCTTTTGAGCCTCGCTTGTAAAGCGTGCGAATCTCAACGGATTCTGTTTTAGTGACCCCTCGTTTGCGGTCAGCAAGAGGGATGGATCGATAATCATCACCAGTCGTGGTGTGCGTTTCGATGAGGTACTTAACGACATCTTCGTTATAGGTATTGTCTTTGATAGGCTCGCCTTTGGTATCCCAATCAAGCAATGCCTTCAGCTCTGACCTGGAGATATACTCGCGCACAATATACCAAGGAGCCTCTTCGATGAAGTCACAGTCTGGTGCTGGAACGATGTCGCTCCACTGGATAAGCGAATAAGTGACGCGATAATCGTTATCGCTGTCCATTTCGAATCCAGTGCGAACACAGCCGAAACCGTAATCGTATGCAGCATCGAAGGTTCGCCAGAGGTTCTTCATCATATCTCTGCCGTCATATTCTGAATGAAGAATCTTGTTTCTAAAGATGTAGTTGATAAGCACCTGTTCAGGGGAGTTCTTATCGTACTGAGTTTTGATTTCTCCATCAGGGACACGCTGAATGGTTTCAGCTCGGATCTTCCTCTTGATTGCTTGGGTCGAACCTTCGGAGAATTGGTTCTTGTTTCGCCGCTTTATGCTATCGGTGTAAAGCGATTGCATGTGGCTGATCTTACTGAATACCTCAAAGCCAGATGTGCGCTGGTCGTGAACGGACTTGGCGCGGTTATACATCTTGTTGTACTTCTTGGCGACTGTCCTGTCCTTGATGTCATCGGGGTTGATATTCCATTTCTTCCCCAAGGAGGGGGCGGAGGATTCCCCCCGCCCTTTCTTCGCGGTGTTAGCCATTAGTAATCATTCCTCTTGTAGCCTTGGCGACTACCCTTGATGGTAAAGCCAGGGCGTAGGTAGTCGAGGTTGGATCCATAAATGTTAGCTCGGCTAGCCGTAAGGTTAGTCAAGTCTCCTGCATTATAACTTCTATAGCTCAAATTGTTCGGGTAAGCCGACTTGGCGTTGCTGTAAACAGATCCACCAGAGCGAGCATAGGAGCGGCTACTGCCACCACCATAGGAGCGCCAACCGGAGCGACCTCGGCTATAGCGACGACCGTAACCAGAGTAATTGTAGTTCTGCCAACCAGACGAATACCCATTCGTTTCGAGGCTAGGGGTCTCAACAATCTCGGTATAAGGCTCCAGGGCGCGGAGAGCATTACCGTTGGTATCGTACATCGTATTGCCCGTGACTGCGGATGCGGTACCCCAATCGCCGCCCCAGCCAGTCGTTTCACCAGGATTGGTCGTGGTACCTTGCGCAATAAGTATGGGCGCTATGCCTCGTGCATAGCCGGTAGCATAGTAGTTTCCGTTGCGGTCGGTGTCATAGAGCGTGTTGTACTGCTTGTACTTAGTGATGCTCTGCTTCATCTCATCAGACCAGAGCACGTTGTAATAGAAGTCTTTCCAATAACGAGTATCGTTATCGTATGCAGCCTTGATCTTTTCGACCTGCTCTTTGCCTAGGTTGTAGTCACCATTGCCCTGCTTGTAATAGTCCATACCGCCTTCATCTACAAATTGCTTATAGACGTCGGAGTTCTTATTGATAATAGACTTCACAACATCGCCAGTGTATTTAAGCGTGTCATAAGGAACAGCGAATCCTTCAGACTTCAGTTCATCGAGATCGTTGCCCTGAAGCAAAGAGATGACAGCAAGCGCTACAGCCTCTTTCTCGTTGTCATCTTTCTCGGTGCCGTCTTCATTGTAGAGCGAGAACGTCTTGTAGCTTGCGATCTGCGAAGGGTCGTAGATAACGATCTCAGGCATCTCAGAAGCCAGATAGCCGGTACCGGAGCTGCTACCACCATTGCCCGTCACAAGGTCGCAGAGTAAAGCCCAGACAGGGTTCTGGCGAGCGAGCTTGCGAATCTTGGCATCGAGGTAGTTGGTATATTCAACTGCTGCCGTGCCATCTTCGTTGTAAACAATCTGACCGTACTCATCGGTCTTGTATACCTTCTTATAGCTGACAGCATAAGTTTGGCTGTCTCGATAAATCTCCTTCAATACCGATGGAGTTATGAACTGACATAAGTAGTTCATTGCGTAGACGGTGGCATCGGAGCCAACCATCTCTGCGAAGGTGACATCACCTTGCTTTGTCTTGCCGTAAATGTCGTTATCTGTTTCCGCTGCGTCAGCCATTGCGCTCCATGGATCAAGGATGTCGCCGACTAGTCCACCAGCTTTAAGCGCAGGATTGGAGTAGAGGCAATCACCGAGCTTCGACGTGAGGATGTCGAAGCGTGGCTGACCAAGCTCCCAGCTACGAGCAAAGCAAACCATAGCCATAGCGGGTCCAAGCAAGTCGGATAACCACCAATTCTCCTGGATGCGCAATCCGAAGATAGTCCATTCCTCGGTGTTCTGCCATTTGTCGTCATCCTCGGGAGGCTCGACTGCTCCGCTGAGAGAGATGAGCAAAGCTGCTAGTGCTGCGCTACCCATCTTCGCTGCATCGAGCGCGAGCGCTTCACGTAGCGAATCGGTGAGTTGAGCATCTTCTAGATGCAACTGATTCCAGGTGATGTCACGACCAGGCACCTTACCATTGTATTTAGAGATCAAGTTAATGAACACATAGCGAAGCGTGGACATGGGAGCGATGAAGTTAAGGACTCGCTCGGTAGTGTTGATCGTGTAGTTAACGAACGGGCAGAATCCCGATGTGATAACAAGCTCAGCCAGTGGCTTGTCTTTGACCAGCTCAGAGTAAATCATGCCGACTGCGGAACGCTGAGCCATGTCGCAACGCTTGGAATGATTCAACGCAACGATAGCTACGCCACGATAAGGGGATTGCGGGGAGAGCACACGAGCCATCAGGCGGGCTGCTCCACCACTTTCAAGCTCGCTTTGGAAGATGGATTTCCCGCCTGCTTCCGTTTTAGCGAAGAGGTTTACCCACTCCTCCTCGCCGCGAGCTGCATGTTCCATGCCGTAGCTACAGAAGAAGTTCCAGAAGTTCTCGATCTGACCCTTAGCAAACACGCCCTTGCCCGACATAATATCGGTAAGCTTACGTTGCCAGCGCTCAATCTTCGATTTATTCTTCTCGATCTTTTTCAGTGCGCCCATGAACTGCTCGATGTTTGAGAACTCCTCATAGTTCCACGAGAAGTCACCGTTAACTTCGTTTTCACGAATAGCAGCAAAGAGAGCGAGGCTGTTCTTGTCTTTCGAGATTTCTTTCGTAAGCTCGAATCGACCAGCGAAATCAAAGTCGGCATCAGTGCGGTATGGTCCAATGCCAAGCTTGTTGCTAGCAAACAGAGCGAACTTGGTCATCGTTGTATAAGTTCCTCGCTCGGCGAGCGCACCTGCGGTGATGAGCGGGTTGAGCAGACGCATAAACTTATTAATTGCCGATAAGCCACGAACGAACTTGTAAGCGGATTCCTTGGTAACGCCCTCTTCTACAGCTACCGTAGGGTTGCCGTCAGCATCTAAATGCTGAGACACATGCCCAGAGCGACGAACCGCACGGCTATCTTCGACTCGCTGTTTAGTTGCTTCAACTATCCTCTTGCTTGTTTCTGGATTAACAGGGGATATGTAGTTGAGAGCTTCGAGCAGCTGTTGGTTTAGCTCGTTGTATTCCTGCGCAACATAGGTGTCGCCAAAGGCGTGCATCTGCGTGTCGAGGCCGGTGCTAAGCCCTATCCACTCGGCGAACTTGGATAGATTGGTGCGCTTTGCCGTGTCGGTTATAGCGAGAATTTCGTCTCGACTAGCCATGTATTCTTCTAGCTGTGCTTGCTGCCATGCACGCGCGGTCTTGTATTTAGTCTGCCTAATCTGGGGATTCATCCTGAAAATGCGCTCGGTCAAGAATCGGGGGAGGATAGGCATTGCAACACGGTCGCCAAGCTTGACGTTCATAAACGTCTTACTAATGCCACCCTTGATAGGCAGGAACTCGCCGTCATCGAGATTGCTCGTCATGGTCTTAAGCCCGTCAAGCAGGTCGGACTTATAGAAATCAATGTCGGCACGACCTGAAGAGGTGTATCCGATATAGAACTTATAGAACCAGTTGACAGCTTCAAAGGCGTTAATGCCCGTTTCGGAGCCGGTTAACTTCTTACTGAAGTTCTTAACAGCAACGGAAATCTCTGGGTCATCAACGTAGTTAATCTTATTGCCATCACCATCTACGATATTGGCGGGAGACTGAGCAAAGGAGCGACCGATCTCGTTCAGGGCTTCGCTGTGCTTGCCCTTAGCGTAAGACCATGAAGGCATTTGTTCGTCCATGGTCTTGAACTTGTTGCTGACGATCTCGACATCTCGCCTGTTCTTAGGGCCTCTGACGGCCTTGGCGACCATATTGGTACGAGAGTGATACCTCTGATGGGAGAGCACATGTTCAGGATTACCCTGCCCCATAGCGTTAGAGAAGAGCATATTGTATTGAACCAAATCATCCGTGAGATGGAAGCCATCGGCGGCGTACTTAAGTTGTTGCTGAGAGCCAATGTTTCCTTCGGTGCCGGTACCTAAGACCTCAGTATTCTCTTGGCCTGTTCGAATATGGTCGGTGATATAGCTGCACCAATACAGAGTCTTATGCTTCTGTTTCTTGGATCGGTCGCGCACAAGCATCTTGTTATCGTGTGTGTATTTAAAACCAGGAGTCTTACCATTGGCCGTATCTGCCACAGCGGCTTGTTCTTCCACAAGGGAACTTGCACACATCTTGGGGTTAAGCGCATGGAAGAACGCGAGCTGAACATCCGTCAGTCCACCAAAATAGAACATGTCTGTGATGCGTGTACCGAAGTCTGCATTCCATTGCATACCTCGAACAGGACTATTGCTTTCAACGGCGATTGTTGTATCCGACAACACCATCATCGGGTTAATCTTGGTGCCGTTGTAGAGGCAATCATTGACCAATCCACGGATAGCCCAGTTGGCGTGGCTTGCCCATTTGCCGGCGCTCTCGTTAAGAAGCTTAATCTCGCCCCTAGCAACTCGACCCCAAGCTTCATCATTGCCACTAAGCAGTTTCTTAAGAAGCTCAGTAGGCTTGCCGTCAGCATCTATCAGGTCTACGGACAGATCAATATTCCAGCTGTAATTGCCGCCATCATCGAATCGGACGAACACGCTGCCATGATCCTCTTTGAGCCAGTTGTAATACATGTTGCGAGCAAAGATCTCTGGATCCTTTTCCTTGGCGCGAGAGTCGAAAGCCTCATGCGAGATGACACCATCAACCCAATTGCTGCCAACGCAACCATAACTATCCTTGATGTCGGAAGGGGCAATAGTGACTTCAGCCTTAAAAGCAGGATGTGTATATACCTTTTGAGCATATCCGCTCTTGATTGCATCAGCCAAAGAACGCTTGTAGTTCCATACGATTTCAACGTTCTTGCAGTCGTCAGAGAGCCTAACGTTCATAACGTTTGTCATTTCGGGCAAAGAGCCATCCACAAAGATAGGCTGATAACGCTTGCGTCCATTAATATCTTTAGTCTCTAGGATGCCAACACAATCACCCTTAGACATAACACCGGTTATATGGTCGCTGTCTTTCTGATAGCTCTGACTTGTAAGGTTCCTAGCCATAGTAGCGATGGCTTCAGCTTGAAGCCTTTTCGATATGCCGAACTGCTTTTCAGCAATACGCAGATCGAATCCCATCGTTTCAAGCAGGCCAGCTTTCTTTGAAAGAAGCTTCTTAGATAGCTTGCTTACTTCGCTCTTAGAAAGGAGACGAACGGATGTCTGACCGTTGGGGCCGTTATTCCATTCATCAACCGGAATCTTTCGGGTGCCGGAATGAGACAAGGTTAGCTCTCCAACAGACGCATCCTCGAAGAGCATTATGCCCCCATCGGGAACATCAGCCTCATCGACCACAAACATGCGGGCAATATTAGTTTGGTCTGCCTGGCCAACAGGAACATGTCCGTTGAGCGAGCGAATGTAGTCGTTGTAAGAACTGCGTGGAGCAAGCACAACCATATCGTAGCCACGATACTTTATCGTGTCGCTAGTCTGAGGAAGAACCTCTCCTTGATGCTCGCTAACATATTCATCGTACCAAGCCTTCGGCATTACAAGGAAGCGCTTGTCGTAGCCCTTTCGGCTCTGCATGTCGAGGAGCCATTTGATACTAGACCCTGTTAGAGATTTGTCTGCACAGACGTTCAGAACGCTATCGTCGCCAAGCACCTTGGGCTTAATGCTCTCCCCAGGATGGACTTCCCAGCCTCCATTGATTTCGAGGACGTTAGGGATTCCGTTAGGAGTAGGCTCGAAGGTATCGACCTGCCTCCCTCGGCCCCTCGTAAACACGTAGCCAAGAGAGATGTCGCCAGTTGCAGAAGAAAGCTGACCGCTTGTATTTATAAAATTGAAGAGCCTTCGTGCCGCCTTGCGAGCGCCACCCCAACGATCGTTCTTATTGTTCTGCTCGTTAATCGTTTCAACTTCGTAGTAATCAGAATTGTAGGGGGTGCGACGATAATTTGTACCGTCGCTCAGAATCTCTCGTACTGCTTGGGTCGGAGAAACACTCCATCCAAATTTACGCTGAGCGCCCAAATATTTGGTGCGAGTGCCGTATCCGCTCATTAGGTCACCGAAGGATGATGTTTTGAACTTTGCGCCATTCTCCAGCGCCCAGGCCTCCTGCACCCACTGGGAGTATTGCTCTTGGGTTGGCTGGTCTTTGCCCAGGAGGTCAAGCTTTGCAGCCTGCTCTAGAGAGTGCTGCGCAGCAATCTGCATCATCGAATGCACAGAAACAGGCTTGAAAGACAGGCTGATGGACATGCCCTTTACTTTGTTCGGGTCAGCAATCTTATTGTCTCCAAGGATGTCAATAAAGGTACGCTGACCGTTGCTATTCTGAATCTCGGAATCCCATGCTTTGAGCTGATCCAGGGTAACAACGGCAACAACTTTGTCACCGATTTCGATATTTACATAATTGGTGAGGAAGTTCGTAAGCAGGTTAGCTTCAGTCGCACCAAACTCTAGGCCGGAATAGTTCTCATCATTGAGAAACATATCCGTCATTATGCTGCGATATTTATAGCGATAGCCGGTAGTGCTGGATGGGTCGGTCTCCTGCTGGATAAACGTATGCAGATCCCCGTTAACCTTGCCTTTATAGTTAGCTGTTGCTTGCAGTCGGAACTTTCGGACTTCAATCAAATCTTTACGTGCGGAGACCGAGTAATCGAGAGCTTTGGCTTTGTCCATAGACTTCTTAAGCTTCAGCCAATTAGGCTCACAAGCATTGATAAACCTGCGGAACAGGTCTTTCAGTGGCCCATAATTTGGGGCTGTGGACCCGGTAGGAGCAGGAGCCTGAAGCTTACAGCCAGGGCAAGTGCAAGAGCGTGAGTGCTCATCTACATCCCAGATGTAAATCTTGGCTGCATTTTTCTTAAGCAGCTTCTCGTAGCGAGTGTCGTTAAGCAGTACCGCATTCTTCGGATCATTTGTCTCGGAATACCAAAGGCGACCGTTGAGCATTTGATCACGATCGATTTCGCTGAGCATCTTCTCAGTGCCAGGAGTGCCACAGACAGTGTCCCCTTTAAGCAGATATACAGGCAGCATGAATCGATTAAGCATATTATCTGCGGCAACACCGCTAGGAATGCTGCCCGTACCAGCCTGGAAAGATGCCTTGGAGGCCGTATAAACACTGTTGGCGTCGAGGGAAATCTTTAGCTTCTTCCATTGAGATAGCTCACGATCGTCATATGTACGGCTCTGACCAGTGCGTTTATGAAGAAGCTCGTTCAAACCATTGCTGCCATCAACCGCATCGGTCAACAACTTGCCGATAGCGGAAAGGTTGTCGATAACGTTAGACATAGTGTTACCGGCATCGGGGTTAATGGTCGGATCAAAATGATTAGGGATAGAGGCATACGCTAGACCGTTGCGGCCGTTAAGGAGGTTCCAGTTACGGAATAGCTCTTCCAATGTGTCGAACGCCTCATCGCTATCAGCTGTCTTGTTTTCGATAGCATCAACAAGTTCTTCGAGTTGTTCGATCGTAGGGGGCTTTTCATCGGTATGCCATGTGTCGTGGATCCAAGAACAATGCTCTATCACATTGGCGATAAAGGAATTCCTAACGCCGCTTGGGTCTGATGCCAATGCCCCGATCCATTCCTGATGAAGGATATGAGGGAGCATATCCATAAGACTATCTGGGCGTATGCCACTTTTGATAAGGTTGTCCACGAACTCTTGGGAAAGCGTTAAGTGAGAAAGACCGTCTTTCTCTACCGCTTCATAAACTCGAACCGTGTCGTTACGCTCCCCGATTGCTAGGTCGAAGCCTGTAAGAAAATTGTCTTTTACCAATTCGAGTATCGGCGCTAATCCGTCTGGGTCGGTTAGCTTGGCGTCTTCAATAAGCTGATCTATTGTGGACTCAAACTCTTGCTTTTGAACTTTGACCGCTTCTTCGAAGTCTCTCGAAATGCTTAGCCCTGGCTCGTCGATACGTATGCCGCGCTTCGCTGCTTCCTTTAGCGCAAGCAGAGCAATGTACTGACCGTTTGCTAACGTGTTGTTCTGGCGTTCGAGCACCGCTTTCGCTGCTTTTTCGCCAAGCTCTTTCCATCGTTCTTCAGATTTCTTGTTGGCGTTCTTAAGGTCTGCGCTATCAAGAGCCCTATCGAAGTCTTTCTTCTGCTGGTTATTGAGCCTTGCTTTGATGTCCTCGATAACATCGCCTAGCTGCTTCTTAATGTCAAAGAGGCCTGAGACGATAAGCTCTTCTTGCCTTGTCTTAATAGAGACACTGAGAGAACCCTGAGCTTCGTATTGAGAATTAGCCTGATCGAATACGTCTTTGATAGAACGAGAGAGCCGCAAAGCGTCAACGCTTTTAACGCCAAAATGATTAAGGATCTCATTGACCTTGTTGACGTAAGCGCTCTTCGAACCGACATCAGAGATGGAATCTTCATATGCCTTCTGCAAGTCAAGCAGCATAGAGTAGAGTCCATCACGGATGTCGTACAACTGACGAAGCACATTAGCCTGAGTCAAGTTTGCCGCATCGCTTAAATCAAGCAACGAAAGGATGAAGCGACGGCCTTCGGAATCGGAGAACAAGGAGAACATGAACTCTTCTTTGAGTGCAGTGTCCGCAGCCTTGGCCTCGTCCGTTTGGTTCCTGATGGCTTTTTCGATAGTGTCTTTGAGGCCATACCTGCGCGCCCACTTGGTACGAGCATCGCCGATAGGGGATACCTGAGGTACCTGCTCGCAGAAAGCCGTTAATACCTGAGGGTACTTTTCTACAATGACATCCAACTGCTGAGCAGTTAAGGGTTCGTCCTTAATATATTCAAGTCCACATTCGCGGAACAAAGACTCCTTGGAAACACCTTCAACCAAGCTGCCGTCACGCATGTCAATATCGTAATGAGCATCATCGTCAATCAAGAGATTGAGCAGGAAATACCCATTGTCGTTGAACTGATCTTCAGTGATGTTTCCGAGCAGACCGTTGGTGAGCATGGACATATTATTAGTGATTGCACCATTGGTCTCTAGGTTCATAGCATCTGCTGTAGCCGCAGAATAGGGTGCGTCTGTTCCCTTCTCGCCGGGTAGATTACTCGGCTTAGTGTTCTCCATTACCAAACCGGAGATAACGTCGTAGGGGACGCGATGGCGCATCGCATCGGCAAGATGCCTAACAACTTCGTGAAGGTTGGCTTTTCCGGTGTCGAAGTATTCCTTGCGAACCTGATTCCATTGCTCTTTTAGCTTAGCATTGTCCAGCTCTAGAGCCTGCTCGCCAAACTTACTTGCATCGGCAAGCCTGGTAGATTTCTTCGACAGTGCAGAATTTGAAGTCTCATCGTCGAGTAGCCAAGAAATAATCAAATCATTAGCACTGTTCTCTGTGAACCGTGGGTTCCATGCACGACGAGCTGGATCGGAGTTGAGTGTAGTTAGGACATTGATTTTCTCATCCCAGATTACATCGGGATCGTAGAGCATGTCGAGCACGCCGAACTCAATATTGGGAAGGACCGAGTCCTCGGTATAGCGGAACATATAATTAACGATGACTCGATGGAGTGGGCTGTAATTGCCCACCTTGTCGGCTTCCATGATGATCGATCGCATGATGTTGTCTCGGTCATTAACGTACTGTTTGTCGCTTAAAAGATCATGCAGATACTGAATCTTATCGAAGTCCGCAAACAACTTAGCACCCATGAGGCGAGACAGGAACTCGCTCTTGCTTTTCGAGCGAAGCAAGGCTTGGACGTACTTATGCTTCTCTTCATTCTTTTGACTAAGAGCGGTATAAGCATCGACAATACCAAGAGATATTGCATTCCTAGCACCAAGGAGTTGGCTAATGAAGTCGAGCAGATTGGTGAAAGCCGGTACATCCTCGGCTTTCACGTTGCCCTTGTGGTCGTCGATTCGTCCAACGATATTGCGCTGGACATCGATAACGCTCTCGATGTCTTTGGTTACGGTACGAGATTCACGCTTGCGTGCATCGATTTCGTTTCGTAGCAAATCGTTGATGAAACTATTGATGACAGGATTGCTTGTCATCTCTCCGTCCATAAACGCAGGATTGCTCATCCGTGCGCGAACTAGAGAGGAGATGGTGATGTCACTATATTGCTCGGCATCGTTGAACACCTTGCCTAGAGCATTCTGTCCGTAGGTTCGAGCAATAGCGGACAGCAAGGCTTCCTTCTCGTCCCCACGGAACTCATAAGAAGTAGTCTCTTCATCAGGCTTGTTCTTGAAGATTCGCTTAGGAACGATCTTGCTGAAGTCCTTGCTCTTGCCTTCTTCCGGCGTACCCCAGTTGCGAGGAGTCGTATTTGCTTTCTTGTATGCCGCATCAAGCATTCCCATAGCCTCATCGTGAGCAAGGGCGAAATCAAATAGGAACTGGTCTAAATCTTTCTTGTTGCCAGGGATGCCGTTAGGATACTTCGTCTTCATTTTTGCAAAGACCACATCCGACATAATGGTCTTGGAAATATCAGTATTGCTTTCGGTGAGCTGATTGATGTGCATCAAACGAGCTAGATATACTTCCATGATATTGGAGAACTGAGCATCCGAAATGCCGCCCTTGGACAGAGCGCCCTTCACCTCGTAAAGCAAGCTCTGCGAATCTCGGAACAGCTGAGGGGAATGAGGATTGGCATAGGAGACGTGCAGGCTGAATAGCTTAGCCATCTTGCCGAACGCCTCTTCGAGATAAGAAGAAACCTTACCTTTGTGGCTGCCGAACTCTTCTTTGTCCATAATGCCGTCAACTTCGATAGGAGCTACTTCATCGATGTAATCCCTAATGATTTTGAGACTAGAGGTGATAGCTGTGTCGTTGTCGTCAATCATCTGATTGATGTAAGCGGAGTCGTCTCCGCGATCCAAGATAGCGGCTGTCTCGTTGGCAACAATAGCATCTTCCCTGGTAGCCGGCTTACCATCTTGGAACAGTCCGGGGTTTGCCTTCTTGATCTCTTCAATCATTATCGCCTGAAGTTGAGCTGCGGTGGTGCAAAGCTCGCCATGCTTATCGAAGTCATGCTTAAACATCAAGCTCTCTTCGGAGGTGCCGTAATTGTCGGAGTTGAATGCGTTGAAGCGAGCAAAGGTGCGTGCCGCATTCTTAAGACGCCGAATGCTTTTTTTGTTTTTGATGTTGTACTTCTGGCAGAGAACGGCAATGTCATGGACGAGATTGTTCGTTGCTTCGCCCTCTTTGCCCCATTCAGGGAGCGAGCCATCTTTATCAACTTTAGACTTGATAGCATTGGCGCGATCAGTCATGCCCAGTCGGTCTTTAAGGTGAGCGTTGACGGAGTGTACGGTGCCGCTGCCATCAAGAATGTTAACGGGGGTTTCGGTCTCGTCCGTATACCTCTGCCATCCGTATGCGCCAAGGTTGTCACCGTGCATGGCTTTCCTCGTCGTAGCGAAGAGGCGATCACCATCCGTGTCGGAATTGAACGCTTTATGATTGGCGGAGTTCATATGATAGCCGGTGCCATTGGTGATTGAGGTGAGCCACATCGTTCGAGCCTGGTGTTCATTAGCTGGGTTCTTTCCAACAACGAACTGAGGCATATGGTTCGTAATGCCAGTGCTTGTACTGCCATTAATATAGGCATTCATAAAGTCGATACGAACCTTGTCGTACTGATTCTTCGCAATCTGCTGACTCTCAAGATTACTGTTACCACGGCGAGGAGCATCCTGATTTGCGCTAGCTGAGTACTTAGTGAACAGATTGTCGAAGGAGCCAATCTTGGTAGCGTCGCTCGGCTGATGAGAGTCCCAAAGCTTAATAGCGTTCTCAATCTCATCACGCCCGCCAAGAGCTTCCGTGTATACCTCGGCAGACGTTTTCGCAGAATCGTCCTTCCAATACTTGTGCTCGATTTCGTTGTTCATGGCTGAGACTAGATCATCGAAGCCCATACCGAAATCGTTCTGCCCCTTGCTGTTATCTTCGACAACAGCAAGATTCGTTGCGCTTTGCACGCCGGGGATATGATCTGTGGTGCCGCCGCGTTCTGCCTGCTCCTTAATAGCTTGCTGAGCGGTCTGCGTTAGATGTCCGGTTGTGTCCGTTGTTCCCTGCTCATGGTAATCATGGCGAGGTGTGACGGGCGCAGAGTTGCCGATGCTAGCAGAAGATTTAGCTTTGCTGTAGTTAGAATTGCTATCTCGATTAGCGCGAAGGGCGTCGATGGCGTGACCGCCGGCAGCCATGATGCCGCCGCCTGCGGCGCCAAGAGCAGCGTTCTCAAGAGCTTCACCCATGATCTTGTCGGAGTTCTTGATAGTGTTTGCCACGCCATGCTCATTCTCAGTGCCTCGAACATTTTCGAGCCATGCCTGAGTGAACTCTTCACCAGCTTCTTCTGCTGCACCCTTAGCTACATTAACGGCAAGCTTGCCTGCACCCTTGGTTATATCCTTACCGGCAGCGTCGGCGACAGTCCTTCCGAGCGAACCAACGAGCTTGCCCGAACCACCGAAAGGAATACCGACCACATCGATAACCGCGTCTCCACCGACCGCCGCACGCTGCTCAGCATCGAGTTTCTGAGTAGAGATGTAATCTTTGCCCGTGTGAGAATCGTGCTGCATCTCCTGGATATTTTCTCCAGTGGCAGCTTCATAGAATTTAGCAGGCGCTCCAATGAGACCGCCGGCCATCTGACCAGGCAAGCCGGTTACAAACTTGCCCGCAGCGTCGAGAACATTGCCTACGGTGGTATCCTCTTTGGCTTTCGCGTAAGCTTCATTGAAGCCAGTGATATTGGCGATTTGGTCGCCAAGGTCTTTAGTGCTCTTCGCTAGCCTCTGAACATCGTTCGCCTCTGTGACGTTCTTTAGGTCTTGATTCTGGCGGTCGTTCTGGACATTAAGCCTCTTCAGGGCAGCATCGATAGAAGTAACCGTATCGCCTTGTTGCTGTTGCTGAGCTTGTTGCTGGGCTACATTGGATGAGGACTGGTTGTTTGTCCAATTCTGGATCACTTGATTTGATTTGTTGGCAGAACCGGTAGATCCACCGCTCCTCGTAGAGCGCGAGATGGCTTTCCTAAGTTGATCGAAATCCATGTAAACCGAGCCTTTCATTTATGCTGTTGGTAAAATTACCAATATGTATCGGTCGTTCGAAAGGGGGTGCCGAATGGCGACTGTGAACATTCAAGACATCACCGTACAAGACACGCTAGAGTCTCGCATTGACAAGGCAAATTATAACTTTAAGAACCTACTGTCTGCTAGTACGACACCTACCGCGTCGGGCGGCAACACTTATATTAATAACGTCGATACGACAAAGCTCCCCAAGATCACGGCAGACAAAGCGAACGGCGTAGCCACGTTCGCTGTAACGAATTACGATTCCAGCTTCTACACCGTCACACTCAAAGATGGAGCTGACGGTAAGAACGGAGCAGACGGCAAAGACGGAGTAGACGGAAGAGATGGCAAAGACGGAGCCGACGGCAAAAATGGCGTCACTCCTGAATTGTTATGGGGTAATATAACCGGAGATATAGATAATCAAACGGATTTATTTATTGAGCTGGATGCAAAGGTACCAACTGTAGCCACCATCCCACTCGACTACATTAACAGCCTGGTTTAGAAAGGAAACTAATGGCATACTTAAATGAAGCAGGCGTAACTGCATTATGGAACAAGCTTAAAAAACGAGACCTTGTAGATTTCGCATGGGGTTCATCGGCCGAAAAAGGATCAATCGCATTCACGTTCGGTGACGCCTCTACGGAATATCTTGACATCCTTGGAGCAACTGAGACAGCGGCTGGTCTTATGTCTGCCGAAGATAAGACCAAGCTTGATAGCTTGGGTATTGATGACGCTTTTAGCACCTCTTCTACAAATGCTGTTCAGAATAAAGTTTTGGCGAACGTCTTCAAAAATTTTTACCACGAAGTATATACGGCGCCAGGAACTCACACCAACTCAGGCAAGAGCTATGCAACGACCGACATTTGGCAATGGAGAATCCTTCTAACCCAAGAGAATTTTGACACGTATGGAATAGCTGACCTTTCGGGCGCGATTGGATTTAATTCTGAACAATTTGCACAAAGCAGTGGGGTGTCAGACACTTACTCACTCTATGACCTCCTCCCGGATCAAACCTTTACGACCGTCAAGGTAAATACTCCTGCTGCTGGCGATAATTCCACTCTTTGCGCTACTACAGCTTTCGTTCAGAACGCTATCAATACCGCCCTGACAAGCGCTAGCTCATTCCAAGGAACCACTAAGGATTACACTACTATCGCCAATACCTCCTATAAGAAGGGTCAATACTGGGTAGCTAATGCTGCATTCACTCTTGGTTCTGATAGTATCGAAGTTGGCGATATGATTTTCTGTATTAATACAAAGGGAACTAACTCTGCTACGACAGACTTCTCCGTCGTGCAGGCAAACTTGACCTCTATTCCTACGACTTATATTGATGCGCTTTCTTAAAGAATAGGCAGATAAATGCGAGCTTATTTGGACTCTAACGGTGTCGATGCACTATGGGCGAAGATGAAAACTTATGTAGCTAATTACAGCTCTGGAAGCTCTACTACTTCCAGAGCTGTGATCGGCTCCATCCAGATGTACGGCGGCGCGACGGCTCCTAGCGGCTGGCTGCTGTGCGATGGCAGCGCGGTAAGCCGCACGACCTATTCCGCGCTCTTCAATGTGATTGGCACGGCATACGGCGAGGGAGACGGCAGCACGACCTTCAACGTGCCTAATTTCAGCGGGCGTTTTGCGCTGGGCTACAAGTCGGGCAGCTACGGGCTGGGACATACGGGCGGCGAGGAAACTCACACCCTCACCACCGCCGAGATGCCCTCGCACAGCCATTCGGCAAGCTCCGAATGGAAGTCGCTATCGGGTACCTTCCGAGATTTGTCTTGGGGCGGCGGCTCTTCGGGCATCGTCTCGTCTGGCAGCAACGCAATGGACAGAACGGCTAGCTCTGGCTCTAAATTCGGCGCAGTCACCCGCACCGTCAACGCCAGCCACTCGCACAGCATCACCGTCAACAGCAACGGCTCTAGCAACGCACACAACAACATGCCGCCCTATCTGTCCGTCAACTACATCATCTATGCAGACGTACCCGCGTAGATGATGTAATTCACCGCGAGGTACGGGGGCATATTGTTGTGGGCTTCGCCGCCGCCAGCGCTGCCTGTCTCCTCGTGTCGCTGCATTGAGTTAGCGTTCGTCACGACATTGGACACGGCGGTACTGGTGCCGCTCTTGATGTTCGCACGAGTAATACCGCTACCAGAACTCATTGTCGTCATAAACGAGTCGTAGGTGCTGCTATTGGGTTTGTGTCTGTGCGAGGGCATCTCGGCGGTGGTGAGCTTTCGGCGCGAAAGAAGGAGGAACGAATGGACGAGAAGCTTTACGCATTCCTCGAACGCCTAGGCGAATTGTTCGCGTTCGCCTAGGCGCTGGCTATCGGCGTGTTCGCGGGCTTGCTGGCGTTCGCCGCGCTCTTCGTGGCGTTTTGGGGCATCGGCAGAGCTATCTTCATCGGCTTGTCCAGCATGGGATGAAAACGGCGGGCAAGCAAGATAGTTTGTAATTCGTAATTACCGTAATTACCCATAGTTCGTAATTCGCAATCCGTAATTTGTAGGAATTACAAAATACGATTGCTAATTTGTAGTCGAGATTACGAATTAGC